>JALGZD010000113.1 GCA_025782395.1 bacterium
CGCCAATGCCAAGCTCCTTCCCAGGATCCATCACCTCATGAAAGAACTCAAGCAAGCGGAGGCCAGAAAGACCACGCGACCGCACTACGTCTTCCGCGATCTGTCGGGCAACCCTATCAGCAAAACCGAGGCGAAAGCCATCATCACAGCCACCTGGGGCGGCGTTGACTACTCCAAGAAAACACTGGCAACGGCTTAGAGGATGTTAGGTGGCGCCGACTCTGCTGCATCGCGCTGATCACGACGGCACACCGCGCACCAACACCGGGTCAGCAGCAACTCACGTGAGTAGTGTGCTAGGTCAACGGCTACGCTCCCAGCAAGGAACTTCTCTCCCTCGACACCGCCAGGCTCGTGATTGATATCCCTTCCTTCGAACAGCAGAACATCGAAGTACTGGGACAGAGATTCATAGTACTCCTCGGGCTTCAGCCGGTTGAGGAAGCACGCCGCTGGGAACCGGCCCTCTCGTAGATGGTCCCACGGAGGTACCCGAGAGGAAGGATCTGTGTCTGGGTACGCCCATTCCGGACAGTGCCCACCGGACAACGAATAGAAGTTGTGGATGATTGCGTGGAAGTACCCTCCCGGCTTCAGCACCCGCCGGATCTCCTTGGCTACCAGAAACACGTCCGTCACATGCTCCAGCACAGCATTCGCAACCACAAGATCGAAGCTGCACGACGCCAACGGATATGTATTCCTTGCTGGATCGCACGTTACAAACTCGATCTCCGACTCATGGGCCCGGAGGTCCTTGTGGGCTTCAGACTCGAGAACACGGTAGTACTCCGGCGCAAAAAGCACTCGCCGTACCATCAGCTTCGCCGCTGCTTCGAATCCGTCGTGTACGAGCGCACGACCAAACACCACAGGCAAGCGACCGGGATGCACATACCTGGCATCAAGAGCCGTAACCTCCGCGCCGCAAGCTGCGCACTGAAGGGCGCATGCGTACATTGGTCCGCACCCGAGGTCAAGCACGCGCTTCCTGCGGAACTCTCCAAAGCCCTGGATTCGGAGATCATGCAGGGCTCTGCCGAAGACGCACTGAACGTCGTGAGCTGCAAAGCGGGATGCCCACTTCGCGTGGTAGCTAAGCAGCTGTCGCAGCTGTGCCAATCGCATCGGTCAACTGCCTCCATCTCCACCGGCACAGAACCGGGATTCGGCGCCACCTAACAAATCGCGTTTCAGTTGCGGGCGCCAGCTTGGCGCGGCGGGTGCTCAGCAGCCGCCGTGACAAGCAAGCCCGACAGCTGCAAACGCCAGTTAGGTGGCCCGCGATAGTCATGGAACTATGAATGTCCTGCGCTCCCCGCGGTGCTCGATTCGATACTGCTGGGGAGTCTTGCCGTCATCGAAGTCCTCCGGCTTCTTGAGGTAGGCCTTCCGAGTTTCGATGAATTCAGCTTCCGTCATCTCCCCGACAACCGCGCCGTCTTCCTTGTATCCACCTTCGCTGAGGTATGTGAGCGTCGCGCCTGCCTTCAGGCAGTGAGGCAAGACAAACTCAATGACGAACGGATCGCTCTGCTTGTCAGCACGCACCCATATCTCACCTGGGATTTCGAAGATCCTGAATATCCGATCCATGTCGTAAACAAAGAAGAACCAGTCTAGGAGCTGCAACGTGAGCTGAATGGCCTCGGCTGCTGCCGACTCATAGTCGTAGTCTGCCACGTAGTGAACAGCATCGGTCCGAAGCGCGTACAGACGCTTGATTCCTGCAGATTGCTCGGGTCCAGTGATCTTCCAGTCCCGCAGGATTCTCCGCAGATCGTCCCAGCTCTGTAGACGCTCTTTCCTGTGGATCTTCTTATAGTGAGCTGACTTCTTGTAGTGAGGCCTGAGGCTGAACACTAGCCGATTCATGACTCGCTCAGCGAGGCAGCAAGCTCCCGTCAGTGCCGGATAGTTCAACCCCTGGATGTACGCTTGGGCGACCTCCTCCACCATATCTCGGTACTCATGAAGGAGCCAGAACCCCGCTCGACGAACGGCATGCCAGCGCTCCAGTTTCTTCTCGAGATCGTTGGCCCCATGAATATCCTCGACTCGCGCCTTGATGAGTTCGTCCTGGAGAACATTGGGCGTCGTGTCAATGTAGAATCCGGCAAGCCTGTAGAGCCGCGTAACGTTTGGACAGGGCACATAGGCCGTAGACTCGGCAGGAAGGCTGTGCGGGAAGTGAAACTCATGGACACCTCCACACCTCGGACACTTCTTGATGCCAAATCCAACGATGTCACAAGACGGTCCCATGTCTTTGACAGTGCTATCCATAGATCCTCTCGGGCCCACCTAACAACCGCGCATCAGCTGCGAGCGTTAAGGCTGGCGCGATGGGTGCCAGCGGCGAAGCCGCGCCAGCAGCCGGCGTGACAAGCCAGCCCGTCGGCTGCATGTGATGGAATGGACTCCTCCCGCAGCAACAGGCATCATTGTGCCATGCTGCATCCGGCATCACTGTGCCACCAGGAAGGAGGAGTCCAATGAACCACCATACCACCTACGCTGTAGACCTCGCCAAGTCCGTTTTCGAGATCGCCGTCTCCAATCACCCTGGACACGTCTGTGAGCGCCACAGGCTCTCCCGTGAACGCTTCGTCACCTTCTTCGCCCAGCAGAAGCCTGGCACTGTGTTCCTGGAGGCCTGTGGGTCAGCTCACCACTGGGCGCGATCCCTGAGCTCCATCGGCCACCACGTCGTCCTGTTGCCACCACATCGCGTCAGACCATACGTCACCGGCAACAAGACCGACAGCGCAGACGCAAAGGCTCTCCTTGAGGCTGCGCGCAACCAGGACATCAGACCCGTACCCATCAAGAGCATCGACCAGCAGTCCCTCACTGCACTGCACCGACTCCGGTCTGCATGGATCGCTGCGCGTACAGCACGTATCAACACCGTAAGAGGCCTGCTCAGAGAGTTCGGTGTCTTCATCCCGCTCGGAGCAAAGCGTGTCAGGCCGGCCATAGCAGAACTCCTCGAGGATCCGGACTCTCCCCTCCCGCACGCTCTCAGACCGGTCTTTGCTGACTCCGCTGACGAGATCCGCCGGATCGAACGTTACCTCGCGAATCTAGAGACACAGCTCGACGCCCTTGCTCGAACCATCCCCGATGTCCAGCTCCTGCAGACTATCCCCGGCATCGGACCTATTACCGCCACCGCTCTTGTAGCCTTCGTAGGCAACGTCCAGCGCTTCCCTTCAGGACGACACTTCGCCTCATACCTCGGACTCACACCGAGGGAACGCTCGTCCGGCCTTACCCGACGGCTTGGTGCCATCAGCAAGCGAGGTGATACCTACATCAGAATGCTCCTCATCCACGGAGCCCGATCCGTACTCTGCAGTGCCAAGAGAAAGACCAACCCCCATCCGATCCAGCTCTGGGCTCTCGAACTCGAACGACTCAGAGGACACAACAAAGCCACCGTTGCGCTGGCCAACAAACTCGCCCGGATCACATGGGCTGTCTGGAGAAACCAGCGTCCATACGAAAGGAGGAACACCGCCTCAATACCACCCGGCACAATGCCCACCACGAACTGCTGAGACGACACTGCGTTGATGGCGTTCCGGTCTGACCGGCGCGGGGATGAACCGACAACTAGCTTGGCCATCGAGGCCGTGCTGTGCGATTGGTTCCCCGCGCGCGACTTCCATCATGGCCCCGAGACCTCATACGTCTCCCAAGATGAGGCCGAAGATACGAATGCAGTCAGATCACACCACAACATCTGTCACTCGACACTTGCGGAAGGAGTCCAGATACGCTAGTTAGATGGCTGAATGGCACCCCCGGCCTCCCGTGAACTCTCCTCCAACTCCGCTGCCGCGCCCAGCAGGGCTTCAATGGCCGCCACGAACTCGCTCTCGGGAACTCCCTTGCTGACAACGACGCCATCGGCCAACTCGTATCGTCCATGACCGCAGCCGCCGAGCAAGAACGCAGGATCATCCCTGTGCACGTGTGCCAAGAACAAGTAACGCCTGCCAACCCGCGGAGAACTCCAATCCGGTTGCCGAGTTCCGAGGGGCGCGTTTCCATAGATTGTCAGGCCTGTCTGACGATGCAGCGACACGCGCTCGCTGCTGTCCCCCTTCAAACAGCGGTCTACTAGCACCCGCTCCGCACGGTACGGGGCGTGGTCAGGTCCCACAACATCGATTCCTTCGGACTCCAAGATCCCGATGAACACGACGTCGGCCCTGAGAATCGACTTCTGCTCCGAGGCTACTGAGCGCGCGACCGCACTGGCCTCCACCGTCGGGTAGAGGGCTGACGTAGCGCTCTCGAGCGCCCGAACAACGGCGGTGTCAAGCGGCCAGCTGTCCACCGCGTAGGGCAGGACAAACCCTACGGCAACAAGAAACGCTACGGCACTCTGCAACATGCTGCTCCTCCTTCAGCCATCTAACAACCGCGCATCAGCTGCGGGCGTCAAGGCTGGCGCGATGGGTGCCAGCGGCGCAGCCGCGGCGCGTGCTACGCACGCGATAGCAGCCGGCGTGACAGACAAGCTCGACGGCTGCATCCGCTAGTTACGTGGTTGCGCGTACGTACCAGTCCCGCTTGCCCTCCAAGAAACCCTCGAGCCCCTTACGGCGGATGCGGCGAATGTTGCGGATGACAGCCGTGCCGTGAGCGGACTCAAGCTCAGCCAGCTTCTCACATGTCTCGAAATCATCGCACTCCCAGCAACCAACGTAGGACTTGCGCTCGCAGCACTTCCGAATCTTGCAGTATGGATTGCCTCCGCCGTCTCGGCACCCGCGCTTGCACCGCAACTTCACCATGTCGCCAAGCGCCGCGTAGCACTTGTCATAGTGACGAAGACCTTCGAAGAAAGAAAGCTCTGCGAGCGCCTCGGCGGTCTTGTCGAACCGGCTTGCTCGAAGCTCCTTGCGCAGATCGCGGGCCAGATCCGCCACAACGCCGCGGTGGCTGGAACAATCGCCGCAGTACAATCCGCAGTACGCGACCAACTTCTGGCTGGTTCTGGCCACCGTCTATCCTCCTATTGTGCGCAACCCACCTAACAACCGCGCATCAGCCGCGAGCGTTAAGGCTGGCGCGATGGGTGCCAGCGGCGAAGCCGCGGCGCGTGCTACGCACGCGATAGCAGCCAGCGTGACAGACAAGCTCGACGGCTGCATCCGCTAGTTAGGCACCTCTGTTCCTTCGGCACTGCGGCATCTAGCCAGTCAGCCAATGGACAACCCAGCCGGGGAGCATGCCCCCAATGTTGAACAACGCGTGGACGATAATGGCCGGTATCAGGCTACCCGTCGCCTCGCGATAGCGCCCCGCGAGGAAGCCAAGTAGCGTTGCCAGGACTATGGGAACCACTGCAGCAGGCCCCATCGAATCAAACAGCACTATGTGCATTGCTCCAAAGAACAGACCACTCAGCACGACAGGCATACTGAATCTCGGCCCTCGGGCATTCCTGCTCCGACCACCGGATAAGAGCGTCTGCAAGAGCCCCCGAGTGAGCACCTCCTCGCAGATACTTGCGTAGAACCAGACGAAGACGACAAGCTGCAACTCGGTGCGGTCGCTTAGCATCGTAGGAGCGTCGCCACCTGAAGCAAGCATCCCGAATACTGAGAGAGCGGCAGTCGGAAGCACCCACAGCAAAATCGTCGGCTTGAATCGGTACGTTCCCTTCGTCAGTCCATAGAGAGCAGGTCGACCTCGCGAGAGAACCCAGATGATCACAAGAGAGAGACCCAACATCACCGAGTGGGTAACGAAGGAGCCGCGCAGAAAGCCGCCACGGGGGATTGGCACCACCCGCACTGAGTACAGCGCGATAAGGGCAACGGCAGCGGAGAGACCAAGGGCAAACGCCACTCTCAATGGTCGGCTTGTGATCATACAGTACCCTCTCCAAGAGGTGCCTGACATCCGCGCATCAGCTGCGAGCGCTAAGACTGGCGCGATGGGTGCCAGCGGCGAAGCCGCGGCGCGTGCTGCGCACGCGGTAGCAGCCAGCGTGACAGACAAGCTCGGCGGCTGCATGCGCTAGTTATGCCGCCCGCAAGTGAGCGACAACGATCGCTGCGCCTTCACGTGTGAAGTCGTCACCGTACAGCCGGATGAAAAGCGCGCGGCGCTCTTCATCTGGACCACCGCCAACACTGCGCAGACGAATGCCGGCAAGCGCCAAGGCTTTGGCTGAAACAAACATCGAGCACGCCATCTCGACACGGCGGGCAGGTGTTTGGCTGAGCAGCTCTCGTGCGTACCGTGCGCTGACGGAGGCCGGTGTGTCAGTCATCGTGGCTCGACCTCCTTGATGAGCTCGGCCAAACCAAGCTTGGACCCCCATGAATGAACGTAGTCCCAATCAAGATCCTCCACACTCGCGGCCAGTTGCCGCACATCACGCATCTGGAGCGCCGAAGATCCGCTCTGCGCCCACTGCAGCTTCGAGAGAAGAAGATCCTCCGGCCTGGCAACCCATAGGTCCCAGTCGCCCATGTTCACTTCCTGGCGTCGCTGGAACTCCTTCTGGCGATAGTCGCTCTCTTTGCGCACCATGAAGTCGGCCTTGATGATCCACTCATTATGGATGATGTTGAACGAGGTCCGCCCCTTGATAGCCTCCCGGACACTCGATTCGTCGATGTAGCAGTCCTTGCGGAAAAGCTCCGTCACTCGACCTGCGTCCTCCACTTCACACGCGACCACGAAATCCAGATCCCGTGTCATCCGGGGAGGCGCGTACACAGACATCGCCATCGATCCGGTCAACATATAGGGAACACACGCCGCGTCAAGCCTGGACACGATGAGCTTCAGGAACTCCAGCTGCTCATTCACGCGATTGCCTCCAAGGGGACTAAATCAAGTCACACTTGCGATCCCATTGTACCACGGGCGGCACAACGAA
This sequence comes from bacterium, assembly GCA_025782395.1. Lineage (GTDB taxonomy): Bacteria > Joyebacterota > Joyebacteria > Joyebacterales > Joyebacteraceae > Joyebacterum. The sequence goes on from JALGZD010000113.1 coordinate 6,911, forward strand.
TCGCGTATCAGCTGCGCCAAGCACTGGCGCGAGCGCTGCCCGGCGAAGCCGGAATGCAGCGCGCGTGACAGAGCCGTCCGCGCCGCCCTCTCTTCACTCATCCTGCAAGCTACCACCAACGGGGCGGTGCGGGGCGGCAGCTGCATACGCTAGTTAGGCACGCGCGCGGAATCAACGATACTCTGACTTCACGCGCCCCCACGATAGCGCCTCCACTGGAACCTCGGAGCTGTCACTCACCACTGCGCGTATCAGGACATCCGCCGTGTCGACCGCGGCCCAGCTGAGCCAGTCCCAGTACCAGGTCTCGCCGGAGAAAGGAGCGTCCAGATCCAACCCAACAACCGGATTCTGCCGGTGCTCCCACTCAAGCCCAACGTAGAACGCGTGGTTCGGGAACTGCCCCTCGTCCGAGATATCAATCGGCTCCGGAAACACCACATCGACCCAGATGTCCTCGGGGCACTCATAGGAACTAGTGAACGGAATGTAGCCATCGTTGGCGGCAGGGCCCGGTTCGCCGCTACTGCCGATGGCCCACACCCAGACGGTGAACGGTTCCGTCGTGGGGAGATCGGGATCCACGGGGTTCACCACTCCATCGTCCATGATGTAGATCCGTACTGCGGTGAGCGACAAGGCTGACTCGGGGGCATGGAACCCTACAGCGAGCTTCTGTCCGGCAAACCCGGCGATCCCATGTTCCGCGCTGCCGTCGTCCCACGACAGCTCGATTTCACTCCTGGGTGCACCCGTCCCATCAACCGCGAAGACAAGAAGAACGGCAGACAACACCGTAGCGATGGCAGGGGTGAGAATGCGACATCTCATGATCCCACCTCCTCATTCGTGAGGGGCTTGTCCGGCCAACCTCTACTCCATCTCTCGTCGCGCGCTGTGCCTAACAACCGCGCATCAGCCGCGGGCGCCAGACTGGCGCGGCGGGTGCTGCGGCGAAGCCGCGATAGCAGTCCGCCGTGACAGACAAGCCCGGCGGCTGCAAACGCTAGTTAGGCGGTGGCAAGATGTCGCCACGCTGCTCTCTGCTTCCGATGCTACATACACGAAAGCTGCGGGTAGCACCCTCCAACCAGGAAGGCAGGCCCCGCAGCCTACTTGCACTCTCTTAGCTACAGCGTCGCCTCCCGAGAGACACGACATCCAGCATCCGCATCAGCTGCGAGCGCTAAGGCTGGCGCGATGGATGCCAGCGGGGCAGCCGCGCCAGCAGCCAGCGTGACAGACAAGCTCGTCGGCTGCATGCGCTAGTTAGGGCGCAGTCCGGTACGATCCGGGTACATGGGTAACACTTCGATCCGGGTACATGGGTGACACTTCCATACCCAAATGGGATAACCTGGGCACTACCTGCAAAGGAGGTGCACAGATGCCCTGGAAGGAATTCGCCCGCGACTACGAACTTGGAGTCTACTCCATGACTGAACTCTGTCAGCTCTACGGCGTCAGCAGAAAAACAGGATACAAGTGGCTCCGACGGTTCCTGGAAGGCGGCTTCGAGGCCCTCGCCGATCGATCGAGAAGACCTCACTCGTGCCCGCACAGAACACCGGATCATTGTGTCGACGCCATTCTCGAGAAGAAGAAGCGCCACCCAACCTGGGGCGCCAAGAAGATCGTCTCAAGGCTCCAGAAGAAGTACCCCGACAAGCGGTGGCCCGCAATCAGCACCGGCTCTGCCATCCTCGAACGACACGGACTTGTGAAGCCGCGAAGGAAGTCGAGGAAGAGAGGCCACGCGGGAAGACCGGGCACGCCCATGACCGAACCAAACGCCGTATGGACCATCGATTTCAAAGGGCAGTTTAGGACCAGAGACAGCATCTACTGCTACCCGCTCACTG
>JALGZD010000130.1 GCA_025782395.1 bacterium
CTCTTCGTCTCTCAGTACAACAGCAGATCCAAACCCTTCGTCTGGTCCGCGACGGCCGACTCGATACTCCGGAAGATCGAAAGATTATGTCAAGCTACTGCTGGGACACAACACTAGCGCATGCAGCCGTCGAGCTTGTCTGTCACGCTGGCTGCCAAGCGCTGCTGCGCAGCGCCCGCACCCATCGCGCCAGCCTTGACGCTCGCAGCTGATGCGCGGTTGTTAGGCAACACGGAGAAGAGAGATGATGACGACGAAACGATGTGTGATTAGGCGAGTCATCTTGTACGAGACTATTGGCTTCGTAGCGTTGAGTCTCCTCCCTTGGCTGGACGAGATTCTCGACGTTCCTCACTATCTAATGGGTGCGCCGCGAACGCCGATCAACATTGTGGAGTGCGTGTTGGAGAGTGGCTTCGTCCTGGTTCTCGGTCTGGCGGTTCTCCTCGCGACGCGGGAGCTGCTTGCGAGGATAGGTTATCTTGAGGGGATACTGTCGATCTGTGGTTACTGTAAGAAGATCCGCACGCCCGATGGATGGGTTCAGTTCGAGACGTATGTTGACGCTCATTCGGAGGCCCGGTTCTCTCACACGATCTGTCCGGCATGTTTGGAGGAGCACCGAGCCGAGCTTTTCGACGAGTGACCTGTGGCTCGACACGGCTGATTCCGTGTTGCCTAACTAGCGCATGCAGCCGTCGAGCTTGTCTGTCACGCTGGCTGCTTCCGCACCCATCGCGCCAGTCTTAACGCTCGCAGCTGATGCGCGGTTGTTAGATGGGCTGCAGGCACTACATGACACGAACTCGAGCCAGCACTTCAGTGTCGGACGACCATTGGGAGGCAAACATGAGGTTGGCAACCCTGGCCCTCAGTGTCGCTCTTCTAGTCGCGGGAAGCGCGTCGGGTACGACGTACACCGTTCGGCCTGATGGCACAGGCGATTTCCCCACCATCCAGCAGGCCATAAATGCCTGTGTTGGGGGAGATGTGATCACGCTTGCCGGTGGTATCTTCACTGGTGAAGGCAATCGCGACTTGGACTACACAGGCAAGGCCATCACGCTAGTGTCGCAGGGCGTCGATCCGTCAATGTGCATCATCGACTGTCAAGGGACTTCGTCGGATCCGCACCGTGGTTTCAGCTTCCACTCGGGAGAGGGCCCCAACTCGATTCTCAGCTGGATCACGATCCGGAATGGCTACGCTCCGGTAAGGTCGACCATGGATGGTCTGACGCCTGAGGATGGTGGTGGGGCGATAAGGTGCATCGGCTCCTCGCCGAAGATCGTGAACTGCACCTTCACGGGCAACAGCGCGATGCATGAGTCCAGCGAGCGCGGTGGGGTGATCTACTGCAGTTCCGGATCCTCGCTAATCCTCTATGGCTGCGCGTTCACGGAGAACACCGCCGGGTCCGCTGGCGCGCTCTTCTGTGGGGACTCGTCTGTTCAGCTATTCGGCTGCACATTCGAGGGCAACTACTCATACAGCTACGCGGGCGCCGCTTGCTGCGCCGGGGATTGTATGCCGGATTTCGCCCACTGCCGATTCGTCGGCAATCGCTGCGAGACCTACGGCGGGGCCGTCAGCGTACACACGGGCTGCACTCCGTTCTTCACGGATGTGCTGTTCGCTGAAAATCAGGGAGGTTCAGGCGGTGCGATGTGGTTCTACGGCTACGCAGAGCTCGAGCGGGCCACAATGACAGGCAACGTTGCCAATGTCGGCGGGGCCGTTGCGGCCTATAGCGGAGGCCCACGGTTCCTCTACTCGACGATCGCCCACAACACATCCACGAGCAGCTCATCAGGCGGCTCTGCATTCTACTGCTCTGGCGGTTCACATCCGTTGATCTTAAAGTGCATAGTCGCGTTCAATGACGGCGGTGCTCCGTTCGAGTGTACGAGTCAGTCCTCAGTGGACATTGGCTGGAGTGATGTGTTCGGCAACTCGCACGGTGACTGGGTCGGCTGCATCGCGGACCAGTACGACAACGACGAGAATATGTGTGTCGATCCGCTCTTCTGCGGCGATGAGAATCCAGAGGAGCCCTATTCGCTCCATTCGGATTCGCCGTGTGGCCCTGAGGGACCGATCTGGCTGATCGGGGCGTGGCCTGTGGGGTGTGGTTCGACCCCTGTCGAGACCATGAGCTGGGGTACGATCAAGTCGAAGTACCGGGACAGCCTGTGAACGACCGGGGACATAGGTAACAGATTAGTCTAGGTACATGGGTAACACTTTTCGTCTGCATTTGCGACCGAGAGCGTCTTCGATCTTGAGTTCTTTCTCATAGAAACGGCCCAGCCATACGGGTCCGAAGTAGACGTTCCAGAGGTCGTCGTCGACCTCCTCGAAGCCGACGAACTCGGTAGCCAGGACGTGGCTGACGTTGACCCAGTTAGAGTACCATCTGATGCCTCCGTTCCTGCTGACTCTTCTGACCTCGAAGTGTCCGGGATATTCGATAGGGGGGACGCGATCCGGGAACGGTCTGGTTGACGGCGTGTAGATAGAGGCCGGCGTCGCGTCACCTGGCCGAGCGCTTCGTGTGGTCTCTCTTGGTTGTACTCGGTCCTGAAGGCGTTGAACCTCCTCTGCTGAGCGGAGAGGTTGCCGGCCGGGGGTCTCGCGGTCTCGGCTTTGAGTGTTCTGTGCATGCGCTCGTGTCTTCCGTTTTGCTCCGGGTGTCCGAGCTCGATGAGCTCGGGGTAGATGCCGAGCTTGATCCACCAGACGGAGAGCCTTGAAATCCTTCCGATCGCGGAGGATGCGAACGGAGTACCGTTGTCTGATCTGATGATGGAGGGTAGGCCGAAGTCCCGGAAGAGTCTTGTCATGGTCTTCTTAGTGTCCATGTGACAGGGACTTAGGAAGCCCTGACATCCAAGGAGGAAACGGCTGTATCCGTCTGCTACAGTGAGCGGGTAGCAGTAGATGCTGTCTCTGGTCCTAAACTGCCCTTTGAAATCGATGGTCCATACGGCGTTTGGTTCGGTCATGGGCGTGCCCGGTCTTCCCGCGTGGCCTC
>JALGZD010000103.1 GCA_025782395.1 bacterium
TTTAGTCATACGTCTTAATGTTTCTAAGCCAACGTCTAGGTTATAATTGGTGGGGTTTTGGGGATCTCGTATTCCAGCAAGAATTTCACCGCGCCAGGTTTGACCACACCATACACCACCTCCCATGTCTATGATGAGTGGATCAATAACATGCTGAACCGGTTCGGTAGCGATTACATCAACTTTGCGCGTTTTGGTTGGAAGCACTATACCAACCATGTCTGCGATTTCCCTGGAATAGGCTCCGGCAGCATTTACCACAACCCTAGTCTCGATGTCTCCTTTGTCAGTCACCACAGCGGAAATAGCACCACGCTTAACTTTCAAATCAATTACCTTGGTATATAGATTCATTTCGACACCAAGGTTCCTTGCTTTCTGGCTATAGGCCTCGACAGCTTTAAAAGGGTCAACAAAGCCATCCGATGAGCAATAAGCTGCTCCTAATAACATATCTTCATTCAACATGGGTGAGATTCTTTTTGCATCGTTGGGGGAAACGTATTCACTCTTAACGCCAAGTTTATGTTGAACTCCTAAACCTTTTTGTAGTTTCTCCACTTCTTCCTCAGTCGTTGCTAACATTAGATACCCTCTTTGCTCGAATTTTATATCTCTTCCCAATTCTTCTTCCAATCTTCGCCAAATGTTCACGCTTGCCTTTGCAAACTTGATATTGTCTTCTGAACCATGTTGATGACGGAAGCCTCCGGGGCAACGCCCTGTACTACCCGAGCCCAAAAAGCTTTTCTCTAACAATACGACATCCTTCATCCCTTTTTTTGTTAAATAATAAGCGAGAGCACATCCCGTAATCCCTCCACCGATGATCACCGCATCTGTTCTATTCTTTATCATGAGACCCCCCAGTGAAAACATAAAGTGGCGTTGGTTCAAGAGGTGGTCTAGAAGTAGGCATTTTGACCTCATCAAGTGATTTACCGGTTCTTTTAACGAGTATTTGAGCCACTAAGGGAAGGCATGTCCTTCCCTGGCAAGGTCCCATCCCCACCCTTAGGTGCCTTTTTAATTCCTCCAGGGTTTGATATCCATCCTCTATAGCAGAAATGATATCGTCGCGGGTCAAGTCGTTACAGCGACAGATTATAACATCATTACTCATTTCACACCTCTATGTTTCTTATCTCCATTGCTAGCTCTTTATCGACAGCAATGGAAACTAATCCGGAGCCATTTTTCTTAGTGGCCTTCAATACTTCTACATCAGCGAGGCAATTCCCTCCCCGATCTAATCCCTTAACTTTATCTCCGGAATTCGGCAAAGGGGAAAGTTCATAGGGGAGTAGAATGGTCGCTTTTTTGTCAGAATAGGTTAGATCGACGATGAAGATAGCCAGACCTGGACATATACTGACGCAAGTTCCACATCCTGTACATAGTTGAAAATCTACCTTTGGGGTTTCCGTCATCCCCCCATTAATGGAAATGGCATCAAAGGGACACGCGTCCACACAAGGATTGCAAGGAATGTGTTGAATGCACTCAATGATGGCTACAGGGCCGGCTTTAAACCTCTCTCTAGAGGGAATGCTACCTGATATGTCGTTTAGCGAGAGAACGCCAGTTTTTTCCCATTCGCTCAATTTACTACCTCCTCTGCTATTCGAAAGATCTTTCGTTTACCCTCCCGAACGACCCGGCCAAGAGGACCAGCTCTTAAGCTTTCAAGCTCTTTGAAGGCCTTTCCCCGAGATTGGATAACTTCCTTCCTTCCCATACCAAGCAGGGCTGAAAGAGCGGCAATCTTGCCCTCAATGATAGCTGTGCTCGCCTCACCGATGCCAGCTGAATCTCCTGCAACGTAGATACCTTTAATAGTCGTCCGTAAATTTAGGTTGTAAATAGGAACGTAACCTCCAAGCTCTGGTATCCAGTGACATTCGCAACCCGCTTGGCGAGCTAACTCCGTTGAGGGGTTAAGGCCTACCGCCAAGCAGACTATATCGACATCAATGTCTTGTTCCGTGTCCTCAACTGGCTTGAAGTTTTTATCAAGCTTGATAATAGTTGCCCCCTCTACTTTCGTCCTCCCCAACGCTTTTTTGATAGAGTGGGAGGTCAAGATGGGAACGCCAAAGCGCCTCAATTTGGCGGCATGTACATGGTAACCGCTGATCTTAGGCATAGCTTCGACAACTGCCTCCACCGCCACGCCTGCTTGAAGGAGTTGGTAGGCAACGATAAGACCCACGTTTCCAGCACCTACCATCAGGGCCCTCTCTCCGGGTTTTACCCCATACACATTCATAAGCGTTTGGACAGCTCCAGCTCCGTACACTCCGGGGAGATCGTTGTTGGGAAAAGCAAGCATTTTCTCCATTGCACCAGTAGCTATGATAATAGCTATAGTTTTAACTTCTATTAACTGGTTATCCCTCTTTAAAATCACAGTAAAATTGCCGTTATCTTCTCTATAAAGACCAAGAACAGCAGCTTGCGTTAGTACCCGGGAATTAGATGCTTTAATTTCCTCATGCAGACCATCGGCAATATCAATGCCACGTACTCCTGCTTTTTGATCTTTCGATCCGAAAAATTTATGGGTCTGCTTTACAAGTTGCCCTCCTGCTTTTGGGTTTTCATCAACCAGTAAAGTTGGGACTCCCAATTTAGAAGAGGTCTTAGCTGCAGAAAGCCCAGCCGGACCAGATCCAACTATGGTCAATTCCGTGTTTACTATTTTCGGCGGTTTTCTAGGAATTGTCTTAATTCTCTGAATATCCAGCATTCCTTTACCACCTTGAGATTCAACAATCATTCCTTCTTCGACTGCGGTTACACACGCCTTCACGTTAGGTACACCATTCACGAGCATAAGACAGGAGGAACATTTCCCAATGGAACAGAAAAGCCCACGAGGACGATGAAGATCAATACTTTTAGATAACTCTCTGATCCCTACTGCATGTAAAGCGGCTACAATAGTTTCTCCTTGGTAAGCTTTAATCTGGTGACCATCGAATATGAAATGGATCTCACGACCTTTTTTGAAACTCAGGATAGGATGTTTCTTTATTCGGCTCATCGCTTTGTCCTTTCAGCAACATTTAGTCCACAAAAGATCTCATTAGCCATATTGGTAACTGTCTCTTCTCTCTTTATAGAAGTTAGTAAATGGAGCTCGTGTAAATTCTTTTGTTTCCCTAGCAGTTATTTTCACAATTATGCTTTCTTAAGTAAACTTCCGAACCCAGAGATACTTTCACCAATTCCTAATACTCTTAGTGCTTTCCAGACAGTAGCTTGGTTACTGGTAATTACAGGTTTCTTCAGATCACTCTCCAAATATTCAATCATGTCAATTGACCTAAAGCCAGTACAGCCAATAAAGATACCCTCTGCCTCAGGACTGTCGACCTCTCTAGCTAATTTATATGAAGTCGATGGGGTTCTATGGTTACTGAAAGGAGGATCCAACCCTTGAATTGTGCAAACGGTAAACCCCTCTGTTTCCAAGAAATTTTTGGCTAAGGAGTTAATACTTTTAGAATATGGAGTAGCAACACTGACTTTTTTAATTCCGAGTTTTTTTAACGCACTAACTACTGCTCCGGCAGTGGTTAAAGCTTTACAATTTCCAATCTTCTCAATCCTTTTTCTGATATCCCTTTCCCATTCCGGTCCTTTTAGAAAACTCCCACTCGTACATCCATATACTATGACATCAGGTTCCACAGCGGATAGAGCTTCTGTAGCTCTTTCAAGATCCTCAGCCATTTTCAAAAGTCTTTCTTCCAATTTCCCACTCTGACCAATTTTCATCCGGTTAACATAAATAGATACTCCTCTTGGAATCACCAGATGACCTTCAACTTCCATCGTTGCATTACCTGAAGGAACAAGCAAACCTATCTTCCCCCTCCATCCAAATTTTCCAGGCATTCTTTCCTCCTTATCCTAGAAATTATTCTACACAGCCCTCTACATGGTCCTAAATTCTTGTGATAGTACCGGAAAGCTGGACCCTTCTTTACAAAATCTTCTCGGTGATTTCCGGATTTAACTCGCATTTTAGCGATTCTCCCAGTATATTTATGCTAAGTATTATGATAATTAGAAACAACGCTGGAAATATCGTTATCCACCACTTTCCTGCCAGTAAAACTTCTTTCCCTGACGCTATTACTTGTCCAAGAGAAGGCCTAGTTAAGGAAGCGCCAATCCCTAAAAAGCTTAAGGTAGCTTCCAACATTATTACCCTCGCTACGTCAACAAAACCTACCACTAAACAAGGAGAAATGCAATTGGGTAGGAGATATTTCAATATAACCTTTAAATTACTTAGACCTATAGCATAGGCTGCTGTAATGTACTCCTCCTCTTTCTTTGATTTTACCATACTAAACATAATTCTGCAATATTGCACCCACGATACCGTAAAAAGTGCAAGGATTACTACATGAAGCCCTCTGGTCTCAAGGACCGCGATCAGAAATATAGCAACTAACAATGCTGGAAAGGAATAGGCAGTATCAGCGATTCTCATAATTGAACTGCCTAACCAGCCGCCATAGAACCCTGCCCAAATACCTAATGCTACTCCTAGAATTTCAGAGAGTAAAACGACACTGAACCCTACAATAAGTGACGGCCGGACCCCATACACTATTAAACTAAGCATATCACGCCCAACGCTATCAGTTCCAAGGAGGTAACCTGGTTTACCTCCTGGCAACCAACTAGGTGGCTTTAGTAAATCTTGTAAGTGAGTTTCTGCGGGGTTCCATGGATTGTAGGGAGCGATTAATGACGGGAAAAATGCCAGAATGATAGTCAGTAAGAGTATTACTCCACTGATCACTGTTGGAATATCTCGAATTAGGTGGCTGAAGAACTTGGAATGTAACATTTTAATCGTACCTGATGCGTGGATCCACAAACCCTAGGATAATATCTGCACCGAAATTACTAAACACAACGACCATGGAAATAAACATTAAATATGCAACAATTACTGGTCGATCGTTAGCGGCGATTGAACTCATAAGTAAGTTCCCTAATCCAGGCCACTGGAATATAGCCTCGGTAACAATCGAGAATCCAAGGAATATACCTACTGACAACCCAATCACTACCACCAGTGGTTTAGACGCGTTTTTAAAAGCATGTTTGAATAGCACCTTCCACTCGTATATCCCTTTTGACCTAGCTGTTTGTATATATTGCCTGCCAAGCTGTTCCATCATCTCGGAATGGGTTAATCTAAACATGAAAGCAACCTGATAGAGACTTAATGTTATAGCAGGCATTATAAGATGTTTAAGCCCGGATATTGTGAGAAAACCTGTGGGCCAAAAGCCTAATTTGATTGTTCCCCCCCGCCCAAAAGCAGGAAGCCATTTCAGCACTACACAAAATATTGTAAGGAACAGAATCCCACTTACAAAGGTAGGTATAGATAGTCCCACTAGTGAAAGAACGAATGCGAGCTTGCTAGGAACTGACCGTGGTTTCCCCGACAATATTACCCCTGGTCCAATACCAAAAGTAAGAGCAATAAAAAGAGCTGCAATTAGGAGCTCGACCGATGCAGGTATTCTTCTCGCGATGACCTCAATAACTGGACGCCTCCAAACGAAAGATGTGCCCAAATCTCCATGGATTGCGCGTAGCAGAAATTTACTATATTGTATGAAAACTGGTTTATCGAAGCCATACTTTTCTACGATTCTCTGTCTATTTGCTTTCGTTAGACCGTATTTACCTACTATGGTAAGGACTGGATCTCCCGTATAATTCGAGATTATAAAAGTGAACCCGGAAACCAAGATAATTACTACGGCTGAAGAGAACAACCTTCTTATCATATAGCCAAACACCAATACCTCCTACAAACACCACGGAAACACACTAGATATAACCTGGAAACCTTGAACCAGTTTAGCCGCTGATTTGCGCCAAGTTAAAAGCTCGACTCGGCAAAATCTCCTCCAGGTCATCTATCAAAAAGCTCAGCTTCGATTGGAATCATTGTATCTACCCTCTTTTCTGACGATACAGTCACCACGACCAGCTAGTCGTGTGGATGTAATAGATTTGTTAGGAGAGATACCTCCCTGAGCTTCTCCAGGTTCATCACCAATAACAGAAGATGCATTTGCTCTGAACTTGGCCCTTAGCTCGTCTTCGCTCATGGGATTATCTGGCGCCCCTTTTATCTGCTCAACGTACGCCTTCTTGACCTTCCCACTTTTGAGCCTTATTACCATGGTGCCTGTCAGCTTTTCATTTTTGATCTCAAGTGCTTCAGCCTGCGGATCATATTCAAACTTGACCTTACTTGCTAGCTCACGGATATCAGCATCTTTGAATCGACCCGTTGTGTACCACCTCGGCCCAGGCTCTCCACCGCTTATGGCCATGGCTAAAGCGCAGGGTGTGCTGAACTGAGCGTCGAGCATCGTTTCCCATTCGTAGTGCTTCAGCCGTTCCACTCCTTTAACGGTGATTTCAGCGATCTCCTCTGCTTTAATGGGATAATCCTCAAGCGCCTGCCATGCAGCAGTAATCGGGAGATGAGTCAAGCGACAAGATGGAGTCGGTTTAAAACTCATGTCCATAATCCTGTAAGATTCGCCCAGCCCCTTGGTCAACTCATCGTAGTTGTCTACCTTACCGCCTATCAGATACCAAGTTCGCAGGCCGGTATCCAGTAGACCTTTCATTCCTGTTAAACCCTTCTGCGCCTGCCGCGCGGCCAGAATTCCCCGTAAAGAAACGAGCCCGTAGTTGGATTTAACACTCCCCCTCACTGACTCTTTAGGAATGTCATGCTTTATCCTTTTAGGGCCTGCTAGCTCCAGACGACCACTCCCACTTTCGAGAATATCAAAAGCCCTTTTAAAAGCTTCTCGGTCTAGATTCAATAACCTGCATGCAGCGGTCGCTGGGCCCACTAGTTTAGAGAGCGTAGACAGGGATGGCCATAGAGACCAGAGAAGCGAACCAGCAGCACGCCCTACCCGAAGGCTTACTTCATAACCTAGGATTACTGCGGTAAGCAGTTCCTTTCCGGAAGCCTTAACTGTTTCTCCCAACGCCAAAGCCGACGGTACAATTGTGCAACCAGGATGGTAAGGAGGATAGAGATCATAGGTATCGTCGAAATCCAATAAGTCAGCCAAGTGGGTATTTGCATTGGCTGCATTCATGCACGATACTTTGTTAGCATCCCCGATCACCGATGACTCCTCGTTCCCACCCAGATGTTTCGCGAGCTCTATGTAGTTTCTACCCAGTTCCGTTTGGACAGCGCCTAGTGCACACCCTATTGAATCCAAGATCAGATATTTTGCTTTTTCAATGATCTCCTCACAGAAATCGCTGAACTCGGTTTTCTCCGCATATTTTGCAAGCCTCTCACCTGCATTCAATATTCTTCCCCTCCACTGCACTTTGAAACGCTCTTCAGAATTTACATCACTTACCTGGAGATATACTTAAGGCCAGGAGGCAAAACGCGTCTCATTTGTACCCTGCTTCCAACAGTTGGCTCGGGGGACGATAACGCCCCAGCCAATCCCCCGAGCCTAACTTTAAATCGCCTCTTAGATATAGATAGGTTTATTACTCGCGTTCCTCCTCATTCTTCAACAAAATGAATGCGTCGACCGTAAACCTGGAAGTCGGCCGTTGCCTCAATCTCCAGTCCTTTTCGTACTCCGTAGGGCGTCGACTCGCTAACCGTTGGAATATACGCAATATCATCTATCAAAAGGCTTTCAGCACTCTCTAGTAATCTCTTCCTTCTCTCAAGGTCAGTTGCTTTATTTGTAGCGAGAAAAAGTTCGTCTACAGCTGGGTTCGAGTATTCTCCGCCATTCCATACTCCCCACCCAGCGCCGCCTCCCTCGGTGCCGAAAAGCATAGTGCTGCAGCGATATCCATCTCGAGTTGGGTCAAACCACGCCATCTCGTAGCACTCCAACTCTTTTTCAAATATGGATTCATACATTATAGTAGATAACATTGGCTGCAACTCCACATTCACACCTATTCTTCCCCACATCG
>JALGZD010000011.1:0-1132 GCA_025782395.1 bacterium
GGCCTGAGACAGGTGTGAAGATCGAAGTGCTGCCGCATACCGACGATCGGGCTGTAGTAGACGTAGCCCTTGTCCTTGAGCTCAGGCGAGAGCTCGGCGGCCGCCTTGTCCTTCGGCTTCGACGTGATGGCGCCGAAGAGGCCGAGCTTGTGCTCCTGTAGGAGCTTGATGGTGCGCTCGGGAAGGGCGTTCCCTTCCTTGATCCAGAACTCCCAGCCGATGTCCGCGTGCACGTAGTCCGCCTCGAAGCCGATCGCATCGAGCACTCTCAGCGCCTCCGGCAGTACCGTCGCGCCGATTCCATCTCCAGGCATTGTGACTATCGTTCTCTTCCCCATCGATTCCTCCTGAAGCTTGCCGGACCCGGTCAGAGTCGCTGACCGAGCCACAGCGGTACCGTCACCTAGGATCTCGTCATCTCCGTTTTCACCATCTCACCAAACCTCTTCATTCCCTCCGTAATGGCCTCAGGAGCGACCATGCTGAAACTCGCCCTCATGCAGTTCGTGAGTCCTCCCCGCGTTGAGAACGCGCTCCCGGGTACGAGCAGTACCTTGAGCTTCTCACACTGCTCATCGATCATTCGCTTCGCGTTACACTTGTCCGGAAGAACGAACCACACAAACATCCCCTCGGAGGGGATATTGTAGCTGACCTCGGGCGGCAGGTACTTCTGCGCCGCTTGAATCATCGCGTCTCTGTTCTTCCGGTAGAATTCGCAGTTCGTCCTGATGTGCTCACGGAACCCTTCGTGCCCGCTTGTCGACATGTACTTCTGGAGAAGGGCCTGTATGAACATGCTCGTGTGCAGATTCGACGACTGCTTGAAGAGAAGGAATTGGCGCATAAGATCGGCTGGGCCTGTGGCATATCCGATTCTCAGGCCGGGCGCGAAGATCTTCGAGAAGCTGTCAAGCCTCACGACTCTTCCTTCCGTGTCCATGGACTGGATGGTCGGAGCCAGGTCGCTGCCGTCGAGGCTGACCAGCTGATAGGGATCGTCCTCAAGGATCAGGAGATCGTGCTTCGATGCTACCTCAAGCATCTGCTCCTTACGGTCCTGGGCGAGTGCAACGCCGCCGGGGTTATGCCCGCTCGGAACCGTGTAGATGAACTTGGGAAGTCTCTCGCC
>JALGZD010000011.1:1169-11774 GCA_025782395.1 bacterium
AACGACTTGAACGCGGAGAGCGCGCCCGGATACGCAGGCTCGGAGAGAACGATGCTGTCGTCCTCATCGGTGAAGAGATAGGCCATGATGAAGAGGCCTTCCTGGCAACCGTTCAGGACGACGAGTTGATCACCGCCGAGATCAACTCCGTCTTTCGACTTGTGCCAGACTGTGAGTTCCTGTTTCAGCGCAGGATGGGCGTCGGAAGGTCCGTACTGCGAGGCGACCGAGAGTTCTTTCCCGTCGAGCGTCGCAGTGCTTCCACTCTTGAAACGTATGTCCACGTTGTCGAAAACGAATGTGTCGGGATTCGGATAGCCTCCGCCCAGCGAGATCATGCCGTCGATCTTGAGATAGCCAAGGAGTTCCCTGATCGGCGACGGCTCCTTGCCTGTGGCTCGTTGGGCGAGCCTGCTTTCCAGGTTCATCGTTACCTCTCTCCAGGAAGAAACGCTGCGATCTTTCTCAGTGGAAGCGTCGCAGCACCTGAGTATAGCGGGCCCCTGACGGGCCGTCAACGCCAGTAGGCCGGCGGTTTCGCAAAACCACTCCAAGAGCACACCGTCGCACGATCTCCGCAATCCTAGGAGGTTGAGCGTTGACGCGAGCAAATCGGAGGCATATGCTGAGTTCTGCAACGATGCTGTCCATTGTGATCACTATCAGTCAAGGAGAATGCCATGAGACCCTTCGTGCTTCTCGCAATTGTTCTACTCACCCTGCCCGCACTCCCTGCTCTCGCCACGACGATCATAGTCGACCCAAGCGGAAGCGGGGATTACGAAACGATCCAAGAGGGCGTGAACGCCGCCATAACCGACGACACAGTCAGCGTCGTGCCCGGAACATACGCCGGACCCAACAACCGCGACATCGACTTCGGGGGAAGGAGCATCCTGCTCATTTCCCAAGGCGATTGGGACGACACCATCATCGACTGCGAGAATCTGGGCCGCGGTTTCTACTTCCACACCCGAGAATCTGGGCCGCGGTTTCTACTTCCACACCGATGAGGACTCAACCGCCACGGTTGAGGGATTCACGATCACTAACGGCGAGGCAGACAGAGGAGGAGGCGCCTACTGCTACGGTGGCGCATCGCCCACATTCACGTCCTGCCGCTTCCTCGACAACCACGCTTCCGACTATGGCGGCGGGGCAGTGTGCTGGTTGAGCTCGAACGTGCGATTTCTCGAGTGCCAGTTCATAGATAACACGTGCGACTCGTTCGGAGCAGGTCTCTACAACCAATCGAGCGCCGGGCGTGCGGAGAACTGCACGTTTCAGGGAAACACCTCCGCAGACCAGGGCGGCGGGGGCGCCATGTGCTACCTCTCGACCATGAGATTCGCCGGAAGCACCTTCTCTGGAAACATCGCTAGCTCAGGTCAGGGTGGAGGTCTCTACACCCAGGAGTCCGCACTGACAGTCATTGACTGCAGCTTCGAAGAGAATGACGCTGGTCTCAGCGGCGGCGCGGTCTCTTTCTGGAAACCGCCCTCACCGACCGTCAGCAACTGCCTGTTCGTAGGGAACACGGCCGACACCTACGCAGCAGGCATCTCGTGCCGTCAGAGCGCGGACGCGATAATTTCAAACTGCACCTTTGTTTTGAATTCGTGTTCGCCGTACTCAGCGTGTATCGTATGCCGTGATTCATCACCGATAATCGAGAAGACAATCATCGCGTTCAGCACGGAAGGGAGCGCCGTCTCCTGCTACTCCGGCACGGAGACACCCAGCATCACCAACTGCTGCATCTTCGGTAACGCAGGAGGAGACGATCTGTGTGGCTCGTTCAGCGACAACATCTCGATGCTCCCGCTCTTCTGTGACGTGCCGGGTCTCGACTTCTCTCTCTGCGCGAACTCGCCCTGTCTGCCCGGCGCGGCTGAGAACCCGTGCGGTGAGCTGATCGGCGCTTACGCATGCGGCTGCCCGGACTGTGAGTCCCCCGTTCAGCACACGAGCTGGGGTAGAATCAAGGGGATCTACCGATAGCAGTCTGCTTGCCGGATCGGCGCTCGTTGGGCGCCGCCCCGGCCATACTTCACCCCGCTTTACCCCCGCCTCGCACTCTGCTAGAATATGCAACATGGCTCGGTCGCAATGCGGCCGGGCCCCTACTACTCGCACACTCACGGCCATCACATCCAGGGGGGATCAGAATTCCCTCTCGTGCTTCGGAAGGAGATCTGCATGAACTCGAAGCGCTTCATTGTCGTCAGCCTGGTGCTTCTCGGCTCACTCTGGGGACTCTCTGAGCTCGGCATCGGGGAGCTGGCGCTCTCAAAGTCGATCCCGCGCGCTCCAATACTGACGGCCATCGGCATCCTGTTCCTCGTGGCAGCTCGGCGCATCTGGGGGACACCCGGAAGCTCGCTGTCTCTGGCAGCGATCGCTGGGGCATTCAAGTTTCTGCAGCATCCAGTCTGGGGCTGCAAGATCTGTATGAAGCACGACAGGCCCACCGGGCAGACTCGGTCTCACTGGGTGGCGTCCTCGCAATGTCCGCCTTCGCGACCTTCGCATCGTTCATCGCATTCGCTCCGTTCGCCAAGTACATCCTTCAGAATCCGTACTGGGCAATCGTCGGCAAGACGAACAACTACATGTTCGTCCAGGGCGCCATCGCAACAGTCCTCGCCATACCCGCAGCCTGGGCCGGGCTCGCGACGGCCCGCAGATTCGCCATGGAATCCGAGAGATGGACAAATGCGCGGTGGGCAGCCTACCGAGTTGCCGCGATCAGCTCCGGTGTGGCCGGCGTCGCCACTGCGTTGGCACTTCGCTACTAGATTGAGGTGAGAGATGGCGAGCACATGGATCCAGGTGGTTGGAGCGAAGAAGACGGGAGCACGTCCGTCCTCGCAGGCACGGGTTCAACGATCGTGTTTCATTCCGGCGCTACGGAGACAATAGAACGGATCTCGTTCCGTGATGCCCTCTCCGATGAGATCGTCCTGGCAGAGGGATTCAAACAGGTGCCGGGAAAGAAAATCGTGATGGCAGGCGGCGATCTTGGGATCGACGAGCTCGATGGAATCGTCGCTGTCGTGGGTGATGCCCGCGACGGCTACAGCGGAGCCACGTTCCGACCGGATCAAATCGCGGAGCTCTGCGACCTCGTGGAGAAGCTCGCGGCGTCCGCCAGCGGCGAGATGTGGTCCACGCGCCTTTTCATCGACGGCGAAGAGATCAAGCTCAACTCGTTTGTTCAGGATGCGATGGCGTCGGCCATCCTCGGGATGAGCACGGCGCTCAAGGGAATCGAAGGAGGCGGGGAAATAGAACTCCGCTGCACGGTCGTTGGTGACGAAGAGTAGGTTGTCAACAGAAGCTCTGGGAGTAGCACCACCGCGAAGATCCGGCCCTGCACACACGTCGGCCGGCGCCGTGGACAGCGGACACACGGAGGACGTAATGAAGATAAGGGTGGCCAAGGAGAACTGCACTGGCTGCAAACTCTGCATGCAGATATGTGCGATCCAGCACTACGATGAGATCAATCCGAAGAAGGCCGCGATTCACATCGATGCGGAGTTCCCCGACCCGGGCGTCTACACACCGAAACTCTGTGTCCAGTGCGGGAAATGCATGGAGGCCTGCCCCGTCAACGCCATCTCGCTCGTCGGTGACGCCTATGTCATCGACCCGGAGACGTGTACGGACTGCGGCATCTGTGTGGAGGTCTGCCCGTTCGGCGTCATGTTCGTACACGCCGACGCTCCTACACCTATCATGTGCGACCTCTGTATGAAGTGCACGGAGGTCTGCAACACAGGAGCGCTCACGGTGGTCGAGTAGCAGCGGACACTGAATGAGAACCCCCGGAGGAAATCGAGAATGAACGGATTTGGAGGAACGATCGTTCGCATCAACCTGGAGACGGGTGGGATCAAGCGGACGCCGACGCCGGAGAAATTCGCACGCGAGTGGATGGGAGCACGTGGGTTTGTAGCAAAGACGATCTACGATGAGGTCCCGCGTGACGCCGACCCGCTCGGCCCCGAGAACATCCTCATCATGGCGCCCGGCGTTCTCACCGGGACCTTCGCGCCTGCAGGCTCCAAGATCGGGTTCGGGTGTATCTCGCCGGCGACAAACGGACACGCCGACTCCAACATGGGTGGACATCTCGGCGCCGAGATGAAGTACGCCGGATACGACATGGTCGTCTTCGAGCGCATCTCACCGGAGCCCGTCTACCTCTACATCGACGACGACACGATCGAACTCAGATCCGCTAGTGACTACTGGGGGATGGGGTCGCTCGATCTTGAGAAGCGGATGAAGGACGACCTCGGTGAGGATTTCCAGATTGCCACGATCGGACCAGCCGGAGAGAACGGCGTTGTCTTCTCATGTATCACGCACGACTTCGGTCGCCAGGCGGGACGCTGCGGTGTCGGTGCGGTGATGGGCTCGAAGAAGCTGAAGGCGATCGCAATCCGTGGATCGAAATCCCTTCCCGTCCACGACCTCCCGACATTGACGAAGTCCACCTGCGACATCATACAGCGCACAAAGACGCATCCACTGATGGAACCGTGGCAGAAGTACGGCACGGCGCTGTTCGTCGGCTGGTCGAACGACCACGGGTGCTTCCCATCGAGGAACTTCCAGACCACGTACCATGAGGGCTGGGAAGGAATCAGCGGCGAGAAGCTTGCAGAGGAGATTCTCGTAACTCACAAGGCATGCTTCGGCTGTTGGATAAACTGCGGCAAGTACTCACGCGCGCACATACCGGGCAAGCCGGACGTATATGTCGAAGGACCCGAGTACGAAACGATCGCTCTCTGCGGTGGAAGCTGCGGGATGACGAACATCCACGATGTCGCGTACGCCAACTATCTCTGCGACAATCTCGGTCTCGACACAATGAGCGGTGGCAACACGATAGGTTTCGCCATGGAGTGCTATGAGAAGGGCATCATCACCAAGGACGATCTCGAGGGTCACGAGCTTAGGTGGGGTAACATCGACGACTTCGAGAACATCATCAGGATGATCGCCGATCGCAGAGGCATAGGTGAGGTCCTCTCGTACGGCACAAAGGGCGCCGCGGAGCGGCTCGGCCAGGGCACACTCGCTTTCGCCCACCAGGCCAAGGGCATGGAGTTCAGCGGATACGACACCCGTTGGTACTCCGCCCAACTCCTCTCCTACTGCACGTCGGACATCGGCGCGCACCACAACCGCAGCTGGGCCATTACGGCCGACATCCAGATCGGTCAGGATACGCCGGAGGGCAAGGCCGAGGTTGTCATATACCTCCAGCACATACGCCCGCTCTTCGACACGTGGTGCTGCTGCCGCCTCTTCTGGGGCGAAGTCGACGTCACGGCGGAGGAACACGTCGACACGATTCGCTACATCACAGGCTGGGACGTCACGCTCGAGGAGTGCATGAAGATTTCGGAGAAGATCTGGAATCTCACGCGGTCACATTACCTGGAGCGGAACGGTGGTCCGGGACGCCGGTTCGACGTGGCGCCGGCGAGACAGCTTGAGGAGAAGGTTCCGAGCGGCCCCGCCGAGGGTCACCGGGTCGGCATTGAGAACTTCGAGTACATGCTCGACGACTACTATTACAACCGCGGCTGGGACAAGAACGGCAATCCGACGCGCGAGGTGCTCGAGATTCTTGGGATTCCGTACGTTGCGGACAATCTCGAGAAGGCGGGCCTTCTCGGTGAGCCGTTTGAGGACGGCGTTCCTGAGGTGCGTGGCAGGAGACTCAAGCCTAAGGCAATGTAGATCGTCACGCGTCGTGGTCACGGCACGAACGGTCGTGGGGAAAACGATGATCGTGTATCTCCGCTCGGGTGGAAAGCTCCACGAGCTGCTCAAGCCGGACGTTGATCAGTACACGCGCCGGGTCGAGACAGATGAGGGGGCCACGCTCGTCGAGATTCTGGGCGAGCTTGGCATTCCCCTTGCCATGGTCGCCTTCGCGTTTGTCGCTGGGAAGGTACAGAAGCTCGGCTACGTCCCGTCCGAGGGAGATGTGATCACGATCCAATCACCGGTTGCCGGCGGATAGGTTCCGGTGGATTATCTGCATTGTTCCGGTGCACCACCCGCGCTGTTCCGGTGCACCAGCCGCGTCGTTCCGGTGGACCATCCGTATCGTCCCGCTCAGGAGGATCGCCATGACGCTGTCCGCCGATGAGCTCGAACGCTACTCGCGTCAGATGGGACTCCCCGATTGGGGCGGGGACGGGCAGGAGCGCATCGACACGCGCTCGGCGCCCGCCCTTATCGCAGGGCATGACATCGCAATCGACTGCCTCGACACGCTCGAAGCCAGGTTCGTCCTGAACCGCGCGTGCGTCGCCCTCGACATCCCGATGCTCTACGCTGCGGTCGGTGGATTCACGGGGCAGCTCAGCTTCATCCATCCACCGACAACTCCGTGCCTCGAGTGCTTCATTCCTCACAAGATCCCGACGGAGAAACCACAGGTGTCGGGCTGCACAACCGGTATGATCAGTTCGCTGGAGGCGCTGGAGGCGATCAAGTATCTCACCGGCATCGGCCGCACGCTCGCCGGCCGCCTGCTCATCGTCGAAGGCGTGGAACCGCGTTTCGATATCCTTGAGATAGAGAAAGACCCCGACTGTCCCGCATGCGGGAGCCAAGCCGAGTAGCCAAGAGGAAGAAACCATGAATCAGCTTGCTGTGTGGATCGCATCAGTCACCGGTCTCACGACCGAGACGTCGCTGAATCTCGCGAACACCGCCGCCATTCTGCTGGTTCTCTGGGCCGCCCGTCCGCTCGTGCTGCGGATCGTCTGGAGAAGAACCGACGATGCCAGAACGCGATACGAGTGGCGCAGGATCTCAGGCTACGTGGCGGCCACACTCGGAGTCCTGCTTGTGGGTCGAATCTGGTTCAAGGGCTTCCAGTCCCTTGCAGTGTACGCGGGACTCTTCTCGGCCGGTATCGCCATCGCTCTCAAGGACCTTGTGGCCAACGCCGCCGCGTGGGTCTTTATCGTATCGCGAAGGCCGTTCGCTGTAGGTGACCGGATTCAGATCGGGGAATTCTCAGGTGACGTCATCGATATCCGTTTCTTCCAGTTCTCCCTCATGGAAGTCGGGAACTGGGTTGAGGCAGATCAGAGCACCGGCCGCGTTCTTCACATCCCCAACGGAATGCTATTGTCCGCTCCGCTTGCGAACTACAGTCACGGGTTTCGATACATCTGGAATGAGATACCTGTGCTCGTCACGTTCGAGAGCAACTGGCGGAAGGCGAAAGAGATCCTGCAGGAGGTCGCCACGGCACACGATGACCAGAAAAGCAAACGAGCCGAGAGAACTGTGAAGGAAGCGAGCAAGAGATTTATGATTTCTTACTCGACGCTGACCCCGATCGTCTACACAACCGTCAGAGACAGCGGTGTGCTTCTGACTATCCGCTACCTGTGTCTGCCGCGCCAACGCCGCGGTACCGAAGAGGCGATGTGGGAAGACGTGTTGGACCGCTTCGCCACGGCCCCTGACATCGACTTCGCCTACCCCACGCGCAGGTTCTACGACGGGCCGACCCGGAACTCGGAGGCGTGAAGCTCAGACTCGACGAGCCATGGCGAGGACTCGACGTCCTCACCGATACATCGCTTTGATCACGCCCCAGCTTGTGGGCTCGACCGGGGTTGCACCCCCGTTCAGGAAGAGGAGGTTCTCGCCGTAGCCTATGGCGAGAATCATGTCTGGGTCCCCGTCCGCATCGATGTCCAGGAGGTCAACACCCCAGCCGTAACCGGTGGGCGGAATGCTCACACCCATGATCATGTCCGAATTCTCTACGAACTCAAACACTTGCGGTGTCCCCACGTTCTCGAAGCACTCCGGCGATGTACCCACGGCTACCCGGACTATGTCCAGATCGCCATCGAGATCGAGGTCTCCAAGAGCGAGACTTGGGGGAGATCCGCTGGCCCACGGGATCTCATCTACCCAGCCAACGTCCTCGAACACCGGCTCGCCCGCTGAACCGACATTCTGTGCATACCAGACCCGGCCGCTGCCGCGGATGACCATGAGATCCAGATCTCCGTCGGCGTCCATGTCCCCGAACCGCGGCTCGGCATGGTCTATTGGCTTCGTGACATCCCCGAGAACCGACAGATCTGCCTGCCATACCGGCGCTCCGGGCGGTCCCATGTTCCAGTAGAAGTAGATGGCATCCTCATAGTAGCAGCCTATTGCGAGATCAAGGTCCCCGTCACCATCTACGTCGCCAAGCCCGCCCGTTCTGTAGTCGCAGCCAATGATCTCTAGGTATTGAGTCTCGTCCAGCTCCCATGCCGGCTCCTGTGGCGTCCCCACATTCCAGTAGTGCGCTACGGGCCCGATGCCGAGCACCGAGACATCATAGTCGCCGTCGCCGTCAAGATCCCCCGTCGCTATCATCGCGCTGTGTCCCTGCGGAGCCCACTCGTGCGCCGGGGTCCAGTAGATCGTGCCGGCCTAGGCTGCAGATGAGATCACGAGGACCACGCCGGCCAGCACCAACACATTCACTATCGCTTTCATATCATCCCCCTCCGTTGTGAAGGGTCGGGTCAAGAGCGTCGCCTTCTCCGTGCGACGCCGTTCTACCGATTCTCCTCATCATGCTCGCCGCCCATTGCCCTCGGCGTATACCAGATAGTCAACGCGGCAACGCCTGCCCGCGGGCCTTGAGCGAACTCCGGCAGCACGTTGCCTTCCTCGCCCGCCGATGGAGCCAACACGAACCCACGGTTGGCTGCCGCGTCACCCGCCCAGACCGCCACCATCTCGGTCACATCCAGGCGAACGAGTGATGAGTCCCCGGCTGCCATCCCCCACATCGCATGAAGACTGCGGTCGAAGGGCTCTGCACCACTCCCATCGAATCCCGTCCAATCGATGAGGCCCTCCTCCCAGTCCTCGGTCACAAGGAATGCGTTCAGGGTCAAGCCACCCACCGAGGCATCACACTCAACCACTGCACTGAACTCAACGACGGCAAGCTCGATCTCCGCCTCCCCGAGATACTCCGGCAGATCGAACTTCGCAAGGAACCTCGTGGGAGTCTCGGTACCGGCATCGATCACAGAGCCTGTGGCGCTTGATTCAAACGCGACCTTGCCCGCGAAGCCGTCACCACCCACGGCACAGAGAAGCACGAGTGCCATCGCCGGGACCACGCAGTACCGACTGTACCATCCGTTCATCGGGCGCCTCCTACTTCAATAATACCACTTTCTTGACCGATGTTGAACCCTGCGATATCAGACGGCAGAAGTAGACGCCTGATGAGACCCGGTGGTGGGCATCGTCGCGACCGTCCCAGACGATATCGTGCCAGCCGGGCTCCATGGTGCCATCCACCAGTGTCCTCACACACCTGCCCGCGACGTCGTAGATCAGCAGACTGACGTGTTGACGCGCAGGAAGACCGAACCGTAGCGAGGTCATTGGATTGAACGGGTTCGGCGAGTTCTGGATGAGGCAGAATGGGATCTCTTCGACCTCATCCCCGTCTCCGGATCCCCCTCGCTCGAACGGGTCGGCAACGAGAAACGGATGCCAGTCCACCAACCCCATGAATAGCCGCTCGCTTGGATCCGCCGTACCCCACCAGTTCCCTTCCGCCCTGACTTCCGTAAGACAATAGGGATCGGCGCGTACGCAGAATCGGGTGTTGGTGGAATCAACGCTGTGGTGGAGTCGGCATTCAAGGCAGCCCTCCTCTTGTCTGGATGGAGGGAGAACGCGGAGCACGTGTCCGACCAGTCACATCACGTCCAGTATAGCTGCCCCCCCAGCAAAGTCAGGCACAATCAGTACGATTCGCTGCCACCAGGATCCTAGAGGATCTCCACCTCCTGCTGACGCCCCGGTCCTCTTTCGGTCGCTGGTTGACAGCACCGTCCCTGGCACCATCTGCCATGGCCGGCGCACAAACACAGGGGCGGGGCCGGATGGCCCGACCCCTGTGTTTGCACTATCTGAGCGCCGGGGTGAGTCCCTCCCCGCACGCCCAAGCATCGCTCCCGCTACACCTTCACCTGCCGCACGCAGTCTATGACCGTGCCGTCGACCCACTTGATGGCGGCCACGATCTTCTCCTCGAGCTCCGGAGGCTTCGGTGCGCCGCCGACCAGATCGTCGATCTCGGCCTTGAGCTCCTGGATCGTGCGGACCGGAAGCCCCTTGCCGTGGACGGCTCCGAGCAGGTCCTCGCGCAGCGGGTTGATGGCTATGCCGCGCTCTGTGACGATAACGTCGATGAGCTCGCCCGGACCGACCAGCGTCGTAACCTTATCCACGATGACGGGGATGCGGTCGCGGAACGCGGGGATCGGAAGGATCGTGCACTTCGAGAAGAGGCAGTTCTGCCAGCCGCCGATGCCGTGCAGGAGCTTCCCATCCGAATGCGTGACGACGTTCGCGTTGAAGTTCACATCGACCTCAGTCGCGCCCAGCACGACGCAGTCGACCATCGAAGCGAAGTTCCCCTTGCCGTGCCAGTTGTAGCTCGTGAACGGGCTCGTGTTGACGTGACCAGGGTTTTCGCGCATCGAGCGCACGCCCTCGAGGTCGAACGTCTGCCCGTCGAGG
>JALGZD010000039.1 GCA_025782395.1 bacterium
TCCGGCCTCCGCCGGTGACTACTGGCATCTGGTCGATGACATCTGCTCGTCGAACGTGATTCCGTCGTGGTGGTGTGGTGATGATGCCGACACGAGCCTCATCCCGCCGAACCTTGACAACTCGCTGATCACTGCTGCTATCGACATCAGCACGGCCGCCACTTGCACGGTCCGCTGGGCGATTCACTGTGAGGTCCCGACAGTCGACAACGACTACTGGAACGACTACGTGATCGTTGATGGCGTCAGCTACCAGACTGGTGCATGGTGGGGCGATTTCGGGCAGTGCCATGGTTTCGGTTCGGCCGGTCTTAACGGTATTGACATCGGCCCGACGGGGATGGAACTGCTGCCTGCAGGCGATGTCAAGGTGATGTGGACGTTCCATACGACCGACAACGGTTGTGGTCCGGGCTCTGCCGGCGGTGCTGGCATCAACGTGGACGACACCTGGGCCGAGGGCGAGCTGATCGTCGCGGTCGAGCAGAGCAGCTGGGGTAACATCAAGGCACTGTACAGGTAATGTAGCGGTACTACGCACAAGACCTCTCCCCTTCGGAGCCCGCCGGGATCTTCCGGCGGGCTCCTTCTATGGTGCGCCGGCAGGGAGCTGCAGACCACGGGCAGACCAACAAGGGAACTGTCCTCACCTCTTCCCATCGGGTTCTTGTTCGAACACTATGGTCGGTGGGCGGACTGGAGTTAGCTGCGCACAGCGAGTGGGCGCGGCGTGTGGTGGGAGGAAGCGGTCTTTGGAGCATGCGTCACGTAGTATCGATAGCTCAGCCAGGAAGGTCCCGCGGCGCGGTCGCGTTCGACATGGAGGAGGACGGCTCCATGCCCGGTGAGGAAATCCTCGATCTGCCTCTTCGGTGTGCAGTGCATTGCTATTCGCGGTTCGTAGAGGCTGCCGCGTCGTCGGAGATGCGAAAGGAGCCAAGGCGGCAACGACTCTTTGGCAAGCCCGCGGAGTGTTCGGGCGGGATGGCTGGGCATCTGGAAGACAAGCATCCCGTTCGGAGAGAGAAGCCTCAGGAACTCCCCGAGGTAGCACCTTCCGAGTTCTGGTGACATGTGCTGCAGGGTGATAGAGGAGTATACGAAGTCGAACTCGCCGTCATCGAAGAGCTCCAGGTTCGGCGCGTGATTGCATCTGTAGCTACACACGCGGCCACGACGATTCAACGTCTCTGCGATTCGAACCATCTCAGGTGAGATATCGACTCCGGCGACGCGGTCGAAGTAACGGCACAGGGCCTGGGCTATTCTGCCCACGCCACACCCGAAATCCAACGCGGTTCGCCGCGGAATGTCGATGTCGAGGGTCCGCATCCTGCCCATTACGCCTGCTATCTCTCGCGTACCGGTATTGAAGAAGTCGTCCACGTCCCACCGTCTGCCGCTCTTTCCCGCGCGGGTAAGCACGGCCCACAGAGGGTCTTCAAGAGCAAGGTCGTCCCAAGCCTGCTTGAGGTCGTCGGTTTCCATCGCTGATCCGGTGTTTGAGAGACAATGGCAGACAGCCTACCAAAGCAGCTTCCATTCTAGCGTATATGGCGGGGCCCCACAAGGATAATGTGGGTAGTAGCGGCAACGTGGAGGGTGTGGGTAATATAGCTGACCCGGCATTCATTATATCTGGTCGTTACCCCGTGTCAGGTCAATGTCTGCCGCGAGGCAGCTCCGACCCCAGAGGCTGATTCCCACAACAGGGGCGCGGCCCACCGGCCGGCGACTACGCCAGGGCCATCACGATCGTCCGCAGACTGAGAATGGTTATGAGTGAGCCCACAACCCACATGAGAGCGCGAGCAGGGAGCCGCTTGCATAGAACAGCGGCGAACGGTGCTGCGATCACGCCCCCGATGAGCAGGCCAAGTATGACCTGCCAGTGTACGAGCCGAAGAAGGGCAATGAAGGCGATGGCCTCAGCGAGAGTGACGAAGAACTCGGTGAGGTTGACTGTTCCGATGCTGTAGCGGGGTTCGTTCCCGTTGGCGACGAGCGTTGATGTGACGATCGGCCCCCAGCCACCGCCGCCGACGGCGTCGCAGAAACCACCTGCCAGTGCGAGGATCGTATGTCTGGTACGAACCACGAGGGTCGGGGTCTTGCGTGCGGCCTTCCAGAGGATTCTGAGACCCATGGTAAGAAGGTAGGCGGCGATGAACGGCTTGATGGCCTTGCCGGGAAGTTCAGTCAGTATGTAGGCGCCGATGACTCCGCCAATCACGCCAGGCAGAAGAAGGCGCCGGAACAGCGCTCGATCGATGTTCCCGAGCTTCAGATGTGACAGCCCCGAGACCGCCGTTGTGAAGACCTCGGCGATGTGAACGCTCGCGCTCGCTGCGACCGGCGAGATGCCGATGCTCAAGAGAAAGCTCGTCGACGTCACGCCATATGCCATCCCCAACGCGCCGTCGATGATCTGTGCCAGAAAGCCGACGGCGATGAAGATAAGGATTCGCTCATCCATTCAGCTCCCTCCGATTCACGACGTTTGCCATGCGCTTCCTCCGGTTTGTGACGCTCGGGGCGAGTTGCTCCGGGGTGCATGGTTCCGCTGTCGGTCAGTGATGAGACCGGAATCTCAGGACACTCCAATTGTAGCCCTATGAGAGTGCTACGTCAAGGGTCTTTTTCACCGTCTGGGGGAGGGTCGGCGCGCTCCTGGAGAGGCGTCGGGTGGGCACAAGTGACGGCGGAGTCGTAGCATCGTGTGGGGTGAGCAGAGATGGGACCGGTCAAATCCGCTTGACGCAACCCGGGACGGGTGCTAGCCTCATTCGTTGAGCGGCAGGACTGGATTCGCGATTCTTGAGCGACGTGTGGCCAACGGAGGCAGGAATGAGGGTGATACAGGGAAGCGGTGTGCGCCGGGCGATGGCAGCGCTTGTGGTGTTTGGGCTCCTTTTTCTGAGTGCGTCAGCGGCGCTTGCCGACCTCTGCCCGCGGGTGAAGTTCGTCCAGCTCGGGAACCAGAGTCTTGAGATCGGCTGGACGATGGGGATCGATGAGCGGGACATTCCCGATGTGTACGGTGTCCAGTTCGGCGGGTATCGGGTGTGGGTCAAAGAGGTCTGGAACGACGAGGAGTTTTTCCTGGCGAGGGAGTACGTCTGGGGGGAGGAGGACACCTCCGCAGCAGGTTACTGGGATCTTGAGCCGTTCTATGAGGACAGCATCCGCGTCTACACGGACACGGACGCCCAGAACGCGTTTCCCTACATGTTGTCGGTGACAGCATTTGAGGCGGGCGTCAGCTCGGTCAACGAGGATTGTCTTGATCAGAACAGCTCTGTGATCGTATACCCGCGGGCCGGCCAGCAGGATGTTCTCAAGAAGATCCAGGCGATCCCTAATCCCTATCGGTCCAGCGCGGACTGGGAGCACGGAGGAGAGCGGCGGATCGCATTCGTCAAGCTTCCCGGAATGGCTACGATCCGCATATACACTGCATCGGCCAAGCTCGTTCGTACGCTGCATCATGACGATCCACACAGCGATCAGGAAAGCTGGGATCTCAGGAACTCCGATGGCGAGGACGTGGCGCCTGGGGTCTATATCTGGTCAGTTGAGGCACCCGAGCTGGGGAGCATCGCCGGCAAGATCATGGTGATCAAGTAGAGGCCGCATCGTAGCGGGGACCTCGAGAGACATCTACTGCCAGTGGGGCCGTTCGACCACGATCGTCGGGATGGACAACTAACTTCCCGTGAGCGTTTGTGGTCGAGCGGCTTCTCCACGAATGGAAGGCCGAGTCGAGTGACTGTCTCGGTCGGAGGAGGAACATTGGGCGCGACAATCATCGAGAAGATCGGCGCGGCGCATTCAGGCCGGGACGTATCGCCGGGCGACATCGTGGATATGGTGATCGATGCGCGGATAGCGCGTGATTTCGGCGGGGCGAATGTAGTCAAGAACATCGAACAGAACGATCTCGGCATCGATGATGTCGGAAGCACCTTCTTCACTTTTGACTGCAATCCCGGAGGGTCGGACCAGAAATACGCGGCGAACCAGCAGGCGTGCAGGTTGTTCGGAAGGGCCAGGGGAATCCAGATCTTCGATATCAACAAAGGCATCGGGACGCATCTTGCGATCGATGTTGGCTTGGTTGGACCAGGAGGAACGCTGGTCTCAACGGATTCGCACGCTAACATACTGGGTGCGATCGGAGCGTTCGGGCAGGGCATGGGGGATCAGGATATCGCGAGCGCGTGGGCGAACGGGAAGGTCTGGTTCAAGATCCCGAAGTCCATGCGGATCACCCTCAAGGGTCAGCCGAGCGAGAACGCCACAGCGAAGGACATCGTATTCGCGTGTATCAGGCACTTCGGGGCGAGCGGGCTATTGGGTTTCGCCGGCGAGTACTACGGTCCTGTGGCGGAGAGCCTCTCGCTCGACGCAAGGATCACGGTGGCATCGATGGCGACCGAGATGGGTGGCATCATCACGTTCTTTCCGCCGAACGATGAGGTCACCGAGTACTCGAACGCCGCCGGTGAGAAGACATGGACGCCCGTCTACGCAGATGAGGATGCGGAGTACTCACGTGTTGAGGAGGTCGACATCTCGGGAATCGGTCCAATGATTGCGAAGCCGGGTCACCCGGATGATGTGGTCGAGGTCTCCGATGTAGCGGGCAGGAAAG
The DNA here is from genome assembly GCA_025782395.1 of bacterium. GTDB lineage: Bacteria > Joyebacterota > Joyebacteria > Joyebacterales > Joyebacteraceae > Joyebacterum. The sequence continues at coordinate 4,655 of JALGZD010000039.1, forward strand.
TCGACTCCGTATTCATCGGGTCGTGTACCAATGGACGTTATGAGGATATGGTTGCTGCGGCGAACATCCTGAGGAACCGGAAGGTGGCTCCCGGCGTTGTCCTGAAGATCGTTCCCAGCACCGACGCGGTGTGGAGGCGATGTCTTGACGAAGGCATCATCGCCATCTTCAAGGAGGCGGGTGTGCTCCTTGGCAACGCTGGGTGTGCCGGATGCGCAGCCGGGCAGATTGGCCAGAACGGGCCGGGCGAAGTAACGATAAGCACCGGGAACAGGAACTACCCGGGCAAGCAGGGGAAGGGCGAGGTCTACCTGGCGTCTCCCGAGACGGCCGCGGCCTCGGCGGTTGCGGGTCAGATAGCGACGGCGGACGCCATCCCCGACAAGCCGGCGGTCTTCATGCCTGACACCAGACTTGCGGCGAAAAAGACGAAGGTTCATGTCAGGGCAACAGGAGGGGATCGTCCGACGAAGGTCAAGGGGCGGGTCTGGCTCGTCGACATGGACAACATCGACACCGACATGATCTTCCATAATCGGCACCTCGCAATCACCGAAATGAGTGAAATGGGACAGCACACCTTCGGCAACCTCGACGGGTGGAAGGACTTCCCGGAGAAGGTGGGTGCCGGCGACATCGTGGTTACCGGATCGAACTTCGGCTGCGGCAGTTCGCGACAGCAGGCCGTGGGTTGTTTCACGAGCCTCGGTGTCTCTCTTCTGGTCGCGAAGTCGTTCGGCGCCATCTATGAGCGCAACGCGATCAACGCAGGCGTGCCGATCCTGGCCGCGGACCTCGCGGCCGCGGGTCTGAAGAACGGTGATGGGATCGAGGTGGACCTCACAAGTGGTGAGATCACGCTTCTCGGTTCGGGGGACGTTGTGAAGGGGAGCCCGTTCTCTCAAGTGCAGATGGAAATCTACCAGAGAGGTGGATTGCTGAAGGGATAGGACCAGATGCAAGGAGGCACATCGTGGGCGCAGTCGGTCAGGCCGGCCGGAGAGGGGACAGGGTCCGCTCGGACTGCTGGATAGCGGTCTCCCCCCGGGAGAGCGGCGGGATCACGATATCGCTCAAGAGCAAGGTGGAGTCGATGTACGGGGACTCCATCCGGAAGCTCATCACGGACGGGCTTGAGGTTTTGGGAGTCGGGCACGCGGACGTGGAGATCGAGGATGCGGGTGCACTCCCGTTTGTGATCGCTGCACGCCTCGAGGCCGCGGTGAAGCGCGTGCTTCCCGATACGGCGGCCGAGTTTCTGCCGGAGGCGAAGCCGTTCACGAAGTATGGAACGACACGCGACAGGTTCAGACGCTCCAGGCTCTATCTTCCGGGTGACCAGTCGAAGCTGATGCTGAATGCAGGACTGCATGGTCCCGACGCCGTCATTCTCGACCTGGAAGACAGCGTTGCGCCGGGCGAGAAGGACGCTGCGCGCTGCGTCGTGAGGAACGCTCTCCGTACCGTGGATTTCTTTGGGGCCGAGCGGATGGTCCGCATCAATCAGCTTCCGGTCGGACTCGAGGATCTGAACTACATCGTTCCGCATAACGTGCACCTCATTCTCATCCCCAAGGTCGAGAGTCCCGAGCAGGTCGTCGCGGTGCACGATCGCATCGAGGAGCTCCGGAAGGAGCACGGCGTCGAGGACGAGATCTACCTCATGCCGATCGTCGAGAGCGCGCTCGGGTGCTGGAGGGCCTACGAGATCGCGGCGGCGTCACCCAGTGTCGTGGCGCTTGCCATTGGGCTTGAGGACTACACGGCGGACATAGGAACGCAGCGTACGAACAAAGGCCGCGAGAGCTTCTGGGCGCGGTCGCAGGTCGTGAACGGCGCCCGTGCCGCCGGGGTGCAGGCGATCGACACGGTCTTCTCCGACGTGACCGACATGGAAGGTCTCATGGAGAGCGTGCTCGAGGCCAAGAGTCTCGGTTTCGACGGCAAGGGCTGCATTCACCCTCGGCAGATAGAAGTTGTTCACAGAGGCTTCGCGCCCGAGGAGAAGGAGATCGATAAGGCTAGGAGAATCGTCCTCGCCTTTGAGAGAGCAGAGGCCGAAGGCCTGGGCGTCGTCTCGCTCGGAAGCAAGATGATCGATCCGCCCGTCGTAAAGCGTGCTCTTAGGATCGTCGATATGGCGGTGAGGTCCGGACTCCTGCGAGAGGACTGGCGCGAGGGAGGTGCCGACAATGCCTAGCCCCGAGATGAAGAAGAACGCGGCCGGGCGGATGGTCCCGGTAGACATCAACGGACAGACCGCGGTTCCGTATCAAGGGGTCGGCAAATATCGCCCCACGGGCAACAGGGCCGCCCCGAGAATAGCGACCTCAATCGACTATCCGGAGAGCGGAAACAAGGTCGTGCCCGATCTCAAGACAGCACTCAAAGAGGCCGGCATCCGTGATGGGATGACGATATCCACTCACCATCACCTGAGGAACGGGGACTTCGTGGCCAACGCCGTCTTCGACGCGGCGGCCGAGCTCGGTATCAAGGATCTCAGGTGGTTCCCGAGCGCATCGTTCCCGTGCCACGCTCCGATCATCGAGCACATGAAGAATGGTGTCGTGCACCACATTGAAGGAAGCATGAACGGGCCCCTGGGCGCCTACTGCTCTGAGGGAAAGATGCGGGGGATGGGTGTGCTCCGTTCGCATGGCGGACGCTACCAGGCGGTTCAGGACGGCGAGGTGCACATCGACATTGCCGTCATCGCAGCGCCCACCGCCGATCCGTTCGGAAACGCGCACGGCCTCACGGGGCCGGCCGCGTGTGGGCTTCTGGGGTTCGGACTTGCGGATTCGCAGTACGCAGATCGCGTGATCGTGGTGACCGACAACCTCATAGAGTTCCCGTGCATCCCGTGGCAGATCCAGGGGAACTACGTGGACTTCGTCACGACGATGGACGCTATCGGAGACGCTTCGAAGATCGTGTCGGGAACGACGCAGATCACGAAGAGCCCCGACCGGCTCCGCATCGCGGAGATGACGGCCAGGTTTGTGAAAGAGGCCGGCATCATGCATGACGGTTTCTCATTCCAGGGCGGCGCCGGCGGTACGTCGCTCTCCTTTGCTATCTATCTCATGGAGATGATGCGCGAGGCCGGCATCAAGGCAAGATTCGTGAGAGGCGGAAGCACCAAGTACCTCACGAGGATGCTCGAAGAGGGGCTTACCGACTACATCCTCGACGGGCAGACGTTCGACCTCGAGGGCGTGCGCTCGATGCGCGAAAACCCTGGTCACGTCAACACGAGCCCGTTCACGAGCTACAACTGGCACGGCAAGGGGAACTTCGC
>JALGZD010000043.1 GCA_025782395.1 bacterium
ATGGGTCCTATCGCTTGACTGTGAAGACAATCGAGGGCGTTACAGTAACATGCACCGCTACAAAGGATGCCGCATCCGGTGCCGCAACTGTAACCGTAACAGGCGAAGCTCATTCTGGTGTTGATATAACGCTTTCGAAAACTGGTGAGGATAAAGACGATGATGAGGGACCTTCATGGATCATCAATGTCATAGTATTCGATGACGCAGGCCAGCCATTGCCTGGCGCCACAGTCACATGCACCCACGATGTTTCAGCGGTCACGACAGGCGCTGATGGAGCAGCGACAATCGGGCCAATCGAGATACCTGACACCTGGCCCGATGAGGCATTCACTGTAACCCTGACTCCATCGATTGTTGCCGAGGGAGGTGTGAAAGTCGGCGGCAGTTCTAAAAGTGTATCCTACGAAGGCGAATCTCCGAGTGCGGCGACATTGACTATCCCCGTTCTGATTCCGCAGTCTGTGACGATCAGCGGGAAAGTTCTCGATGCAAACGGCGTCGGCCTTGGCGGCACAATTGTAACGGGTGCCGGCCAATCAGCCACAACTTCAAGTTCCGGGGCTTTTTCAATCGGACCATTCATGATGGTTAAGGATTCTTCAATCGCCCTGACGGCTACCCTGAAGGAGGGGTCGCATACATTCTCCGGTGGGCCAGTCACAGCAACTTTTGACGGTGCGAACAAGAGCATTTCGGGAGTGGTTATCACTCTCGATATAGAGACAGTGACCGACGTGACAATATCCGGATTAGTGACGGACTTGGACGGCAAGCCAATCGAGGGTGCCGTTATCACTGGTGGGGGAGGCGCATCCACTACTAATGGCGCCGGCAAGTATACTCTCCCCGCATTCGAACACAAACTCGGAACATCGGTATCCATCTCGGCTACGATTACGGACATGAACGGAGTCGCGGTAGGCGGGCAGGTCGATGTCAAGCCGATGAGCGATGCTGCCACAGCTCCGACGATTGTTCTCGATGTTACCCAGGAAGATGTCCATGATGTCACTATTTCCGGGACTGTGATCGACGAGAATGGCACCGGTGTCTCTGGTGCGATAGTCACGGCTGGATCAGTATCTACCACGAGCGCAGCATCCGGAGAGTTCTCTCTGTCGCCAATCGAAATGGTCAAAGACGAGGCTATTGCGGTAAGTGCCGCGTATACCGATGGTCAGGACACCTATGCCGGTGGACCCCTCTCGGCGACCTTCGATGGCACGAATACATCGATCGGAGGTATCACGCTTGTTGTGAAGAAAGACAAGACTGCTGCGGTGACTGTATCTGGAACAGTTATCGGTACTGATGGCAATGGGATCGGTGGAGCATCTGTATCCGGCGGCGGTCAAACCGCACTGACGGATGGCGCGGGTAGTTTTTCGCTCGGGCCTGTGCAGCATGAACTCGGCACGCCGCTCAGCATATCCGCATCGGTCATGAAGGCCGACGGTAGTACTGCGGGTGGAACCGCAAGTGTCACGCCGACTAACGATGTTGCCAGTATTGCCATTGTAATAGACCTTGCTGCCGATGCAACCGACGATCTCGATAGTCTCATCAATGACCTTGAAGACGATCTCGATAGCACCGGGATGGATCCAGATGTCCTGCTGGCCGGATTCTACGCACTGATTTCGGATCTGGATGGAATCGCGGGAGAATTCTACTCACAGGCAGACTTCGCCGATCAGCGAATCCGTGAACTGGGACCGGAAGTTTGTATGAGCGGGGATGTAGCTTCTGCAATCACCGCCGCTGGAACCCAGACCGATATTTATGACTTCACTCTGAGCGCTGTGCCCGGCCTTTATGCTGAACTTATTGTACTACAAGCAATCGATCCGACGATTGATCTCTCCACAGCCGATGCTGAATTTGCTCGAGTGGCGGGCCAGATGGAGACGCTCGATGCGAAGTATGCTCAAGTGATTGGAGCTTACAATTCGTACGAGTGTGATGAGGATGACGCCGATATGAACTCAGGTGATAAAGCCGAGACTGACGCTGATCCGGATGATGTCGAGTCTGGAGCGGACGCAGGAGGCGGAGTCGAGGTCTGTGGCGACGGTATTGACAACGACAAGGATGGTGAAATCGATGAGTGCGACGCTGGATGCTGTGATAAGAATGTACAAGTGACCGTGAGCGACTGCGGAACCGCAGCCGACGATATTTTCCTCGTGTCAGTCGATGGAGGAGATGTCGGAGTCACCCCCAAGGGAGCAGCCAACACATTTAACATAGAGCTTTCCCCCGGCTCCCACACCGTCAGGGTCACATGTCTCGATGACGGTGGAGATCCGCTCGGATCAGACATCGGCACAGCGTGCGTATCGATTATAGTCTTCGGCACTGATGCGGGCATCGGCGGAGGAGAATTAAGCTTTGCATAAGGGGGGTCCGATACTGTGTCATTTACAGTTCCGGAGGGACCGGCAGAGACAACAGTCCAACAGATATTTG
>JALGZD010000012.1 GCA_025782395.1 bacterium
TGCAACAAGGGATGTATTTTACGTGGACATGACTGCGGATTATGTGAACATCTCTGGATTCACGGTTACTGGCGCAACAGGCAGGGGCACAGGGATTATCATTGGAGCCGGGTCTGATCACTGCAACGTATCAGGCAACAACGTATCAGGCAACACCCATGGAATCACCATGGTATACGAAAATAACTACACCACAATCGAGAACAACATCGTAAGATCCAACACCGAACGTGGCATCTATTTCCAGTGTCAGCAGAACACGCACAGCACGATCACAGGTAATGAGATCACATACAACGGAGACGGTATCTACATGTTATGGTCGGCAGGGAACAACATCACCTGCAATCTGGTGCAGAACAACAATGCCAATGGAATCTACCTGACTGGTTCGACCGCGAACAACATCACCTGCAACCTGATACAGAACAACCATGCCAGCGGAATCTACCTTACCGGTACAAGTACTGGCAATGTTATCGAGAACAACAACATAATCGAGAACGGTGTGTACAACCGCGTAACCCGTGGATGGGAATGGAACCTCTGGAACGTGCAATCCTGTAACGTAACTGTGCAACACAATCACTGGGGCTCGACAGATCCGGAAGTGATTACAGCAAGCATCCGTGAAGATTCCGGAGGTGTGGTGGACTACAGTTCATTTGAGAATGAGACGTGCACATGCACGCCTGCTCCGGAATCATACACCATCAGCGAAGCGAACGCGCCGGTACTGCATGTTGGCGATGGTATGAACTACACTACCATCCAGGATGCTGTGACTACGGCATCGTCAGGGACTGTTATAGTCGTCCATGCCGGCAATTACACAGAGAATGTAGAGATCTTTAGACCGTCAATCACGCTGATAGGGGAGGGCATGGATCTGGTGACTGTTGAAGCGGCAGATGCAACAGGGAACGTATTTTATGTGACTGCGGATTATGTGAACATCTCCGGATTCACGGTTACCGGAGCAACAGGTGGGAGCTGGGGCACAGGGATCCGCATCGGAAGAATGTCTGATCACTGCAACATCTCTTGCAACAACGTATCAGGCAACAAATATGGAATCATCATGGAATCCACAAATCACTACACCACAATCAAGAACAACATTGTAAGATCAAACACCGGACGGGGCATCTCTCTCCAGTATCAGAGCACACACAACACGATCGCGGGTAATGAGATCACATACAACGGAGACGGTATCTATCTGGATAGGTCGACCGGGAACAACATCACCTGCAATCTGGTACAGAACAACAGTGCCAGCGGTATCCACCTTTACAGGGGGAGTACTGGCAATGTGATCGAGCACAACAACATAATCGAGAACGGTGTGTACAACCGCGTAACCCGTGGATGGGAATGGAACCTCTGGAACGGGCAATCCTATAATGTAACTGTGCAACACAATCACTGGGGAACGACAGATCCGGAAGTGATTGCAGCAAGCGTCCGTGAAGATTCCGGAAGCGTGGTGGACTACAGTTCATTTGAGAATGGGATATGCATCTGCACGCCGACTCCGGAATCATACAACATCAGCAAAGCGAACGCGCCGGTACTGCATGTTGGCGATGGTATGAACTACACTACAATACAGGATGCGGTGACTACGGCATCGTCAGGGACTGTTATAGTCGTCCATGCCGGCACTTACACAGAGAATGTGGAGATCTTTAGACCGTCAATCACGCTGTTAGGCGAGGGTATGGATCTGGTGACTGTTGAAGCGGCAGATGCAACCGGGAAGGTATTTTACGTGACTGCGGATTATGTGAACATCTCCGGATTCACGGTTACCGGAGCAACAGGCTGGAGCGGGGGCACAGGGATTGTCATTGGGTATGGGTCTGATCACTGCAACATATCTTGCAACAACGTATCAGGCAACAGACATGGGATCATCATGGGATACGCAAGCAACTACACCATAATTGAGAACAACATTGTAAGATCCAACACCGAACATGGCATCTATCTCCAGTGTCATCAGAACACACACAGCACGATCGCAGGTAATGAGATCACATATAACGGAGACGGCATCTACATGTATTGGTCGGCAGGGAACAACATCACCTGTAACCTGATACAGAACAACCATGCCAGCGGAATCTATCTTACCGGCGGAAGTACTGGCAATGTGATCGAGCACAATAACATAATCGAGAATGGTGTGTACGATACCGTAACCCGTGGATGGGAATGGAACCTCCACAACGCGCAACCCAATACCGTGACTGTGAAACACAATCACTGGGGAACGACAGATCCGGAAGTGATTGCAGCAAGCGTCCGTGAAGAGTCCGGAGGCGCGGTAGACTACAGTTCATTCGAGAATGAGACATGCACATGCACGCCGACTCCGGAACCATACACCATCAGCGAAGCGAGTTCGTAACTATGACTTCGTGTTTTCGGGCAGGATCGTTATCTGCCCGGAACACGG
>JALGZD010000097.1 GCA_025782395.1 bacterium
GTCACCACGATGCGCTTCCCAAGTCCTCCCATGTCCTGGAGGTCGTAGTAGGTGGAGTCGACAACGGTTCCCGGGGAAGAGGTCCGGCTGCGGGGCGCCCGGGGCGGCGCGTCCGAGATGAGACCGGGTATGAGATCGAAGTGGTCATCAACGAAGAGCTCGCGTTCGGCGAACGGGGTCGGTAGGGGCTCTTGGGCCACTGCGAGCCCCACTGCTCCTGCCAGGCTGAGTGCAATCACTAGGGTCGCGGTAAGCTGCTTGAGCACTGTGTTCCTCCTCTCTGATTTCGTCCGTGGCCGCTGGTGTGGGGCGCAGGCTCCGATGCCCAACGGTCGATGAAACTAGAAGGACGTCCGCCAAGCCACGATGAAGTTCCTCCCTGCTTCATCCACGAACGACAGCGGCTCCCGGTACGCCCTGTTGGCGATGTTCTCAACGGACAACGTCACTTCAGACGATTCCCCGACGCGATAACCCGTCCTGAGGTTCCAGATGACGAAGCCCGGAGAAGTCGGTTCCTCCAGGGCTACACGCGTGCGGTCCCCCACGATCCGGACCTGGGGTTCGATCCAGAACTCCGAGAGCCGCCCCCAGTCCCAGGAAGGCGTGTACGTCAGTTGAACTGTTCCCTTGGGCGGGGGCATGGACGGGAGTGGGGTCGATTCCGGAGCTCCGAATTCCGCGGGCTCGGTGAGATCGTCCCCCATGAGCCAGGAGAACGTGCACCGCGCCTCCAGATCGCGCCTGATACCCCAAGCCAGCTCTGCCTCCAGGCCCTGGATCAGAGCCTCGGTGACGTTGACGTACTGGAAGCGCGGGATCAGATAGAGCATACCGATGTACTTCACGGCAATGAGATTGTCTGCCCAGGTGCGGAACAAGTCGACACGGGCCGAGAGCCTGTCGCCTGCGAACCTTGCTCCGATGTCGGCCGTCAGAGCATCCTCGATGACGAGGTCCTCGTTTCCGAAGACCCAGAGGCCGCCATGCACGATGTCGTTGAAGTAGAGCTCCTGAAGCGTCGGAATCTTGAACCCCGTTCCGAGGGACCCTGTGAACGCCAGTTCGTCGGTGACCTGGAGCTTGGAGCCGAGTTTCACACTCGTGCGATCGACGTCCTTGCTGCACGGCTCGACGGAGCTTCCCGGGGTCTCCCACGTCTCAGTGCTGGCGCTGTCGTGGCGCAATCCCAGGGTGAAGAGGATCCGTGGACCCAGCTCGAGCTCGCTCTGAAGGAAGCCCGAGAGGTTCACACGCCTGGCATCCGGCATGCTCGCGACCGAGTCCTCCTCGACGGCCGTGATCTCCCACTCCAGGTTCATGTGCGTCTCGGTGGTCGTGCTCACGCCCTCAGCATCTTCCTGTGTCATCTCGGCCCCGGCCGTGACTGCCAGGTTCTGGAGTGGGATCGCTGTAGCCTCGAGACGGGCGCCCATCGATTGGAGTCTCGAATCCCCCTCCCGATCGGAGTTGATCCAACCGACGTGAATCTTGCGGAAGAAGAGCGAGTCCACTATCACCTCGCTGAATTCCGAATCGATCTCTTGGGCCCAAGCGCTTGCGCGTGCGTCGGAGAGCCACGGGACCACGTTCGTGAGTTCGTAGCTCATGTCGATGAGACTCCGTTGCTTCAGCGGGAAGTGACCGCAGCTCTCCTGCTCATCGTTGAAGACAGGTATTCCCACGTCGTGTGCACGGTAGTGCTGCAAGGACAGCCGCAATCGGTCCTCAGTGCGGAAGGGGATGTCGACGGTGACGTCCGCGGAGAGGTCGTCGAAATCGGTGTTGGCCACGGTTCCGTCCGGCGTGTGGAGCGTGCCGACGGAGTCGAGTCGACCGTAGCCTTGCTCATCGGCGGTACGGCCCAAGAGCTTGACCGAGCCACTGAGGGGCGGACGCTCGCCGCGGGCGCCCCTCGGCTGCGTTACGATGTTGATGACACCTCCCATCGCGTCGGATCCGTAGAGCGCGGAAGCGCTGCCACGGTAGATCTCGATTCGCTCGATCGATTCGACGTCTACCATCGAAGGTTCGGCCCCGTGGCCCTGTGCCTGGTTCAGCCTGTGGCCATCGACGAGTACCAGGACGCGGTCACCACCCATGCCTCGTATGACGGGCTTGGTGCTCCAGGGCCCGGTCTTTGAGACCTCGACGCCCGGGACAGCAGGGAGCATCTCCCCGAGATTGATAGGGTTCTCCCTCGCGATTCGATCGTGTGAGATGATGCTCACGGGTGCGGGGCTTCTCTCTGGAACGAACGAGAAGCGGTCGGCGAAGACCTCGACGGTCTGCATCCTGTAGACACGCGGCTCCAGCCGAAAGGTCAGCTCGCCACGTGCGAGAGTCTCCTTGGTCACCGCAATCGTGAGCGGCTTGTATGAGACGTGGCTCAGGACCAACTCGGCGGGCAGAGCAACGACGGTGACCGTGAAGCGGCCGTCACTGTCCGTGAGGAAGGCAAGGTGGCCAGAGTGTTCCAGACCGCTGCACCACTCGATGGGCTCGCTCGTCTCCGCATCGAGCACTCTGCCGGTTATGGTCTCCCGTGCTTGGGCACAGCTGTGGGCAATCAGGAGAACCATAACCACTGTGCAGAGGGAACAAACGGCACAGCACGTTGCAGACACCAATCGACCACCCCACCTTCCCCTTGCTCGGCGCCCTTCGGGCCGGTGAGGGGGTGTTCCGACCGCTGCCCGCCTTCGATCGGGGACCATGGGCGCCGTCCAATCGCTATTGAGAATCACTTGCAACACGATGACAAAAAAAGGCCCTATCTGCACCTGCTACAGTAGCCCCTGATGATTAGGTGATGACCCGCCATCTGGAAGTCGTGCTCCTCGGCAACTTTCTGCTGCCACCTCTCGATGGGGCCGTTCCGGAACTCGATGATCCGACCACAGGCCAGACACACGAGGTGGTCGTGATGTTGGTGGCCGAACACGTGCTCGTACCGACCTACCATCTGCTCGCATGGGTTCTTCTGGACGATGCCGCTCTCTACCAGGAGTGCGAGGGTTCTGAAGATGGTGGCGGGGGAGATTCGGTGGCTCTTCTGCCGAAGACGGGCATGGACATCGTCGGCCTCGAAGTGCCTGTGGAGGGACATCACCTCGTCCAGTATCGCGAGGCGTTGATCCGTCGCCCCTAGCCCCTTGGCCGACAAGTACTCCCGGAAGCGCGATTCAGCGTCAGGCACAGTCCTCTCCTCGCTCGCGACTGCTAATGAGAATCAACCGCAAGTATACGTCATCACTTCCTGCTGTCAAGTCCATTCTTCGGAGCCACGCGAGGGCCGACTGGTAGGCGATGGAGAACCACATCCATCCGGCGCCCGCCTCTCGTTTGATGGCGATCATGGCTACGATGCACGGCGGGTAGAGGAGCACGAACGTCATGAAGACGAACGCGGCAAGGGGGATGACCCCGCTGACCGGATCGCTGAGCGCGACCGAGAGCGACTCTTCGGCCTCCGCCCCGACGTGGTAGAGAACGCCCATCGTCGAGACGACCACCTCCTTGGCGACGAAGCCGGTGAGGATGCTCACTCCCATCTCCCAGGTGAACCCCAAGGGCTTCATGACCGGCGCGATGAACCGGCCGGCCTGGCCGACGTACGACTGCTCGATTTTCTCGGCTTCAAGCAGGTGTTCGAGTTCCGCGATTCCCTCCACGGCCTCCTCGGTGCCGATCGCGGTAGAGACGCTTGAGCGTCGCCTCGTCCTCAATGAGGGCCACGACGATGTCGCCATCGTCGGCGGACTCCTGCTTCCGCAGGACGACGTAGTCGCCGTCGAGGATCCCAGCATCGATCATGCTCTCGCCTTCGACCTTGAGGGCGAAACGCTCCCGGCCGCGCAGGAGATCTCCGCTCACGGCGACACTGCCGCGATCGACCGCGACATGCTCGCGACTCTGGTCGACAACTTCGAGCGGGTCATGGCCGAGGGACCTAACCCACAGAAGGAGGACCTTCTCCGCCGGTTGGTGAAGAAGGTCCTCGTTCATGACAAGCGCACGATCCAAATCTGGTACGCGTTACCGAACCAGGCCTCGGTTCGTACACCGGGACATCTGGCTCCCC
>JALGZD010000090.1 GCA_025782395.1 bacterium
ATATGAGATCCTGACCAGTGACCCGGCAACCAATCCCGAATCGACAGCCCATTTCTTTGGCAGTGTGACGATGTATGTTGACTTTCCAGTCACCTGCACCTTTCTTGTGTCCATTTTATCCCCCTATCCAAACCTGCATGGGATGTGATCCTCTGTACGCTTCTTCTCCGCCGCCATCTCTTCGATCTCGTTCAGCAGATCGGTCATAGCGAATGGTTTTGACAGAAAAAAACATGCGCCCGATTTTAGCGCAGCATCCTTGACAGAGGTGTCAGCGCTTGCAAATATTATTTTTATTTTTGGATTAATTTTTAATATCTCTTTCGTAGTCTCGACCCCGTCCTTGTTCGGCATGCGGTGATCCATGATTATAACTTCAGGTGGCTCATCCATCCCTTTGAATATCTCGACCGCCTCATCGCCGTTGTACGCATTCGCAACGATTTCATGTCCACTAAACCCGAGGATTTCGCCATAGAGTTCGTGAAGGGTCGGTTCATCATCCACGATGAATATTCTTGCCACATTCAGTCCCCCTTTGGTAGCAGCACAATGAAATTGCTCCCCTGTGTCAGGTCACCCCTGACCCGATCCTCCACCCAGACATTCCCGCCGTAACTCAGAACGATATACTTAACGATAGTGCCCAAGTCCTGACCCCTGCGTACTCTCGCCAGCCTGCTCCAGACGGTTGAATATGATCTTCTTGTAGTCATGCCTGATACCGCGCCCCCGATCCTCAAACCCGATCGCCCAGTCATCACCCGATGAACTGATACCAACATCGATTTCGACGATATCATGTCTATCGAACTTGACAGCATTGTTCAGGAGATTTGAGAACACATCGAAGAGCAGCCCATTGCCGCGGATGAAATATCTGCCTTCGGTTATGTTCGAGTTGATCCTGACATCCCTTTGTTGCGACTTTGCCGTTTCGACCGCGCTTACAAACGCCGGATAGATATCGATCTTCCCGATTTCGAGTTCACCTGACCGAACTTTTGAGAGCGTTTTCACGCTGGATATGATGCCCGCGCTCTTCATGACGTGATCGAGAGCGGTTTCTGCATGTTTTATGAGTTTTGGAGGGAGATCCGGCATCAGTAGCAGCAGTTCAAGATGACCCCTCGTGACCTGGCTCAAGTTGTTTATATCGTGCCCCATGAGATCGATATAAAATTCTGCACGGCGATATTCCTCCTTGATGCGCTTCTCAGCAAGCTTGCGCTCAGTTATGTCGCGGGCAGCGGCAAATGCGCCCTGCACATCCCCAGCCGCATTCCTGTAAACGGTGGCATTGTAGAGCACATCGGTCATACGACCTGACGTGTGGCGGATGGTGAGCGGATAATCCGTGACAAACCCCTGCGAGAAAATCTGCCGATACACCTCTCTTGCGTTCTCCGGTTCTGTGAAGTAGTCAGGGAAGTTGCTCTTTATGAGGCGCTCACGAGACACGCCGGTCACGACTTCTATCGCATGATTCACGTCCATAATCCTGCCGTCCTTGCCGATGGTTACAAGGGGGTCGTGGCTTGCCTTGATGAGATTACGCGCATAGAGCGAAGCTGCGCGCGACGCTTTCTCCATCTCCATGTCGTGGAGCGCAAATGCAAGGTCGGCAGCCACGCCCTTCAGGAGATTCTCCTCTTCCCCGTCGGCAGCGAGATCGGCTAACGCCGAAGGCGTCGATGATATATCTTGAGAATGCCAACACCGCATTGCAAGCGATATGACCAGCATCCCGAAAAGCCTGCCTGCGTGATCGAGACGGACGACCGCAGCTTCTTTGCCGGTACTTGCGCTGTTGAGGGGGCAATCCACGCACATACTGGATTTGTCCACGATCGTAAACATGCCATTCTGTGTAAGTGCGTTTCTGATGCAGGGAGGGAGAGCCCCACCCATCGCATCTTCCCAGAAACGAGAGACATCTTCCGCAAAACCGGAACACTTGACAGTGGCAAAGTCTTCGCCATCCTGCAAGAGTCCGATCCACGCCGCATCGTATCCCCGCACTTCTACCATGGCGTCACACGACTTCTGGAGGAAGCTATCCCGGTCCTTCTCAGTCACGATCAACCGGTTGACATTCCCGATAGCTCCGCGAACGCTGTTCAGGTGCTCGATCCGCGCCTCATGTCTCTCCGGATCGGGCGTCTTCTCCTCAAGCTTATGCACCAACTGCTCGCTATACCTCTTCCTGTACACCAGCTCTTCCAGTGGTTTTGCAGGCGGTTTAACCTCCCCAGTCCCATATTTTTCGAATGTCTCCTGTATAATTTTGATGAATTTATCAGGTTCGATCGGCTTTATGATGTATCCTGCTGCACCGATGTCCAGTGCAAGCTCCCGCGACTTACTATGAGTATACGTGGCACTGTATAACAGGACTGGTATATTTTTCAGGTCTTCAT
>JALGZD010000089.1 GCA_025782395.1 bacterium
GGCGGTGTGGGTGTATCTTCTAACACAAAGCCCGGAGGCGGTGTGGGTATATTTTCAATCGGATTCATTATTCAGTTACGGGTGTCCATCGCGTACCGTCCCACATTATTCTTTGTCCTGTTTCAGGATTAACATAAATGGGTTGTTTTGTTTTTTGAGGAACCGGCGCAGGCTGTTTGTCTTTTCCAAAAAGGCCCTTAAAAAAACCACCAATACTACCAGATTCGCCGGGTGTTTCTTTCAATGCCTCTTCTCCTGAAAACCATTTTTTAAAAATTTCGATGGTTTTAACGCCTAAGTCCTCAAGTGTTCCACCGACGGCAGCGTATTGTTCAGCTAATATTTTTATGCGTTCCTGTTCCTGTTGTACTATTTTTATATTATTTTCATTCGGCATAAATTGGTTTATACCCAAAACAGCGCGTTCGTAACTACTGATAGCTTTTTCGAGACTTGCCATTAGTACAGTTTTTTGTTTTTCTTGTTTTGCGGTAAGAACCTTATCTTCTCCTGCCTGTAATTTTTTCGCGGCACTTACCCTTGTGTTTTCGTCAGTTATCTTTTTTTGTTCTAAGGCTTTTTTTGCCCTGATTGATTCTGGGGTTGCGTAACCTTCGGGAATATCCGTTCCTGGTTCATCACTAACAAATTGACCGGGACCAGTTTCAGACTCCAAAAACTTACTTCCCCATACCTTACCCTGAGGAATGGCCCCAGCTATAGAAACAACATCTTTTAGAGTTGCACCTTCCTTGAGAGGAAAACCTATTTTTTCACTTAAAAGTTGCCGAGTTTGATCGTCCAGTGGTCTTGATATTCTTTTTTGTTTATTAAAGGTTAACATCGTTTGACAAGTTACAATCAATTCTCTGGTTTCTTCAGGCGTTAAATCAAACATTCGAACAACGAGCTTGAGGTTTTTTTCAGTAGGACCTCCAAGCTCTATTAATTTTTGTCCAGCATTTTTAAATTTCTGAACCTTGCTAACTCCTGCAAGTTTTTCTGCACTTTGACCTAATCCGCTAAGAGCGGAACCCAAATTACTCGCACCTTGTTGATCCATCGCTTGTTTTTGTAAAAGAGCATTTATCATTTTGTTAGCCATCCCCAAAAATCAGAACCCCATTGACCTGCGTTATTCCAAATATCTCCACCAAAATCAGTAGCCTTATCCCATATATTGTATTTGTTGTTAATGGTTTGAAGACTTCCGATTAAATCAAGAGCACCACTTCCCACTTGAACACCTTGGTAAAGTTGTGACATTGTACTAGGTCCGGGGATTTTTCCGGTTGTTTCTTGTATGGGTAGTCCTGCTCTTGCGCTCTGTCCTTGCATTCCTTGTTGTTGTAATGTTTGCAAAAACTGCTTGTCTGCTGCATAGGGAGTAAATTGCTGCTGACCTTCCAGGAGTCGCTGAGCCGCTCCCGCCTTTGTGGCATGTGTAAGTCCTGCTGTTTGTAGCCGAGAATTTCTTAGCCCCTCCTGTGTTCTTTGTTCACCGGGTGGTGCTACATTTGCAAGAAGTTTTCCGTTAAGACTGATAGGTATACGGCTTGCCTCAATATTGGTTTCGTATGAACCCTGAGCCTGATTTATACTTTGAATAAATTTTGCTTCGAGCTGTTGCAAAACTTCATGATTAGCCATGTATGCAGATTTTAGCCATTCCATATCAGCCGTAAGCATATCATGGTATGGGGTTGACCCCCCATCACCCCAAAACATATCAACATATGCATTCCAAAACCTTTCAAAATCTGGAAAGTCTGACCACGCTCCAGGTTTACTTGTTTGTTTTTGTCTTGCTTTCATTGTTTAATATCCCAATAACTGTAACAGATATTGATAACCTGAATAAGGATCAGTTTGTGAGCCTCTGCGACCACCCAATGAAGCGATGATACTACTTAAAGACCCCGGAACACCCATTTGTGCCTGAGTACTCGCTAAGCTTGCAGTAAACGCCTTATCTGCAATATTTTGGCTTACCTGTGATTGTGCGTTAGCCAGCGAATTTTCTGCAATTGAAGAAGTTAACATATTTTTACCGCCAAGGTCATTCAGTAAACCCTGAAACCCCTGTATTCCCATGCTCTGATTTGTAATGTTTTTATAATAATCAAGAGCTTGTTCCCCTGAGCGTTTTGCTAAACCGGGAAGACTCTTAGCACTGCTCAATAAAGACTGAAGTAACGCAGAACCAACAGGACCATTCCAGTTAATCCCTTGCGACCAAGTTTGGGGTTGTCCTGGATCTATGTTAATCCCTTGTTTTGGTGGAGTCAGTGAACCCGAGTAATTTCCATCAAAACTTGCACCTTTTTCTGTGGTATAGTTCATGGTCCCGTCGTTGTAAAAAGTGAGGTTCCCCATAAAACCACCAGATGCAGAATAAATTGTTCCAGTGTTCCAAT
>JALGZD010000195.1 GCA_025782395.1 bacterium
GTTCTCGTGGTGAGCAGTTGTGGTGGCGAAAGCCAAGGCCATGACCGCCACATCCACCACAATCGAACGAATTCTCAAGGAGCTGTACCCCGAGCGAAAGCTGGAGTACATGCTCTACGACAAGGCCCCCTTCCTTGGGATGATCCCCAAGGACACGGACTTCGTCGGTGACAGCAAGCGGATCTCCCTCATCACGGACGGCATCGCCGGACGGTCTGCGGACTTCACGACCGCACAAACCAACCGAGCAGGCGCCGGCTATGACGGGTTCAACCTCCGCCCCAAGACCGACTCTGCCATCTTCGGCATCACGACTCTGGCCCTCCGCCAGTCCAAAAAGGACCAAGGCGCGCTGGTCAAAGGCCTAAACACAGAGACCAAAACAGCCATCACCAAGCTGAAGCAGAGCATCTCGCGCTCGTGCTACGGCAACGGCGGTGGAGCGATCGGGCAGATCGCCTCCGGTGGAGGCACGGCCGCGCTCACGCTGGTCAACACAGACGACATCGTCCACTTTGAGCGCCGGGAGTATCTCCAGCACGCGACCACGGACGGCACGTCAGGCGCCGTGGGCGTCACCGCTCAGGAGATCATTGAGTCCGTGGACCGGGACAACGGGGTCATCGGCTTCGCGGCACCTGTCGCTGCCGGCTTCGCGGATGGCCAGTACCTGTTCCACGCTGGCGACTTCGGGGCCAAGCTGTCGGGTATCCAGGGCTGGGTCCCTCCGACGACTCCGACGGCGACACCCTTCCTAGGCGTCGATCGCAGCTCCGAGCCAACCCGCCTCGGCGGCCAGCGGTTCACCGCGAGCCGAAACATCCACGGCACGCTTCAACGCGCGTTCGTCAAAGCTGGAGCTCGGCTCAACCGGGAGGGCGGAGACCCGGATTCGCTGTTCCTCAACCCCGAGGACTTCGCGACGATGCTTAACGACGTGGGCGACAAGACTCGCTTCGAGAAGATGCCGGGCAAGACGCAGAGCGGCAAGGCGGTCATCGCCTACAACGCGCTGTGTGTCCAGCTCCCCGGCGGGGAGGTGAAGGTCTACGCGGACAAGCACTGCCCCAAGGGCCGCGCGTTCTTGCTCCAGATGAACACCTGGCAGCTTTGCACCGCGGGCAAAGCTCCGTCGTGGCTTGATGAGGACGGCAAGATGTTCTTGCGAGAAGGCTCGGCCGACGCGCTCCAAGGTCGGATGGCCATGTATGGCGACATCGCCTGCTACGCCCCCGGCTACAACATGACCATCGACATCAGCGCATTCTCTGACCAGGCGGCCTGATGCCTCTGACGCAGCAGCTCTCTGAGCTCCGCACCTCCGCTCGGCGCATTGCCGACATGGAGAGATCCACCTTTGTGACGGACGCGGAGATCGATGCCTACCTCAACCTTGGGGTGCGGCATCTGTGGGCGCTGCTGTTTCAGTCCGACATCGACCGGTTCGTCGTGCGCTTTGAGTTCACGACCACGACCGGCACACGTGAGTACACGCTGCCGGACGACTTCATGGTCGTTCGGCTGCTCGAAGTTCTGACCACGAGCGGAGGCGAAGATGCCTACCCCATCCAGGCGTACAACCTCAGTGAGGGACACACGTCGAACACGGGGCTGTTCGGGTCCGCGTTCACGGATGGCGAGCACCTTCGGTATGCCGTCTACGGTCAGGGCACCGCCGGCGCTGGCACGCGCATTCGTTTTGACCCGGACCCGCAGGGGCGCACGTTCCGACTCTGGTACGTGGCGGCCCCCGAGGAGCTCTCTGTAGACGGCGACCTGTTCGACGGCGTGTTGGGCTGGGAAGAATGGGTCACGCTCTGGGCGGGCGAGCAGATGTTACTCAAGGAAGAATCCGACCCGTCGCTCGTCATCCGGCGCCGGCAGGAGGTCACTTCGATCATGAAGAAGGTAGCCGGATCGCGAGACGTTGGTAGCGCCCATCGTGTCGCGAAGGTCCGCGGGCGACGACGCCGGCGGGGTCTCGTAGCGCGCTGAGAGAAGCAAAAAACATGGCAAGAGCGATTGAATACAGTGTGGGCCGAGGCCTCGGCCCTAACGCCCTAACGAAGATCGGCGGAGGTGCCATCCACCATGCCCCGGGCATCGGGTGGATCTGGTCCGTTGACATCGAGGTCAAGAGCAGAGTGGCCGGGCCCAGCATCGGCGTCACGGCACTGGCCGCAGGAACCTCGCAGCAGATCGACCTGAACACGGCGTTCCCGCACGGTCAGTTCCCACTGAACGTTCAGTGTGGCGAGGCGTACATCAAACGGGTGACCGACTTCTCTGGCGGTGCCATCTCCGACATGTCAATTCAGGCAGGGGACACCGCCAACGTCGACGAACTGGTGACGGCGCTCGCGATCTTCACTGGCGCGTCTGCTGTCGCGGAGTACACGAGCA
>JALGZD010000003.1 GCA_025782395.1 bacterium
GCTTCCCGTCCTCAATGCGCTCGAGCTGGACAAGCTCTGTGTACGCGGTGGGAAGAAGCCCGCCTGCGAGTTCGATGATCTGGCGTGCTGTCAGCGATCCCTTCATCTCGTAGAGCGCTGGGCGAAGGACCTCACCGGCGACGCCGACCACAGCACCGACAGGAGGAACAAAGATGACGTCCCCTGGCATGAGGCGCTGGTCCTCCGATGTGTCGCCGTGCAAGAGGAGATCGTACAGATCCATCTCCTGAATGAGCTCGCCGGCGCGCTTCAGTTCGACGCGGCGGAGACTCCCGACCTTCTGCACACCACCGCTCGCAAGGAGAGCATTGGTAAGGGTCGCGAGTCCGCTCACAAGGTAGCTGCCGGGCTGGAACACCTCACCCAGAACGAACACCCTGATCGACCTGAGCCTGCCCATCGACACGCTTACATCGACACCAATCATGCGGTTCTCGACCTCGCGCGCAACATGCTCCTTCATCTCCCGGAAGGAGAGACCGGCAACGGTAAGGGGGCCCAGCTCGGGGAATGAAAGAACCCCATCCCGATCGACCGTGAGGTCGACCGTGAGATTAGTCCCGCCATAGAGCTGGATGTGTATCTCATCACCCGGACCGATGATGTAGTCCGCGCTGACTGGTATGTCGGTGGCCGGTGCGAACGTCGTCGGTACGCCGGCAAAGAGCTCATATCCAAACTGCTTGAGTTCGACATCCACCACGAGAGGCTGCGCCAGCTCCTCCACCCAGCCCTTGGTCTCCGAAACGCTTCTCTCAAGATCGCTGAGCGGTTGCGCTCGCGGCACAGCCAGCTCCGGTGTGGTGACGTCTCGATCCGGGATTGTCGTCTGCTCGTCGGTGCTGACACCGTAGCTCCTGAGAAGTTCGGCGCGTTGATCGGCCGGCAGCTGCTTCAGGAGCTCCAGTTCCTCATCGGTCAGGCCCTGGGCTACGGCTGCAGACGTAAGCACCGCCACGGCCAGCAGCGTAAGCAGACACATTGCCCAACCTTGCCGGAAATGTCGTTTCATTCAGCAACCCTCCGGTACTCTGGGATTCTGAGTTCCATTGCGGCGTCAGACTAGCGCACGGCCGTGGCTAATTCAAGGCTTCCTGCCCAAGACTATGAACATCATCGCCCGCGCTATGAGCTCGGACGGCGGGCCATCAGCTTCCTTCGAAGCCACGTTGCCCAGCGACCAATTGGACCGAGGAAGCACAGCAGAAAGGCTACGGTCGCTTCGGGACCCAGTCGACCGTACGAGCGCGCCGTCCTGAACGAGGAGATCGCCTGGCGATAGCATCCCTCATTTCGATGGCAGCTGCCGAGACGCGCATGGACCGACGCGAGCTTCGGTTCGACGAGGTCCACCAGCTCGTTGTGCTCTCTCCCGAACCTCTCTATGAACTGGAGAGCTCCCCCGACAAGCCGCTGCCTGTCGGACGAGAAATTGGCGTTGTGGAGCCTCCTGACGAAGGTCACCTCATCGAGACATCTCACAGTGTACCGCGTCAAGAGACGCAGCCAGAATTCGTAGTCCTCACCCCCGTCGAGGAGCGTCTCATCGAACATGCCGACCTCGCCACAGCAGTCTCGTCGCATAAGAACCGAGGGGGTCGAAATGAAGTTGCCGCGGTAAAGAGCGCGGAGCGCGTCGACGCGCGTCATGTCGTTCAGCCCCTCGGGAGGATGGCCGCCAGGGAACACCGCGAGCGGTTTGCCGTCCGCGTCCCCCGTCTCGAACGGAGTGAAGACGAACCCTAGGTCGGAGTCCCCCGCGTCGAACACGGCGAGCTGCCGTTCGATCTTCCCGGGAAACCAGAGGTCATCATGGTCCAGAAACCCCACGAACTCAGCAGTCGACGCCCGGATTCCCGTGTTCCGCGCCGCGGAGATCCCCCGGTTCTCGTCGTGTTGAAGGAGCCGGACCCGGGGGTCGGACAGCAGCGGCTCGACGGTCTGGACGGACGCGTCCGGAGAGCAGTCGTCGACCACGATCACTTCGACCAGCGGCTCGGTCTGCGCGAGCACGCTCTCGACGGCGTCAACTACGAACCGCTCGCCCTTGTAGCAAGGGATAATCGCGGAGACCCTGGGCGTCTCGGGAGAACTCGGCATGCGCTTCACCTCATCTGACGGAATCTGTCAGCCGGCAGTGTATCACCCGGCAGATGGACGGGATAGGGGAAACAACGAGAACCCCCGTGTCCTGCGCGGGGGTTCGTCCAGTTCTGGAGGTATCCGCTACATCGGTCGGACGCGGTAGCCAAACCGCTCTACCTCACCAGCGCCAGCTTCGCCGTCTCTATCTCTCCATCGCGCTCATATCTGCAGAAATAGACACCGCTCGCTGCTTTCGTTCCGCGACTGTCGCGGCCATCCCAACGCG
>JALGZD010000143.1 GCA_025782395.1 bacterium
GTTGTCAAGCTTACGAATGTTAATCAGTATTCAGACGATGGCATGCGATTGATCGAGAATGGAACAAAAACGTATGCGACTCTCGATCCAACCGACGGGGATATATGGGAGTGCTGGGAAGGATATTCGCTTGCTCTGAAAGACGTCGATCTGGGTGGAGGTCGGGCGTGGTTATCGCTATCAAAGAATGGTGAGGTTGTGGGGGATGCGATTATCGATGAGGATAGTTGGTTTAGATATCATAATTCAACAGGTGCGCTGGTGTTTAGCACTTATGTTGACGGGATTTTCCGTGGCACAGAGAGAAATCTTGTTCTGCTAAAATATACAACACAGTATTCCGAGATCGATGGGAAATTATTCATCGAACCGAGTGCTAAGTCGTGGCAGTTGCAGGAAGGATACTACCTAACTGCACAGGAAATATACCAAAATGACTCAGTCTGGCTGCAACTATCAAAGAATGATAAATTGGTTAACGAAGGTCTGTTTTATAACAATAGTTCATTTTCTCTGCAGAATGATACCGCAGGTCAAACGGTAGTTTCCGGAATGGTTTGCAGCGATTACTGGGATGATGAGTACGTGCGACTAACTTCCATCACGCAGTATCACGAAACAAACGGAACCGCACTCGCGACATGGCAATCAAAGACGCTCTATGCATCACGGAGTTTTAACGACAGAAAAACACTCTCGGTTCCACTTAGATTTGCCACGACATTAACTGTGGATGATAGTGGTGGAGCAGATTTTACCTCGATTGAAACAGCGGTGAGCGCGTCCATACCAGACGATACGATCTATGTACACGCAGGAACGTATGTTGAAAAAGTGCATGTGCACAAACGACTCACACTAAAAGGCGAGGGCGCGGATGTGGTGACTGTGACGGCAGAATCTGCATCCGGTTCTGTTTTTAGAGTGAACTCTGATCATGTAAAGATCAGTGGATTTGCAGTGACCGGTGCAACGGACCACGGGGGTTCCGGGATTTACCTATCCGGTGTAGATTACTGCAACATCTCAGATAACAACGTATCAAACAACTATCGCGGCATCTGCATAAAACATTCGAGCGACAACACGCTTACAGACAACACGATGTCTGAAAACAGATACAACTTCGGTGTTTGTGGCGATAATCTTTCTCACTATATCCAGAACATAGACACGAGCAACACAGTTGATGGAAAACCGATCTATTACTGGGTCGGTCAGCAGAATGCGCCGATTCCGGGTGATGCTGGCTTTGTCGGAGTCGTGAATTCCACAAACATAACGGTGAGGGATATGGTACTGGTGAATAACATGCAAGGGGTATTATTTGCATACGCCGAGAATTCGAGGATAGAGAATGTTAGCACATCTGGAAATGAGTATGGTATCTACCTATCTTCTTCGAGCGACAACACACTTCTGAACAACAACGCATTGAACAACTGCTACGGCATCTACCTACTCTCTTCGAGCGACAACACACTTCTGAACAACGACGCCACATACAACCGGTATGGTATCTATTTGGATTCTTCGACTGACAACCTGCTTACAAACAACATCGCGGAATCGAATGACTACCACGGCATCTATCTGAATTCTTCGAGCGACAACACACTTGCAAGCAATACGGCAAACTTTAATTATTATTACTTCTTTGGCAGTTCCACTGGTGATGGCATCGTCCTTTCGTATTCGAGCAATAACACGCTTGCGAGCAATACAGCAAACTCAAACGGCGACTGCGGCATCCGACTACGGCATTCGAGCAACAACACACTGAGTGGCAACATCGCTGACTCGAATAGCAGGTGCGGCATACGGCTACGGCATTCGAGCAACAACACACTGAGTGGCAACATAATAAACTCGAACAATTATCGCGGAATCAATTATTCTGGCGGCGGCGTTTATCTTTCGTATTCGAACAACAACACGCTCTACCACAACAACCTTATTGACAACAGACATAACAATGCATACGATGGGAGTGGTGACAATCAATGGGATAATGGTGCCGAAGGCAACCACTACTCCAACTATAGAGGCACCGATTCCAACGAAGACGGCATCGCTGACTACCCATATCACATCCTGGGCGGTGGCAGCATCGACCGCTACCCACTCATGCAGCTGTGGACCGGTCCGCCACAGATTGGCGACCTCAACCGCGACAATCGAATCACCACTGCCGATGCCGTGATCGCGCTCCAACTGGCTGCTTGCGGCGAATGCGCCGACAGAGCGAGCGCAGACCCGCGCTCCACATCGCTGGCAGCAGGCATGACGCCCATGCCGATGGCACAGACAACGCAAGCATCAGCGCTCGGAATGAGTGTGACCGACGCCGCATGCATTATCAGGCTGGATGCACGATATGGGGATGCA
>JALGZD010000105.1 GCA_025782395.1 bacterium
CAGTGCCTGCATATAGCGATTTTGCGTTTATATTACCTTGTACTTTGGCGAGTTCATTGTAACAAGTCACCAACGATACCGTGAGCTTGCCATGTAGATCATACCGTCTCATGCGTTTTGGTTTGTATCAGGCATGATATTTGAATTTAACCGACTTCTATGCCCCCAGCCGCCGCCTGCAGGATCATCAGAGCGTCGAGGGATGTGACCTGCCCATCACCGCTCACGTCCGCGGCGGAATCGGACGGGCGGCTTCCAGATGCCATTTCAAGCGCGATCACTGCGTCCGCCGCCGTGACCACACCATCGCCGTTAACATCGCCGCAGACCTCCGATTCACCGCCCGTATCACGATACCAGTATCCCGCCTCGATCGTGTAGCCGTCACTCGCGATCCCGATCGCGGTCTGCCCGACCGTGCTTCGCATCGCGTAGCTCGCAGAAGTCATCTCGCCGCCACCGCTGCCCACAACGCTCCAGTTGAGCGCGTAGTTCGCGGAGGATTGTGCAGAAACAATACCCGTGAGGCAGAGAAATCCCACGGATATCAACACAACTCGTTTGTTCATCTTTTCCTCCTCCTTGCTTCTTACTCAAATTTGATACTGCCATACCAATTGAGCTTGATAGCACCGTTATAAATACGCACGCCTGTCGACCTATCTCCCCGCGTGAAAAGCAGCGTATTGTAGGGGCTTGTGCCTTCGAATCGGGTGTAGCCACCCGGAAGAGCGCAGGTTACCGTGATATCTGGTAGAAACTGCAGGTACTGCCCCGCTTCGAAAATGGCGACGTGGCCCGCAGCATCTTGGTCAAAGTAACGGTATGGAAAAGCCTCTCGTGGGTAAGTCCCTAAACACCAGCCTCCCACTGCCTGTGCGGGATAGATATTTACAAGCATTTTTTCCTCGTCTTTACCGCCCAAATGTAATGCATCCAAGGTATACCACGCATTGCAGCCGTCTTGACATGTGCCAGTCAGTCCCCAACCGTAATTCATGTGGTATTGCCTGGTGAATACACCGGTTATATAGACTTCCTGCCAGCCGTCGCACACGATCGCATGACCCTTTACACGATAGGGCACTGGCCGGTTTAGGTTCAACTGCTTCTTTATGAGATTGAACCACCCCACCGCAGTATAATCGTCGCGATCTTTGTCGTCGGCGGCATCGCTATATCGGAAATGATCTTCGAAGGCATCTAACAAGTCTTTACCGAAGCAACTGGAAAAGCACGCTGACGTCGCACATGGACTGCTGTCGCCTTCACAGTAATCGGCGCCCGCCTTAACCCCGACCTCGTGGCACAACTCAGCCACTGCATCTATCTGTGCCTGGGGCGAGGACGTTGTGAGGATATCAGGCATGTTGGGCCAATCATACGGATCCCCCATGTATGGTGGCCAGTTCCAATAACGCATGACTTGTGCACCAGCCGTAGCTACACAGCCTACTGAACAGTGGGATGCAGTACAGTCATCACCCGATGGCGGCGAGGGACATTGACGGTTGTAAGGGTCTCCTTGGCGCCAATGCGAGGAAAGTAACACATCACCTCCCTGATAGTTCATGTCCACTTCACTGGATTCCAGCCCATCTTTGAAGATTTTGACATTGCCTTCCAACTCCTCCCAGACTGGGCGGTAGTTGATTTCAAGAATACTGTCCAAGTCTTCGGCTCGGGCTGATTCTATCGGACCGACCAGTTGCTCAGTCCAGTCAAGGACTCGTTCCATACCTCCTTTTATGAGGTCAGCCATACCTTCTTCAGACTCAGGGTCCAGATCACAGGTTGCAGAATATGCCTTAACCGGAGCCAGTTCCTTGTGCAGAGAGATCACTATGAAACCCTGCGGCAACACATGGCAGAAATATCCGATGACTCGTTTCCCGCGCTTGAATTCCTGGATCTCTTCAACCTCAGCGGTCTCGGATCCGCCCCAATCCCCTTTTTTCTCGATGATCAGGGTGATCCAGTTGTTTGCCACGGTCGAAGCATCGTCCACGGTCGCCATTTCAGCCAGAACTGGTGATGATAACCCCATGACCACCAGAAAGGTGATCAGGATTGTCAATGCCAATCTTTTCATGGTCATCACCCGCTGGCTACTGCAAGGTTACGAGAACCAGTATCTGTCCCTTCTCGCCTTTTTCCAGCCTTTGCATTGCCTTGCCCAGAATTGCGCCCTGAGCACGCATGTAATCAGTGGATTTCATGGCATAGCCTGGCGTCGCAGAGGTGGTGAGCATGTCACCCGGCTCCACTCCTGCTTCCGTTGCATCCACGTTGCAGTAGACCCTGCCTGCCAGAGCCACATCGCAGTCAAACTGGTCAGCCCCAAGGCGCACACCAGAGCCCGTTTCGTTGGCTCCGGCAACGATCC
>JALGZD010000225.1 GCA_025782395.1 bacterium
ATCGAAGGCCCGCCCGTCATTCCTTTGCGCGTCTCGGTCACCCAATCGTGACAGCAATCCGGGTCACCGCCCCACTCGCCGCCGTCCGTCCCGTAGTCTCGAAGCCCCCAATACGGCGGCGACGTCACGCAACATTGAACGGAGCCGGCGGCGACACCAGCGAGACACGTCCGCGCGTCTCCTTCAAGCAATCTACTCTCCGTCACTCTGGCCGCTCCCTTCACAGGGAACAAGATGCACCGCGGGACACCACGCCGGCGCTGCCTTCTTGCTTGGCGATCATCGCGCGAACTCCGGTGAGCCGATCGTGCATCTGCAGGTAGACGAGAACGTCGTCCAACATCGCCCGATGTCCCGGCCGTTTGCGTCGTCCGTCTTTAGCCCACGCCGCCGCGCGGTCGAGCCTTGCGCGAATCTCCTCGACGATGAAGAGCATGTCAGTGACGTCGATCTCCTCGGACCTCTTGAGCGACATTAGAAACGCGGCCGACTTCTTCATCACTCAGCCCTCCCCGCGATCCGTCGTCCATGCGGCCGGACGATCTCTTTCTCGACCTCGATGGACGTCACGCGCCTGTCGGCGTCGACGACTAGCTTCGAGACAGTGCCTGTAGAAGCCGCTCGATCATGACCCTGTAGAAGCGGAAGCGCCGCGCTCGGGAACAGCTCCGCAAGCCGTTTACCGGCTAGCTCCATGTCGAGGGAGATCATCATGATCTGGTCCTCGGAGAGCGATCCGCGAGCAAGACATCTCTCGGCGAGAGCCTCGTCCCGCTCGAACTTCGACCACCAGCCGCCTGACTTCCCGATCTCGCGCCCCCACTCGCAGAGCGTCGAGTCGAGTACAATCCGAGTCCAGCGGACGTTTCTCCCGGCCCTCCCTGGCACGAGCTCGTGCTCTAGGAGCTCCCTATAGACGACCCGGAGATCCGGCCCTTTGTTGAGCGCCGTCCTGAGTTCACATCGAAGCTCAGAGAGCTCGGCGAACGCGCCACGCTCCCCGAGGAGCTCGCCGGCGCGATCTGGCGTCATGTTGAGAAGCCGGCCGACGTCCTCATTCGAGAGTCCCGCGAGCCGTCTCCTGATCGTGAACGGTGTAGCGCTTGGCCGGCTCATGTGCTCCTCCCAACGAAACGGCCGCCGATCTCCCGGCGGCCAGCTAGGACGCGCCGACCTCGCGGGGATTCGCTCCCGCGCGGATAGCCGGACGCGCCGACGATAGACCTCGCGATCGTGTCTTGCATGTCAATCTCCTTCCGCGGACCAGCTCCCCGGCCCGGCGTTGGTCCAGACGCCGAGCCCCACCACGCGCGGAGCGCGCTAGAGCCCTCCTCCTTTCGATCGTCCAACCGCTTTGATTACCTCGCGCTCAAAGTACTCACGGAACCAGCGTTCGGCAAGCGCCGACGCCCTCCGTCTCCAGCCGAGCATCTTCGGGATTCGCATCGTACGGACGAACGAGTAGACGGCTTGCGGATCCTGCCCCGGGAGCCGTTGGAAGATCCCGCGCTCCGGGATCAGGAACGTCCCCGTTTTCGCCGCGCCGGCCCGGACCTTGCCCGTTTTCGTGCGGTCGAAGCGAAGCCGTTTCATCTGCAGTTCTTGAGGGACCGACGACGCGAACGTCGGACGAGCCGGTCCTCCGATCACAGGGACGGCGAGCACGTGAGCGCCCGCCGTAGCCGGCCGGCGCTCGGCTCCGCGCTCGTATTTAGAAAGGAGTAGTCGAGGTTTCTCGCCAACGG
Organism: bacterium; assembly: GCA_025782395.1. GTDB lineage: Bacteria > Joyebacterota > Joyebacteria > Joyebacterales > Joyebacteraceae > Joyebacterum. The sequence goes on from JALGZD010000225.1 coordinate 1,746, forward strand.
AGATTACGGCGTAGGGTCGCGCTTCCTTGACGGACGCAAAGGGCTTGATCACGGCGGCCATCCGTCGCATGAACTGCGGACGCCGGATCGTGAACTTGTCTTCTACGTCCTCGCGCATTTCGCGCTGGATGTGCTTCGCTGTCTTGTTGATTGCATTGACCGCGGCGATCGCGAGACGGCTCTCGCCGTGCTTGAGTCGTCGGATCAAGGATGTAGAGTTGATCTTGACGTCGATCCGGAGCTGATCGCTCACGGCTTCGGTTCTCCTCCCGAGTCAGCGGTGTGTCGAAGCTGGTCGAGCTCGCGCTTGTGGCTGTAGATCATTTCCATTGTGAGCTTGCCTTCGGAGATCCGGACGAGCGCCTCCGCGCGCTCCGTCGTCGGACAGTGACCCCGAAGCCACTCGTAGACGCCGCCTTTCGTGATCCGCGTCTCCGGATCGCTCTTGAGTCCCTCGACAATCGTCGGGACGCCGATCTCCCCGACGGCCTGACCGAATCGCGTATGCCAGCGAGGGAGCGCCCGAGCGCAATAGCCGTCAGCTTGTGAAATAGTCTCGGCCCTCCGATCGGTGGCGGGTCGTCGTCTGGGCGAGCTCTCTCGGACGGTGTAGCACAACGGCGGGATTTCTGTCAAGCGAA
>JALGZD010000078.1 GCA_025782395.1 bacterium
TGTTAGCAAATTCTGAGGATTTAGCTAGTAGGCCGTACAGGTCTCGAACCTGTGACACCCTGATTAAAAGTCAGGTGCTCTACCAACTGAGCTAACGGCCCATTTTTGACTTTAGTGAAGGTAAGTCCTATCGGGACAACACCCTGATTTTATCCCGTTTTATTTCTCCCTGTCAATTTGTGTGCTCGTTCAGGTGGATGAGTGACACATATTCCCCGCCAGGGGGCCGGCTAGCTTTCTTCTATGGTCACCTGTATGATGGTATCACCCTGCTTGATTTTTTCGAGGACATCCATTCCCTCTGTTAGCTGGCCGAATACCGAGTGGTGACCATCAAGGTGGGTCTGGGGAGCATATGTAATAAAAAACTGGGAGCCATTGGTATTGGGGCCGGAATTGGCCATTGAGAGAGCCCCGGTAACATGGGTGTGTTCGGTGAACTCATCGGCAAAGGAGTAGCCCGGGCCACCGGCTCCGGTTCCAGTGGGGTCTCCACCCTGGGCCATGAAGCCGGGGATAACGCGGTGAAAGGTAGTCCCGTCATAGAACCCCTCACGGGCGAGAAATACAAAGTTATTGACCGTTGCCGGGACGTCGCTGGCGAATAGCTCCAGCACCAGGTCTCCCTTTCCGGTTTCAATGGTGGCGGTGTAGTGCTTGCCGGTATCAATTGTCATCGGCGGTGGCGCGGAGTAGGTTTTGGGCCCTGGCGTCGCTGAGGAACATGACGCCGCAAAAAGTGTCGCTATAACTGTGATGATGCCTCCTATTCGAGCTAGCCTTCCAGTTGCCATGACTTTATTCTCTCCTTTCCTCATCTTTTAGTTCCGCATACCTGTTGACCAGCACTTCACTGCCCATTATAGCCCGTGGCTTCTTTGCGAAGCAAGACGGTGAGCCTCAGGGCTATTGACATCAGGGTATGAAATATTCTATCCTTCCTTCGTAATCAAAAAGGGAGGTAGCTAAAATGCAAGCATACTGTATGAAGTGCCGTACCAAGAGGGAAATGAAAGACGCCAGGGCCGTAACTTTCAAGAACGGCAGGCCGGCGACCCAGGGTGTATGCCCCGTATGCGGGACCAAGATGTTCAGGATAGGGAAGAGTTAAGTCCCGCGGCCCGTCACCTGTAAAGGGGCGGCCGTCCAGTGAAAAATAAGACCCCTGGTTGAAGAGGCGGGATGCTACTTGCCCGATTGCAAGCTGAGGCTACCTGTTTGTCTGGCAGAGCCCGTCTCTTCTGTTATACCCTGGAGGCCTGGTATAAGGATATCTCTTAAATCAGCGGAAGGTGGGGTGTCCGTTACTTCCGCTGGTAGGGTAGTGTGCTTTCGCAGGTGACATCCGGGTAATATCTGTCTTGTGGGGAGGGCCATATGCCATACGGATATGAAATAAACGACCTGGCCAAGGAGGAGTCCTGGCGCATGTTCCGGATAATGGGAGAGCTGGTGGAGGGCTTTGATAAGCTTTCGGGTATAGAACCGGCGGTAACTATCTACGGTTCGGCCCGGCTCGGGGTGGATGATGAGCTCTATGCGCGGACAGAAGAAATAGCCCGCCAGCTCGGAGAAGCGGGCTTTTCCATCATAACCGGCGGTGGGCCTGGCGTGATGGAGGCGGCTAACAAGGGTGCGCTCGAGGCCGGGGTTAAATCAGTCGGACTGAATATTGAGCTGCCCGAGGAACAGGTCTGTAATGCGTATACCACCAAGTCACTAACCTTCAGTCACTTCTTTGCGCGCAAGGTTATGCTCGTGAAGTATGCCATTGCGTTTGTCATCATACCCGGTGGCCTGGGCACGCTCGATGAGCTGACCGAGGTGCTTACCCTGATGCAGACCCACAAGATAAGGCCCTTCCCCGTGATATTGTTTAGCAGCGAGTACTGGAAAGGATTCCTGGGCTGGCTGCGTAGCTCTACCCTTGCCAGGGGGTTTGTCTCTGAAGATGACCTTAACCTGTTGCGAGTCTGCGACTACCCTGATGAGGTAACGGAGGCTGTCCGGAGGTGGTATACAAAGCAGGAGATTGTCGGCAGGAAGGTCCTGCTTGATTAGATTGCTGAGCTGGCTTTTCGCTGCCCGCCGGGCTTTCAAAGCCCCCTTATAGTCTGTCCTTAAGATTACGCCGCGAGATAACCCGGCGCCAACTGCCGCCGGTTGAACGCATCTCTTTTATTCTGGGGATGTACCTTATCGCTGGTATTAAGAGCAGTGCTATTGAGAAAATAACCAGTGCTCCCGAGTGGTATATAAGCCAGGCCACAAATGGGCAGCAGATGAAGGCCAGACTGTAGCTGATGGTAGGGTAGCGGGTAATGAGCAGGGTGGTGATGAAGATGCCGAGGAAAAAGGGGATAACCCACGGC
>JALGZD010000135.1 GCA_025782395.1 bacterium
AAAGTTTATAAGAAAGAGTTTCGTACTTACATAGAAAGAGTCTGTACAACCGGCAGAAAATTATTGGTAAAGGGGGAACTGCTGGAAATACTGGAACGCCTTGAACAGGAAAACGGTAATGACCTGGGTAGAATAGAAGATGTTGTAAGGCACTTTACCGAGTCTGTTTGTATCAGTTGTGATGTATTTGTAGAAATGAGGGAGAAGATAGGTTACACTCAATATTTTAGATTTAATACCAAAGAGAACATCTACGAGCAAATCACTTCAGTGGAATATCTTAAAGCTAAAGAAGCTTACCGCGATCCTGCACGTACAAACGACTTACTTACTTTAAACTTCAAAACTTTTTATGATAAGTTTCCAAGTGTTAGGGAAGCTAAGAGTATTGGCAAAGGAGTTGAATATCTTAACAGGTACCTCTCCAGTAATATGTTCACAAATCCGCAAAAGATGAGCCAGGCGCTGTTCAATTTTCTGTTTGTTCATAAGCACGGAGACGAACAGCTTATATTGAATGATAAGATACACAACCCGGAAGAGCTTAACCTTAAAATTGATAAGGCAATAAAATTTTTACGCAGCAAACCGGCCGATGAACCGTATTCTAATTTAAAGAAGGATCTGCAGAAACGTGGTTTTGAACAAGGTCTGGGAAACAGCGCAGGTAGAATATTAGAGAGTCTTGAACAGCTCGAGGCTTTATTACAGACACCCGATCATCTTGTTTTAAAAGAATTTCTTTCACGAATTCCCATGGTATATAATATCGCCATAATATCTCCGCATGGTTACTTCGGGCAGGAAGGTGTTCTTGGTAAACCCGATACCGGCGGACAGGTTGTTTATATATTAGACCAGGTTAGCGCGCTGGAAAAAGAATTGAAAGAATCTTTAAAACTTGCCGGGGTCAAATCAAATCCTAAAATAATCATCCTTACACGGTTAATACCTAATGCAGGCGATACAACCTGTAATAAACGGCTTGAAAAAGTTAATAACACCAAAAATGTTTGGATATTAAGAGTTCCTTTCAGGGAACACAACCGCGGCGTTACCGATAACTGGATTTCCCGTTTTGAAATATGGCCATACCTCGAAGAGTTTGCGGAAGATTCCGCAGGCAAATTGATAGAAGAATTTGGAACACGACCCGATCTGATTATCGGAAATTATTCTGATGGCAATCTTGTTGCAACCATTCTAGCAAAGAAGTTTGGCGTTACACAATGCAATATTGCACACGCGCTTGAAAAGAGTAAATATCTTTACAGTGCACTTTACTGGCAGGATATGGATGAACATTATCATTTTTCATCACAGTTTACTGCAGATCTTTTGGCAATGAACTCGGCAGATTTTATAATTACTTCCACTTACCAGGAAATTGCCGGAAGAGAAGACAGCATTGGGCAGTACGAATCTTACACAAACTTTACGATGCCCGGCTTGTACAGGGTTGCCGGTGGGATAAATCTCTTCCACCCAAAATTTAATATTCTTCCCCCGGGCGTTAATACAAAAATATTTTTTCCATATACCAAAACAAGAAACAGGTCTAAAAAAATTACGGATGAAATTAATAAAAGATTTTTTGGCGATCACGATCCTTCTGATGGAATTGGAAAATTAAAAAACCCGAACCTTCCACCGATCTTTTCGATGGCTCGATTAGATAAGATAAAAAACATTACTTCACTTGTAAAGTGGTTTGGTGAACACAGCGAACTGCAGAAATATGCAAACATTATTATTGTCGCAGGTAAAATTGATGTCGAGTCAACCTCAGATAAAGAGGAGCAGGAACAGATAGAACTTATGCACAAAGAAATTGATGAGTATAAGCTATATGATAAAATAAGATGGGTACCGGGTGACGGCGATAGAAAAAGAGTTCCAGAGTATTACCGTGTGATTGCAGATAAAAAAGGCATCTTTGTTCAGCCGGCATTGTTCGAAGGTTTTGGTTTAACGGTTATTGAAGCAATGCGTTCAGGGCTTCCGACTTTTGCCACGCAGTACGGGGGACCGCTGGAAATAATAGAAGAAGGGCTTTCAGGTTTTCATATCGATCCTGTAAACGGGGAAGGTTCTGTTAAAAAGATAATTGATTTCTTCAAGAAATGTAAAAAAGATAAAGATTACTGGGATAAAATTTCCAAAGGTGGCATTAAAAGAGTTGATACAGCTTTTAACTGGGAGCTTTATTCTAAAAACCTTCTTTCTCTTGCAAAAATTTATGGTTTCTGGAAATACACAACCAATCTTGATATGAGCGAAATGAATGCTTACCTCGATCTGCTTTACCATATGCTTTATAAACCCAAAGCAAGAAAAATACTCGAACTCCACGAGCATAGGTTTGCGTAG
>JALGZD010000180.1 GCA_025782395.1 bacterium
TCAGAATGTTCGGGTCCCGGATCGCGACCGTCTCCAACCCTGACGTCATAATCGAAGTGCGAATAACGGTGGGCCTCGGAGCGGAGGAATCGTTCCCAGACGCGGACGTCTTTCTTTAAGAGATGGCTATACGGCTTGTGTCTTTTGAGAGGATTGAAATTAATCATTAGCGCCAGCCTCAACATGCTCGCGAGCGGTGAAGGTTGTGTCGAGGAGATCCATGTAAAGCCTCATGATTCGTCGTTTGGCGGAAGGGTCTACTTGTTGTCGAGCGAGCCAGTCCAGGAAGGGCTTGCGAGCGAGCGGCTCAAGGAGCTCGACGGGTATGTCAATAATTGATGCCATGATTTTTTAACGAAGCATCCAGCGTCGGAGGTAGAGGCGAACGGCGAGGAGCTCGTCCCCGGCGATGAAATCGGTAAAGTTATAGGTTATAGTTTGACCTGGTGTCATGTAGAAGTGGTCCGGGAGAGCTCCGAAACTTTTGGTGTCGTTGTACTGGGAGTAAGTTGCGTATCCTATAACGCTCAGGGAATTCGTGTGGAGACCGAGCTGGTTCGTGGTGCGGAAGCCAAAGTTGAAGATAATGCGATCACCGTCGCGGAAATTCCACCATTCCTGGTAGGTGTGTCTGATGCCGTCCTGGAGCGTGTCCCAGGAAAGAGCTATCAGCTGCGAGTGGAAGTCGTCGGGATGTTTCCACGTAAATGCCGTGGCATGGTTGTCAACATCGGCGTCTATGAAATGAGGTTCCCAGACGTTGTCAAAGACATAGACCGGGGGGCGTCTCCTGGTGAAGATACCCATGACGTGTTAGACGGGGGCAATTAATCTGTGGTGCCACATCATTATGTCGGAAATCTGATCACCTGCTTGGAAACCGTAGTCAATGATTTCAAAGAAGTCGGACGATTTGATGTAGACGTCTGGTGATATTGGAATGAAATGGTACGGGTTGCCTGCGGGTTCTGAGTGGTCGATGCCGACGGCAAAGGTAAATTTATGCGTTTGGCTGGCGGTCACAGCAACCGCGGAAAACCCGAGAGGAATTTCGATGGCCGCGGGTTTTACGCTTAAGCCACAATAACGGTCAGCTACGTTTGCATCTGCGGACAGGGTGAAATGGAAGACAATAATAGCTGACAAGTATTTGGTCAAGGGCGAAAAGGAAATGCCGCCACCGGCAGGCGGGTTGCCCTGAGAGACATAGACAATGTTGGCAAGGTTACGATCCATCGGGTTGTTTTGCTGTGAGGATGGCATTATGCGTCCAGTGTCTGTTTAGCGTTAAGATCGGCAGAGGGCATGAACTGAAGCCAGGTTAAGCGGAAGTCAGTATTGACAACTGCGGCGAGTTGAACATAGATTCGGTCGTCAGTGACAATGGGGTGACGGCCGGTCCAGCCAAGGCGATTTGGTGAGCCTAAGTAAGCGTTGGAAAGAACGGCAACTATATGGTTGGCCGTGTTTCCAGCGTGCATGATTCCAATTTCTGCATAGGCTTCAGTAGGCTCAATGCTGGAGCCGGATGGAATGACTGCGGCTGAGTAGAGAATTCCTTCAGAAAGTTCAAAGGTGAACAGCTGAAGTTTTCCACTAATGGAAGTGTATGCCAATGTCTGTGCTATTTGGCCCATTTTACTCGTAGGCTATATAAATCTGAACGTCAGCGTTGCCAGTGACGGAGATTGAAGTCGTCGCATAGCAGGAGATGCGAGCTCCTCCAACAACAGGGATATCGACGGGAATGAATTCCATCTTGGGACAAGCAGTTTCTCCTTCGACCGTTCCATCGCCGGCATCGAACGCGCGCAGCATCGGATATTCAGAGGGCGGCATTTTGACGTCATCGGAGGCAAGGCGGATTGTGCCCAAGACTTCCTCGGCGGTGGTGAGGGCGTCGCCCTTGTTGATGTCAGCGAAGATGCCTACGATGCGAGTAGCTTTTTCAGCGAGTCGGATTGTTCCAATGGACTGCTCGGCGGCTGAAGCAAAGCTGCTGTAAACACCGTCGCAAAAAACGAGGGGTCGCTTTTCGGGGACACTGTCACCGAAGATAATTCCACAGGCGACTTCGGAGGCCGTGGTTATCGCCAGCTGATTCAGGTAGCTGAGAGAGATGATGGCTTTGCCAGCCGATTCCCACAGGACGTCCCAGATGTGTAGAGGAACGGCGGCACTGCTGGAGTTCGCGGAGCTTGATCCTGGATTACCAGGGAGAGGATATTTCCCAGGGGCGGGATCGGGAGTAAGGTCTCCACTCAAGGCGTCGATGATCAGCTGTCCGCCGGTGCCCTCGGCAGGGACAGTGGTGGCTTTTACTACCTGTCCCCATAGTTTGAAAATAGTCCAAGGGCC
>JALGZD010000165.1 GCA_025782395.1 bacterium
ATCATGATCGTCTATCCGGGATACACTGATACCGAGATATTCGAGCGCGAGATCATGGTCGGAGGAGGAAAACGACCGCCGGCCCGGTACGCTCCGGTGAACGAGGTTGCAGAAGCGATCGTTCACGCGATCGAGCGCGGAGGGCGCGATCTCATCATGACGAGGCGGGGAAAGCTTCTGAGCGTTCTTCGTGGAGCCGCCCCTGCGGTCGTTGAGCGAGTGATGCGCAAGATGGCGAGTGAGCTTCGTGACCCGGACGAGCCGCGGCGCGATCCAGGGGAGTCCTAGGAAAAGGAGCTGTATCGTGGGCAAACCCAAGCTTCAGATCATCGTTCTATTCCAGAATCTGGGCGATCAGGAAGCGTACTTCGCACGATCTCCGGCGCCGCCTCTGTCCGGCATGCTCGTTGCAGGGCTGACGCCGCCGATCGTGGAGGTGGAGCTTCTTCACGAGATGGTGCGCCCCATTGACTACGAGACGGATGCGGACTTCATCGCCCTGAGCTTCATGGATTTCTGCGCGCCACACGCGTACGATGTCGCCGGCAGGTTCCGCGAGAAGGGAAAGACAGTGATCGCCGGTGGTAAGTACGCGTCAACTTTCCCTGAAGAGGTAGTGCCCCACTTCGATTGCGTGGTCGTCGGCGAGGCCGAGCGGATCTGGCCGCGGGTCGTCGAGGACATGGTGGCGGGCACGCTGAAGGAGCGCTACGATGCCCCGTTTGCACCGCCTCTTGACGATATTCCGCCTCCGCGGTACGACCTCGCGGAGCGCGAGTTCGGCGTTCCTGTAGTGACCGAGGCGACGCGAGGCTGCCCCTACGATTGCAGTTTCTGTCAGTTGACGATCCAGCGCGCCCCCTTTCGCACGCGGCCGATCAAAGATGTGATCCGTGACCTTACGGCGACGTCGCGGCTTCCCTATCACAAACGGAAGATCGCGATGCTGTATGATAATAACCTCGGCGGCGACATCGAGTACGCTAAGGAACTCCTGAAGGAGATTGCGAAGCTCAAATTGTGGGCGCTCGGGACGCAGTTCAGTTTCGATTGTCTCCATGATGACGAGTTCGTGGATCTTCTCGCCAAAGCGAACTGCACCATGGCCTTCATAGGACTCGAATCGCTGAGCGAGCCCAGCCTGCTGTCGGTGCACAAGAAGCAGAATCGGGTGGAGGAGTACGAGGAGCTTTTCACCAAGCTCAGGCGTCGCGGGATCATGACGTTCACGGGGCTCATGCTTGGGCTCGACGAGGACACGCACGAGTACTATCAGAGTCTGCCTTCGCAGCTTGACGAGATCGATCCCGGCGTCATTCTCCTCTCCATCGCGATCCCCATTCCCGGGACGCCGTTTCACAAGCAGGTGCGCGACGATGGGAGGATCATTGACGAGGACATTTCTCACTATGAGGGTGACCATCTAGTCATCATGCCGAAGCGAGTGACGCCCGAGCAGGTGTTCGAGGCGTTCCGGCGAATCAACAGGGAGTTCTACTCAACCGGCAAGATCATCAGAAGATGGTGGAGGCTCGTCTCAGGCCACAGGCGTGCCGGAAACCCGTTCGCGTGGCTGTTCCATTCCGCCGTTCTGTCCTACGTCTTCTTCAGTCTCTCGGTCTTCCAGAGGGACCACGCGGAACAGCGGGTGTATCCCATGAGGACTTCGGGGATACTCTGTGATTCAGAGCGCACGGAAGCCGAGGCGTGACGCCGGCGCCCGAACTCCGAAGCGCAGGAAGGAGGCAATTGTGGCTCGGTTCACTCTCATTCTCGCGGCCGTGATCGAGATCGTCTTCCGTGGGATTCCCGCCCTCTTCGGATCTCCGCGAATAGCACATATCTTCGGTCTGGAGTATCTTCCCGGGTTCATTACCTACGTGCACGCCTTCGGGGCCGTGATGATCTGTCTGGGGGTGCTCTTCTACTTCGCGTCGAAGGATCCCGAAAAGTACGTTCTCGTCATCAACATCGCGATGATGAGGTTCGCGCTCGGCATCGCAGCTCAGTTGGGCTCGTATTTCCAGCTAGGATCACTGCACGTCTTCTGGTGGACCCACATGGCCGTGGATGTGGTCCTGGTTGTCCTGTTCATTTTTGCCCGGTCGTCGCTCAATAAGAGCAGACAGGCATGCTGAGCCAGCTTCACGGCCGGAATCGGTCTCCACGGTGAATGAGCACTCTCCTTCGGCGTCTGGAGATGCTAATATTGTCAGGCTATCGAGCTGAGTCGGTGAGGGATAGACACTCAAGCACGGGAGGATAGTCGAGTGGCAGCGAAACGGCGAAAGCACATTCGCATGAGCACGACATCGGTGCCGACCGGGATCGACCTGCTACAGACCGCAGGTCTCAACA
>JALGZD010000006.1 GCA_025782395.1 bacterium
ACCGTATCGTCGTCTGAAACAATCCACTCCCCGACTGTGAGCGGATATAGCTGGAGCGGACCGCGTAAGATCCGTACTCCAACTAACCCGCTACAGCCCGCGGGAAAGGTAAGACTCACGTCTATCACCCTCCCGTGTGTCAATGGAAAAGACACTCTTTCGGGTTCGGTAACCTTACCCTCTGCACTGAGTTCAAACCCGTAACGGTAGTTCATGTTACCTACTCGTTACCCTCTCGTACAGGTAAAATCACGAAAGTTACATGCATTCCCGAAGCCGATAAGGTAGCGTAAAGACCACGCCCGAACCTGGCCCCACCCGGTATAGAGTAATTGTGACCAAAACTCGTTATCCCCTTGATGAGCGCCACAACCGTACCCCCGTCGTCTTGACCATCATAGAGGGTGAGATAATCAGTCGTTGTATTCACTGAAAGGATGATTGCATACAGTATACAAGGCTCTGCAGAAACCTGCCCGCTTGCCGTAAGATAGATCATCCGCCCTGCTTTCTTTAGCGCTCCGTTACCCATGATCCCTACCTCGTTACGTATCGGTCAAGAATGACCCTGATCACCCCGCCCGCGGCCGAAGATGCGTCACGGGTCTTCATGTTGAGTTGAATACTCCCCATCGCCCGCGGGTCAAGCCAAGTAAGGGGGTCATCCAACCGGTCAAAGCGAAAGTGTGCACAGTTTTCGAGCGCTAACCCGGCAACAAGCATCGTCTCCTGATCGGCGTCAGTGTCGGTCATTCGCTTCTGGGTCGAAGAGTCCTCACCGGGTGAGAAGGACGGTGTCGCCGTGTCCTGTATCCCATCGTGGGGGATCCGTGCCGCTCCCATCCCCAGTGTTTGACCCAACCCAGTCCAGATACCATAGTCCTGCGTATGGTACGGTTCGAGCGCTTGAATCACGTCCTTACCGATATCAAACGCGTTCTCGTACCACAGGTCACGTAGGTTACCGTCCCACACCTTGAGTACACCGGTCTTGAAGTTAAGCTCGATGTTGTAGAGTACGTTGTAGGGGGTGGTGTCTGCGGTATGGTAGGTGTCGTCATCGTCCGGGATGACCTGCATGACAATCCGTCTGATCGGATACTGCGACGGTAGTTCAAGATACTTTGTTTCGTCCTGAACCGTGGTCCACTTCCGCCACTCTTCGGTCCGCAAGTAACCGGGGAAGGGTGTCGGTGGATCCTCGAGGAAGTACATCAACGCATCGACCGCCAACGCTGAGCTAAACTGTGCCGCCGCTGCGTCGTTCGACACCTTCAATTCAACGTTCGACCACCGTTCGAGGTTCAACCCCATCCCTGTATCAAACATCTTGCGTCCCAGGAGAATCGGGACATGGAAGCGACGGGTACTTGTCGCATAGTTAAAGTACTTATCCGTGATAGCCGGTCCACCGGATAACCACGCCAAGTACTTTGCCACTTGCCCACTCACCGAAGCGATCACCTCCGACCCATCACCGATCAGCTCGATCTTGTCGATGTAGTCGATCAAACGCCACTTCTTGATCGCTACCATCGAGTCATTGACCGCTCCACCGTGAATGTGAAGCATGATCGCCGATAGTTGTCCATGATCGGGAAGGTCTTCACGCCACGTTCCCCCGATCGCCAGCGAAGCCGACTTTCTTAAGTATTCTCTCCTCCAGTACATTTTATCAACCTCCTTTAACTGTTACTTACTTGCCCGCTCTCCAGTGGAAAGTAGACATGTGTCGGATGAACCTGGTCATCCGCTCGATGTTGTCATCAAGCGTAACAGAAGGAAGCGCTTCGATCTCACGCTGACCACTCTCGATGTGAGTGAACAGCTCCTTTCCGAACTCCTCCATCTCCGGCACCGCGCCGGCTGTACCGGCACGAATCCGCGGGATACCCTTTTCCAGCATTGCCTTCTTCCAGTCAGCGAGTGTGACACGGGATACTTCACCGGCCCACCGCCCCGATTCAATCGCTTCCAGGATCTTCAAGCGAAACTTATCGGCTTGCGCCGCCGCCTTGATCCCAGGAGCTTCACTGACCTTCTCTACCCCCACCCTGATCCTATCGGTAGCCGCGTTAAGACGGCTTTCCCATAGCTTAGCGAACTCGGAGGGTGTAGTTCTAACTCCAGGCATAATTCACTCCTTCGGAACGTTTTCAAACCAATGTTCAATAGAGTAGGTAACTTTATGTATACTCTACCCCCGTACCTCTTTCGTCTGATAACGCCCGACGCGGCTGTGACACATAAAGTAGCGAGTTTTGTAGTCAATGTCAAGTCGTATGAACGACCCCTGTAAGGAAAACTCCATTAAGGTGTACTATAAGAAGCCAGTAGAATAGAGTCATAGGAGAATG
>JALGZD010000209.1 GCA_025782395.1 bacterium
GTCTGGTCAAGGATACGGAGCCTGTCCCCCAGCCATTCTACCGGTTCTTTAGGCATTAACCTCGCATACTCCTCCTGAACAGGATGACGCCGACTGCAAAGATGCCTACTGCCCAGCCAACCAGAAAAAGCAAGTCATTGCTAATTGCCTCCAGCCCCACTCCCCGGATGAGGATAGCCCTTGAGGCATCAATGGCGTGGGCAAAGGGGAAGGCATAGGCTACATTTCTCAGGTATGAGGGCAGCATCTCTACAGAGAACCAGCACCCGGAAAGCATTGCCAGGGGCATAGAAAACAGCCAGCATAAGGGTTCAGCCTGGTTTTCAGATTTGGAGAGTGAGGCGACAACCATACCGATGCCGATGCTGCACAAGCCGGTGAGGAGGAAGATGAGAAATGCCAGCCACAGGCTGCCGACTATATCCATTCCGAACCCCCAGGCAGCGGCTATGAAGATTATTATCTGGGCAATGGCAATAGCAACAAGACATAAGGAGTATCCAGAGATGAAGTCCAGGGGTCTCGCCGGAGTAGTCAGCAGGCGAGACAGGAATCCCTTTTCTTTATCGCTGACCATGATTCGGGCTGAGGTCGGGATTAGTATCAAAAGACCAAAGATTATTATCCCTGGAGCTATAAAATCAATGTAGGTTATCTCTGTCTCTATGTGGATAGGGTTAGCATTGATGGTTACCGGTATCTCAATATGGGCGAAGGAGCGGGTGACGGCATTTATCGCAGAGGTGATTTGTTCCGATGCCGTAATGTCACTTTCATCATAGGTCATATCCAGGATAATATTGGTTTCTTTACCCTGCCAGTTCTGGAATACTTGCTCACCAAAGCCTCCGGGGATGACAATATAGGCTCTCAACTCGCCGAGCTTGAGGTCTTTCAGGGCGGCGGCAGTATCATCGTAGCTAGAAACTTCCAGTATCGGCACATTAGCTAGCGCATCATCAATGAAGGCTTGTGACAATGGGGTGTTGTCGTCATCTATCACGCCGATGGAGTAGTTTGGAATGGTATCGCCGCTAAAGATAGCCCCGAAAAGCACCATAAACAACAGGGGGAAAGCCAGAAGGAAACCCAGTGCCAGCGGGTCCCGGTAGGTCTCCTTGAGATTTCTGCTGGCTAGTGCGAGTAGCCTCATTCCCTTAGTTCCTTTCCGGTTATGTGGAGGAAGACATCATCCAGCGTCGGTTCCTTGATATAGGCGGAACGGACTACAGCCCCTGATGCGTGCAGGAGGTCGATGATTTCCTTGAAGTCGAGCTTTTTGTCAGTGACTGTCATTGTGCCATTGCTTACCTCTACCTGGGCGTATCTACCCCGCATTTCGCTTATGACCCGCTGGGTAAGGTTCCAGGCGTAAATAACCATCGCATGCTTTTCCAGCATGCTCGTTTTAAGTTCACGGCTGCTGCCCAGAGCCACAATCTTGCCCCTGTCCATAATGCCTACCCGGTCGGCAAGGAAGTCAGCCTCGTCCATGTAGTGGGTGGTGAGGAGGATGGTTTTTAATCCCTTCAGGCGGGCGATGTATTCCCACACCGCGCGTCTGGCCTGGGGGTCGAGACCCAGGGTAGGCTCATCCAGAAACAGGACCGCAGGGTTGTGCACCAGCGCCATTATTATATTAAGCCTGCGTTTCATACCGCCGGAGAATTTCCTCACCTGGTCTTTAGCCCGCTCACCGAGCCCCATCGTCTTCAGTAGCTCCCGGGTTCTCACTTTTAGCTCTCTGGCATCTATGCCGTGAATCCTGCCTATCAGGTTGAGATTTTCCTCGGAAGTGAGGTGTTCGGAGATAGCCGTCTCCTGGGGGGAGACGCCGATGACCTGCTTGACTTCAAACGGCTCTTCGAGGATATCATAGCCCATTATTCGGGCGGTACCACCGGTTGGTTTGAGCAGACAGCACAGCATATTGATGGTGGTGGTCTTACCGGCGCCATTGGGGCCAAGCAGGGCAAACAGCTCCCCCTTTTTAATATTAAGGTTGATGCCATCTACTGCCGCCAGGCCATTAAATATCCTGGTCAGGTTGAGGGCCTGGATAGACAGGTCATCACTTGCTTCGCTCATCTTATTTCCTTTCGGATGGTGTGGCTATAATAGCATATTTCTTGACATGCCAGCTAGAATCAAGGTAGACTTTCCTGGTTATACTGGTCAATTTGCCCCTGGGAAATTATTTATAAAGATTACGGGTGTTTTAAGTAAGGAGGTCAAAAAATGGGTGACAGGTTAAAGGGCAGGGTAGCGGTGATTACCGGCTCGGGACAGGGGATTGGTAAAGCCATTGCGGTAGCTCTGGCTCAGGAAGGTGCCAGTGTGGTAACCAA
>JALGZD010000056.1 GCA_025782395.1 bacterium
CGAAGTGATCTGGGCTGGTTTCAGACGCGACGTGCCGGCGATACTTGCCTCCGTCGACCTTCTGATCCTTCCCTCTGAAAACGAGTGTCTACCGTTCGTGATTCTGGAAGCGATGGGTTCGAGGCTGCCGGTTGTGGCTGCGGACGTAGGAGGCATCAGCGAACAGATCGAAGACGGAGTCACCGGTCGTTTGATACGCCCGCGTGACGCCGCCGGGCTGGCAGAGGCCGTCATCGATGTGCTGGGCCGGCCGGACAGGGGAAAGTCGCTCGGAGAGGCGGGACGACGGAAGCTCGAAGCGGAGTTCTCGATCGAAGCAAGCGTCGGACGAGTTCTGGAGATCTACCGCGAGATCTACGCGAGACACGGACGTCGCCGATGAAGCGCAGACTCAACATCCTTTCGATCAATCAGTTTTTCTTCCCGGACAGTCAGGGTGGCGTAGAGCGTGTCGCGCACGAGACGGCGAAGCGACTCGCAGAGCGCGGACACATTGTCCACCTTGTTGGGCAAAGGATGGAGCCCGGTACTCCCGACACGGAAGAGCTGTATGGCCTTACGGTCCATCGCTACGGCAATGCCGAGAGCCGTGGGCGAATGGGAGGCAGAACAAGGGACGCACTCTACGCTTCGCGGCGGGTTCTGAGCGAACTCGTGGCAAAGCAGAGATTCGACGTCGTGCTACCGCATCACTACTTCCCATACTACTCGTACATCGGGAACACGGGAAGGAAGACGATACCGGAGCTCATGACTTTCCACGCCTCATACTGGCAGGAGCTTCGTCTTGAGGGGGCTGAGCGCCGGACGCCGAAGCTCCTCGAGCAAGTGATCTTCGGCAGGATGGCGCGGCGAACCGAGGTCGCCTGCCTCAAGCGTGCCGACCGCATCGCCGTCCTCAGCGACTTCTCCGCCGAGCAGCTGTCGAGCTACTACTCCTTCGCCACGGGGAAGGTCGTCAAGATTCCGGGGGGTGTTGACCTCGAACGCTTCACACCAGCATCCGATCGCAATGCGGTGAGAAAGAGACTGAACCTGCCGGTTGACCGGCAGATCCTCTTGACAGTCAGGCGGTTGGTGCCGCGCATGGGTTTGTCGAACCTCGTGACGGCGTTCGGCGAGGTACTCGCCCGACATCCGGAGGCGATGCTTGTCATCGCCGGTCGCGGAAGGTTGGAGCAGGAGCTCAAACGCCAGGTTGTCGAAGGGGAGCTCTCGAATTCGGTTCGCTTCACCGGGTTCGTGGACGATGACAGGCTCGTGGACTACTACCGCGCGGCCGATCTCTTCGTGCTTCCGTCCGTCGCCTTCGAGGGCTTCGGAATGGTGACCCTGGAAGCACTTGCGTGCGGGACGCCGGCTCTCGGAACACCGATAGGAGCGACTCCCGAGATTCTCAAGCCGCTTGCGCCACAGCTGGTGCTTCGCGGAACGCGGCCGGCCGCGCTTCGGAGAGGGATAGGTATGATGCTCGAATGGCTCTCGGATGCGCGGGCCGCGGAAGAGCTCCGCAAGCGGTGTCGCGAGTACGTCGAGTCGAGCTTCGGCTGGGACGCGGCCGTGGATGCGCTGGAGCGGCTCATCTTCGAATTGACGGATGCCGGGAGACGCGATGGCTAGCGCGGAGAGACTCATCTGGGCGGCCCGTCGGGCATCCGCCATGAGCCCGGCGGAGCTGGCTGTCAGGCTCCGGCGTGGGGTCCGGAATCGGCTCCTGCGCCCTGGGCGACCACGCCCACAGCATGAGATAGCATCGCTTGAACAAGTCGCCGCGCGACCGCCGGACGTCCTGGCGAAGGAGACCGGGAGGCTCTTGCCCGGTGCGCTGGATGGGGCGGCCCTGAAGGAAGCCCTGGTCAGCATTGGGGTTTCACCCGACGGGATTGTGACGGAGGCAGAGAGCATTCTGGACGGCCGGATCCGTGCATTCGGCTGGACTCGATTCGAGCTCAAGTACCCACCGGATTGGCTCGGCGATCCTGTGACGGGCGGGACGTGGCCGCTCAACTACTGGGCCGCACTCGATTTCCGTTTCCAGGAAGGACTGGACGATCCGCGCTACGTCTGGGAACTCAACCGGCAGCACGAGCTGGTGTCGCTTGCCCGCGCATACGTGCTGACTTCGGAGGTTCGCTACGCGGAGGCGGTCTGGGCAGGCATAAGGACGTGGGTGGAGCAGAATCCCCCGTTCCACGGGATAAACTGGACGAGCGGGCTCGAAATCGCTATCCGGCTCATCTCATGGGCTCTCGCCGTGGATCTCGTAGGCCTTGCGGGGGCCCAGAATGACGACGCAGAGATCCTGGCGCTGAGTGTCGCGTTGCAGGCGCGCCACTTGCATGATAATCTATCTGTTTACGCTTCATCAAAGAACAACCACCTGATCGGCGAGGCCTGCGGTCTTCTTGTCGCAGGGGCGAAATTCACCTTTCTTGGCGAGGCCGAACGCTGGGCAGTTCGTGGGCGGCGCGTTCTGGAACGTGAATTGCCACTACAGGTGTGCGGTGATGGAGTGAGCCGCGAACTGTCCGTTCAGTACCAGAGTTTCGTAATGGAGTTCGGCCTGACCGCTCTGGCCGCAGCGAAATCGATCGATCGGCCGATGAGCCGCCGTTTCCGTGAGGTGATCGGGCAGATGGCGTTCTTCCTGGCTTCGATTTGCGGGGAGGCTGAGACGCCTCCTTCAACTGGAGATGAGGACGGCGGACGGGTCTACGATCTTGGCGGTGAACAGCACCGTCAGGCGCTTCGAGCGGCCTGGTGTGGAGCACTCGCCGCGGGACTCGGGAGTCTGAAAACCGGAGAGCCTCGCGATCTGGAGCCGGCGGTCTGGATGATGGGTCCGGAGGTCACTGCCGAAAGACCTCCGTCCGCGCAGGCGGCAGGTGAAAGTCTTCGGGATTCGCGGAGCGTGGCGTTCCCCGAAGGCGGCTACTACGTTCTTGAGAGGGGCGGGCAGCACGCGGTCATGGATTGTGGCGAACTCGGGTATCTCTCGATCGCCGCACACGGCCACGCCGACTGTCTGTCTGTGTCGATGGCAGTAGACGGGCGGTGGCTCGTGGTCGATCCGGGGACCTACTGCTACCACCGCGCGCGCGAGTGGCGAGATCATTTCAGGTCCACACGCGCGCACAACACGGTGACCGTGGACGGCCTGAGCCAATCGGAGATACGCGGTCCGTTCATGTGGGGAAAAAGAGCCGGACCGCAACCGCGCGTCTGGATATCTTCCAGACTCTTCGATCTTTTCGAAGGGGCTCATGATGGATACGTCCGGAGCTGCGGGGTGATGCACCATCGCACGATCGTGCTCACGCGGGGCGGGGGCTGGATCATCGTAGATCGGCTCGAGGGTTCCGGCGAGCACCATGTGGCTGCGTCGTTTCAGCTCGATACCGGCGTGCGCATCACGGTGAAGGACAGAGGTGAGTCGGAGGAGAGAGGCGGGGGCGCGGCCGATGAGGCCGAGCCCATGTGGAGTGCGGACGAGCGTCTCGATCTCAGTTTCGCGGACAGCACGGGGCTCGGGTTGAGCGCCTGGTTGCCTGAGGGTCTGAAGTGCTCGGTGCTGACCGGCTCGGACGAGCCGAAGAGGGGATGGGTTTCGCACGGCTTCGGCCGGATGGATGCGGCGCCGCAGGTTTCGTTCGAGGGCATGCTCGAACTGCCCGGAATTCTCGTGTTCGCATTTGTTCCTCTCGGGTACGACAGGTGCGTCGAGGTCGAACGGGAGAGAGGTCTCTCGGAACGGGGAATTGCAATCCGATTCACGGACGGCGACTGTGTTGAGCGATGTCTCTTCGGAGAAGCCGAGCTCGCCGGGGAGTCGTTCAGAGGGACCTTCGGAATCGAGATATCCAGGGGTGGTAGTGTCGAGGCCTCGGGTTTCGAGATAGAGAAATGGAATCGCAACGGACAACCGGCAGGTTTTACAGAGGTCTCTAACCAGCTCGGGTAGCAGGGTGCTGACGAAAGGAGAGGCTCCAGGAATATGAGAATCAGCGTTCTCGGACTTGGATATGTTGGTTGCGTATCGGCAGCCTGTTTCACAGACATGGGTCACCGCGTGATAGGCCTCGACGTGGACCCGAGGAAGCTCGAACCGATTCGAAAAGGTTTGAGCCCCATTGTCGAGCCGGGCCTGGGCGAACTGATCAAGAGCGCAGTTGCCAAGGGGCTACTGACGGTGACCGACGATTACGACGAGGCGATCAGCGGGACGGAGATCTCGCTTGTATGTGTCGGTACTCCATCGATGGAGAGCGGCAGCCCGAACCTCGAGTACACCAAGCGCGTGTGTGAGCAGATGGGGAAGGTCTTTTCGCGGAAGAACGAGTTCCACACGGTGATCTTCAGAAGCACGATACCTCCTGGTACCGTCGAGAAGGAGCTCATTCCGATTCTGGAGAGTTCGTCGGGGAAGACGGAAGGGAAAGACTTCGGAGTCTGCTTCAATCCGGAGTTCCTTCGTGAGGCCTCTGCCATCAAGGACTTCTACCACCCACCGAAGATAGTGATAGGCGAGTGTGCGCCCGGAAGTCGCGCAGGCGATGTCCTCCAGGAGCTTTACGCGCCAATCGATGCCCCGCTTGTGAGAACCGAGCTCTCCGTATCGGAGATGGTGAAGTACGCCGACAACTGCTTCCACGCCATCAAGGTCTGCTTTGCCAATGAGATCGGGAACGTGGCAAAAGGGCTCGGCGTCTCGGACAGCCACAAGGTAATGGAGATCTTCTGTCTGGATACGCAGCTCAATCTGTCTCCCTACTATCTCAAGCCCGGCTTTGCCTTTGGCGGGTCGTGCCTTCCGAAGGACCTCAGGGCCATTGTGCGAATGAGCCAGAGGCTCGATATCGAGTGCCCGGTTCTGAGCGCAGCGACGCCGTCGAACGATCTGCAGATCCAGCGCGCCATCAACTACATCAGGGAGAGCGGCAAGAAGAAGATCGGCGTTCTTGGAATGAGTTTCAAAGCTGAGACAGACGATCTAAGGGAGAGCCCCATCGTCCAGGTCGTGAGCACTCTGATCGGGAAGGGATACGATCTCTGCATCTACGACGAGAACATATCGTGGGAAGAGCTCTTCGGTGCAAACCTGGGATTCCTGGAGAGTGAACTACCGTACGCGCAGAGCCTCAAGGCTGCCAGCATCGATGAACTGCTGGAGAGATCCGAGGTCATCGTTGTGGCCAATACCGCCGAGGAATTCAGGAGCGTGCCCGCCAGGATGCGCGAGGACCAGATAATGATCGACCTCGTGAGGATCGTGGAAGACACCTCAACGGCGCGCGGAACCTACATCGGCATCGCCTGGTAGGAGAACCCGGGGCACGTTGCTGCTCCCATGTCCCGACGGAGACGAGCGTGGAGAAAAACAAGCGAATCCTCATAATCGTCGAGAACCTGCCGGTCCCGTTCGACCGGCGTGTCTGGCTTGAGTCCACTACGCTCAAGGCTGCCGGATACGACGTCAGCGTCATCTGTCCGCAGGGGAAAGGCTATGGGGAGTCGTTCGAGGTCTTGGATGGGGTTTCGATCTACCGTTATCCGCCGCCTCCGCCGACGATGAACAAGCTCTCGTACGCGTGGGAGTTTCCGTACTGCTGGTTTTCGTCTCTCAAGCTCGCTTTCAGGGTGGCACGCAGAGAGGGATTCGACGCGATCCATGCGTGCAACCCGCCCGACACGTTCTTTCTGATCGGGTTGATATTCAAGCTCTTCAGACGTTCGAAGTTCGTGTTCGATCAGCATGATCTCTGTCCGGAACTCTACCTTTCCAGATTCGGGGGACGCCGAGCGATCAACTTCAGGCTGCTTCGCGTTCTCGAGTGGCTCACGTATCGCACCGCGAACATGGTGATAGCGACGAACCTGTCCTACAAGAAGCATGCTTGCACAGTCGGACGGTTTCCAGAGAGCAAGATCCACGTTGTCCGGAGCGGGCCGAGGATCTCTCGATTCACGCGCGTTGAGCCGGACGAAGAACTCAAGAGAGGGAAGAAATACCTGGTCTGCTATCTCGGAGTCATGGCTCCTCAGGACGGGCTCGACTACCTGATCCGCTCGATCAGGCACGTGGTCGACGTTGTCAGCCGGACGGATGTTCACTTCGTGCTGATCGGTTCGGGGGATTCCTTCACCGACGTGAAGCTCCTCCGGGACGACCTCGGTCTGACCGACTACGTCGAGATGACGGGTCGCGTCCCGGACGAGGATGTGAGGCGGTATCTGTCGACCGCCGACGTCTGCGTCTGTCCTGACCCGAAGAACCAGCTGAACGATGTCTCCACGATGAACAAGGTCCTGGAGTACATGACTTTCGGCAAACCGATGGTTTCCTTCGATCTCAAGGAGAGCCACTACTCTGCGCAGGGCGGCGCACTGTACGCGGTGCCCAACGACGAGATCGAGTTCGGTGAGCGGATCATACAGCTTCTCGATGACCCTGAGCTTCGGGAGAATCTGGGCAAGCAGAACCGCAAGCGCATCGAGGATTTTCTCTGCTGGGAGCACACTGGGAAGGAGATCGTCAAAGCCTACGATGCTCTGTTCGGTTTCGATACGGCTTCGGAGGAAGCGTGATGGGTGGTCCCGTCGGTTGCGTTGCCGCGGTCACATACAGATGCAACTCCAGGTGCGTCATGTGCGACATCTGGAAGCAAAATGCGGACGCTGCACGCGAACTCACTCCGGACGAGTATCGCTGGTTGCCGCGGAATCTCAAGTCGATCAACGTGAGCGGCGGGGAACCGTTCCTTCGCGACGACCTGCCCGAGATCGTTTCCGTCATGTCGGAGACCTGTCGGGGCGCCCGCGTTGTGATCTCGACCAACGGTCTCCTGCCGGAGCGCATTGAGACAGCCGTTGCCAGGATCAGTGAGACGTCTCCAAGAGGATCCGATCCGGCCGGGGCGGTGGCTGTGAGGGTGTCCGTCGACGGCATAGGAGAGGCACACGACCGGATGCGCGGCATTCCGGGCGCCTACGAGAAAGCGATGGAGACGATCGGTAGACTTCAGGGATTGGGAGTACCGGACCTCGGGCTTGCGGCGACCCTGACTCGGGACAACATCGGCGAGATCACCAGGGTGAAGAAGAAGGCGGACGAACTAGGCATCCGCTTCATAATGAGCGCCGCGCACAGCTCCCCGATCTTCTTCGGTGAGCACGAAGTGGAGCGTCCTGACTCGAGGCAGTCGGTGCGTGAGGTGCTCGAGCTCATGAGGGAACACCTCCGTTCGTGGCGCCCTTATGACTGGGCCAGGGCGTATTACCTGAGAGGTGTCGTCGAGTACATTCGGGGCAGGCCAAGGCGGTTGCCGTGCCGCGCCGGGCTCGACTTCTTTTTTCTGGACCCTTGGGGAGACGTCTATCCCTGTAACATCGGTGGAACGAAGATGGGGAGCGTGCGGGAGAGCAGCTTCAAAAGCATGCAGAAAAGGACAGCACGCGTCGTGCGCGAATCAGTGGCATCGTGTGATGTTCAGTGCTGGATGGTCTGCACGGTAGCACCACCCATGAGCAAGCGGCCTCTGATGCCGCTTGCCTGGATGCTTGGAGCCAAGTTCCTCGGGCTTGACACCAGGGTGGACTAGTGAAAACCCCTGGCGCCATCGGGAGGTACGTTATCCTGCAATGAAAATACTCGCGGCAAACAAGTTCTATTTTGTCAGAGGGGGCGCCGAACGATATCTCTTCGAACTGGCCGGCATTCTCGAAGAACGCGGTCACAGCGTAGTGCCGTTCGCGATGGAGCATCCGCTGAACGAAGAGAGTGAGCACGCCGACCTGTTTGTATCACACGTCGGGTTCGATGCCCGGCGCGGTCTCCTGGACCGCTTCAGGACTGCTGCGCGGGTGGTCCATTCCGTGGAGGCCAGGAGAAAGATCGGGGCGCTGGTGAGACGCACGCGGCCCGATGTGGCCCATCTTCACAATATAGCGCACCAGCTTTCTCCTTCGATCATATATGGGCTGAGAGCAGAAGGCGTGCCGATCGTGCAGACGCTTCACGACCACAAGCTCATCTGTCCGAACTACCAGATGTTCGTTCACGGGCAGCCGTGTGAACGTTGCGCGAAGTGGCGCTACTACAATGCGTGTGTTCACAGATGCATGCACGGCGCGATCGCGTGGAGCGCCGTGGTTGCCTTTGAGGCTTATGCGCGCAAGCTGTTGGGAACGTACAGCAGACACGTCGGCATGTTCATTGCTCCGAGTCGATCGCTCATGGAGCGCATGATAGCCCACGGCGTTGAGCCGGAGAAGATAGTCCATCTGCCATACGCGATTGCGCTGGACCGCTATGAGCCTCGCTTCGAATCGGACGGATACGCAGTCTACGTGGGTCGCCTTTCGGTTGGAAAGGGACTCGAGACACTGCTGGAAGCTCTCGCGCTCTCTCCGGGCGTCGTGTTCAAGGTGATAGGAAACGGTCCTCGCGCAGACGATCTCAGGACGACAGCGGAGCATCGCGGGCTCAGAAATGTGGAATTCGTGGGCTACAGAACCGGGACGGAGCTCAGAACGCTGTTGCGCGGAGCTCAGTTCGTTGTTATGCCATCGGAGTGCTTCGAGAACTCCCCACTTGCCGTGTATGAGGCGTGTGCGTACGGGAAGGCCGTGATCGGCTCGAAGATGGGTGGAATCCCTGAGCTGATTGAGGACGGCGAGACAGGTCTTCTCTGTGCGCCAGGTGATGTGAGCGAACTCGCATCGGCGCTCGCCGCGCTGTGGGATGATCCAGAGAGATCGATCCGGATGGGCAAGGAGGCTCGCCGGCGCGCTGAAAGGGAGTACGGTCCTGATCACCACTACGAGCGGATAATGTCGATCTACGAGAGGGTCATGCAGTGAAAATCGCAATGCTGGGACAGAAGGGGATACCGGCTACATACGGTGGTATCGAACGCCACGTCGAAGAGCTGTGCACGAGACTCGTGGACAGGGGGCACGATGTGACTGTCTACTGCCGACCGTACTATGCGAAGAGCAAGGGTGAGTACCGGGGCATGCATATGGTGAATATCCCGAGCGTAAGAACGAAGCACCTCGACACAGCGACACACTGCGCCCTGGCTATTCCGCATATCCTGGCCAAGGGCTACGACATCGTCCACTTCCACGCGCTGGGGCCGTCGCTTTTCGCGAATCTCCCACGATTGAGGCGCACGAAGACCATCGTCACGGTGCACGGCCTTGACTGGCAGCGCGAGAAATGGGGAGCTTTCGCCAGCTGGATCCTCCGAAGGTGCGAGTACACATCGATCTTCTATCCGGACAAAACGATTGTGGTTTCCAAGGCTCTGAGGGATTATTTCTGGGAACACTACGGGAAGATAGTCACCTACATCCCGAACGGTACGGTCCTGCCGCACGTGCGTCAGGCAGAGAAGATAAGGGCGATGGGGATAGAACCGGGGAAGTACGTGCTTTTCGTGGGCCGTCTCGTTCCCGAAAAGGGCTGCCACTACCTCCTGGACGCATACCGGGAGCTCGATACCGACATGGAACTCGTGGTGGCGGGGGGCACCAGTTTTTCAACGGAGTATGTGGACGAACTCCACGCGATGGGAGGGGATCGAGTGCGTTTCCTCGGGTACGTCTACGGTGATCTACTCGATGAGTTGTACTCCAACGCGAGGATCTTTGTCCTTCCGTCTGATCTCGAGGGGCTCCCGATCGCGCTCCTAGAGGCGATGAGCTTCGGGAACTGCTGTCTGACGAGCGATATCCCGGAGAACCTGGAGGTCGTCGGTGACTGCGGTGAGACGTTCAAGAGGGGCGACGCAAAGGACCTTGCCGGCAAGCTTACGACCCTGCTCAAGAACCCGGGCCGATGCGAAGCAATGGGGACGCGTGCTCGCCGGCACGTTCTCGAGACCTACGACTGGGACGGCGTGGCGCTTCACACCGAGGCCATTTACTACTCAGTGCTGCGGGGCTTCTGACGCGGGAGTATTCCTGCGCATGATCCTGAAACCAGCCGACCGAGGAGTTCAGGGAGTGGATATCGCGTGCCTGTTGGCGACAGAGCGTGAGACAATCGGAAGAGCGCTCGATGAGTGGCTCCCGGCCGATGGAGAGTACCCTGCTCTGATCCACGAGGCGATAAGGTACTCCGTGCTCGGCGGCGGGAAGCGTCTCCGCCCGATTCTGGCACTGGCTGCGGCACGTTCGCTGGGATTCGATCCTGATCTCATCGTCAGGTCGGCGTGCGCGATCGAGTACGTGCACTGCTGTTCGCTCGTTCTCGACGATCTGCCTTCGATGGACGATGCCTCGATGCGTCGTGGTCGACCGACGGCCCACAGGGCCTTCGGTGTCGCGACGGCCATTCTTGCGGCCAATGCGCTTCTCATGCACGCCTTCAGACTCATCGCCGACAACGGCAAGGCCATCGGTGCGTCCGGGAGTTCTGTGGCGGCAGGCGTGAGAGACCTGGCGATGGCTGTCGGCTCGTACGGCATGGTCGGCGGTCAGCACGTGGATCTCGAGTCCGCAAGCGAGGGCCGCGTTGATCCCGGAACCATAGAGTATATTCAGAGCCGCAAGACGGGCGCGCTGTTCGTTGCGGCCGCCACGACCGGCGGCACGCTGCTCGGAGCGGAGCAGAGCCGCATCGATGGAATCGCGCGCTATGCGCGCAATCTTGGGCTCGTCTATCAGATCGTCGACGACATCCTCGACGTGGAGGGGGACGAGGATGTTGTCGGCAAGGATCTCCACAAGGATCAGGGAAAGCTGACCTTCGTCGCTCTGTATGGAGTCGTTGGTGCGCGCAGGATGGCGGAGAAGCTTGCGGATGAGGCGTGTTCCTCGCTCGCTTCCGTGGGAGATGATGTAGAGGTCTTGAGTGAGATCGTGGGCTATTGTCTCGAGAGAGTGTCGTGACCGCTGTTGCCACGGAGGGATTGTGACCCACATAGTGATACTGGCAGGAGGATGGGGTGTGAGGTTGTGGCCGATGAGCACACGCTCGCGGCCGAAACAGCTTCTATCTCTCGGTGGCGATGCATCGCTGCTCGCGCGCACCCTCGCGCGCGTCGCTCCCCTCGCGTCTCCTGAGAGAGTGCTTGCAGTTACCAGCGCGTTTCTCCGCGACCTGATGGCAGCGGAACTTGCCGGCGTTCCGGACGCGCGCATCATCGGCGAACCGGTGGGGAAGAACACGGCGCCTGCGATCGCTCTCGCCGCGCACATTCTGGTGCGCGAGGATCCGGACGCGGTCATGATCGTGCTCCCGGCTGACCATATCATTGGTGACGATGAGGCGTTTCGTCTCGCGCTCGGACGCGCGGTCGAAGCAGCGAGCGTGGAAAGCGCGCTGGTTACGCTCGGCATCGTGCCCACGCGACCAGAGACCGAATACGGCTATATCGAGGCCGGGAATGCCGCCGCCACGGAAGGGGCTCTGCTCGTTCGGAGGTTCACCGAGAAACCGGATGCCGAAACGGCGCGACGTTTTCTCGACAAGGGCGGTTACTACTGGAACAGCGGGATGTTCGTATGGCGAGCCGAGCGATTCCTTGAGGCTGTGACAAGTCTCCTTCCGGATGTGGCGGAAGCTTTGGGCGTCGTGACGGCAGATCCGGGAGATGCGGCTTTCGAACCCCAGATCGAGGAGTACTACGATTCGGTACCGGCCATTTCGGTCGACTATGGAATCCTGGAACGCTCGGAGAATGTGATAGTGATTCCGTCGGATTTCGGCTGGGACGATGTGGGCGCCTGGTCCGCGCTCGGACGCGTATGGGAGGTGGGTGAAGACGGCTCCTCGGTTTCAGGCGACGCGATACTCGTCGAGACGGCTGACTGCATCGTTCACGCGGAGGGCGGAGTTGTAGCCGCGATCGGCGTGAGTGATCTTATTGTCGTCCATACGCCGGAGGCGACGCTCGTCTGTCCGCGCGATCGCGCGCGCGACGTGAGACGGATCGTCGATGAACTGAAGAGGCGAGGCAAGTGGTAGTCTCTGTAAGGAAATGACGTATCTCCGGCAGCTTGACTGACACGACGGAGCCGGGTATGCTTCTCAGCTTCAGGGCCGCGAGCGAGCCGGCCCGCTTCCATTGGGTCAAGAGCGAGGAAACCGATGCCGCAGCTCAGAAAAGACCCCGTACTGGGACGTTGGGTCATCATCGCCACCGAACGGGGAAAACGACCGACTGATTTCGTCCACATTCCAGAAGAGCGCCGCGGAGGTTTCTGTCCGTTCTGCTACGGGAATGAGGACAAGACCCCTCCGGAAGTGCTCTCATACAGGGATCCGGGAACCAAGCCGGACACACCCGGCTGGCAGGTGCGCGTGGTTCCGAACAAGTTCCCCGCGCTCACCATTGAGGGAGAAATCAACCGCGCCGGCGAAGGGATGTACGACAAGATGAGCGGCGTGGGGGCGCACGAGGTGATCATCGAGACGCCGGATCATGATGCGGAGCTTTCGCGGATGCCGGTCGAGCATGTCGCTCTCATTCTCAAGGCAGCCGAGCAGCGGATCGTGGATCTTCAGGGCGACACGCGGTTTCGATACATCCAGTTTTTCAGAAATCGCGGGTACGCCGCCGGTGCGTCTCTCGAGCATCCTCACTCCCAGCTCATTGCGCTCCCGGTGATTCCGAAGCGTCTGACCGAGGAGCTGGCGGGGAGCAAGAAGTACTACGGCTACAAGGAACGCTGCGTATTCTGTGACATCATCGCGCAGGAGCTGTGGACAAGCGAACGCGTTGTGGTGGAGGGCGATGCCTTCATTTCGATAGCACCGTTCGCGGCGCGTTTTCCGTTCGAGACCTGGGTCCTTCCCAAGAAGCACGACCCGTCATTCGAGGACATTGATGCAGACTCGAGATTTGCGCTCGCCGCCGTTCTCAAGGAGACGCTGTCACGAATGAACGTGGCGCTCTCCGATCCTCCATACAATCTGATCCTCCACACGTCTCCCGTGGGAGAGAGGGATCTCAAGTACTATCACTGGCACATCGAGATCATGCCCAAGCTCACAAAGGTTGCTGGTTTCGAGTGGGGCTCCGGTTTCTACATCAATCCGACGCCTCCTGAAGAGGCGGCGAGGTACATGAGAGAAGTCGAGCTCTAGAGAGGAGTATCCGGCTCTTGAAGGTCATCATGGCGTCGGCTGAGGTTGCGCCGTTCGCTCGTGTCGGCGGGCTGTCCGATGTCGTCGGATCCTTGCCGAAGGAGATAGCGGAGGCGGGACACGATGTCTCCGTCTTTCTGCCGAAGTATGCGAGCATAGATGACGGTAGCTTCAGTGTTGAGCCTGTGCATGGGGCAGGAGATCTGGCGGTTCCGCGGAGCGGGAAGGATCCCGTGGCCCTGTACCGCTGTCCCATGCCGGGAACTCCTGCCGTCACGGTTTACATGGTCCGATACGACCCCTTCTTCGATCGCGACGGAATCTATGTCGATCCGAAGACGAGGAACGGCTATCCGGATGAGGTTGAACGCTACGCCCTTTTCGGCCGCGCGTTGCTGGAGGCGGCGCGCGTGCTGAGGCTCGAACCGGACGTGCTGCATCTGAACGATCATCACACGGCGCTGGCCGCTGTCTACCTCCGGGAGCTGTACGGAGACGACCCGGTCCTCTCCCGCGCGGGCATCGTCTTCAGCATTCACAATCTGGGTTATCTGGGTACTTTTGACAGCGCGCTGCTTCCAAAGCTGGGGTTCGAGAGCAAGCGATGCAGCTACGGCAGCGCCTTCGAGTACAGGGGGGGTGTGAGTACCCTCAAGCTCGGGATCGAGTACTCCGACTACGTGAACACCGTGAGCGAGCGCTACGCGGAGGAGATCGCCGGTTCGCCCGAGTTCGGTCATGGTCTGGAGGGCGTCCTCGCTGAGAAGCGGGATGCCGGGAGGCTGACGGGCATCCTGAACGGGGTCGATTACTCTGTCTGGGACCCGACTGTCGACGAGCTTATCCCGACGCGGTACTCAGCGGCCGACGTGTCCGGAAAAAGGCGCTGCCGTTCTGAGCTCAGGGCCCGCTGTGGTCTTCGGGATGACGCGGAGGTGCCGCTGATCGGAATGGTCTCACGCTTGGTCGACCAGAAGGGCTTCGACCTGTTGAGCGAGGTCGCTTCCGACATCATCGCTCTCGGAGTGCAGCTGGTAGTTCTGGGCACGGGCCAGGAAGAGCACCACGAGTTCCTGAAGGCTCTGGAGTCGAAGCACGCCGGTAGGGTATCGGCCAATCTCCTGTTCGACAACAAGCTTGCTCACTGGATAGAGGCCGGCTCGGACATGTTCCTGATGCCGTCGCGCTACGAACCGTGCGGATTGAACCAGATGTACAGTCTGCGCTACGGGACCGTTCCCATCGTTCGGGCCACAGGCGGGCTTGTTGATACCGTTGAGGACTACGATGCGACCGTTGACGCCGGAGTAGGCTTCGTCTTCGGTGAGTATAATTCGACCGAGATGCTGAGAGCGATCCGACGGGCTGTCGAGACGTACGGCGACCACGACGCTTGGATTCGGCTCATGAAACGTGGGATGGCGCTCGACTTCAGCTGGGGGACTTCAGCCGGGCGATATGTTGAGTTGTATGCAAAGGCGGTCGCGACGCGGGGCCTGAAGCGCCGGGATTGATCGGTCTTGACAGTCCGAACGGTGCAGGCTATACTGCTTTTCTGACCGAACACAGCGCGGGAATAGCTCAGTGGTAGAGCGCCACCTTGCCAAGGTGGATGTCGCGGGTTCGAGCCCCGTTTCCCGCTCCAGCTACATCAGGCAGGGGCCTCTCGATCTCCGAGCCCCTGCCTGTCCAAGTCAGGCGGCGTAGCCAAGTGGCTAAGGCAGAGGATTGCAAATCCTCGATTCCCCGGTTCGAATCCGGGCGCCGCCTCCAGCTGCAGCATCGGCCGGTGGCCTTGGTCTCGCGAGGAGCCCGACAGGCTGCGCCGCCATCCTGTCGAGAGGCTCTCTTGCATCCCGTGCCGGGGTGGCGAAACTGGTAGACGCATCGGACTTAAAATCCGCTGGGGCGTTCTCGCCCCGTGCCGGTTCGATTCCGGCCCCCGGCACCATCCTCCGACATTCATGCCTCAAGAGATCCAACGCAGATTCACCTTCGTTCGATTGCTACGGTACAACCATCACTGTGTGAACGTCTGCTCACAGCAACACGGCACAGCTTATGCAGCTTGGCATGAGCTGTGTCACGGATGGTACGGTCCGGGCTTCTGGCCGGGACAAAGGGTAAGGAGCAGCCGATTATGTTGCGCTCGTGCATCATGGAGGGGGAGCAGTGGTGGAGTCTGCCGGGTTGGGTGAGTGCCGTTGCTGCAGTGTTGGTGGTGCTTGTTCTGACGATGCCGGCGCCCTGCGAAACTGCCTGCTACCCGCGGCTGGGCAACATTTACTTCCCGGATCTGGGCTCGGCGGATCTGGAGCTTCTAGCACGGTGGGACCTCCTGGTCTTGCCCAAGCGAGCAAACGATGAGTGTCTTGATGAGCTCGCGATGCTGAGAGCCCTGAATCCGGATATCCAGTTGATCGCTCACATGCCTGTGGGCTACCACGGCGAGTGGCTCTCGCCGCCGATCAACGGTGATCTTGTCGGCGAGCTCTACGCGAACGACTGGTGGCTGAAGGACGTGACGGGCGCGAGGGTGTTCCTGCCGTGCGGAGCCAGCCTTCTGAACGAGAGCATCTGGGCGCCGACCAACGGAGAAGGGAAGATGCTCTGCGAATGGATGGCCGAGTACATCCACGAGCGACTCGGTCCGGGCGGGCCGTGGGACGGTGTCTTCCTGGACTACTGCATGGATAATATCCACTGGGCCGGCAATGTCCACGGGAGTCCGGTGGACGCCGACGGCGACGGGATAGCGGATGACGCATCCGAACTGAACGCAGCGTGGAGAGCGGGCACGGAACTCCTTGTCTCTCGATTGAGGGAACTCGTCGGGGACGACTTCACTGTGACTACCAACGGGAACAACACATTCTATGCCGATTGCAACGGGTCCACACGCGAGAACTTCCCGCAGATGCACGGCGATTGGTATGAGAACATCAGGAACCCTGAATGGGGATACATCACGATCTCATCTCTCTACCAGGGTCCGATTGTCTCTACTGTCAACGTGATGTGGGGAGGAGCCGTCGTTGAAGGTGAACTCGTGCGCGACGATGCGTTCGAGAGGAAATTCGGTTTCACCTACGCCAGCACGTTGGTCTTCGGAGACGGTTACTTTTCCTTTGATGGTGGCGAAGGGTTGCCGGAGCATTCGCAGGCATGGTGGCACGAGCTCTACGACCTGGAGCTGGGGGAAGCACGAGGGGGACGGGAGCGGGCGGACGTCAGTATCGAAGGCGTCGAACGCTGGGAGATGGTAAGCCTCCGGCGCTTTGAGAACGGCGTCGCCGTTGTCAATCCCACAACCGTGACTGAGACCGTGGCTCTTGGAGGAACTTACTTCCCCAGGAAGTCGTTCAATGGCGACTTCTACCCGCACGCCGGTGCGACCACGAGCATCGATCTTGAACAATGGTCCGGGGACGTCATCGTCGGGAGTGGAAAGGTGCTCTCGTGGGCGCCGGACGTACAGACTGCGGTGAACGAATCAGGCAATGTCGAGCTGATCTGGCGCGCGGTCGGAGGCGCCACCGGATACTCGGTCTACCGTTCACACAGACCGGACGGTTTCAGCAGCCCTGCAGCTCTCATCGCTGTGACGGGCGGATCCGGATATGTGGACACTACTGCAACTCCGGGTCGAACGTATTTCTACAGGATTGCGCCGATCGACGAATGGAACTGCGAAGGGCTGCCGTCGAGGAATGTCTCCATCGTTACGCCTCCGAGGCGAGGCGGTGGGGAGCATTCTGAGAGCGGTGGTGCTGACAGCGTGCCGGACATGTCGGACGGGATGGATGGATCGCTGGAGAGTCACCAGGACGTCTGTGCTGTGACTGTCGACGGGACGGCGGAGCCGTTCCGGGGACCGCCGAGGGAAGCGGGCGGGCGAGTGGAGAGCGTGTTGAGCCTCCATGGCAGCCACCCGAACCCCACGAGCCGGATGACGTCCATCTCGTTCGACATCACAAGCTCCGGGAGTGCCGGGTTCCGTGGAGCGAGCGTTGCCGGCTCCGGCGAGAACGGGCCGGAATCGTCGAGAGATGTCTCTGGTGGCGCAGTCACTCTGACCGTCTACGACATCACCGGGCGAGTGGTGAAACGGCTTCTGGACAGCACACTGACGCCGGGCAGCCACGTTGTCACCTGGGACACTCGAAGCGATAGCGGGGAGCGGGTTGCCTCGGGATGCTACCTCTATGTCTTGACCTGCAAGGAAGAGAGGCTGACCGGCAAGATCGTCGTACTCGCATCGTGACGGGAAAACGCCTCGCACACCGATCCGGATGACCGGGTCTCCTCGAATGCCGGCGTCGATGTCTCAACCTGCAGATCTCTGCCTGGCGACAGGCCGCTCCACGCCCCGGTGGAAACGGTGCGGACTCCGCCTAAACGTGCTTGACATATGGCACAGCTCTTGCAGTTCAGCACGTTGGTGCAATGGGGTGAGATGCTTGATGAGATCGAGGCGGAGGCAGGTCGATAAATGACGAGCTCGGCGATGAGATGCGAGACGCACGGGGGAGCGCAGCGGCTGCTCATGTTGTGGGGCGTGGGTGTAGTGGTCGCAGTGCTGGTATTGGGATGGGCGCAGACTGCGGTGGGTGACGTGTCATATCCACGGCTGGCGAACATCTACTTCCCGACTCTGATCGGCGCGGATCTGGAGAAGCTGGCTCGCTACGACGTGCTGGTTCTGGCGAAGCGTGGTGAGGAATGGTACAGAGATGAGCTTGCTGAACTGAGGGAACTGAACCCCGAGATCATTCTGCTGGTTCATATGCCGGTGGGGTACGCCGGGGATTGGGAAACGCCTTCGATAAACGGGGATATGCGGGACAAGCTCTTTGAGGACGACTGGTGGCTGAGGGATCAGGGCGGGGATCGCGTGCTGCTCCCTTTCAGCAACTGCGGTGACTATCTGTTGAATGTGTCAAGGATGTGTCCTGAGAACTCGCGCGGACAGATGCTGTGCGACTGGCTGCCGAAATTCATCGCGGACCGGCTCGGCCCGGGGGGGTTGTGGGATGGTGTCTACCTCGACTACTGCCTGGACAATATCAGCTGGGTGAACGGATCGCTCGTGAGACCGATCGATGCGGACAGGAACGGCGCTGGTGATGTCCCATCGGAGCTGGACGCAGCGTGGAGAGCCGGGATGGAACGCGTGGTGTCGCGACTGCGCGGGTTCGTAGGGCCGGACTACATCATCATGACGAACGGCAACAACACGTTGTACGAAAGCTGCGATGGATCGACGCGTGAGGACTTCCCAAATATGCACGGTGACTGGTACGAGAACATCACCAACACTGAGCACGGCTACCAGGCGATTCAGTCGAACTACCGTCGCCCATCCATCAACGTAATTAATGCGATCTATCATGGCCCGGCCGACCCCGAGGGGGAGATGCCGGGTGATCCCTCGGCGGAGCAAAAGCTACGCTTTACGCTCGCCAGCACACTGGTGTACGGCAACGGGTACTTCTCGTTTGACGGAGGAGCGGGACTCCCGGATCATTGCCAGATGTGGTGGAGTGAACTGTATGAACTTGATCTTGGCGAATCATTGGGGAGGGCGGAGGATGTGGCCGTCTATCCCGGCGCGGTGGCATGGGTCGAACATCCAGAGATGATCCGGCTGAGAAGGTTCTCGAGGGGGCTCGCGGTCGTCAACCCCACCATCTGCTCCCAGAGCGTACAGCTTGGTGGCATCTACTACCCGGCCGATGGATTCAACGGGCGCTTCTACCCGTTCGAGACGAGCGAGGCGCAGGCCGATCTGAAGTACTACTCCGGGGAGATCTACATAGGGAACGGTCGTGTGCTCGCGGGCGTGCCGTTGATCGAGTGCGAACTTCTCGAAGACGGCGGTGTGCGTCTCGTCTGGGACGAGGTTCACGGCGCCATGGAGTATAGTGTCTACCGGTCGATCGCGCGAGGCG
The DNA here is from genome assembly GCA_025782395.1 of bacterium. Lineage (GTDB taxonomy): Bacteria > Joyebacterota > Joyebacteria > Joyebacterales > Joyebacteraceae > Joyebacterum. The sequence continues at coordinate 19,048 of JALGZD010000056.1, forward strand.
GTAGCCCCGGGGCAGAAGAGCTCATTGCCGTGGTCAATGATCCAACGTACTACCAGAGCGTGGATGGGAGTCGCGGTGACTGCACGTATCGCGTGGCACCGATAGACGAATTCGGATGTGAAGGTCGGCTGTCCGCTCGGGTCGCGGCAACAGCAGACTCTTTTGGCGACCTGTCTGTGTTGACAATGGCTGATTGGCCGGACGGGCAGCCTGATCTTCCGTGGCACGAACCGGGCAAGCTGGTCGTCCAGGCAACGGCGATGGGTGGTAGCCGCGCGCCTGAGCAGAGGAATCCCGGAATCCCGGGGTCAGTCGGTGCTGATGCAATCGTATCGACGCTTCGCGGCTGCACGCCGAATCCGGTGCGCGACGAGGCGATGATCTCGTTTGTCGTCGGCGACCATAACCGCTGCAAGAGGCCGCAGCACGTAATGCTTAGCATCTACACGGCAGCTGGACGGCGCGTCTCACAAGTTCTGGACGCCGAACTGCGTCCGGGGGAACACTCAGTTGTGTGGAACAGGCGGACCAGCTCTGGGGCGCGGGCTCCGGCGGGGTGCTACCTCTACGCGTTGACGGTCGCCGGCAGCGTGATGAACGGCAAAATGGTGCTGCTGCACTGACTCGTTGGGTACCGACCAGGAGGGCCGGTAGAAGTGTGCCCCAATCACGATGCGTGACCCGGCTGACCGGCCGGGTCGCTTCGTTTCTTGAGCATGTTGACAGCCGCTGCCTCTGGTGCTAGCGTGTCGCGCGGGGGAATGGACTGTCTGATTCCTCGAATGAGGGGGAACCATGAATGTCGTTGATATCGTCATAGGAGTGATTCTCCTTATTGGGTTGGTGTCGGGGCTCGCCCGCGGATTCACCCGAACACTCTTCGGACTGGCGGCGCTTGTTCTTGGCATCGTCGCTGCCGGGAGAGCCTTCGCGTACGTGGCGAAGAACGTGCTCTTCTTCCTTCCCGGCGAGCGGGTATCTGAGGTAGCAGGTTTCGTCCTGATCTTTCTGATCGTCTTCTTCGCGATTGTTCTTATCGGTCGCCTGATTGCCAAGGCGCTGAAACTGGCCTTGCTCGGAGGGCTGGATCGACTGGCCGGGGGTCTGCTCGGTCTCATCATGGCGTCTGTGTGGACGGGGGTATTTCTTCTTCTCGCCGTCATGGGCGGATTCCACGAGGGACGAGCGCTCGTGAGTTCGAAGCTTGCACCGCAGGTCTTCGGCATTACTGATGCGATAGTAACGGTGATTCCAGAAGACGTCCGGAGCAGCTTCGACGAGAACTACAAGCGTCTGAGGGACGACTGGGAGAAGGCGAAGGTGCGGAAGAGGACGCGTCTCGCATTGATGGAAGCAGCACCCGGCAATCTGAGCTGCGGCAGTGAGATCGTCGCGACGTAGCCCGGCAAGCAGCACCGGAGGTGATAGTATGGCGGACGAGTCCGAGCGGAATCCCGTGCGAGACGGCACCGGCGAGCCGACTGGTGAAGCTGCAGTTCTGAATGCGGAGCCGGAGAACACGTCGTCCGCGCCTTCGGACGACGGCGATCGTGCAGAGCCCGGTGCCGGGGCTGAGGCTGATGTTCTTGGCCGGCTGGGCGTGGACATCACGGAGATAGCTCTGGTTCAGGGCGCCCCGGACCTTGACCTGTGGACTGACGAGATATCGCGTGTCAAGGCGGTGCTCGAGAAACGTGAGCGCCATGCGGCAATGCTCGTGGGTCCCCACGGTGTCGGGAAGCGCGGACTGGTGTTTTCCCTGGCGCTGCAGATAATCGCCGGCGACGCTCCGCCGCATGTCGCAGGCCGCCGGATCATCGAGCTTCCGTTCCACCGCATCCTGGCGAACGTACGTCAGCCCGGCGATTTCGAGCGGTTGGTGTTCACGGCGATGCGACAGGCGGCCTCGCGCGAGAACATCATCCTTCTCATGAACAACTTCCCGGCCTTCTTGGGCGTGAGCGGCGGCTCGAAAGCACTCTTCGACGCATCCTATGCTGTGGAGATGGCATGCCAGCAGCCGGGGCTCTATCTGCTCGGTGCGGCGACACCCGTTCTCTACAAGGCGGCTCTGAACAAGCTGCCGTGGCTGGAGCACGCATTTTCAACTGTTTCGATCTCTGAACGAAAGCGCGGTGCCGTCCTTGCGCTCCTGAGTAAGGTGGCCGAGATCCTGGCTGAGTACCACGGCATCACGATCGGTGATGAAGCTATCGCGTCGGCCGTGGACCTCTCCGGGTACTACGTCAAAGAAAGAGTCCTCCCCGGCAAAGCCATGGAACTGCTCGATGAAGCGGCAGCCGAGGCGGTCTCTTCTGCTCCGCGAGATGCGGAACGCCCATGTCTGGAAGCTTCGCATGTTGCCGCCGCGCTTTCACACTGGATCGGCATCCCGCCCGACAAGCTGGCCGGAGCAGTGAACCACGAGCTCCTGGAGCTCGGAGATTCGTTGATGAAGCGAGTCAAGGGGCAAGACTACTGCATCAGGAAGCTCGCCGACGTCATCCGCGTTTCAAGGCTCGGCCTGAACGCGAATCCTCAGAGACCGGACGGTGTTTTTCTGTTCGTGGGGCCGTCCGGGGTCGGCAAGAGTGAACTCGCGCGGGCGTTAGCGGAGGAGCTCTACGGTTCGTCGACGCGGCTTTTCGAGTTCAATATGACGAGCTACAGCGACGATGACGGTCTGGCGCGGCTGGTTGGCCTGCAGCTTGGTGAGCTGAACCACCCCGGCGATCTCACGACTGCCATCGAGCGCTATCCGCACTCCGTAATCGTGTTTGAGCAGATCGAGCGTGCGCACCGCGACGTTGCCGTGATGCTGATGCGGGCATTCCGGGATGGGTGTATCATCGACAGCAGTGGCGAAGAGGTCTGTTTCTCGAACACTGTCATGATCATGACGTCGAATTCGGAGAACCTGATACCGGAGATAGAGGAGAACGGGGCAGTTGGATTCGGGACGGCACCTCGCGGACGCAGCGATGAGCGGTATTCCAGAGAGGTTCGAGAGGCCATAGAGGAGTTCTTCCCGGCCGAGTTCATGGACGGCGTAGACGAAGTTCTGATCTTCGATCCATTGAGCGATGCCGCGCTGCGCGATATCGTTCAGATTCATCTTGATGACATCGCCGCGCGGCTTGCCGAGCGATCGGTAGCACTCGAGGTGACCGACGAAGCGGTCGCCATGATTGTGGAGAAGGGGCACAGCAGGGAATACGGTGCGAGAAACCTCGGCCGAACCGTTGAGGGTCTGGTCCTGAGGCCCGTAGCTCGGTTTCTGCTGGGTAACCCCGACGCCGCGATCGTGAGACTCCACGTTGTCGAAGGCGACATCGAAGTGAGCGTGGGCGCCGACGCGTAGCAACTCAGCGGGAGGTCGCGAGCTTTGAAGATGCTGATAGGCGGCCGGAGTGTGACGTGCGACCTGCCTACCGAGGTGGTGAATCCCTACGACGGTTCGGTGATCGACACCGTTCCCTCGGCGGGAGAGGAAGAAGTGCGGCAGGCGATCACTGTGGCCGAGGCGGGCGCCGAGACAATGAGACTGCTTCCGCGCGTGGAGCGCTCCGCCATCCTCAATCGGACGGCTGGTGGTCTCGAGTCCGACTGCGATGATCTCGCGCAGCTCCTTGCGGCGGAAGTCGGAAAAACACTGCGTGAAGCGCGCGGCGAGGTGGCCCGGGCTGTTCAGACATTCACCCTTGCGGCTGAAGAGGCGCGGAGGCTTGCCGGCGAGATCGTTCCCTTTGACGGAGCCCCGACCGGCGTCGGCCGCTTCGGGTTCTACCTGCGTGTACCACTGGGAATCGTCGTTGCCATTACCCCGTTCAACTTCCCGCTCAATCTGGCCGCTCATAAGGTGGCGCCGGCGATAGCCGGTGGGAACGCCGTCATCCTCAAGCCGGCGTCTGCGACCCCGCTGACTGATATCAGGCTGGGGGAGATTCTCCTTGAAGCGGGTCTGCCTCCGGAGGCACTGAGCGTCGTGACTGGGTCCGGCTCCGTCGTGGGAGACCTCCTCGTGAGGGACCCCCGTCCGCGGATGGTGACCTTCACCGGGAGCGCCGAGGTCGGCAGGCGGATCATGTCGAGTGCGGGACTCAAGAAAACGGCAATGGAACTCGGCTCCAACTCGGCCGTCATTGTGGCTGCAGATGCCGATGTGGAAGAGGCTGCGGAGCGGTCAATGCTGGGAGCGTTCGCGCTCGCCGGCCAGGTCTGCATCTCGGTACAGAGAGTTATCGTGGCCCGGAATGTGTTCGACAGATTCATGGAGCGAGCCGTGGAGGTCGCCGCGGATCTGAAGGTCGGGGACCAGCTGGCTGAGGGCACTGACATCGGTCCCATGATCAATGAGGCTGAGGCCCAGCGCGCGGAGACCTGGATCAAGGCAGCGGTTGCGGACGGAGCCGATCTCGTTACCGGTGGCGAACGTACCGGCACGCTCATGACTCCGGCCGTGCTCACTGGGGTGGCCGAGGAGGCAAGAATCTGGAAGGACGAGGCCTTCGCGCCGGTGGTCTCGGTGCGGGCCTACCGTGACCTGGATGAAGCGATAGGGCTTGTCAACCGCTCCCAGTACGGGTTGCAGGCCGGCATCTACACGCACGACCTGGATGAAGCGCTGAGGGCGGCTCACGAGATCAGGTGCGGTGGTGTGATGATCAACGATGTGCCCACATTCAGAGTGGATCTCATGCCGTATGGGGGGGAGAAGGGGAGCGGTACGGGTCGAGAGGGCCCGAAGTATGCCATCGAGGAGATGACGGAGATCCGGACGATCGGTATCAGGCGCGGGCTGCGGCCCCGGAGTGAGCAGAGCTAGCGTCAGCGCGGGCTGCAGCGGCGCAGGCTCTGGGCCAAGGGACGCGCCAGCGCAGCCTGTGGCGGCCGGACGCCGGTCGGTGGGTTTACGCTTGACAGAGCGGCTTGAGTATCATAGGTTGAAAGGTCGGAAACGGGCCGGTGTTCCGCGAAGTCGGCTTGGCGGATGGGCGATTAGCTCAGTTTGGTTAGAGTGCTTGCTTGACATGCAAGAAGTCACTGGTTCGAGTCCAGTATCGCCCACCACAGCTCATATAGAAGAAGAAGCATCTCGCTTCTCACCTTGAGGGCTTGACGGAAGACCCGAAGAGGTTGTGAAGGTACGGTCGGGGAAAAGGTGTTCTCGATTGTGTGGTACGGGGTGCATTTACATGCACCCCGTTTTCTGTACCTGTCTGTCGGCTGAGCCGGCACTGGGGAGGAGGCAAGTTGGCGACACAGGCTGCGCGTATCAACCGGAGGATTCGTGTTCCCCAGGTTCGCGTCGTTGATGGAGACGGTACGCAGCTGGGAATCCTGTCTACATCTGAGGCGCTGTCATTTGCCGAGGAGCGCGGGTTGGACCTTGTCGAAGTATCACCCAAGGCGAGACCCCCAGTCTGCAAGATAATGGACTATGGCAAGTACATGTACGAGCAGAGCAAGAGGGCGAAGGAAGCGAAGAAGCGGCAGCACGTCACGCACGTCAAAGAGGTAAAGATGCGGCCGAAGATCGAGCCGCACGACTACGACTTCAAGATGCGTCACGCGCGGCAGTTCCTCGAGGCTGGGGACAAGGTGAAGTGCACGGTCATCTTCAGAGGACGCGAGTTGGCACACAAGGATCGCGGTGTAGCGCTGATGAAGCGGCTGGCAGATGACCTGGACGACATCGCGAACGTCGAGGTTTCGCTTCGTTCGGAGGGGAGAAGCATGGTGATGGTGGTAAGTCCCAAGCCGGGTAGCAAGAAACAGGAGCGTGGGAGCAAAGATAATGCCGAAGATTAGGACTCACAGGGGCGCGGCGAAGCGATTCAAGCGCACAGCCAATGGAAAGATCAGACGCAACAGAGCGTACACGGGGCACTTTTTCATCCGCAAGGGCAGTTCGCAAAAGCGGAATCTGCGGAAGGCCGCGTACGTGAGTGGTGCTGATCAGGGTCGCGTTGACAGAATGCTGCCGAAGTAGACGATACGTTCGGGTAACGCGCAGGAAAGGAATTGGGGCCGATGTCAAGGTCTAGAGGAGCGCCTGCATCACGCCGGCGCAGAAAGAAAGTACTGAAGGCCGCGAGAGGTTATCGCGGTGGAAGAAGCAAACTCCTACGCACCGCCACGGAGACGATCCACAGGGCCGGTCAGTACGCCTACAGGGACAGGCGGAGGCGCAAGGGGGATATGCGCAGGCTGTGGATCATTCGCATCAATGCCGGCGCACGCATGCACGGTCTCTCATACAGCAAGTTCATGTACGGGCTCAAAGAGGCCAGCGTAGAGGTCGACAGGAAGATGCTCGCGGAGATGGCCGTCAACGATGCGGCCGGTTTTGCGAGACTTGCCGAAATCGCGAAGGGAAGCCAGGGACACGTGTAGCGATTGCAGGCGGAGGTAGATTCGTGATCGACCGGCTGGAAAAGTTGAGAAGTGAGGGCAGAGAACAGATCGAGTCAGCCGCGAGTGAGAAGGAACTCGAGGACGTGCGAGTGGCTTTCCTCGGACGCAAGAGCGAGCTGAACCTGGTCGCACGTGGTCTGGGCAAGCTGCCGCCTGATGAGCGGCGGCTCGTCGGCAAGGCCGTCAACCGGATCAAGGAGGAGCTGACGACACTCCTCGGCGAGGCCAGGGAACGTCTTGGCGGGAAGACCGGAGGACCCGGGCTCGATCTGACGTTGCCGGGAAGGGTTCCGTGGGTCGGTCGCAAGCACCCGCTCACAAGGACGCTCGAGCGGCTCGAGGGCATTTTCAAGGGGCTCGGTTTCGAGGTCGCGCTCGGTCCGCACGTGGAGGACGATTTCCACAATTTTGAGGCTCTCAACTTCCCGAAGGATCACCCGGCGCGCGACGCGCACGATACGTTCTACGTCGAGGGTGGCGGGCTTCTGAGAACACATACGTCACCCGTGCAGATACGCGTCATGCAGACGAGGAAGCCGCCGATCCGGATCATCGCCCCCGGACGCGTTTTCAGAAATGAGACGCCCGATGCATCACACGGCTCAGAGTTCTTCCAGCTGGAGGGGCTCTACGTGGACAAGGATGTCCGCTTCGGTGAGCTCAAGGGAGTTCTCATCAAGTTCCTGAGAGAGCTCTACGGAGACGATGTCGGCGTTCGTTTGCGACCGGGCTTCTTCCCGTTTACGGAGCCGTCGGCCGAAGTGGACGTTGAGTGCCGGATCTGCCGCGGCAAGGGATGCAGCGTCTGCAAGCAGACCGGGTGGGTAGAGCTACTGGGAGCCGGAATGGTGGATCCGCGGGTCTTCAGGGCGGTCGGCTACGATCCTGATGAAGTGAGCGGGTACGCCTTCGGTCTTGGAGTCGACAGGATCTGCATGATGATGACGGGTGTTGACGACATCCGGCTTTTCCTGCAGAACGATCTCAGATTCCTGAGACAGCTGTAGGAGGCAGGGCGGAATCAATGAAGGCTAGCCTGAAGTGGCTCAGGGACTACGTCGAAATCGAGTTCTGCGCATTTGAACTGGCGGGCAGGTTGACGGAGATCCTTACGGAAACCGAGGCAGCGAACCTCCGGACCGGGGATGTGCGTGGTGTTGTCGCTGCGAGGGTCGTGACCGTTGAGAAGCACCCGGACGCCGACAAACTCACGGTCTGTGTAATGGACTGGGGCGACGGTTCGGACACGGTCGTTTGCGGTGCACCGAATGTGAAGGCCGGAATGATCTGTGCGCTGGCGCTGCCTGGCTCCACGATCGCCGGAGGTCGGCGCATATCCGAAGCGACGCTCCGAGGGCGTCGGTCGTACGGAATGCTGGTTTCCGAAGCGGAGCTTGGTGTCGGCGATGGTGTCGGTGGGATCATGGATCTTGGTCCGCACGTCGAGCCGGGCACCGATGTCATTGAGTTCCTCGGCATGGATGAGGAGATCATCGACGTCGACGTCCAGGCGAACAGGCCGGACTGCATGGGTATGCTGGGGATAGCCAGAGAGATAGCTGCAGCCACAGGGGGCGAATTCCGACGCCCGTCGTTCGATCTTGCCGAATCCGATCCGACTGCCGACAGCATGATCGACGTGACAATCGAGGACGATCTCGGTTGCCCTCGCTACATCGCAAGAGCGATATCCGGAGTCACGGTCGGCGAGTCGCCCGTCTGGCTCAAGGAACGTTTGGACAGCGTGGGGGTGCGTTCTATCAACAACATCGTCGATATCACGAATTTCGTGATGCTCGAATACGGTCATCCCGTGCACGCTTTCGACTATGACAAGCTTCACGATCACGCCGTCTGTATCAGAAAGGCACGTTCCGGGGAGAAGCTGGTGACCCTGGATGGTGAGGAAAGAACCCTCGCAGGTTCGCACCTTGTGATCTGTGACGCGGCCGGGCCGGTCGCGCTGGCCGGAATAATGGGCGGGCAAGCGAGCGAGGTCACGGAAAAGACGAGCAACGTGCTTCTCGAGTGCGCCTGGTTCGATCCATCCATCGTGCGCAAGGGTGCCGCCAGTCTGGCACTTCGGTCAGACGCTTCGCAGCGCTTTGAGCGGGGCGTCGACCCGCTTGTCATGGATGAGGTTGCCGCCAGAGCGTGCGCTCTCATGTCCGACCTGGCCGGAGGAACGGTCGCTCGGGGGAGCGTCTCGGTCGGTCGCGGCTCGTATGAGCCCGTGAGCATTCGGCTTTCCGTGGACAAAGTGCGGCGGATGCTGGAGCCGGCGGAGGCGAGCACCGGGCAGACCGGGCCAATGCTCGACGCCGGGATCATCAAACGACACCTTGAGGCCCTCGGCTTCCGGACGGAGGCGGATCGCAGCGACCGCGATGCGCTTCTCGTGACGGTCCCTTCCTGGAGACCTGATGTGACGGAGCCCGCCGACCTCATCGAGGAGGTCGTGCGGCTGAATGGTTACGATCTCGTGAAGCCGGAGGTTCCGTTTCAATCTCTCGTACCAATGAGAAACGAGGCGAGGGAGGCGCGCGAGCAGATCCGTGAGATCATGGTGAGACTCGGCCTCTTCGAGGTCATCAACAGTTCCTTCATGGCGGAGGGAGCGGGTGAACGCGCAGGCGTCGACGCATCCGTCGAGGCGGTTGTCCTGGCGAATCCGGTGAACAAGGAAACGCCGCTTCTCAGGATATCGCTCGTGCCGGGAATCCTGGAAGTGGTGCGCGTGAACGCGAACGCGAAGCAGGGCGCGTTACGGATATTCGAGATCGGAAAGACATTTCGCCGCGAGGGTGGGGCGGTCGACGAACGATGGGTTCTGGCAGGCGCCTTGTGGGGGCCTGCGGAGCGCCCATCCTGGGGCAGTAGCGCAAGAAGTGTCGATTTCTACGACGCCAAGGGGCTTATCGAGGCGCTGGGGGAAGCGCTCGAGGTTGACACCCTTGAGACCTCTTGCTACGATGGCCCGATACTGGATGAAGGTGCCTCAGCGGGACTCTCGATAGGTGGACGACCGCTCGGGTGCGTGGGAACCGTCTCACACAGATCGGCGAAGAGCTGGGGGATTCCCGACGGCGTCGTGGTTTTTGAACTGGATGTGAGCACGCTCTCCGAGCGACATGCGACCGGGGGCAGCTACGAGGAGTTGCCGCGCTATCCTGCCAGCGGCCGTGATGTTGCCTTGGTCGTGGATGCCGGCGTGGCGGCCGGTGAGATTCTGAACGAGATTCGAAAGCGTGGCGGCGAGCTTCTGGTTGACACGAGCATATTCGATGTCTACGCAGGAAAGCAACTTCCCGCCGGCAAGAAGAGCATCGGGATATCGATGACGTACAGGTCGCGTGAACGCACGTTGACCGACGCGGAAGTGGACGTGTCTCACGAGTTGATCGTGAAGCACCTGATAGAGAAGTTTAGCGCAACCCTGCGCGAGTAGGGTGTTACGGAGTATCATGGCGATGCAGTTACCCGGACTTGACGAACTCGAAGCGCTCATCACCAGGGCCGTCGATGAGATCGGACGACTCAAGGGTGAGAACGCCGAGCTTGATGCCAGGCTTCGGGGTTTGGGAAAGGAGATAGATGACCTTGCGGCGCAGATCCAGGGCGTCGTGTCGGGTCAGAAGACCGATTCCAGGAAGAGGAAGAGGATCGAGAAGAGGCTCGAGTCCATTGTTGAGAAGCTGGGCTGAGATTCAGTGCCCTGCCATTTGCACCGGTGGTACTGATTGCGTGTGGAGGCTATCTGGTGGGAAGGAGTCTGTGACCAACAGGCTGACGAAAGCCCACCGGGATGCGAGGGCGGGCAGGATATGAGCGATATGAGCAGCGTCAAAGTTGAAATCTACGGCTCGGAGTACAGGATCAGGGGCGACGCCGACCCCGAGCACATTCAGGAGATCGCGCACTACGTCGACAGCAAGATGCGCGAGGTGACCCACGAGACGGCTCTGGGGTCGTCACTCAAGGTTGCGATCCTGGCCGCCCTGAACATCGCCGGGGAGCTCTTCGGCGAGCGTGACGACAGGAATGAGTTGCTCGCACGCGTCGAGGAGCGTGCCGAGAAAATGGCGCACTCCCTGCTATCCGAGCTGGAGAACTGAGCCCTTCGACCGCCTCCTTTCACCTCTTTGAAAGGTGAAAGATGCCGCCCCGTTGAGGGACGGCGGACGCCGCCGGTGAGATATGCCGGCGGTCCCCTTCCTCTTCCGGAGCCCCAGCGCTCCGGGCACACGTTTCCCCATCCTGGCCCGGAGTACGCCGGGACTTCGATGATCTCGGCCGCCTCTGTCCGGAGGTCGGGAAGGCCCTGCCGCACAGGTTCAGTGCCGAGGAGCAGTGTGTGGGAACATCCGACACCATCAGCGGCAGTCTCTTCGCCACGTCGGGAGCCAGGGCGGCTTCCGTAGGGCTGCCCCGAAGGCTCAGGCCCACGTGCCTGGACGAGTACGTGGGTCAGAAGCACATCCTCGGTCCCGGAAAGCTCCTGAGGAGAGCCGTCGAGTCAGATCGGCTCTTTTCGATGATTCTCTACGGACCGCCGGGGATAGGGAAGACGTCGCTGGGGAATGTGATTGCGAATGCGACCGGTTCGATCATCGTGTCGATGAACGCGGTCGAGGCGGGTGTGGCCGACCTGCGGCGCGAGGTGGCGCAAGCAGGACTGCGCGAGCGCCGGCGGACGATTCTGTTCATAGATGAAATCCACAGATTCAACAAGGCGCAGCAGGACGTTCTCCTCGCTCCACTCGAGAACGATCTGGTTGTGATGATAGGAGCAACGGTTGAGAACCCGTTCTTCTATCTGAACCAGGCTCTGCTGTCACGGGTTCAGGTGTTCGAGCTCGTGCCGCTATCCGAGGACGAGCTCCGGGAAGTCCTCGAGCGAGCACTGATGGATCGTGAGAAGGGTCTCGGCGAATATGTGGTGGAGATGGCCGGGGACGCACTGGAGCATTTCGTCGTGAACTCGCTGGGCGACGCCCGGAAGGCCCTGGGGGCGCTGGAACTGGCTGTGCTGAGCACAGCGCCGGACAGAAACGGTGTCATCAAGATAACTGCAGACGTGGCTTTCGAGTGCCTGAGAACGCGCGTGGCGAGATACGACCGCGGCGGCGACTCGCACTATGACATCGCATCGGCTTTCATCAAGAGCATAAGGGGCTCACAACCTGACGCGGCGCTGCACTGGATGGCGAGAATGATCGCCGGAGGTGAGGACCCTCGCTTTATCGCGAGGCGGCTGGTCATCTCAGCGGCGGAGGATGTAGGTCTGGCGGATCCAGCGGCTCTGGGGATCGCCGTCTCAGCTGCGAGAGCCGCCGAGATGCTGGGTTCACCGGAATCGGCATACCCTCTGGCAGAAGCGGTCGTCTACCTGGCGACCGCGCCGAAGAGCAGGGCGTGCGCCGATGCGATAGCAGCGGCAAGCGGAGACGTAGAGGAGGGCCACGTCTCCGCCGTCCCGGAGCATCTCAAGAGTGCAGGCTACCGGGGCGCAGGAAGGCTCAGGCCGGGAGAGGGATATGCGATGCCTGTGTCTGAGGCGGAGGGCAGGAAGCAAGTATACGTGAACATAGACCGGGTCTACTACCGGCCCGGAGAGACGGGGTATGAGAGGGAGGTCCGGGAGCGTCTCGCATCGTGGGACGGGGTTCGGCCGGAGAGTCCGCCCGACGGCGGGCAGGAGTGAACCTGGCGGGATCCACTTCCTAGGACCGCAATTACGATAGAGCGGAGGGGGAGCACACAATGAATCCAGTGTTGACAGCGATCACCACGTTTGTGGGAGGAGCCGTTGTTTTCCTGACCGGTTGGTTCGCGCGCAAGCTTGTGGACCGTGGGAAGGTCGTGAGCGCGGAGGAACTGGCCGAGAAGATCGTCCGCGAGGCACAGCGCGAGGCCGAGACTCAGAAGAAGGCCGCGATCCTCGAGGCGAAGGACGAGTGGTACAAGGCCAAAGCGAAGTTCGAAGAGGAGACGGCCCAGACCAAAGCCGAGCAGGAAAGGCTTCAGCACCAGATGGAGAAGCGCGAGGGTAATCTCAGCAGGAAGGTCGAATTTGTAGAGAAAAAGGAGAAGGAAGTCGACCTGAAGGAAAAGGAGATCTCCGGGAAGGAACGTGTTGTTGAGGAGCGCTCCGAAAAACTATCGGGACTGATAGAGGAACAGAATGAGCGGCTCGAGCGAATCGCGGGGATGAACCGTGACGATGCGAAGAGACTCCTGATAAAGAACATGGAGAGCGACGCGCGGCTCGAGGCGGCTCGGCTGATCAAGGACATAAAGGACGATGCCAGACGTCAGGGCGACAAGGTTGCGAAGGAGATCCTGACGTCGGCCATACAGCGCTGTGCGGCCGACCACGTTGTGGAGTCGACGGTTTCCGTCGTCAATCTTCCGAGCGATGAAATGAAGGGCCGGATCATCGGCCGTGAGGGGCGCAACATCAGGGCCTTCGAGACCGCTACCGGCATAGATGTCATTGTCGACGACACTCCGGAGGCTGTGATCCTGTCGGGCTTCGACCCTGTTCGTCGCGAGGTTGCCCGCATTGCTCTTGAGAAACTGATCACGGATGGGCGCATCCATCCCGGCAGGATCGAGGAGGTCGTTGAGAAGGTCACCAAGGAACTCGATGCGCAGATCGTGGAGTTCGGTGAGGAGGCGGCGCTCGACGTCGGCATTCACGACCTCAAGCCGGAGATGGTGAAGCTCCTCGGTCGACTGAGGTATCGCACAAGCTACGGACAGAACGTGCTGCAGCACTCGAAGGAGGTCGCCTATCTCTGTAGCCTGATGGCGGGCGAACTCGGCCTCGATGTGACCATGGCAAAGAGAGCAGGGCTTCTTCACGATATCGGCAAGGCGGTCGATCAGTCCATGGAAGGAACGCACGCTGCGCTGGGGGCGGAGCTCGCTCATCGCTACGGGGAGGATGATATCGTTGTGAACGCGATCGAGTCGCATCACGAAGATGTCGAGCCTACCTCGACCATAGCTGTTCTGGTTCAGGCCGGCGATGCCGTATCCGGCGCGCGGCCGGGAGCGAGGCGAGAGACCCTGGAGACCTACATCAAGAGGCTGGAGAAACTCGAGCAGATCGCGGATTCCTTCCAGGGTGTCGAGAAGTCGTTTGCCATTCAGGCGGGTCGCGAAATCAGGATCATGGTGCAGCACAGGAAGATCGATGATGCACGCGCTGAGGTTCTTGCCTCGGCGGTGGCCAGGAAAATCGAGGCTGAGCTCAAGTATCCCGGGCAGATCAAAGTTGTTGTCCTGAGGGAGATGCGAGCGGTCGACTACGCCAAGTAGCTTCGGAAAGGGGATTCCTGCTTGCGGATTCTTTTCATCGGGGACATCGTCGGAAAGCCCGGTCGTGGTGCTTTGACAACGCTTTTGTCCGAGCTCGTGCGGACGCACGGCGTGGATTTCACGATCGTGAACGGCGAGAACGCGGCTGGAGGCATAGGGATTACCGAGAAGACAGCTGCCGATATCTTCAGGGCGGGTGTCGATGTCATCACCGGTGGGAACCACACGTGGCACAAGCGTGACGTCATTCCGTTCCTGGAGGCCGAGGAGCGGATTCTCAGGCCCGCCAACTACCCACCGGGACTGCCCGGGAGAGGACACGGTCTGTTCGAGACGCGGGGAGGAATCCCGGTGGGCGTCGTGAACCTGCAGGGGCGCATCTTCATGCAGGGCATCGACTGCCCATTTCGTGTCGGGGCCGAGCTTGTGGACAGGCTCAGACGCGAGGCGCCCATTGTCATAGTCGATATGCATGCTGAAGCAACGGCGGAGAAACTGGCGCTCGGATGGCATCTGGCCGGGCGGGCCACGGCCGTACTCGGTACGCACACCCACATACAGACAGCAGACGAGCGGATTCTCGAAGGGTACACCGCCTACATCACGGATGTGGGAATGACCGGTCCCGCTGATTCCGTCATAGGTGTGAGGAAGGAACTCTCAATTGCCCGGTTCCTGACTCAGATTCCACAGCGGTTCGAGGTCGCCGGCGGGGACGTGGAACTCAACGCGGTGCTGATCGATGCCGACGAGGCGAGCGGGGCCGCACGCGAGATCAAGCGTATCGTCGCGCGGTGCTAGGGCGCGTTCGGGCAGTACTGGACCGCATTCGCGCGGTGCCGGACCCCGTTCTGGCAGTACTGGACTGCGTTCGCAAGGAGGGGTTGATTGGAGACGAGGATCCTCAAGGGAAGGCCGGTTGCCGCTGAGATACGTGAAGAAGTGAGCATGCGGTCAAAGGCATTGAGAAATCGTGGTGTTGTTCCCACGCTCTCCATCGTCCAGGTCGGGGACGATTCAGCCTCGGAGATCTATTCGTCCAGCATTCGCAAGGCCGGAGACAAACATGGAGTGAACGTCGTTCTGTCCGCGCTCTCGAAGGAGAGTTCGGCCATGGATGTGGCCGAGCGGATCGCGGCGCTGGGGGCCGATCCGTCCGTTCACGGCATCATCGTCCTCGAGCCTCTTCCACACGGGATCCCGAGCGACGTTCTGGAGGGAATACCGCCCGCGAAGGATGTCGACGGGGCCACCGTGAGGAATCTGGGACTCCTCGTCGCAGGACGTTCGTCCTACGCTCCATGTACGGCACAAGCGGTTGTCGAGATGCTCGTTCGATCAGGGATCGAGATCAGCGGTCGGCATGTCGTCATCGTCGGCAGGAGTCCCGTCGTCGGTCGTCCCCTCGCGAACATGCTTCTGAGGAAGGCCGACAACGCGAATGCGACCGTCACGGTCTGTCACACGGGAACGCGTGATCTTTCGGCCCACACGAGAGCAGCGGACATCCTTGTCGCAGCGATGGGCGTCCCCGAGGCCATCCGCGGGGATATGCTGGCAGATGGAGTTGTCATCGTGGACGTGGGAGTGAACCGCATCGACGATCCGTCGTCGGAGCGAGGATACAGAGTGGTCGGAGATGTGGCGTTCGATGAGGCACTCAGCGTCGCCGCCGCCATTACCCCCGTTCCCGGAGGCGTAGGAACACTGACTACATCCCTTCTCCTGCTCAACACCGTTGATGCCGCGATGAGAGACGATATCAAGGCCCCTTGAGGTTCCCCGTGGTGGAGATGGATTTGGAACGCGAACAGAAGAACAGAGTCCTCACGGTGAGCCAGGTGACGGCGATGGTAAAGTCGGTGCTCGAGTCGTCGCTCTCCCTCTTCTGGGTGGAAGGTGAGATCTCCAATTTCGTTCACCACAGCTCCGGACACATGTACTTCACTCTGAAAGACGAGGGCAGTCGGCTCTCGTCCATCATGTTCAGGCACAAGAACACCGGATTGCCCTTCGTTCCGGAAGACGGAATGAAAGTCGTTGCCTGGGGCGGCATCAAGGTCTACGAGCCCGCCGGGAAATACCAGTTGTATGTCGAAGAGATGAGGCCGGCGGGCGTGGGTGCGCTCGCGGCCGCCTACGAGAAGCTCAAACGTACACTTCAGGAAGAGGGGCTCTTCCATAGCGCAGCCAAGAAGCCTCTGCCGGAGTTCCCGAAGACTGTGGCCATCGTCACGTCTCCGACCGGCGCTGCCGTGCGTGATGTGATCCGCGTTGTAGCGGCGCGGTATCCGCTGACGAGTCTGGTCGTTGTGCCGACTCGCGTTCAAGGCGGCGGCGCGGCCCCTGAGATCGTTGCGGCCGTTGAAGCCGTTGATGCGTGGGGTAAAGCGGACGTCATCATCGTCGGAAGGGGAGGGGGGTCGCTGGAAGACCTCTGGGCCTTCAATGATGAATCGGTCGCGCGCGCCATCTTCGCCTGCAGAACGCCGATCATATCGGCCGTCGGTCATGAGGTTGATTTTACGATAAGCGACTTCGTGGCGGACGTGCGTGCGGCGACGCCCTCCAACGCTGGAGAGATCGCAGTCCGCGATCGCGCCGACCTGGCGCGCGAGCTCGAACGCTTCGGCGTCAGGCTGGAGGGCGCTGTCAAGTCCGTAACGGACAGATTGTCGGAAAGGGTGAGGATCCTGGAGACCGCCTACGGGTTCAGACTCCCCAGAGCGCTCGTGGAGCGGCTGTCGCAGAGCGTGGACGATCTGGTGAGGCGGTCGGGAGTGGCTGCCGGTGTCTGCCTGGAGCGGGCGACAGGGGTGCTTGAGCGTCTGCGGACTGGTTTGCGATTGTCGGATCCCGCGGGTATCATGGCGCGCGGCTACGCTGCCGTCGGGGTGCTGCCGTCGCTCAAGCCCGTACGCTCCGTGGACGATGTGAGCGTGGGCGCTGGGGTCAGGGTAACGGTTGCCGATGGCTGCTTTGACGGCACCGTGGGTGAGGTGGCACGGAAGCCGGGGAGGGAGCATTGAGCAAGACGAAGCCGACCTTTGAAAGCGAGCTCGAGAGGCTTGAGAGACTCGTAGACAAGCTGGAGAACGGAGAACTCGGACTTGAGAAGTCCCTGGCTGCGTTTGAAGAAGGGACGAAGCTCGCGAAATCGCTGACGCAGATCCTGGACAAGGCACAGATGAGAGTGTTGAAGCTGACCACCGATGAACAGGGCGAGTTCCTGCTGGATGAGTTCGGAGGTGACGCGGAGGAATAGCGTGTCGAGATCTCTCAGTTTATACATGGACGAGAGGCGTAAGATCGTGGAGGACGCCCTCGATCGCTTTCTCCCGGAACCCGGGGGGCAGTACTCGCGTTTGACCCAGGCGATGCGCTACAGCGTCTTCTCCGGAGGGAAAAGGCTAAGGCCGATCCTTGCGATCGCTGCCTTTGAGGTCGTGGGCGGAGAGGGAAACACGGTGCTTGCCCCGGCGTGCGCAACGGAGCTCATTCACACATATTCCCTTATCCACGATGACCTGCCGGCGATGGACGATGACGATCTCAGGCGCGGTCGCCCGACTTGTCACAAGGAGTTCGACGAGGCGCTGGCCATTCTCGCGGGAGACGCCCTCCTGACGCTGGCATTCGAGATAGTGACTGAGAAAAGCGTTCTTCCTCCGGAGTGCGCCGCAGCCGTCGTCAGGGAACTGGCGGGCGCCAACGGGTACAGCGGGATGCTGGGTGGGCAGGCGGCCGACATAGCGATGGAGGGAGAGCCTCCGGACATCGGGGCCATCGAGTACATCCACGGGCACAAGACAGGCGCGCCTCTTGCGGCAGCGGTAAGGATAGGCGCTATCGCTGCCGGAGCAGAGAGCATTGATCTGGAGCGTCTGACGGCGTACGGGGAGCGGATAGGCCTTGCTTTCCAGATCGCCGATGATCTGCTCGACGAAACAGGCACGGCCGAGGAGATGGGCAAGGCCGTCGGCAAGGACCGGGATCGTGGCAAGATGACGTATCCCGTGGTCGTTGGAGCGGAATCAGCAGTGATCCGCGCCCAGGACCTTGTGGACGACGCGATCAGGTCGCTCGATGCGTACGGGGAGCGCGTGTGGGCGCTCGCCGGGATCGCTCAATTCATGGTTGACCGTCGCAACTGACCGTTGGAGCGCTGATGAAGACGAGACTTCTGGACGCTATCGACTCACCGCAGGATCTCCGGAAGCTGGATGTCGCGGAGCTGGAGACGCTCGCAGAGGAGCTACGCGACGAGATCATCCGGGTTGTCTCGCGTACGGGCGGGCACCTTGCTCCGAGTCTCGGTGTCGTTGAACTGACGTTGGCCCTTCACTACGTGTTCGAATCCCCGCGCGACAGGATTGTGTGGGATGTGGGGCATCAGAGCTACGCACACAAGCTCCTGACGGGCAGGCGCGAGCGTTTCGAGACCCTTCGCCAGTACGGTGGCATTTCAGGCTTCCCCCGCAGAGAAGAGAGCCTGCACGACAGCTTCGGCACCGGCCACGCGAGCACATCAATCTCCGCCGCGCTCGGCATGGCGTGCTCACCCGAGTTCGCCGAGAAGGCCAGGCGGGCGATCGCCGTCATTGGAGACGGTTCGCTGACTGCAGGTCTTGCGTTTGAAGGACTGAATCAGGCGGGGCACCTCAAGCGCGATCTCATCGTGGTGGTCAACGACAACCGGATGTCGATCTCGAAGAACGTCGGGGCACTGTCGCAGTACCTGACAAGGCTGAGAACAGCTCCCACCTACCATCGTCTCGAATCCGAGGTCTGGGAAATGGTGGGGAAGATCCCGGCGGTCGGCGAGAGGGCCCGCGATCTGGCGAGCCGGGCGCTTGAGGGGATTCGTGGCGTCTTCGTGCCGGGTGTCCTGTTCGAGGAACTCGGTCTGAAGTACTACGGGCCGCTCGACGGGCACAATGTGGGGCTTCTGATCAACGCTTTCGAGCGTGTGAAACATATCGACGGGCCGCTGCTGCTCCATGTCATAACGACGAAGGGCAAGGGCTATCAACCCGCTGAGGAAGACGCTTCGCGTTTTCATGGACTTGGTTCGTTCGACAAGGCCACCGGGAGTCTCAAGGCCAGGCCGAAAGCCATTTCATATACGGAGGCGTTCGGGCGGACCCTGGCATCGCTGGCGGACGAGGACGAAAGAATCGTCGCGATCACAGCGGCGATGCCGGCGGGGACCGGACTCACCCATTTCGCGAAGAGGTACCCGGAGAGATTCTTCGACGTCGGTATCGCGGAACAGCACGCTGTGACCTTTGCCGCCGGTCTGGCCACGGAGGGAATGAAACCTGTGGTGGCGCTCTACTCGTCATTCCTGCAGCGCGCCTACGATCAGGTCATCCACGACGTCTGTCTGCAGAACCTTCCCGTGCGATTCATGATCGACAGGGGAGGGATCGTGGGTGATGACGGTCCAACGCATCACGGTGTTTTCGACCTCAGCTTCCTGCGGACAGTCCCCAACCTCGTGCTTGCGTCTCCGAAGGATGAGAACGAGCTTGCGGCGATGGTCTGTACCGCCCTCAACTACGACGACGGGCCGTTCGCCGTGAGATACCCCCGGGGCGCAGGTCTGGGCGTCAGAATGGACTTCAAACCCGCAGCGCTTCCGATAGGCAAGGCCGAGCGTCTGAGAAGCGGTACGGACCTGTGTCTTCTGGCCATCGGCTCCATGGTTGCCAGGACTATGGAGGCGGCCGATCGACTTGCTGATATGGGCATACAGGCGTCAGTTGTGAACGCGCGGTTTGTCAAGCCGCTGGACCGGGATCTCATCCTTGAAGAAGCTGTCCGCACTGGGCACATCGTGACTATCGAAGAGAACGTCGTAGCAGGTGGGTTCGGAGCCGCTGTGATGGAGTTTCTTCAGGCCGCCGGCGTCTACGGAGTGCGCGTTCGGGTTCTTGGTCTTCCGGACGAGTTCCTGGAGCACGGCTCGCGCGCCCGCCTTCTTGCGAACTGTCACCTGACGCCGGACGAGATAGCCGAGAGTGCAAGAGAGCTTCTGCGGTCGAGTCGGGACGTGCTGAAAGAGGAGGCCGAGAGATGAAGACGGTCGGTATCATCGCGAACACGTCCAAGAGCGGCGTGGGTGCTGCCGCAGCTCACGCGCTCGAGTGGACCTCAGTTCACGATCTCGCGTTGGTTGCTGACGAGTCCTTTCGGGAATTCGCACCGCCGGCAGTCACCTGCCTGACCGGGACCCAGCTCATCGAGACCGCCGAGCTCATCTTCGCGTTCGGCGGCGACGGTACGCTGCTTACGGCCGCGAAGCGGGTTGCCATTGCCGGGCGTGAGACCCCGATCATCGGAGTGAACATGGGGAGTCTCGGTTTTCTCACCCAGATTGCCGAAGATGAGTTTGTCGACGTTCTGAAACGGCTCAACCCGGATCGACTCCCGATCAGCTCGCGGATGATGCTGTCTGTTGAAATCGCAGGCAAGGGTGAAAAGGTGCCTGCGCTGAATGACGTTGTTATCGCCAGGGGGGGCGATTCAAGAATGCTCTCGTTTGAGGCACGAGTGGACGGCGAGATCGTCACGCGGTACGCCGCCGACGGCCTGATTCTGTCGACGCCCACGGGTTCGACGGCGCACTCCGTATCAGCCGGCGGCCCGGTCGTAGTGCCCGATCTGAACGCCATGATAGCGACACCCATCTGCCCACACTCGTTAAGCATGCGCCCGCTGGTGATTCCGCCGTCAGCGGTGATAGAGGTCGAGATGCTGTCGTGCGACGACGAGACGATCGTGGCGGCGGATGGACACAGGGTTTTCCGGGTATCTGTGGGTGAGACAGTGGTTGTCAGACGGGCTGCGATAGATGCGCACCTGGTCGAGATTGCAGAGAGATCCTACTACGAGATTCTCCGGATCAAGATGCGCTGGGCCGGCGGCGTGCGGGAGCGGTAGATCATGACACCGTTTCCGCGTCCGGCTCTCCGGGATCTGACGAAGCTACCGAACATCGTGACGCTCCTTCGGCTGGCGCTGGTCCCGGTGGCGCTTGCACTCCTTGTCGGCGACAGACGGGAAGCTGCACTGGCCGTTGTTGCTCTGCTTGTTGCGACGGACTGGGCGGACGGGTTTCTGGCGAGACGTTTGGGGCAAGTCACGACGCTCGGCAAGATCCTTGATCCTGTAGCCGACAAGGTCGCGGTTGCCGCACTCATGATCTTTCTTGCCGTAAGAGGTGAGGTGCCCGTCTGGGGTGCGGCCGTTGTGCTGGCGCGAGACATAGGGATACTCATCGGCGCGGTCGCCATGGCGCGGACTGCGGCGGATGTGCCACAGGCCGGCAGGGTCGGCAAAGCGACTGCTCTGGCGCTTGCCGTGATGGTACTCGTGCACGTTGCCGACTGGCAGGTTGCTGAACCGATTGCGTTCTGGTGCGCAATGACGCTGGTCGTTCTCTCAGGGTTATTGTACGCACGGACGATGATGGCGGCGCGAATGCGTGAGCAGGGAAGAGGTGTGTACGCTCAAGTCGGGCGCAAGACACACCGGAATCCGGATGGTGGAGAATGAACGCGGGAGCTCTCGACAGGAGCAAGGTCTATCTGCTCAGGCTTTACGACGGGAACGTCGATGATATTGCCGCCCGGATCGATGTGCTGCTCGACAGGAGCGGTCTGGGCAGCATTGCAAGCAGGGGCGAGACCGTTGCAGTCAAGATGCATTTCGGAGAGAGCAAGGAGACCGGACATGTGAAGGCGCGCTTCGTTCGCCGCATCATCTCCTGGCTCCAGCACGAGGGGATGCGGCCGTTCCTGACCGACACGAACACGCTCTACAAGGGAACCAGGGGTGATTCGGTTGCGCACCTGAGAGCTGCCGCGGAGCATGGGTTCACGTTCGCGGCGGTCGGAGCGCCCATCATCATCGCAGACGGACTCAGGGGGACGAGCGAGTACCGCGTCAGGATAGGCAGGAAGCACGTCGATGAGGCCTGGCTCGGCATCGAGCTCGTGAAGGCCGACAGCATCCTGAGCCTCGCGCATTTCAAGGGGCATGAGCTCTCCGGATTCGGAGGGGCCATCAAGAACCTTGGGATGGGGGGAGCGTCGAGAAAAGGGAAACTCGAGCAGCACTCTACCACCGGTCCATATGTGCGCGCCACCTGCATCGCCTGCGGAACATGCGCGTCATGGTGTCCGGCGGATGCGATAGCCGTCGGAGAGAGAGCTGTCATAGATGAAGAGAAGTGTATCGGCTGCGCCGAGTGTGTTGTCGTCTGTCCGGAGCACGCTATGAGCATTCGCTGGGATGAATCCACTGACATTTTCCAGATGAAAATGGTAGAATACCTGAGCGCGTTTGCAGCGCTCAAACGGGGGCGGATCGGGTACATCAATTTCATCACCGACGTCCATCCGCTTTGCGACTGCTACGGTTCCAGGAAGGTCCCGATAACTCCGGATATCGGGGTTGTCGCTTCCCTCGATCCAGTGGCGATCGACCAGGCATCGTACGATCTTGTCAACGAGGCGCCCGTGCCGAGAGATGCCGGTCTTAGCGAGAGCTACAGACAGGGCAGCGACAAGTTCCGTGATCTGCATCCGGATGTGGATCCGGCCATTCAGCTGAGATACGCCGAGGAGCTGGGTTTGGGAACACGGGATTATCAACTGATAGAGATTGCTGAGAGCGCCCGTAGCTCAGCTGGATAGAGCACTGGATTCCGGTTCCAGGGGTCGGAGGTTCGAATCCTCTCGGGCGTACCATACATGGCCACGGTTGGTGACAGTTGCCGGCCGTGGCCGCGCGGATTGAGTTTGAGCGCACCATCGGGAGTCTGTCGGAGTCTTGAGCACAAGCTGACGGAGGTTCACATGAGAAGGCTGGTTATGATGGCGCTTGTCGCGCTGATGGCGCTGAGTGCCGTCGTTGCGCACGCCGAGACGGTCTACTCGATCGCTCTCGATGGTAGAGCAGCTGTGTTGGAATCCGTATCAAGAGGGGGAACGGTCAGATTCATCGGTGCCTCCGAGGCGCTCGTTGCGGGTGATGCCGGACTCGGCGTTGATCTCAGACGTTCCGGGCTCGATGCCGAGATCGTCTGCGACACCGGTGACTGGGAGAACTTCTACATCTGCTACCCCGGGCGCGTCAAGAGCGACGTCGGTCGCTACGGTGAGATTCTCTGGGAAGAGCCGAACGGGGCGATGCTCGTGGGGCTGTCGACCGTGGATGTGGAAGCACTGAGAGCCGTTTCATTCATGATCTATTCCCTTCCCGTATCAGTAGACGCCGTCGAGTGGTTCGACAACTGTCCGGCTCCCCTTGTCGATGCGTCGCAGGACGAGCGTGCTGTGCGGGGATTTGTGGGGGATGTGATCGATGCCATCTCTGCGGATTCGCTGATGGCCCACGTCGAGCGGCTTTCCATGTATCCGGACGGCGAGCTCAGGACACGCTATGTCCGGCGTGAGGAGTGTCTGGACGAGGCGCGTACCTACATCGTCAGCTGCCTTGAACGATATGGGGCCGTCGTGGACACGCATCACTTCGGAGTTGCCGGATACACCTGCGAAGGGGGAGTAGGCGGTCCCGTAGTCATCTATCCCGCCGAGAACATCGTTGCAACCCTGCCGGGTTCGGGGCGTCTCCAGGGCTCATACGTCGTCTGCGCGCACTACGATGCGATCGCCAGCAACTCATTCCCGGACACGGCGTATTTCTGGTGGTGTGACAACCCGGCACCCGGAGCGGACGACAATGCGACCGGCGTCGCGACGGTTCTCGAGATGGCGCGTGTCCTGATCGAATCCGAGGCGTCGTTCCCGTTCGATATTCGTTTCATCCTCTTTTCGGGAGAGGAACTCGGGCTCCTGGGAAGCCGTGCGTACGCGGACTCGGTCGCCGCGGTGGGAGACACGATCTACGCGGCTCTCA
Source organism: bacterium (assembly GCA_025782395.1). Taxonomy (GTDB): domain Bacteria; phylum Joyebacterota; class Joyebacteria; order Joyebacterales; family Joyebacteraceae; genus Joyebacterum. The sequence continues at coordinate 42,718 of JALGZD010000056.1, forward strand.
ATGTCGACATGATCGGGTACAAATTGAGCCCGGACCACCCTGACACGTGCCACTTGGTTACTAATGCCGGCTCGCGCTGGTTTGCGGACTGGATACTGGACACGGCGGAGACGGTCTATCCATCGCACTTCGATGATCTCGAGGTCCTGAGAATCGACCAGGCGCTGATGTACAGCGACCACGGTAGCTTCTGGATGAACGGCTACGACGCTCTCATTGCTATCGAACACTGGAATCCGCGTGAACGGAACCCCTACTATCACACGCTCCAGGACACATTCGGCTCGATCCAGTCAAGCCAGTTTGCGGCGATCACGAAGATGTGCACGGGAGCATTGGCGCGGCTCAACGATCCCGATAGCCGGATCAACCTGGTCGTCTATGAAGGCGATGTCACCTTCACGCCCGATGAGCCGGGTTGCGGCACGACGGTCACAATCGGTACCGAGGTGCATGTGTATGGGCCCGAGGAGTACGTAGACGCGACTCTTGAACTCTGGGACGGAGACGTTGATTCAGGCGAGCTTGTCTCCTCCTTCAACTTCGCCCGGACGATGGGTGGGGGCGAGTATGTGGAGCACGACTTCATCTGGCTCTTGGGTGAGGATGATGTAGGAGAGCACGAGCTGAGTCTGCGGGTCACAACGACCGGCACGGATGAGCTCACGATGAGCGACAACGTGGCGGTGGTGACCGTTGCGGTAACGTCAGCGGATCTTCGTATTCTCAGCCACTATGCCTATCCGAATCCTGCACCGGACGCCGGCGAAGTGGCGTTCCGGTACGAGCTCTCCAGCCTCGCGAAGCACGTCGTGCTCGAAGTGTTCGATCTCACCGGACAGAAGCTGGGCGGCTTTGAGAAATACAACGAGGAACACGGAGACGAAGCTGCCAACGCCGGTACGCTGGCGGGATGGAACACGGTTGCGTGGGGTGCTCTGGACGGGGTGGGGGATCCGGCGAGCGGCGTTTACATCTACAGGGTCTCGGCTCGCGAGGCGGGAGCGGTCGACCCGGCCGATATCGTCACCGGCAAGTTCGCGATCGTGCGCTAGCGGTCGGTATGGACGAATGTGGTGACGATCCCGATGATTCGCCCGAAGACAGCGGAGGAGCGCGTGGGAACACCGGGCCTGAGGCCGTGTGGCGAGCTGAGGATCAGGCGGATCGCTGTCGGCTTGGCCAACCTTGCGCTGGCAGCGATGCTTTTCTATGGGGTCTATCGGTTCAGTCGCGACGTGATGCCGGTCTATGGAAATCGATTCGCGTACGTTCCGATAGCGATGGCCGGCCTCGCGTGCTGGCGAGGTGCCATAGGCGTCATCCTTCTGTCGGGGAGGCGGAGTGGACGGTAGTCGGGAGGGTGGGCGCAGGGGAGTCGTTGTTTTCGACTCCGACGGTGTGCTTCTCAGGCACCTGTTCCTGCTCCGCGCTGCTCAGCAGGCCGGTCCACTGACCTGGCTGAGAGCATTCGGGCTTGGGTTGCTTCTCAAGCTTGGGCGCATGGACATCGGGACGGTGGTGGAGCGGGCGTACGCACTCCTGGCAGGTTGCACGCTCGAGGAGTTGCTTGCAGTTGGGGAGAGGCTGCGTCTCGCGAAGGGGGCCACTGAGGTCTGCCGCGATCTCAGGCGGGCCGGCTATCTCGTTGTTCTTGTGAGCGCGGGTGTGCCTCAGGAGGTGCTGGAGCTGGTGGCGACCCGGGTCGGGGCCCAAGCGGTACACGGCGTGCTGCTCGAGACCGAGAGCGGTCGGCTGACCGGGCGCCTGCTTGAATGTCGTCACACCGCCCGGGGAAAGCGCGACGGGCTTGAGAAAATCCTGCGACGCTGGGGGTTCAGCTGGCGCGAGGTGACGGTCGTGGTCGATGATGCCAGCAATTGGCAGATAGTCGACGCGGCGTGGCGCAGCGTTGCGGTGAACCCGGAGTGGTCGATCACGAAGACGGCCAGCTTCGTGCTGTACACCCGGAATCTGAGGGAGATCCTCGGGTTCTTCCCGGAAGGCTACGAGACCGGGATCACTCCCGCGTGGCTGGCTGTGCGGCACGAGCTCTTCAGGAAATCGATCCACCTGTGTGCCGTCGCAGTTCCGCTGCTGGCCATGTGGTCACCTGCATTCACGCTGTGGCTGGTCGGCATTGTGACTCTATGCTATGCGGCGTCGGAGCTGTTGAGGGTGGTGGGGGTTGCGCTCCCGCTGTTTTCAGCGGTAACCTGGCGGGCAATGCGTTCGGCTGAGTCCCGGGGGCTTGTGCTGGGGCCCTTTCTTTTCGGGGTAGGTATCTGGTTGACGCTTGAGCTGTTTCCACTATCGGCGGCGACCGTTGGTATACTGGTACTTGCGATCGGTGATGGCGCGGCGAGTCTCACAGGACGGTTGTTCGGCCGGACTGCCCTGGTCTACAACCGGCAGAAAACGCTCGTCGGATCACTCACGGTCTTTGTCGTGGGTGCGGTTGTTGCTATGAGCTATCTACCGTTGGGCTGGTCACTTGCCGTAGGGATTGTTGCCAGTCTTCTGGAATCCCTGCCCCTCGGGGCATATGATAACCTATTGCTTCCCTTGGCGTCTGCCGGCATGGTATCTGTTGCCGTGACGCTGGTGTAGGAATGTTACTGGCTGGAGGAGATCCGGGCTTCCCCGGTTGCTGAGAAGGAGGGTGTGTTGCTCAAGGACAAGCTCCTGGCGAAGGAGGCGAGGCTTGGTGTGATCGGCCTCGGGTACGTTGGTCTCCCGCTTTCGATGGAATTCGTGCGGGCGGGCTTCAGGGTGGTCGGGATAGACACGAACGAAGAGAAGGTCAGCACTCTCATGTCCGGCGAGTCGTATGTTCCGGACGTGCCTGGTGAGTTGGTGAGGAACGCGGTCGAAAGCGGTGCGTTTGTGGCGACGACGGATTTCTCAAAGCTCGCCGACGTGGACACGGTGGACATATGTGTTCCGACGCCTCTGAGGAAAACCAAAGACCCCGACATTTCGTTCGTCAGTGCGGCCGTCGAGGAGATCGTGAAGTACCTGCACCCGGGCATGATGATAATCCTCGACAGCACAACGTATCCCGGGACCACGGATGAGGTAATTCTCCCGCGACTGGAGGAGACTGGTCTCGTCGTGGGGAAGGACTTCTATCTGGCGTTTTCACCGGAGCGTGTGGATCCTGGAAACGAGGAGTGGACGACAAAGAACATCCCGAAGGTGGTGGGTGGGGTGACTCCCGCATGTACGGAGCATGCCGCGCTGATCTACAAGCAGACGCTCGGGCCGGTTGTGCCCGTCTCTTCCACGAAGGTTGCGGAGACGGTGAAGCTTCTCGAGAATACCTTCAGAAGTGTCAACATCGGTCTTGTGAACGAGATGGCTCTGATGTGCGACCGCATGGGAATAGACGTGTGGGAGGTGATAGACGCGGCCGCCACGAAGCCGTTCGGCTTCATGCCATTCTATCCGGGTCCGGGGTTGGGTGGCCACTGCATCCCGATCGATCCGTTCTATCTTTCCTGGAAGGCCAGGGAGAGCGGATTCGAGGCACGGTTCATCGAGCTGGCAGGGGTGGTGAACAGCAGCATGCCCTTCTACGTTGTCGGCAAGGTAGTTGATTGCCTCAACGAGCGTGGTATGCCCGTGAAGGGATCCAGGGTGCTGGTTCTCGGTGTGGCATACAAGGAGGACATCGACGATCTCAGGGAATCGCCCGCCCTCGATATCATCAAGCTCCTTAGTGAGAAGGGGGCGGATCTTGCGTATTCCGATCCATTCGTGCCGGGTTTCAAAGTCGCCTCTTTGGAGCTGACCGGTATCGAATTGACTGCCGAATCACTCGCTGAATTCGACTGTGCAGTGATTGCGACAGCTCACAGTGCATTCGACTACGAGATGATCGTGGCCGCCGGAGTCCCGATAGTGGACGCGCGTAATGCGCTCAAGGGAATCAAGGCGGATCACATTACGAGGATATAGCCGCTCGGTCTGGAGAATAAGATGTCCATAGCACTTGTAACAGGGGGAGCAGGGTTCATAGGGTCTCACCTCGTGGAACGGTTGCTGGAGCAGGGACGTGATGTTCGGGTCGTGGACAATTTCTCGACCGGGCGCAGGGCCAACATAGAGCATCTGCTTGAGAAAATCGATCTCAGGGAAGCCGACATCAGAGATCTGGATGCGATGCGTGAAGCTATGAAGGATATCGATGTCGTGTTTCACGAGGCGGCACTGGCGTCCGTTCCCAGATCCGTTGACGATCCCGTGACCAGCAACGAAGTGAATGTCGTCGGCACCCTGAACGTCCTCATGGCGGCTCGAGACGCCGGTGTGCGCAGGGTCGTCTACGCGAGTTCCTCTTCCGTCTACGGTGAGGCGCCGGAACTTCCGAAGACGGAGGTGATGCGGCCACTGCCCATGTCACCTTATGCTGTCGGCAAGCTGGCAGGTGAGCACTACTGCGTAAGCTTCAACGGTCTCTATGATATTGAAACTGTCTGTCTCAGATACTTCAACGTATTCGGGCCTCGGCAGGACCCAACGTCGCAGTATGCCGCGGCCGTGCCCATCTTCACAAGCGCATTGCTCAGAGGCGATCTTCCCACCATCTACGGAGACGGTGAGCAGTCTCGCGACTTCACGTACGTCTCGAGCGTAGTAGAGGCGAACGTTCTGGCGGGTGAGAGCAAGCGCGCGCCCGGCGGGGTCTTCAATGTAGCGAGAGGTGACACCGTGACCGTGAACGAGCTGTTCGCGTCGCTCACACGCCTTATCGGTGTTGACATTGAGGCCACGTTTGCGGATGCGCGACCCGGCGATATCAAGCACTCGTACGCCGACATCACGCAAGCGCGAGAGGTGCTGGGATACGTACCGCTGCTTGGTTTCGAGGATGGACTTCGGCTGACGATTAGCTGGTTCAGAGAGCACAGCGCCGACGCCTGACAGTGTTTGAGCAGTGAAAGGTGAGGTGTGCGACCCGCGGGTGAGAAACCCCCTCGCGGGATGTGTCCATTTCCGGAGGGCAAGTTTGAAGCGAGTATGGGTTCTGGACCGCAGTGAGTCACAGGCCAAGGAAGTCCTGGCTGGGCTGCCGTCTCTCATGTACGACTCCGTTGTGTGGGTGGACGCAGCCGGCATGCTCGATGCGGCCCAAGCGGATCCTCCCGATCTCATTGTTGTCGAACACGGAATCGACGTAATGCCGCTGGTGGACGTCCTGCGGGCCATCAAACGGCTCGACAATCGCGTACCCCTCATCGTCGTGGCCGAGCATACGAGCAGTCAGGGAGCCATCGAGTCGATGCGTGAGGGAGCGTACGACTATCTTCCACGAGAGACGCTGCCGGGTGGTCTTGAGGATGCGGCGCGGCGCGCGCTCTCGAACGACGGCGGGATGATACAGACAATAGGATCTCCTGGACCCGGTGATGTCGCAGAACTGGGTAACATGATCGGCAAGACGCCGGAGATGATCGAGATCCACAAACTGATCGGTCAGGTCGCCGACACCGATGCTCCCGTGCTGATTCAGGGTGAGTCCGGCACCGGCAAGGAACTGGTGGCCAGAGCTCTCCACTACAACAGCAGCCGTAGAGACGCTCCGTTCGTTGCCGTGAACTGCTCAGCTCTGTCGCCGCAATCCTTGGAGATAGACTTGTTCGGGTGGGGAGGGGAGGGGAAAGAGCGCGGACCAAGCCGCACGGAGCTAGCCGATGGGGGCACGATCTTCATAGATGAGATCGACGCGATGGAACTTGAGAACCAGGGCAGGCTCCTCACTGTTCTCGAGGACGGCTATTTTGAGCGGCCGCGATCAAGGAGGCGAATCAGGACCGACGTCAGAGTGATCGCAGCTACGAGCGCAAGCATCGTGGGTTGCATGAAGAGCGGGGAGTTCCGGGTAGATCTGTTCTACCGTCTGAAGGTGGTCTCTGTGTTCATGCCGCCACTCAGGGATCGGCGGGACGATATCCCCTGTCTGGCCGAGCATTTCCTGAACCGTGCAGCAGCCAAGATGCGTCGCAGCATCGATGGTATCTCTCCGGCGGCCGTTGAGCTCCTGCAGGAGTATCCCTGGCCGGGCAACGTGCGCGAACTTGAGCAGGCTACTCAGCGCGCCGTGGCGCTGAACCGTACCGGAGTCATGATGCCTGAGGATTTCGAGACGCTGCGTGACGAGCAGGAGTCCTGGCCCGGTCTACGGCTCGGGCAGGCATCGGGGCTTGAGAACGCCGTCAGATATGAATTCGAGAAACGCCTCGCTGCGCAGGAAAGGGATATCAGCAGGATCGTGGTCTCGGACGTTGAGCGGGTGCTCGCGGATGCGGCGGTCGCGGCCGTGGATGGAAACCAGGTCAAGGCCGCACGGCTCCTGGGCATCAGCAGAAACACGCTGAGAAAGCGAGTAGAAAAGGCTTGAAACGATTGAAGCGGCGACACGGATTGCAGCATGCCTGTGAACTGTTCGCTGGGGCCACTCTGCTCTTGGCGGCGCTGACTGGATGCTCCCACTACGGCTTCTCCGCTTCCGTGAGAACGCACATATCGAGTGTGGCCATCCCTGTCCTGGCGAACGAGACGGTAGAGTTCGCCGTTGATCAGGGGCTGACGGACGCACTGATTGAGGAGTTCTCAGATGACAACAGCCTCAGAATCGTAGGCGAGGATGAGGCCGAGTCCATTCTGCGTGGCACGATCGTGGGCTACTCGCGCCCAGTTCTGTCATACGATGCCGGCGGAAACCCGCGGGAGTACAAGGTGAGCATTGTGGCGAGGCTGTCGTACGAGGATCTCACAAACGGTACCATCGTGTGGGAAGATGAAATCACGGGGTGGGCCGTCTACTCCGTCACCGGGGACGACGGCGAACTGACTACAGAGGAAGAGGCACAGGAGCGAGCCTTCAAGAAGCTCGCGCAGGATGTTGTCTCGCGAACGGTGCAGGGTTGGTAGGGGAGATCGGGGCCGGAACCCACAGGACAACAGGGTGACATTCTCAGCATTCCAGGAAGCCGTCGAGCGCCGGGAACTTGCGCCGGTCTATCTCTTTCATGGTGAGGAGCCGTACATCGCGCGGCTCGGCGTGGCCGTTCTCAAGCGAACGGTGCTTACGCCCGGGAGCGAGGCGTTCGACTTTGTGAGTCTGATCGGGCGGGAGACAACGGCTGAGGGGATTATGGCGCAGGCAAGCACGGTCCCCATGCTGTCCGAGAAACGTTTGACTGTTGTCTACGAGTTTGATGAACTCGGCGTCGCTCACAGGACGAAGCTTCTCGACTACATGAGGAACCCGGTCGAAGGTTCGTGTCTGGCGCTCGTAAGCTTCAAGCGACTGAGCACCAAGAACAAGTTCGAGCGAAGCGCACTCGAGAATGCGACGATCGTGGAGTGCAACCGTCCCGGCGGTGAAATGCTTGCGGCTCTCGTCGAGCGTATGGCGTCGGAACGAGGGATTTCCCTGAAGCCCAAGGCCATGCTCGTTCTCCTCGACTGGACCGATGGACGACTCAACAGAATAGACAATGAGCTCAACAAGCTATCCGCATACGCGGAAGGCAGACAGGTTGTGACTCTGGATGACGTTGAGCAGGTCGTGGGAGCAAAGGCGTCAGGTCTCAGGGATCTGGCTCTGTCGGTGGCGGAGCGGAGACGGGGTGACGCGCTCGTGCGGCTTGCTGAGCTGATCGAGGGTGGCGTGGATGCGGCTCAGCTTGTTTCGCAGCTCTACGGCTGCTGGATGGGTCTCTGGCTGGCTCGGACACAGCCGGCGCCGAGACGTGGGGGAGGATGGAGGCCACACCACGTGCTTCTCGGCGCACCGGACCTCCGTGAGAAGGCGCTTCTCAGAACCTCCCGAGAATACGCGCGTGGGGTAGATCTCTTCTACAAAGCCGACCTCGACATACGCAAGGGTATGCCACCCGAGCCCACAGTTGGTCTCCTGATCTGCGGGCTTGCCGGAGACGCCGACGGTGCGTGAGGGCGCTCGTGGGCGACGGCTCGGAACCGGTTGCGACGCGGGAAGCCCCACAGAAAGGGCTTGACGGAGCTCATTCCGCTGTGCTATCTAAGATGAAACCGCTTCTTTCGGTGTGCCCCCCGGCGCTCCTATCGGATAGATATGATCGGGAAGGGGAGTGTGTCGTCCGACGCCCAGGAGGAATAATCGTATGCGCCTGAACCACAGTGTACTGGCATGGTCTCTCGTGATGGTCATCATCAGTCCGATACTGGCGCTGGCCGGTGGCCTCTACATACCCGGTGTCGGTGTCAGAAGCAGTGCCATGGGCGGTGCGTTTGTCGGTATGGCCGACGATTACAGCGCCGTTCACTGGAACCCGGCCGGGATCAGTCAGATCCGGGGATTTGAGGTCACGGTCACGGGTCACGACGGCATCTCGCTGGCGTCGCGTGCCGAGGGAATGATGAGGTTTGATGGCGCTGAAATCGGCTGGTTGCGGCCCGTCGTCATAGAAGCCACCTCGGACGCCACGCACTACTTCGCTCCAGGCGTCTACCTGTACATGGATACCGGACCTCTCTCCGCTGTGTCCGACAAATTCGGTATCTGCGCGTACACGCTCGCCGATTTCGGGGCGATCTGGGATGGGGAGAAGCTGTACGATGATTTTATCGATACATACACTACGCTCCCGGGTGATCCCAACGGCTACCGACAGATCTTCGGGGATCCACCGGACTTCGAGAGCCGGATCACCGGATACGTTGTATCTCCGGTCCTGGCGAAGAGACTCACAGACAATATCTCAGTCGGGGTCTCCGCCCACGCGGTCTACGGAAGTTTCCATCTCCTTGATGGAGGATGGTACGAGGAATCATTCGAGGACTCATCGCATCTGTTCTCGTTCCAATCGAAGGAGGATCTCACAGGTTGGGGCTACGGCGCGACGATAGGAATGCTCTATGACGTCGATTCACAGATCTCGATCGGCGTGGCGGTGAGAACGCCTGTCACGGTGAGCCTTGATGGTGACATCGAGTTCTCGTCCGTGCTGGACACGCTGGCACTCGGGAAACACGGCGAGGAAATGGAGTTCACATTCCCGATGTGGGCAGGGGTAGGTCTGGCGTACCGTGGATTTCTGTTCGATAACCTCACGATGACCGCAGACATCCACTGGACACAGTGGTCCGAGGTCTCCGAGTTCACGCGAGTGATGGCAACTGAGATCCCGGAGGATCTGGAGATCCTTGTCCCGCTGACGACGCTCAATTGGGACGATACGATCGGATTCCACCTCGGTTTCGAGACGAAGCTGTCGCAGGCGGCGGCGCTGAGATTCGGGTATGCGAGCGTTCCTGAGACGGTTGCGTCAGAGGACTACTCATTCGTTCTGCCGCAGGGCGGGCACAACATCGTCTCACTCGGCTTCGGCTACCGTCAGGATCGCTGGAACGCCGACGTGACGTTGGCGTACATGATGGGCACGACGATGACGAAGGCGGCGATGGCAGGAGCAGTGGGTGATTCGTCGCAGGGCAAGAATCTTCATGATGAGATGGTGCCGAGCCTTTCGCTCACCTATCTCTTCTAGCAGTACAGTCGAGCACCAGTGAGCGCACGGCCGGCACCGAGACCCGGTGCCGGCCGTCTTGTTGAAGGCCCCCGTCAATTGGAGTCGTTCACGGGGCGCTCCGTCGAGAGAGGTCGTAGCTGATGAGTCACTATCCGTTTGCGAAGATAGAGTCCAAGTGGCAGGACAGGTGGGAGGAGACAGGGCTCTTCCGCTGCCCGACAGTTGCGGACGACACCTTCTTCTGCCTGGTTATGTATCCGTATCCGTCGGGTGATCTCCACGTCGGACATGGGCGGAACTACATCATCGGTGATGCGCTCGCGCGCTACATGATGATGCGAGGGAGGGCGGTTCTGACGCCAATGGGCTGGGACGCATTCGGGCTGCCGGCTGAGAACGCTGCGATCGAGCGTGGCATCCACCCGCCGGTCTGGACAGATGCCAACATCATCAAGATGAAGCAGCAGTTCAAACGGTGGGGGATAGGCTACGACTGGGACAGGGAGATATCGTCTCACACTCCCGAATTCTACAAGTGGACCCAGTGGATCTTCGTGCGGATGCTCAAGGAGGGGCTCGCGTTCAGAAAGACCGCGCCCGTCAACTGGTGCCCCTCGTGCGCGACCGTTCTTGCCAACGAGCAGGTCGTCGAGGGGAAGTGCGAGCGCTGTGATTCGATCGTGGGCGTGAGGGATCTCGAGCAGTGGTTCTTCCGGATCACCGACTACGCGGACAGGCTGCTCGACGGACTCGACGAACTTCCCGGCTGGCCCGACCGCGTAAGGACGATGCAGCGGAACTGGATCGGGCGAAGCGAGGGGGTGGAGATCGATTTCACGATCGCTGAAACCGGCGATCCACTGCCTTGCTTCACGACGCGCGTGGACACCGTGTTTGGTGTGACCTACATGGTTATGGCCGCTGAACATCCGATGGTGCGCCGACTGGTTGTGGGCACAGGACGCGAGCAGGAAGTGCTGGCATTTGTCGAGCGAGTGAAAGCTCAGGGGAACTTCGAACGATCCGCCGCTGATGTGAAGAAAGAGGGCATCCGAACAGGGTTCCACGTGATCAACCCCGTCAACGGCGAGAGGATCCCGCTCTGGGTTGCGAACTACGTGTTGATGGAGTATGGAACAGGTGCAGTCATGGCGGTACCGGCTCACGACGAGCGGGACTTCGAGTTTGCGCGGGAATATGAACTTCCCGTTCGCGTCGTTATCGACAAGCCGGGCGAGGGCCTGGACGGCGCTTCGATGAGAGAAGCGTATACTGAGAACGGAGTTCAGGTGAACTCCGCGCAGTTCGACGGTCTTCCGAATACAGATGCCATAGAGCGCATCACTGACTGGATGGATGAGAAGGGGATGGGCCGACGGGCCATCAGCTACCGCCTGAGGGACTGGCTCGTCTCGAGGCAGCGGTACTGGGGCACGCCGATCCCGGTCATATACTGTGATGATTGCGGCCCGCAGCCGGTGCCGGAAGAGGATCTTCCTGTGTCGCTCCCGACAGACGTCGAGTTCACCGGCAAGGGGGAGTCACCGCTGACTACGTCCAGCACGTTCCTCGACGCCCCATGTCCGAAGTGCGGAAAGCCGGGGAAACGGGAGACGGACACGCTCGACACATTCGTCGATTCAAGCTGGTACCTCTTCAGGTATATCAATCCACGTGAGAACACGCTCCCGTTCATCAAGGAGGACGTCAACCGGTGGTTCCCTGTGGATCAGTACATCGGTGGCGTCGAGCACGCCTGCGGGCACCTCATCTTCGTGAGGTTTATGACGAAGGTGCTTCATGATATGGGGCTCATAGATGTGGAGTAACGGATCGAGCGGCTGTTCTCACAGGGAATGATCTTCAAAGATGGCCTGAA
>JALGZD010000047.1 GCA_025782395.1 bacterium
AAGTGTTCAAAATGGCCGATCCTGATTGGGTTATAAATGAAGTCAAGGTTGCCGGGCTTCGAGGCCGTGGCGGTGCAGGCTTCCCTACGGGCCTTAAATGGGAGCTCCTGGCAAATCAAGCGAATGGTCAGGGCAAATTCCTGGTATGTAACGCGGATGAAGGGGACCCGGGTGCATACATGGATCGCAGCGTCCTTGAAGGGAATCCCCATGGCGTTATCGAAGGAATGATAATTGGAGCTTATGCGACGGGAGCAACCGGAGGTGTGATTTACGTCCGCAATGAATACCCCCTTGCCATCAAACATCTGATTATTGCGCTCCGCCAGGCGCGTGAATTGGGACTTCTGGGAGAAAATATTCTGGGAACCGGCTTTTCCTTTGACATCAACCTGGTCAAGGGAGCCGGCGCTTTTGTGTGCGGCGAGGAGACGGCATTGATCCGTTCAATAGAAGGGAAAATGGGCGAGCCACGGCAACGTCCTCCCTTTCCCGTGCAGAAAGGAATCGAGGGAAAACCTACGGCAATCAACAATGTGGAGACGTGGGCGAATATTCCAATCATTATCGAGAAGGGAGCCCATGAGTTTGCCAAGATTGGCACTGAGAATAATTCAGGCACAAAGATCTTTAGTCTGGTCGGTAAGGTCAAATATACCGGACTTGTGGAAGTGCCCATGGGCACCACCATTAAGCGTATCGTTTATGAGATTGGCGGCGGGCCTATAGACAATGCCCGGATCAAGGCAGTGCAAACGGGCGGGCCATCCGGCGGCTGCATTCCAGCCGAACTGTTTGACATTCCGGTCGATTACGACAGCCTGAGCAAGGCTGGATCGATCATGGGATCCGGCGGCATGATCGTTATGGACAACAACACCTGTATGGTTGATATAGCGAAATACTTCATGAATTTTTTAAAGGATGAGTCGTGCGGCAAGTGTTTCACATGTCGCAAAGGTACCCAGAGAATGCACGAAATACTCGATGACATCTCACAAGGAAATGCGACAAACGGAAGTCTGGGGCTCCTGGAAGAACTGGCGCATGTGGTAAAGGACACGACCATGTGCGGCCTGGGACAGACAGCTTCAAACCCCGTGCTTTCCACATTGCGTTATTTTCGGGAGGAGTACTTAGCCCATATCCAAGACCGACGCTGTCCTTCAGGGGTATGCAGAGCCCTCATTACCTATTCGATCAATGAAAAATGCAAGGGGTGTCAACTCTGCCTTGATGCGTGTCAACAGGATGCGATTAGTGGAAAAAAGAAGGAACTTCATTTCATAGACCAGAGCAAATGCATAAAGTGTGGGGCCTGTAAGAGTGTTTGTAAACTGGACGCCATAGACGTGGTCTAACGATCAGACGAATTATAGGGAGAGGAAAAGAGCAATGATCAATCTTATCATAAATGGGTTACCTGTCTCAGTGGAGGAAGGGGCGACGCTCCTGGAAGCGGCAAGATTTTTGGGTTTCCCCATCCCGACCCTGTGTTACATGGACGGGCTTTCCCCTTATGGCGCCTGCAGGCTCTGCGTAGTAGAGATCGGTGAAGGACCAAAAGCAAAACTGGTTACTGCGTGCACGTATCCGGCAGAGGAAGGGCTTAAGGTAAGAACTGCGTCTTCACGGGTCATTAAAGCACGCAAGATGATACTGGAACTGCTCCTGGCCTCTTGCCCCCAGTCTAAAACAATTCAGGACCTTGCTGCGGCCCACGGAGTGCGCCGGCAGCGTTTCAGGCAGGAATATGAGGACTGTATCCTCTGCGGACTTTGCGTGCGTATGTGCGAGGAACAGATGATGGCAAAGGCCATCGGGTTTCGTGGAAGAGGCCAAAACAGAAGCATCGGTACGCCATTCGATATTCAATCGGATGCCTGCAGGCTCTGTGGCGCCTGTATGTACATCTGCCCGGCCTGTCAGCTCCGGTGCACCTATACGGAGCCTGAAAAGGCCGTGTGCGGCGGGTGTGAGAATCTAAGCCCGCCATGTCTCGAGAAGGAGCAATTCGATGACATGATGTGCTTCATGGACCCCTGTGTGGCCTGTGAGATAAGGAAAGATTAGACATAAGAAAGGAGAATTCTGTGATGTCACTATCAAGGATAAACGCCTCGGCTGCAACGCTTACTAAGAACAGAACAGAAGGTTCGGTCGTACCGTCCTCGGGCATGTGCGTTACCTGCGTTGACGGCTGCATCGGCATGTGCGAGATCGGCAAGTCCGCGTACCGGGGTCATGAGGTAATTTACCCCCAGCCCTTTGGCGTAATAACCACCGCAGGTGAGAAGGAATATCCTGTGGACTATTCGCACTTCAACATCATGGGGAGCACGGTTGGCGCTTATGGCATCGAAGCTGACAGCGATAAGGCAATATTTCCGGCCGTCGACCTTGAGGTGATTATCGGCCATGATAAAGGTCTAAAATTCCGTTATCCATGGATCATCCCCGGGTTAGGTTCCACCAACATTGCCAAGCAAAACTGGGAAGGTTTGGCCATTGGATCTGCACTGGCCGGAACCGCCCTGACTATCGGCGAGAATGTTGTGGGCATGGACCCTGAAGCAGTGATAAAGAATCATCGGGTGGTTGACACAGTGGACCTTAAGCATCGGGTACAGCTTTACAAGGATCACCAGCGTGACGGCTATGGTGCCATCATCGTTCAGGCAAATATCGAAGACACACGCCTGGGCGTGCATGAGTATGCCATTGAAAAACTTGGGGTCGAAATTGTTGAGCTTAAATGGGGTCAGGGCGCCAAAAGCATTGGGGGCGAGGTCAAGATCAGAGACCTGAAGAAAGCACAAATGCTTCAGGAACGAGGGTATATTTTACTGCCGGATCCTAGCGATCCGGTGGTGATAAATGCCTTCGAGCGTGGTGCGTTTAAGGAGTTTGAACGACATTCCCGCGTTGGCATGATATCGGAAGAACTGTTTGCGAAACGGGTAGAGGAATTGCGCAAAGCAGGCGCTCGATACATTTCGCTCAAGACCGGCGCTTATCGCCCTGCCGACCTGGCGTTGGCAATCTCCTTTGCCTCAAAGTACGAATTAGACTATCTTACTGTTGACGGTGCGGGCGGCGGCACAGGTATGAGCCCGTGGCGCATGATGAATGAGTGGGGTATACCATCTGTTTACTTACACTCGCTTCTGCACAAGTACGCGAAATATCTGGATGACAAAGGCAGGTACGTGCCACCCCTTATATTGGCTGGTGGTTTTTCCCTGGAAGATCATATTTTCAAGGGTCTTGCTCTCGGCTCACCCTTTGTGAAGCTCATAGGTATGGCCCGGAGCCCACTTGCAGCCGCCATGGTTGGGAAAACAATCGGCCGTGCAATCAATGATCGTCAACTTCCTGTATATGTCGAACGTTTCGGTCATTCTAAAGACGAAATCTTCGTAACGGCTGCTTCCCTGCGCAAGGAACTAGGCGACACAGAATTCGAGAAACTGCCAACAGGTGCCATTGGGCTCTATACCTACTATGAACGACTCGCTCATGGGCTGCGCCAACTTCTGGCAGGCGCTCGTAAGTTTTCACTTGAGCGGGCCTCTCGCCGTGATATAGTTGCCCTGACTGAAGAAGCTGCCAAAGTGAGTGGTATTCAATATGTGATGGATATGGATAGAGACAGAGTTGAGGAGATTCTTAACGGATAGAGACCACGCGAGAACTTCAAAGCGCAAACCTTCTAAAGTATGAGTATTAAAACACAGTGTACAGGATAGTGTTAAAACTCCTCTGAAAGAAGGATGGCTTCTGCTATGTGGCGTATGGATTTCCGGAAGTCCATACTGCGTTTTTGTATCCAACGGTGGGCCTCATCTCCTTTCATGTTGCGCCGGCGCATAAGTATCTCTTTAGCACGTTCCACCAGCTTGCGGGTCTCAAGCTCCTCCTGGATCACCTTAGTTTTCACCATGAGCTCAGTGTTCAGGATGGCAACGGCTGCCTGATTGGCCACTGCCGTTATGAGATTTACCTCTGCTTCGGAAAACTCATGAGGTTGGGCAGTAAAACAGTTAAGCACCCCGATCACTTTTTCATCCTTTACTTGAAGCGGCACACTGACCATAGATACCAGACCAAGTTTTTTGGCCATCCCTTTTTCTTTAAACCGGGGCTCCTTTAATACGTCCATAAGGATGAGTGGTTTGTTATGAGTGGCCACAAAGCCCACCACCCCTTCGTCCATATTAAGGGCCCGGTCCTTCACATAATCAGGTTCAATGGTTTGAGTTGCCTTTAACCGGATCTTTTTCGGGCTTTCACTTTCGTCTATCAGCCACAAAGAACATATTTCAACTCCTGTCACTTTGGCTGTGACCATTACAATAAGCCTAAGGATATCTTCCAGATACAGATCGGAAGTAATGGCCCGGCTGATATCCGTAAGTGCTTTGATGTATCTGTCGTACGTTTTAGGTTTAATGTTCTCCATTATCAGGCAAATTGCTGCATTAAATATCCCTTAAGTCTACTTTCAAAATCAATCTCCCAGCCGCCATGATACACGATAGACGAGGCAATCTCACTTGCAAGGATGGCAGATTTGATCTTCGGTGGCAAATTTTTCAACCGTGTTCGATACTTCGGGTTTTCCCCTATAAAGGAGGGAAGGTGATTCAAGAGCACTTTTCTGAAAAGCGGCTGGTCTGATAATTTTGGTTGGCCCTGAAAGAAGTCAAACAGTCTGGCATAATGCCTATTTATTTCTGTGCTAATGGAATGACTGATTTCGGTATATAGTTGTCTTCCCTCACTTTCGCGATACCTCTTGAAGATCAGGTTCGCCTCCTCTTCAGCCCTCTTATCAAGGATAGCGAGCACATCTTTCACATAAGCGTCTTTGTGATCAAGGAACTCCTTCTCCTTCATGAGAAGGTTGGCGATAATCTCATATGAGGACGAAATCACACCACACTTATTGGCCGAAGCGTCGCGTATGACCACTACACCTCTCTTCTGAATTTCTACCCGAGCCTCAGGAGTAATGAAGGAATTCGCCCCTTCCGTAATCACCCTGGCGGTGGGGGTTCCATCACCAGCAAAAAGCCTATTCCAATTATTTCCGTCAATGGTCTCCGGCCTCCCCCCGCAAGGAAGGAAGAGATCTGCTGAAACCGAAAAGGCCAGATCGTCGACTTCCCTGTGAAACTCATCCACAGTGATCCAGTGCTCCTCAACGCCCGAATTTGTACGGATCACTTTCCTGTGCAGTTCTCGTAGACCGTCCTTTCGACGTTCCTGCCGAAAAAGCATAAAACCTCCGGGGTGAAGCGCCTCAGGTGTAAAGTGGTCCAAATCGCTCTTAAGCACCAATCTATCTAACTCTCCCCGGTCTGCTCCATCCGGGTCGAACAATCCTGCTGTTCCGTCTACAATGCTTTGGATTTGCGCTTGAGGGCACCGCTCCAACAAAAGACGGATGCAATTCCCTGCCACATCCCCGTTGGTTCCACCAGTAAACTTCACTGTGAAAGCATCCTTGTAAATGTCGATACCGAGTTCCCTCATGGCAATATCTGCGAACTTCACCACACCCCTTGAAGTGACTCCATACTCCTTGTGGTTGATTCCCACGCGCTTGCTTGACATAATGCCTATACCAAGAATGTACCCACGCTTCACGGACTGCATAGCAATATGCTCGATCATGGAATCATGCATGTTCTCGTCAGGTCCCATTTCAATGGGCTCATCCTCTCCATAATAGTCCACTACTCGTGGGTTTTTAGCATGACCGTTCTCAGTCACAAAAAGATCGAGAAACGCATTGGTTATACCATACTGAGCCTTGTAAAGGCGCTGGGTCACAGATTCAGGAGAATCGCAGTCCTCTGCGTCAAGGACCACAGTCAGTTTTGAACCTCCTTCGTAAATGTCTTTGTTTTTGAGGTGCTGGGTGTGAGCAAGAACGAAGACCTCTCGGAAAAGTGTGTTAGTATTTATAGTATACTCGTCCTGAGTTGTGCAGATGATGGTCCGCCACCCCCCCCTGGCAATATCTGAGAAACCAATGTGATATCCCATCCCATATCGGCTGAAAAAGAAGGTGATTCGGAAGGGCGTGTCCTGGGGCAGGTCCGAGGTGAACTCTGGCCCAAGCTCGTCTAAGTACGCAGGATCCAGGCGAAAAGCCAGGGTATGCTTCTCAGGTACAAAAAAATTGGTCTTGAGAGTGTAGGAGATGAATAAGAGACAGGTTCGAAATATCGTTTTCCTGACTTCGTCTAAATATCTGTGTCCAGTGTTGTAGCTTTCGATAGCTTTACTAATTTCGCTTAATGCTTTTTTAAATGCTTTTTGCCTGTTTTTCATATCTGGATCGAATCTGTTTCTAAAAACGTATATAAGTTTTAACGTAAAATCCGGATCAGATTGAAAGGCACTCTTGATTACCTCCAGGTCAAAGCGATCCGGGTGGCTATGGGACAGGGTAGTGTGGCAAAATGCAATGAATGCATTAGTTAATGAGGCATCCTCTCCCGTCATTATGCGGTTTGCCACAAAATTCGTATAAGTGCTCCTATCAGTTGATAGAATCTGTGTATTGTAGAGTTCTGCCTGCAATGTTCTAAAGAAGTCAGAATCCTTTTCTATCAATTTGCCATCACGAGGTGTGACATAGAACGTCCCAAGGAAATACGGGTGAACTCCTGTGTTAATGCTAACACAATAGGAACGTCGTACTCCAATATTGAGCCGCTGGAACACCTCACTTACCTGAGCCAAAAACCCCATCTGTTCTGGGTTTCCCACGGAGAACAGGATACGTGACTCCCTGTAACGGGAGTCCTGTTCCGCTTTTTCCACGTCGAGGTAGAGGCCGTCATGCCTTTTAGCCTGAAGGAAAAGCCACAGGATCCTTGCGGTCCTCTCAGAGGGGGAAATACGCACATAGGTTTGGTTGTTATGCCACAGGAGGTCCAGAACCTTATCCAGTTCCTTTGGGTCAAACTCATGATACAGGCGCTTCATTTCAGCAGCCACACCCGTCCTGGTCCCCTTTGGGATTTTTGCCTTTCCCGCCCCAGCGATTTCCTCGTTGCTTATCCGCTTGAACTCGAATTTCTGAATTTCCAGGTCCCTTTTGGCACCAGGGACAGGTCCATACGAGTGTATCATTTCAGCATAGGAGATGTCGCGCTCCCGAAGTGTTTTCAGAGTTTCGTATAGCGAACCTGGGAAATCAAGACGAGCCACGATGAGATTTTCTTTCTGGTCTATCAGAGTGATTTTTTGCTGATTTACTATATTGTGGAGCGCTCCGGCCAGATTAACGATCGCCTCGATCTCTTCTTTCATGGTAATGAAAAAGTAAGGATGCATGTTTGCGTAAAGCCAATCCAGGTTCTCAGAGGCTTTTTGGAGATGAATTCCCAGTGTACGTTGAATTTTCCTATAAAGTGCCGCATCCCGCGTTGACAAGGCGTCCTGCAACTCTTTTTGTAGCCTATAAAGTGCCGCATCCCGCGTTGACAAGGCGTCCTGCAACTCTTTTTGTAGGGCTCTAATCCGATCAGTCATATCGTTTGACCTCCTTTTAAGGATGGAAAAACCAACTATAAGATTATGTAGTTTATCTAATGAAACAAATCATTTCAATGCAAATAAACCATAACATAACCTCAATTGAGGTGGTACTTGGCATCCGGTACTGGGTACTGGTTTAGAGGAATGTTTTTCATTTTTATAGCCCTATCAGGGAAGCAATACAA
>JALGZD010000054.1 GCA_025782395.1 bacterium
TCGAGGTCGAGTCGTACAACGCGGCGACCAAGGTGGCGACGCTCAAGGCCCCCCTCCTGTTCGCGCACACGAGCGGCGCGGCGGTGACGGGCCGGTGGTGTACCTACGCGGCGGACCTGTCCACCGTGGCAACGTTTACGCTCGGCAAGCAAATCACCGTCGAGTGGGACCAGGACACTGACGACGAGGCCATTGCGGAGACGGCAGAAATCGTTTCGCACAAATGGGAGCCCATCAATATCGAGCGGCGCTTTGCCGCGCTTTGGCCCGACCTGTACACGCTGCTCGAGGCTCGGGGCGCGTTCGTCGAAATGCTCGCCGAGGCCCGGATACAGCTCGCCACGTGGATCGAAAACAAGGACCGCAACCTCGATCGCCTCATGGACCGGGACCGCGCCGATCAACCGCTCATGTCGTTGATAGCGTGGATGACCGTGCGGTCGCAGGGCGACAGCATGAGCCACGAGACCGACGTGGCGAAAAAAGCGTTCGACACGGATCTCGCCCTCCTCTGTGACACAGCGTCATGGTGGGACGAGGATCTCGACCTCGGCAAAGACGCCGATGAGGAGGCCCCGGCGGCAACGCGGTTTATCTCGCACGGACGGTCGCTGTAATGCCGAGCCTTGCCGCAGTACTCGAAGCCACGCAGGCGGCGCTTGAGGCTGCTATTGTGGGGCTCACACCGACGCGGGAGGCGAGTGAGAAGTTTTATCCGCGCCCGCTGAACGATCGCGTTGGCACGCAACCGCTGGAGGAGTTGACCGGCGCCAAGCGTCTTTTCGAGGTGCGCCTCGCGAGCGGCGCCCCGATGCGCGAAGAGTGGGAGGGGGCGGCCACACGCGGGAAAAGCGTCTCGTTTGAAGTCGCGATCAAATACCCGAACACCGAGCGGTGGACGGTTGCCGCGCACGATGACGCGGATCTCATCTCGGAGCACCTGCTCGCGAATCACAACCCTATCGCTGCATCGGTGGACGGGCTCGAGCTCTGCACAACCGACACAGAGATGGCGGCAACGTTGGAGTCTAACGCAAATGATCCGCAGTGGCTCACAATGCGAATCCCCCTCTACGTGCTCGTAGAGGTTGAATAGAGGAGACAAAAAATGGCTGACCCCACACGCGGCTTTGCCGTATCGGTAGACAAGGAGACGGCGCTCGGGACCCCGGCGGGGACGCCGCTGGTCTGGCGGCTCGCGGACCGTCCGACCTTCCCGGACGCGCCGAAAGAACTCGTCGAACAGGCGAATCTGAAATATCATCCGGGCAAGGTGGACGATCCCCCGTTGCACCTGGAGACAGTTCAAGAGGGCGCGATCAAGCTGGCCCTGGAGCCACGGCTCGCAGGGGATACCAAAATCCCGCCGATCATGCAAAGCCTCCAGGCGGCGGGCTGGGGGCTGTCGCACCCGGGCACGGCGACGACCACGATTGCAGCATATACCGACGCGGCGAATTTTACGCTCACGGCCGATATCGGTTGCGAGATCGGGGATGTTCTTTTGATCGAATTGGACAACGGGAAGTTTTTCCCGGCATTGATCGCGGACTGGGACGACAGCGATCCATTCGTGGTCACACTCGCGATGGCTCTCCCCACGGCTGCCTCGGCCGATAACGACGTGTACGCCTGTTACACGGCGATCCCGCTCTGGGATGCGCTCGGGGCGACGGACGCGCTGTCGATTTATTTCAATACGCGCGGCACGCACACGGCGGGTGACGACCTTCGATTCGCCGCGCTCGGCTGTTCCGCTGGCGCCCTGGATGCGATCACATTCGAGCCGGGCAAGGCGCTGCCCACGTTCAGATTTTCGTACCACGTCGCTGACCTGGCCTACGCGGCAGACGCGCTCGTGGCCGGGACCGCGGGCGACCTCGCCAAGCTCAACGCTTTTGCCGGTGTCGATTTCGGCTTTGCCGCGGCGGCCGCAGCCGGGCAGATCGCGCACGCGACAAAGAAAATAATCAGCGCCGTGTTTACCCCGCCGGTGCTCACGTCGCCGATACCGGCCGAGGGGTCAAGCGCGGCGGTGGTCAATAGCTGTCAGGGTTATATGGCGGACCCGGAAAACACCGGGCAACTGGAAGTGACTTTTCTCCAGGAAAAAACCCTTGCCGACGAAGCCTACGAAATCGGCGATGTCAACGAAGAAAAGTACATCCATATCGCGGTGCCGACGAGCAGCCATAACACGGTGCCCGCGTTTTCGATCCACATGCCGCGATGTCGCCAGGTGGTAGGTCCGCCGATTGATTGGTCGGAGAAGTACGTCAAAATAACATGCACGTTTCGCCCGTCGTCGGCAACGTTCGGGGCGAAT
>JALGZD010000029.1 GCA_025782395.1 bacterium
TTCTTCCGCGTCACTGCCTGGCATCAAGCGCCGGATCTTAGCGAGCCCTTCACGCACTTTTGCTACTGCTCTGCCTATGCCTGCTGTAACGCCTGATACGAATGCATTCATGAGCCCACGCCCTGCGCTGCCGAACCTGCCGACCAGTCCAGTGATGCATCCAATCACATTTCCAAGAATTCCTGAAACAATTCCTTGTATCTGCGCCCAGTTCTTGAAAGCGTATATTATAGCGCCGATGGGCCCGAGTAGGAATAAGAGTTTATCGCCAAGATTTGCTATAAATCCGATGGCTGTTGATATTGCGTTTGATATTCCGTCAACGATGTTTGAAAACAATTCTTTTAATCCGTCCCAAACGGCTGCGGTCTTTTCCTGTATGCCGCCCCAGTTTTCAGACCATGCCGTCCGGAATAATATTATAATCCCTATTACGGCTGCGATTGCCGCCCCGATTAATGTGATTGGACCAAGCGCAACCCCTCCAATGACCGCCCCGACTGCGGAAACCACTGGAGCTAATGCCGATATCCCAGATACAAGGGGACCTAACACCATCAACACGGGACCGAATGCTGCGGCAAGCGCCGCAACAACGAGTACAATCCTTCTGATACCCGGGGACATTGCCGAAAACGCACCCGCTAAAACTTTGATAGCAGGAACGACTACGCCTGTCAATAGAGGGGCGATATCATCTCTGAAAATTGGGATTAGGTCATCTTTGAGGATAGGGATAAACTCGTTGCCAAGCTCTATCGCCACGGCGCTGAACTCTGCTTTTAGTTTCGCCATAGATCGTGCTGCACCTTCGTCCATCGTTGCGAATGCGGCATCTGTTGCCCCGAGGGAGTTGTTCATCTCCACGAGGTTATTTGCAAATGATTCTGAGCCTTTCCCTGTTAGAGCAAGAGCTGCGTTCCCTGCTTCAACTGAACCGAACATGTCCTGCAAAGCTACGCCGTTGTTTGCCGCCGCCGTTTCCATTATCCCGAGCGCATCCTGAACATTGCCGCCCTGTGATATAAATTCCTGAAACCCGACCCCGGCAACTTCTTTGAATGCTTTAGATGTCTTGCTGGTATCTTTTGATAATTCTACAAAAACTTGCCTCAACTGCGTAGTTGCTACCCTTGTAGGAGTACCTTGCGCGGTCATTGTTGCCAGCGCCGCCGTAACATCCCCGAATTCAACACCGAGCGCGGATGCTGTCGGGATGACCTGGAACAGTGAACTCGACAGCTCATCAAAGTTGGTTTTACCTAACTTGACTGCCGTGAACATAAGATCGCTTGCTTCGGCTGCTCCGACAACATCAGATCCGTATGCGTTCACAACCGATGTGATCCCATCAACCGCCGTCTCCAAATCCGTAACACCGCCTATTGCGGCTTTGTTCGCGACAGTCATGAAATCAAACACATTATCTTTATCCACACCGGCGGATATCGCCTGATACAGCGCAGGTACGGTTTCGTTCGGTAGGGTCCCCATTTCTCTTGAAAACTTAAGAACATATTCGGTCATGTCATCCATTGCGCCTTTTGTCATGCCGGGCATCAGCGTGAATACTTCGTTCATCTGATTTTCAAAGTTCGCCGCTTTCCCCGATAACACCATGAATCCCGCACCGGCTGCAACAAGCGGGGCGGTGACCCCTGCGGTCATTCCTCTACCTGCGGATGACATGCCAGCTCCTATCTTTGCGCCGGATTTCTTCACACCCTCTCCGAATGCGTTAACTTTGTCCTCAGCTCCGCTCAATCCTTTCTTCAGCCCGGATATATCCGCACCGATTTCTACAAACAGTTTCCCAATCGAACCGATTCCCATTATTTGCCTGCCTTTTTGACTGCTTCATTCTCGTTTTCGGTTTTCGTGTTCCACCATGCTTTTACGAAAGTCTGTTCCTCTTCGCTGCACTCTCCGAATTCATGCGGCCACTTGCCGAAGTGTGCACACATCTGCCCGAATCCTTGACCGTGTGGGCTTTCAGCGAAAGGATTGAACTTCCTTGGTGCGCTTGGTTGCTGCTGTCGTTAGCCCTTCTATGAGTAATCGCATATCAACAAGCCCGATTGAGCCGTTGAGCCAGAAATCATAGTTGAGGGATGGATCAACACATAAATCATCCATAATCGTTGCCATGTGTTTCCGACCTTTCATGTCAACCATCATGGTTTCAATCTGCGTAAGTTCACAGGTTTCCCCCCATGTTGGAAGGTGCATAGGGATATCAAAATCTCCGTTTTCGTCGTGCATTGGAACATTTACAATCTCCAACTTTGCACGATTGATTAACCTGTCGGCAATGGTGAGACC
>JALGZD010000171.1 GCA_025782395.1 bacterium
AAATGCTACCCCTTCGCAAATGGATTTGTCAGACAGTGACCAAACATTAACAGAGACTACTACAGAGATTACTACACAAACTACTGCAGAAGAGATCCAGGAGATACTGGAGAGCACACTGGAATTTCAAGGCAGGGAAGCGGCGGAGAAGCTACAGGAACTCATGGCGGTAATCCCTTCCTAGGTAGTCCGCCATGAGTTCGAGGAATTCGTGGAATACTGGAGCCACAGGGAACTAGAAAATCCCTGGCTGGCGTTGCGCCGCTGGTTGAAGCGCACTCATCCTCTTTTGCCTTCTGCCCCAAGTATTCGAGCAATTCTTGCCCAACAGCCTTAAACCGCGAGTTGCGGTTGAGAAACCAGCAAATCACATCTTCCATAAATTAAAGTTGAAGGCTGTAGTCCTTATTGACTTCCTGGCACTGGAGTGATATTAATGATGGTAAGGCGTACTCTTCAACTGGGGCTGGCAAAATGAAGCTAACACGGGTGGTTTCCGCCGTTTTGATTACGGTTCTCATGCTTTCGTTTCTCGCCATGTTGCCCTCCCGCTCTATGGCGCAACAGCAACTTCCTGATCTGGTAGTTCCCAACGTATGGCGCGCCGATAGCCAGATTTGGTACAACTTAAGGAACATTGGGCAAGGCACAGTTGGTGGCGCTGCCGCGCCACCAAGCTATTATAGTGCCCTGTTCATTGATGGCAAGCAGGTAGCTGAAGATCACGTCACGATATCTTTAGCGCCAGGGCCGCAACTCACCAAGCTCTTCAACTATCAGTGGCAAGCAACCTCCGGCCAGCATACTATAGTGGTCTGCGCTGACTGGAGACAGAATATAACAGAAAGCAACGAGCAGAATAACTGCTGGCAGGGGGTCTGGGTGATAGAGGAGGAGAACCTCCCAGACCTTGTAGTAGAGAGAATCGAGTGCAGTTCAGGTAACAAATTGTCGGTGACAATAAAGAACATTGGCTCAGGGGCTTTACCCAGCGGATGGAAGGCGTTAGCTGATACTTATTTTAATGGCGCAAGAAAGGGAGCCTTTGATCTTACATATCCCACGTCTATCCTGAACGGGGGCATAGATAATCCAGGGGGCAGTGCTACCTATCTTCTGGTGTGGGATATTACCGCCACAGTCACAGTCAGAGTAGTGGCTGACTTCACCGATGACATAACTGAGTCAAATGAACAAAATAACTCTATGGAAGAGAGTATTGAACCCATAGCCACCAAGCTTCCTGACCTCATAATTGAAGAAATTAAGTGCGACCGCGAGAACAGCCGCATAGGCTATGTAATAAAGAATGTTGGTGGGGCTACGGCTCTGTCTGGTCATGCTACGACTTTATATGTAGATGGCAAGGAGATATCTCACGATGTAATAGCTTATGATTTGGAGTCTGATGTGATCTACCGGTCATGGTTCCAGGAATACACCTGGCCTGAGTGTCATACTATAGAGGTCAGGGTTTGTGCTGATAATTATGGGCAGATTGAGGAATCCAGTGAGCAAAATAACTGCCTGGAACAAGTTTGTGAATGCGTTGTAGATATTATTCCACCTGTGATTATTTCCGGTCCCACAATGACTCAGATAGGTCCCACCATGGCAGTTATCTGTTGGGAGACAGACGAGGCCAGCGATAGCCTCATCAGGTATGATAACCGCGCTGGGGAATATGGTAGTGTTGCCCAAGACTCCAGCTTAGTTACCGAGCACTGCCTCAAATTGACCAATCTTGGGTCAGCAACAACCTACCATTTTGTGGTTGAGTCTCAGGATTCCAGTGGAAACAGTGTAAGGAGTCGAGACCTCAACTTTGAAACTCCCTCTGTTCCTGATGATGAGAATCCGTCGCTGTTTCTGCTAGTCTCCGATACACTTTCAGGCACAGCTACTATCTCGGCTGACACTCAGGATAACACTGGCGTGGACCGGGTTGTCTTCTTCCTTGATGGGAAGCCAGTACATACTGATTATACCTATCCATTTGTGTGGGAACTTGATACAGGAGTTCTTGATGAAGGTTCCCACAATTTTGGTGGCAAATCCTTTGATCCTGCCGGAAATATGGCTGAGGTTACTCGTAAGGGCAACGTTCAAAATCTCTTCCCTGTGGACCTTTCTCCAGTGCATGTGCGGATTATCACTCCCGAATCAGGAGATGAGGCTTATGATTGGGTGTCGATGGAGGTAGAGGTTACGCATGATTATATATATAACATCTGCCAGATAGACTGTATAGTTGTTGAGAATGAGAGTGAGAGCATTGTATATCATAGGCCTTATCGTTATGAAGTGGGTCCTAG
>JALGZD010000071.1 GCA_025782395.1 bacterium
GGGTCAGCGTGTGACGATTGCCTTCACGCCAACGGCCGGGATAGCGAACCCGCCGCGAGGGACGAACTACATCTTACATGTCAGCACATCGCAGGATCCAATACCTGTGCCGACTATCAATACCTTTGAGATCAAACCAGCGGTGGTCCCTACAGGCCCCTTGAACAATGTCCGCGTTGTTGCGGTGAGCCCGGACACAGCCGGAGCCAACGCGAGTTGTATCGTTGCGTTTGAAACGAGTGCCACCGGCTGGCTGCTTATCGGCGATCTCATTACAGTGACCTTCCCGCCGGGTACCGCGATTGCTGGCGCTGCGCCGCCTCCCGGTCTTCTTTGCGCTCCGGTGGACGTCCAAATCGGCGGAGCCGCTCCCATTGCTGCGCTCGGGAGCATGAAAGTGCTAGCCGCTGCTCCACAAGGACCGAGCGTGACCGTACCCGTACCCGCTCCCATTGGACCACGGACCCAGGTCGTGTTGTACTTCGGCGCTGGTGTTGGTATCACGAACCCTGCTCGGGGTACGAACTACGCTGTCATGGTCAAGACCGTGGCAGACCCCGTCGATGTGCTCAGCGACTCCTATGCAATCCTGCCGGCGGGTGGTCCTCCGGGTCGCGTGAGGAACGTGCGGGTAGCCAACATCGCGCCCGATGTGGCAGGTGCGAAAGGGGCAACGTGCAAGCTGATCTTCGAGACCACCGAAAACGGGGCTCTCAAAGCAGGGGACATGATAGCGGTTACCTTCCCCGCAGGAACCAAGCTGGAAGAACAACGTGTGCTGGCGCAGGTCTTCGTTAACGGTAGGAAGGCGAGGCTGTTCGTGGGGATCCAGAAGAACGTGGGGGATATCACGCTCCCTGCCGGGCCCGGCATCCAAGCCGGCGGAAGGGTCATCGTGGAGTTTAGGGGGATCACCAATCCGCCGCGCGGAACCAACTACGTCGTCGCTGTCTCCACCATCAAGGATCAGGCCTACGCTTTCAGCGATCCCTATGAGATCAAGCCGGACATTGAGAATCTGATCAAGCAGCTTCAGGCCAAGTTACAAGTCCTGATCGCCCGTTGTGACCAGCTCGTACAGCTGCTCGAGAGGAAGGTGGAACTGGAAGAGGATCTGGAGGCGCTCCTGCGTTTAGAGCTGCAATCGCTGAAGGAGCAAATTGCACAGACACGGGCGGTTATTCAGAAGGGGATTGATCAGCTCCGAGCCACGGTAGAGGCGATCCTCCAGCAAACCGGACGACTCGTCTCTGAGCTCGACCTCCAGGAGGAGATTGACGCGATACTGGAGTGGCTGGAAACGCTTGAATTTTCGGGTGTGGCGATCCCGCCCGCGGAGCGACGGCCGGTGGACGTGATCCTTGCCATCGACAGCTCAGGGAGCATGAGTACCACCGACCCTCAAGGAATCCGCAAAAGCGGGGCGAAGGCGTTCGTCGACCAACTGGATCCCAAAAAGGACCAAGTCGGCTTGGTCAGTTGGGCTGCGGAGGTCGCCGACTTCAAGGATCTGACCTCGGACTACGCTGCAATCAAGGCCAAGATCGACCGAGTTGGCAGCGACGACACGACGAACTTCGACGCAGGTTTGCAGAAGGCGCTCGCGTTGCTGCAAGCAGGCAGGACAGGAAGCGTCAAAGCGATCGTGTTCCTGACGGACGGAGAACCCGACGAGGACGGCTACACGCCCCCTGGATCGAGTGGCTCATGGGTCGACAAAGCGAGGGACGCGGGGATCAAGATCTATGCGATCGGATTCGGTGCGCCCTACGAAGACCCTGTGGTCCGCCAGCGCCTCGAACGGATGGCCGAGGCGACCGGTGGCAAGGCGTTCCACGGGAAGAACGCAGACGACCTCGTAGCGATCTATCAGGAGATCGCCCGCGAGCTCGCCAACCCGTGGATCATCCACCTGAAAGCCACCTGTGGGGACTGATCGCTGGGGATCACGTAGAATCAGAGAGGCCGTCGGGAGCCTGGCGGCCTCCTTTGGGCTGTAAGAAGCAGGCTTTTTGTTACTCAGGCCGAGCCAAGCGGTACCAGGCTCCGCCTCGGAATCACTGAGACGTACGCGCGGGGTGGGCCGAGGCCCACCCCGCGTGCCGTGCCTCGCTACGGAATGCCCCACAGGCGCACGGTGCCGTCATACGATCCTGACGCGAGGAGCCGTCCGTTCGGGCTGAAGACCACCTGGGCCGACGAGTTTACACCGCGGGTGTGGACGGAGAGGGTGTGTAGTTCCGCGCCGGTGGCGACGTCCCACAGCTTGATCGTTCCGTCATCAGACCCGGAGGCGAGGAG
>JALGZD010000087.1 GCA_025782395.1 bacterium
ATGGCATTCAACTCTTCCGGTACCCCGCCTTGGACGAGATTCCTCACACTGTGGAACCCTCGGAAATCGTCATCTCCGGCGCGAACCGAGCACCCGAACTTTCGGCGATTCCGGATACGACAGCTACCCAGAACATCCCCTTCGGGATGCAGATCGAGGCGACGGACCGGGACGGCGATGCGCTCGTGTTCACGGACGACAGCGATCTGTTCGACATCTCCGCCACCGGGCTTATCCATTTCACGGCCGAAGCGGCGGACGTGGGTTCGCACACGATCACCATCACGGTCACGGACGACAGCGCCGCGTCCGCAAACGGCTCGTTTGTGCTGACCGTGCTCCCCCGGCCTCGCATCGCGATCAACGAGGTGCTGTGCGATCCGGCTTTGGGTTCGGAGGGCGATGCAAATCGCGATGGGGTGCGAAGCGGATCGGAGGACGAGTTTGTGGAACTGTTGAATCTCGGATCGGATGCCGTGGATCTGTCGGGCTGGACGCTGAGCGATGGCGCGTCGAGTCCGTTTGCCTTCCCTTCCGGGACTCAAATCGCGCCCGGTGAGTACGTCGTGCTTTTCGGCGGGGGCGCGCCTACGGGCTTTTCCGGGCAGGTGTTCACGGACGACGGCAGGATCGGAGGTGGGCTGTCCAATTCCGGGGATGCCATCTATCTCATCAACCCTGCAGGCCCGGACACCATAGCGGCCTTGACCTACACCGGCTGGGCCACGCACCAGTCCTATACCCGGTACCCGGAGGGCGCGGGCGATTTCGGCTGCCCGCCGGAATTACGATCGCGGTGGGAGGAAAACAGCCGTTTACGGCATTCGGGCATTTTTCCGATGGAGGGACGGAGGACATGACCGCTCAGGTGAGTTGGAGCACCTCGGACGGCAGCGTGGCGGTGGTTTCCTCGGAAGGGATGGTCTATGCCGAAGGTCCGGGTTCGACAGAGGTGCAGGCCGCCTTCGGAGGAATCAGCGGCTCGGGAACGGTGACGGTCGAGCCTCCGCCTGCTTCTCCTCCCACCTATACTCCGGCGCTTTCCGATATTCCGGATCAGTCCATCCGGGAAGGGGAAGGCTTCTCAAAAATTTTCCTGGACTTGTACGTGAACGATGAGGATCACGGGGATTCGGAGCTGACGTGGACTTATTCGGGGAACGAGGCCCTTTCGGTGAATCTGTCGTCCGGGCGCGCGGCAACGCTGACCGTGCCTTCGGCGGACTGGAACGGTTCGGAGACGATCACGTTCACGGTCACCGATCCCGATGGCCACAGCGCGAGCGATGCGATGACAGCCACGGTATCCGGGGTGAACGATCCGCCGGTGTTGGAGGCGATCCCGGACACCGCCACGATGGTGGGACGTTGGTTCCGGCTTCAAATTTACGCCGACGATCCCGACGCGGTGTACGGCGATGTGCTCTCCTACGCGGACGATACCGATCTGTTCGACGTCTCCTCTACCGGGCTGATCGCCTTCACATCCGAAGCCGCGGACGTGGGTTCGCACACGATCACCATCACGGTCACGGACGAGGGCGCCGCGTCCGCAAGCGACTCGTTTCTGCTAACCGTGCTCCCCCGGCCCCGGATCGTGATCAACGAGGTCTTGTGCGATCCGCCTCCGGGCATGGAGGGCGATGCCAATCAGGATGGCGTGGTGGATCCCTATCAGGATGAATTTGTCGAGCTTCTCAATATCGGGCCGGATTCTGTGGATATAGGCAATTGGAGGCTGAGCGACGACGATGTTTCCTCAGCGTCTCAGTTCGTTTTCCCTCCGGGAACGCGCATGGCTCCGGGAGAATACGTCGTGCTTTTCGGCGGCGGCGCATCCCCCGGGTTTTCCGGACAGGTGTTCGTGGATGACGGCAGGATCGGAAACGGGCTGACCAACAGGGGGGACGTGATTCGCCTCATCGCGCCGGACGGACCGGACACCATCGCCGTTCTGAGCTATCCCGACTGGGGCGCGGATCAATCCTTCGTGCGATGGCCGGAGGGAATCGGTGATTTCGTCCCGCATACCTCGCTGCCGGGGAAAGGACGTTTTTCTCCGGGGACGGTTCAAACGGCGCTTGTATCCATCACGGTAACGCCGGAGGATACGACAGTTGTTCTGGGGCAGGTGTTGTCGTTCTCGGCGAGGGGGGTCTTTTCGGATGGGAGCACGCAGGACCTCACTTCGGACGTGCGCTGGTCCAGTTCCGACTCAACAGTTTCCCTCGTCAATTCGCTGGGTCGGATCGTTCCGGTCTCATCGGGGAGGACGCAAATTCAGGCGACCTTCGGAGCGGTCGAGAGCGCACCACAACCTTTGACGGTGGTGGAACCCCCTCCCATTTCGGATTTCTCTGCTTCGCCGACGGAGGGGGTGGACACGCTGACGGTGGCTTTCATGGATCAATCGGCCGGCCTCGTCCATCGGGTTCTCTGGGATTTCGGAGATGGCAGTCCTGCGGATACCACCCGGAATCCGTCTCACACATACAGCGTGGGCACGTTCACCGTGCGCCTGACCGTGACCGGACCCAGAGGGACGGACACGGAGACGAAGGCGGACTTGATCACCGTGCTTCCGAAGCCGGTGGACCCGCCACCCGAAGAGCCGCTGCCTGAGCAAGCGCCTCAAGCCGACTTTGTGGCTTCGGACACGCTGGGTGTAGGATCGCTCACAGTCCGTTTTGAGGCGCGCACGACAGGCGCAATCACCCAGTATCTTTGGGACTTTGGAGACGGCAGTCCAGCGGATACAACCCGGAATCCGTCACACACATACAGCGTGGGCACGTTCACCGTGACCCTGACCGTGGCCGGACCCGGAGGGACGGATACCGAGACGAAGACCAATCTCATCACCGTGCTTCCGAAGCCGGTGGAGCCACCGCCCGAAGAGCCACCGCCGTCTGAGCAAGCGTCTCGAGCCGATTGCGTGACTTCGGACACGCTTGGTGTAGGATCGCTCACGGTTGCTTTTGAGAATCGCAG
>JALGZD010000031.1 GCA_025782395.1 bacterium
CCTTAGTTTCTGCTTCCTCTGTCGGCGCAGATAAGAGTTCTTTTTCTACCGCAGGACTTTTAATTAATTTTTTAGTCTCATAAATTAATACGACAATTTTTGCCTGGGGGATATTAATAATTAATTCATCAATGACTTCGTTTAAGTCGTTTTCCCCCGTATTGGTTTTAGAAAAGTCAATGTCAGCCAGCACTGACCAGACTAATTTATTTTCCAGGTCGCTGGTTAAGCGGGCTAAGACTCGTCCCCAAAGCTTTAAGACATTTAAGGAGCGGGAGCGGTAGAGCTGATTAACGATTTCTTCCCGGCGAGCGCCCATGGAGATAAGCTGGGAGGAGGCAGCCAGGGCTTGAGGAGTGATGTTTTGGGTTTTAAAACTTCTGGTTTTAGAAATAATGCCGGCCAGGAGGCAGGTAGCTATATTTTCATCTATTAAATCTCGTGAATAACCGGTAAAAAGATTAAATAAAATTTCAGCGGTAGCAATTGAGGTTAACTCCACCTGATTAATTTGTCCAAATCCTTCGTTATCTGAATGGTGGTCAATATTAATAATCGGTATTTGGTAGAAGAATTCAGTATCATTATCATAAATAGAACCTAAAGATTCCAGGTCAGGGGTGTCTAAAGTAATAATTAAATCATATTTAAATCCGCTGGAACGTGATTTAACGTCATCATGAGTAAAAAACCCTTCTTTCGGGGAGATAATGAAGTTAAGGGAATTTTCCGCCACCGTATATTTTATTTGTCCAACTTTGGCATTGGTAATATCCAAGGAAATAATAAATTCACGCAGATTATCAAGCTGGTGTTTTATTTCCTGATAAGCCGGCAGAAAAGAATATAATTTTCCCTGGTCAAATTTTTCCGCCGCAATATCCGCGTCTTTATCAAGTTTTTTTAAAAATAAATAGATAGCCAAAGCAGAAGCCACCGCATCACCATTCCAAATTTTATTAAAGGTGATTAAAATATGCTTGGCTTTTTTTATTTGTTCAAAAATTTGTTGTTCCTGGATTAACATAAGGATAAAGAGAATAAAATTAGCAAACTACTGGCGCTTATCCGCGCCGACAGGTAGCTAGGCAGATTAGTGAATAACTGGAATAAATAATAATACCCAGCTCCTTTGCCCTATTTTAGAGTCTAAGCTGGGCATAGCAAAGAAATTTTATTTTGCTTTAAAACCTGATATTTAAATATATAAGAAATAAAACATTGTGTCAAGGGTAAAATGTCAAAGAACGTTAGATAAAGTATAATTAGCCAATTTTGGCTAATTTTCTTGCCAAATAGTTTTAATTTTGATACTCTAAAATTATGAAAAGAGAACTGCCTAAAGCTTATGAACCGTCTCAATACGAAGACGGTATTTATAAAAAATGGGAAAAATCCGGTTATTTTAATCCTGACAACCTGGCTTTAGCCAAGGAGGCGGGGAGTTATTCTATTGTTATGCCTCCGCCAAATAGAACCGGTATTCTGCATATGGGGCATGCCGCCATGTTGGCGCTGGAAGATATTTTAATCCGTTATCATCGGATGAAAGGCGACCAGACATTATGGGTACCAGGCACGGATCATGCCGCTATTGCTACCCAGACTAAAGTTGAAAAAATTTTAAGGGAAGAAGGTACAGACAGACATAAATTAGGCCGGGAGAAATTTTTAGAACGGGTTAGACAATTTGCTCAAGATTCTCATGGAACTATTGTTAATCAAGTTAAGAGAATGGGTTGCTCATGTGATTGGGGACGGGAAGCTTATACCTTGGATGAAGTTAGAACCAGGACAGTACAAGCTGTTTTTAAGACGATGTATGATGATGGATTAATTTATCGGGGCGAGCGCATTGTTAACTGGTGTCCGCGCTGCCAATCCACGCTGGCTGATGATGAGGTTGAGTATAAGACTCAAAAAGCCAAGTTTTATTCCTTTAGATATAGCCAGGATTTTCCTTTTATGATTGCTACCACCCGGACAGAGACTAAATTAGGCGATACGGCCGTGGCGGTAAATCCAAAAGATAAGCGCTACCAGAAGTATATTGGAAAAATTTATCAGGTTGATTTTGTGGGCGTACCTTTAAAATTAAAAATTATTGCTGACCGGAGTGTTGATATGGAATTTGGCACTGGCGCTTTAGGCGTAACCCCGGCTCATTCAATCATAGACTGGCAGATGGCCGAGGAGAATAAGTTAGAAATTATCAAAGTGATAAACGAGGAGGGAAATATTCATCAGGGCCTTGGTGATTATTCAGGCAAAACCGTATTGGAAGCCAGAGAAATGGT
>JALGZD010000112.1 GCA_025782395.1 bacterium
GACCGGCTGATGCCCGGGTAGTGCTCCGCCCGTTGACCGTGCGCGACCTGCAGCGCATTGGCAAGGCTGTCCGCGACGACAACAGTCTGTCGGCCGCGCTGATGATTCAGCAGGCCTTTGTTGAACCGGAATTGAAGCTCGAAGAGGTCACACGACTGTCGGCTGGTCTGGCCCGTTTTTTGGTGGAGCGTATCAACGCAATCAGCGGCATCAATACGCCACGCGATGCGTTGGAAGAACTTGTCCAGGCGCCACTTGCACGCGCCTGTTTCGTGCTCGCGAAAGAGTTCGGCTGGACACCGGAAGAGGTCAGCGGGATGACCATTGGCCAGCCAAATTCTGCTTTACCTGGAGATGGCCCACAGAAACGGTGATGCGGGATGAGGCGGATACGAGGCCTACTTGGGTCAACCCAGGAGGTGGCCCTTGCTGGCGGCCGGGCCCCGGTCTGGTGGCAGCGCGAGATAGGGCGGAGCACAGTGCGGTTGGATGGCCTACGGTGGGCCTGTGTCTGGGTTGACGCATGGGAGGCTGCGGTCCGTCCCACGTTGTGTCATGAACCATTGTTGGGACGTTCCCTTGCAGAGCTGACAGATAAGGTTGCTCGGCAGGCTGGAGTGAAGCTGGATGCGCCTCGATCTAAGCGACCTCAGTCTGCCAGGCCGGAATACCGACGTACACGTGAGCGAGAAGTGACCTTGACAGAGAACGGATCGGCCACTGTCTTTCCTTCAAGGGGCACGGTTCCAATGCAAGAGGGGGATCAGGTATCAGAAGAGACGGTACCGCACCGATCAAGACCGGACCCGTTTCAACTGGAGCCGCATGCCAG
This sequence comes from bacterium, assembly GCA_025782395.1. Taxonomy (GTDB): domain Bacteria; phylum Joyebacterota; class Joyebacteria; order Joyebacterales; family Joyebacteraceae; genus Joyebacterum. Next base: position 833 of record JALGZD010000112.1, read on the forward strand.
TGGGGAGGTGCACCCAGAGACACATAGGGACTGGCTGCGTGATCTGGGCAGGTGGGCCGATCGCTCCTTTGGTCAACGGGGGCTTGACGTGTTCCGCACGCCGCAGCAGGCTTCATCCGGCCAGCAAGACATCGGTGAAACGGCGTTGCTGGGCCATTCCCTGGCAGAGCTGACCGGCCTGGTTACTGGTCCTGCCGGATCGAAGCCGGTGAAGACCCGGCCTCGGCAGCCCCGATTCGCCTGGCCTGAATACCGACCTGCACGCAATCGGGAAATGGCATCGGCGAGGAAAAGATGGGCCAAGGTCTTTCCTTCGGGCGGTCCGGTTACAGCACAACAAGGGGATCAGGTATGGGAGAAGACATCGGGTCCGATCCAGCTTGCGTCCCAGGCCAGCCAGGCGCTCCTGTATCGGTTGGCGGGTGCAACGGCCGCGGCCCAGGGCTCGCATGGTACCCGGCGCCGACCGACCGGTGAACCTATGAAGCTCAGGGCGGGCGTCTCGCTCTCCGTCCCTCGTGACCCGGCAACTCATCGGGACTGGCTGCGCGACCTGGCCGACCGAGCTGGAGGCTCTCTGCTTCAGGAAGGGCATGATGACCTCAGTGCACCTCTGCACGCCTCGTCTGGTCAGCCAGGACTCGGCGAACTGCCGTCACTGGCAGATCAGTGGGCATTACTGCTCAATGGACCGCCTGCCTATCCAGGCCTGCTGGGCCGTCTGGTCTGCGTGCCCGAGAGTGATGGTTCTGAACGTGAGGAACAGCCTGGAGCAGCGCCACGCCACCCATCAGCCATAAGGTCTCCGGATCAGGTTGCAGCACCGGCCACCGAGCATGCCAAACCCTGGCATGCGGTCGGAGTGGAGACGACTGAGAGTTCACAGGCAGTGAGTCAACCCACAGTAGCTGACCAGTTGGAAAACACCGGCGGGGAATCGGTATCACCCGTTCGAATCGCTCCGCCAGCCATAGCGACCTCACTACCGCCTCTTCTCCCACCCCAGATAGCGGGCAAGCCGCCCTCGCTGGCAGCGACAGCCATCATCCAGGGGGTGGCAAGGCAGGAGGAAATCGCTGCCACTGAAAACGACCAGAGTGCCCTGGCGACCAAAATCAAGCGTATCCTGGATGATGAGGCCCGCCGCCACGGCATATACGTGTAGGAGGCCACCATGCGGCCAATGCTAGATGATCTCGAGTTGCCCCAGGTACAGGAAATCGCTACGCATGATCGCCGTGTCCTGGCCGAGCACAAGCCGCCGGGCATGGCGGGCAGCCTGTTGCAGAACATGGGCCGCCAGCCTGCCCACCTGGTTCTGTGGGGAGTGGCCACCGGCCCTGAGGCACTGGATTTAGTTGAAGAACTTGACGGCAAGTTCCGCGCTGGGGAGCCGGTAGCCTTTGTCGCCGACATCGTTGCCGACGCCGAGATCGAGGAGATGGTGATTGACGACCTGAAATGGCAGGAACTGGCCGGCAAGCCGCAACGCTTCGCCTACATGCTTACGTTACACGAGTACATCGAGCCTGTTGAGCCTGAAGACACGTCGTTTCTGGACACGGATATTTTGGAAGATGCCTTGGACATTATGGATGTCCTCACTACGGGGCTGGAAATCGCTGAGCAGCTCTCAGCCTTCATCAGCAGGCTGACGGAGTTTAGTCAGGCCCTCGAGCATGAGGGGATAAACGCCATTATACCATCAAGCTAAAACAAAGGAGGCAAACCCTATGGACGATAATGTTCTAGAACAGCTCAAGGAAGCATTGGAGGAACTTTCATCGTTGTTGGACAACGATGCGATAAAAACCGCCATCGGCGCCATTCCGGACAGCATTATGGACCCCGTCATCGAAGGCTTGAAGAGTATCCTGAACGTCATCAAAGATGCACTCAACGAGCTGAAAGAGAGCCTAGACAGCGTCGTCAACATTGAGCAGTTGTTGAGCACCATCAATAACCTGCTGGAGGCTGCCGAGGGTCTGGCCCCGGGCCAGAAGGAGACCCTGGAGACGGTCAAGAACATCATCAAGACTCTGCAGGACCTGCCCGGGCTGGCGGATATAGAAGAAATTCTGGGAAAGATTGACGAAATCATTGCCAAGCTGGAGGCGCTCTAGTTTATGACGAGGCCCATGCTTGGTGATATTGAGCTAGAGCACGTCCAGAAAATCGAAGTCGATGGAGATCAGGTATTGGTCCAGCACGGTGTGCCGGCCCTGGAAGGTGACTTTTTCCAGGGCCTAGGACGCCGCGCCACGCAGATCTCTCTCGCCGGCGTGCTGACCGGACCGGAAGCGGGTGAAGGGCTGAATACCCTGCGGGACAAAGTCCGCGCAGCCGAGCCTGTCTCACTCGTGGCCGACATCACTACCGCCACCCGGGTGGACCAGGTGCTCATCGAAGAAATGGGCGTGCGGGAGCTGGCCGGAAAGCCGGAACGATTCGAGTACGCCTTTACTTTGCGGGAGTATATTCCTCCGCCCCCACCTGAAGAAGAACCTGAGATTGAGACACCGGAGCCACCAACTGAAGAAATTGACGAGAATGTCGGAACACTGATCGTTGAAGTCATTATTGAAGGGGAGCTGGATTTTGATTTCAGTCGGGTTAGCGTTACTGTTCAGGGCAACCAGCAGGATGGGACCGCCCTGTCACGCACTTTAACAAACCGAACCGATAATATTTGGACCGAAGAAAGGATTCCCGCCAGTCAAGGCGAATACACGGTCCAGGCTGTAGAAACCAATCCGGAGACGAGGTCCGGCTCAACGTCGGCGGAAGTAAGAGCCGGTGAGAGAACGCGGGTGAGGATTACGCTGCGCTCAGGAGTCATCATTGCCAGGGCTTTTATCGTCCACTTTCGTTTCGACAAATCCTTGATTGAGCCGTGTCAGCGCGCTGTCATGAGGCAGGTTGCCCAATATGCTAACGATCATCCTGAAGAGAAACTGGTCATCGTCGGCCATACCGACAAGGTCGGCGACGCCACACAGGTCGAGCCGCTATATAACCAGTCACTTTCAGAGAGGCGCGGACGAAGTGCCTTCGCCTATTTGACGTTTGGTCACAACTCCCAGGCTTCTTTAGACGAATGGAATCAATTGCGCCAAAGGCGCACACCAGGGCAGCGGCTAAGCATCAACGATACATGGGGGGCGTATGAGTACCAGTTCATGCTTCAGGATCTTGGTTATTACCGGGGCAATATAGACGGCGACCACGGCCCCCTGACCGACCTAGCCATTGATGCCTTTTGTTGCGCATCCGGTCTGCCGTCCAGGCAGACCATGGACGACCCAACTTGGGAAACATTAATAAGAGCCTACTTGGCACAGGATGACCTTCAAGTGCCTCTCGATCGTTTCTTTCCAAATTGCCCAGGCGAGATTCTCAAGTGGTTTGGCTGCGGTGAGGAATCGCCGCTGCTTTGTTGGGGTAGACCTCCAAGAGCAACCGCTTGGCGGCCTTTCCGACGTGTTGAGGTCCTATTTGTGCAGGCCGAGGCGCTGCCTTGCCAGGTGCCGCAGCCGGACACATTTGACTTGCCGCAGCCAGGAGCAGTGGCTAATGGTTGGTGTGTGGGGCCGACCACACCGGGTTCACCCCGCTGTTGCTTAATTACATACGAAGAACCAGAAGGTGGGGATCGGAGCAGAAAATGGTGGGTACAACCGGCTGAACCAGGTAGAATCACGGCCCAAGGAACAATCCGGTTCGAGGGCTTTCCACCGCAATCCAGGATTGAATTCAGGTATGTAATAATAGCTCCTGATGGTGAATTTATGGATGGCGAGATAGCCAGTGGTCCCTCACGTGGTGAGCCACAGGAGCGGCGCGTCTCAGGAAACACAAATGATGATGGCGTGTTCGAATACACTTTTAGTTACCCAGACAAACCCGAGGGCGTCTATACGCTAGACATTAGAGGTGACTTTGTGGTCCGGCTGGCCAGTGAACCATCTGAGGAAGCCACCGGAAATGTCATCTGCAAGCGACTAAATGATGGTGACCCCAATTTTAACGTGACAGTCATTGCCAGGCCGCCGCTGGTGATCAATCCAACCATCATCCTTGCCAGTTCGATAGTTGTAGTCAAGAAACCACACACAAATCCGGCGCGGCAACGTGTCATCCTAAGACTTGATTATCCTTTTTGTCATGGAGACGGCACCTTTAACCGTTCTCAGGACATTATTCGGTTCTTCGATGCGGCCACGGACGGCACCGAGATCAGGTTCGACAACGTGGACAACGTTTTCCCCGGCGCCCGATTGAGTGCTGGCGTGGAGCTTTTTGCAGAGGGACGCACTCATAGTACGGCGATGAACGATGTCCAACTCACTTTGACGGTGACCCCGGCACCCACATCCCCTGGACCACCAGTCGGACCAGCAGCGACTGCGACGATGACGGCCGTTGAGCTAACGCTAGACATCTGTGTAAGCCGCACAGCACCTGGCGTCGCTCCCGCGCCACTGCCGCAACCCCCGGCAACACCACCGCCTGCCGGCACGGTGCCGAATGACAAGTGGTTCGGAGGTCGGTTTGTGCATGTCCAGGATCCCAGCAACCACCATGGGCGAGCGCTGTTGATCATACGCCAGGTGCGGCCAGCCGCCTTCGCCGGTGATCTGGTGCTACGACAAGTTGCCATCGCTGCCAATAATGTCACTGGCATGGATAACAAGGTGCAGGTCTTCGACAACGAGCGCCGACCGGCGCCACCAGCCACAGAAACGGCATACTCAAATCCACACGAGTTCAACGCCAGCACCATCCCGGCTACTGGACTTCGATTCTGGGTGGAAGGCCGGAATGTGAGCGCTGCTTTACGAGACACGGGGTTCCAACTAGGCATTAAGGATTTGGAAAACGATGGCGATCGGGTTAGGATAACAGTCGTTCAGTTTACACAAATCCAGGCCACAATTAGATCGACGCCGCCGAACACCATTCGGGCTGGCTTCCCACTGCCTTTGGATCACGTCTTTACCAGTAATAGCTTCTCGGAGGATTTTACCGTTAATGATCCTCTCGTATTGATGCGAAACGCTCAACCTGATATTCAACTCGAGGTGACCGCTGCACCGGCAGGCTTGCCTATCCTGTGGCAGACTATTCGCAACTCCGATGATCATCCGAGCTTAGGGGGCGTTGCCGACCTGCCTACCATCACGCCAGATGCAACCAACGTTTCAAGAGCAGAACTCGACACCAATCAACGGGGTTCGTTCTACATCCGCGTGTTCATCGATGCCAATGGTAACGGCACCTATGAGGACAGGGAACCTTCGATTCCGCTAAAACTGATTCTCGCAGATTCCACAGTTGTCGCAGATAACAGTGTCGGCAATGCCGGGGTTTTATCGGCGACCATCAGTCCGGCGGGGGTATCGATCCGAAATGGGGCATGGGCCGCCCTTCCTCTCACCCCTGCCAACCTCGCTGCTGCTGGGATGGCTATGGAGTTGATTGCTGACGTCACTGGAGGAGGAGCTGATGGGCGGCTCGGCCTTGACCGCGTCTTTGCTGGGCTGGTGAACAACCTCCGGGATGTGGATATCAGTGCGCAGTACGTCGATTCGACGGTCCCACCTCCCCACACGCATTATTTTGACAACGCTTACTGCTCAAACGGGGCATCTGCTTCTGGGGCTTTTGCCGGTCGGCCACTATTCCGACCCGGGGATACCGCCCCCGCTCTATTCGCTTTCCCCATCCTTGATACTGGCAGAGGAGGAGCGGGTCAGGGAGGCGAGACAGCGACGATGGGCCGCAGTGGTCCACATACCTCCGTCAATCGCCCCATCGGCCAACGTTGGACCATACGTTGTATCGACTCACCCAGCAGAGGCTTTCCGTTAATGCATCCAGTAAATGCAAACGCCATTCTTCGCCGTATCCACTATCGGCATCGGTTCACAGCGAATTTCTGCTTCTGGACCAACATCACCGCAAATCGCGGTGCAACCGGTGACCCTGCGGATCGCGTCTACTCAGTATCGCAGATTGTGCAGTGGGACGTGATTGGCGACTGGAACGTGACGACTGCACCGCTTGCACTCGTCGCAACCACACCGCACCAAATACGTGTGCCCAACCGAACCACTCTCCATCCGATAGAGAGAGCCCAGGATAACAACGTCGAAGTCCGACCTCCCTCGGGGATCGGGATCCTCCCAAGCGGCGTCCGGGTGTTATGCTTCGACGGTAGTCGAATCACCTGAAAGGAACATTTATCATGAAGCAACGATTAAGCCATAACCAGGGCCAGATTTCAGAGGAGATCGGTTTGCCGCGTGAGCCCGATTCGGCTGCGGAGCTTCTTTCTGCGACTCATCTCTTTGTGGTCGACATTATTTCCTTGCAAGCGACTGATTGGGCCTTTGAGGAGGACGGTCTGGAACATCGCCGCCTTCAGATGCAGCTTCGACTTGAGCAACTCTTCAAAGGAACGATCGCACTGGACCCTGGGAAAACATTTACCCTCGAAGTCGAACAACGCCGTGAGAGCGCATTTGAAGTGAGCGATTATCACGGTCTCTGGTCACATGTCGAGCCAGTACCAGCGGTCGGTGTGCGTTATCTGGTTATCGCCAGGGCAGAGCTGACCAGTCCCGCAGAGCTGATGCAAGAGGGCCCTTGCCAGCGTCTTCTTGATGTGGGGAGCGCGTCAGACGTCGAGCTGGCCCTGGGGGCGGAGAAACGCTATGATAAA
>JALGZD010000158.1 GCA_025782395.1 bacterium
GGTGTTATTGGCCACATGTTACCTGGCGCTAGCTTGTCCACCACATTTTGCTCAGCAAATCGACCACCAACACGGGGTGCGATGAAGAATCGCTGGTGAATCGCTCAGATTAGGAGATAGTAAACCCCTTTGCCGGTTGTCCCGACCTTCTCAACGAGTCCTGACGCAACCAAACCGCTCAAGTCTAGTGAGGCAGTCCTCTTGGCAACAGAGAATTCCTTCTGATATTCAGCATTCGTGACATTCCCGCGGATTCTCAACAGACGAATTGCTTTCTCCTGACGCTCGTTCAGGTTGTACCTGGCCAGCACCTCCTCCGTCAACCAGTCCCGCCAGAGGGTGACAATGAAGAAGCCCTGGCGTTGTTCGAAGGTCGGTTCTGGGAGGCCGGCTTCGCAGCAGAGCTCGATCATGGTCTGGGTTCCGGAACCGACGCGTTCGATATAACGCGCTAGGTAGAGCGGCTCTGCGAGTAATGGGTTGTTGGGAACGGAGGCATGGTCGGTGCGCAAGCTGTCAAGCGTAAGGGTGCCCGGCAGCGAGCCGGGGTTCCAGACTTCGAGACGGTCGACGAACAGGCGCACTTCGACGGAGGCGTTGCTGTTGTAATCGCGATGAGCGATGGCATTGATGATGGCCTCGGCGACGGCGTCGGGAGGAAGTTCGTAGGTGGCCGGCGCCATGTTTGTGTCGTTGCGGACGCCTACAGGGCGATTGATCTTCGCGAGCACAAAATCACGAGCCTGGTTCGCCTGTTCGAAAAGGTCCTCGTCGTACACCTGCAGGGAAGCGAAGGGGCGGCGGTACTCGGTGCCGTGACAGTGGATACACTTGGTTTCGGCCGGCCGGTGGAAGCGCTGCGGGTTAATCCCAAAGAGGAGAACAGCCGCATTTGTGGGTACCCCATTGTCCAGAAGGTTCAGGTGCGTGAGAAGAGCCTTTGTGCTCGTGTTGGCTTTTAGCGGGAATCCGCGTTCCCGGCGAGCCGTTTCCAGGAACCAGGCGATGCGTTTGCGGGCCAAGTCCTTCAGCGTGGCGCCCTTGCAGGCCGAGGTATCGAACGGCGGCACGCGCAAGGCTCCCATCGTGTCCAAGTGATCCACGAGACTGGCGTAGACTTCGGAGGTCAGGGCACTGAAGTTTTCGATCCTGCGGCGAATGAGTTCGCTACCGGCCTTGCGAACAAGCGCCGTCATCTTGGCGGTGCGCTGTTCTTCGTCGGATCCCCAAACGTAGATGAGTCGAGTCTTGTCGAGCTTAGTGGACCGGTCGTATTCTCGCTCGGTCGGAGAGATGCCGTTTTCGTCTTCACCGCCGTACTGGTAGCCAAAAATGCCAAGATAGATGTCACAGCACTCTACTTTCTCGAGATAGACTTCGTCCGCGCGTCGGTCGGCCGCCGGCAATTCTTCGAAGAGGAAGACGTCGGATACAAACCGGCGCAGGACGGCATCTCCAAGTAGGAAGGCTTTTAGATCGTGCCGGAACTGCTTGAACTCCTTCTGGACACTGCTGACAAAGATCTTGAGCCGGGTGGCAGGCATTGCAGTTAGCCCTCCTCCGTAACAGCTTGGTATATCATCTCGTTGAAGCTGCGTTCCACTTCGGCCTCGAAGTCGACCTCGATCTGGTAGACCTCTCTGAACTCGGCGAATGCCCAGCGGCCGTAGCTGTCTGCGTTGTTGGCGCCGGGAATCCAGTAGGTATCCATGGTCGATTTCTTCTCTTTGGCGTCCTCGCGTCGATAGCCCTTGATCTCAACGATCAGGTGCAATGGATCGTCGTGCTCATCGTCGAGCAAGACGATGAAGTCCGGAAGGTAGATGCGCGTCGTCGAGCCGTACTGGTACGGAACCTTCAGCCCAAGGTTGTGGTTCTTGACGTAGGATAGGACCTTGGGATGTGTCTCGGCCACGCGGCAGAATTCAGCCTCCCAATCGCTATCGAGGACGACCCAGTTGATGTGACACTTCCTCGCATCCGTTTCCCAGCGATGCTGCCGCGTTGTGTTGAAGCGCACGTGCTTTGTCGAGCCTGTTGGGTTGTAGGGATCGAGTACAGCTTTGATCGGATGCTCCTCTTTCATGGAGCGCGTGATGGCAGCTGTGATCTTGTTGCACGCCATGTCCGCTAACTCCTGGTACATGAGCTGCGCTGGGTAGGTGTCTCCCTTGCAGACCAATCGTGTCTCAAGCCACTCACGAGCGATCCGCTTGAGCTGGCCGAACAGGTGATACTTGGGCTCATCGCCTTCATCGCGCCACTTGGTAATGAGCAGTCGCTGGGTCAAGTGATA
>JALGZD010000181.1 GCA_025782395.1 bacterium
GACTGATCGCGCGCCTGCATGGCGTCTCGGAGGCCGACGCGTACGTCTACTGCTGCATCGTCGGATCGCTCCGCTTTGCGGGATGCCTGGCCCAGCGCGACTGGGTGGAGCGGTGCGTCCTGGTGGGGTTGAGCGTACCGAAAAGGTAGCAGGAGCCGTCGGCTGGCTGCACGACGGTAGCCCTTGCCTATCGGACATAACTCGAACCAAGAGCTAATAACGCACTAGCCCGCATTTCTCACCGGGGTAGTAGATAAAGACCATCTTCTGTGGCATAAGACGTTTTGCAAAGGCGACTTGTGCCAAGCAGAGGAGACGGCCTTTATGACGACAGAGTGTACTCAAGAATCGTTCGCATTTCACCACCTGGGACGCCGGGAAATCATCGCACGTTTCGACGGCGGCAACATCACCTCCGACGCCGGCGGCTTGCTGCTGCGCGAGACCGAACGCGTCACGGGCATCATTGGGCAGTTCGCCGCCTGTTTCACCGATCACCGCGACCCGGACCTGATCGAGCACCCGGCCGAAGACCTGATCGCACAGCGGATCTACGCCCTGGCGTTGGGCTACGAAGACCTGAACGACCACGACGATCTGCGGCACGACCCCCTGCTGGCCGTCCTGGTCGGCAAGCGGGACCCGCTCGGGCGACACCGCTCGCGGGAGCGGGATCGCGGCAAGGCCTTGGCCGGCAAGAGCACGCTGAATCGGCTGGAACTCACACCAGTCAGAGCCAGTTCCGCCAGTCGCTATAAGAAGATCACCACCGATCGCCGGGCGATTCAGAGGCTCTTTACCGAGCTGTTTCTGCAATCGTATCAGCGGCCGCCGAAGCGAATCGTGCTGGACCTGGACGCCACCGACGATCCGATTCACGGGCAGCAGTCCGGCCGGTTTTTCCACGGCTACTACAAGAACTACTGCTATTTGCCGTTGTACATTTTCTGCGGCGAACATTTGCTGTGTGCCCGGCTGCGGCCGAGCAACATCGATGCCTCGGCCGGCAGCGTGAAGGAACTGGAACGCATCGTCGCTCAGATTCGCGCGAAATGGCCGCGGGTCCACATCGTCATTCGCGGCGATTCGGGCTTCTGCCGCGAGCAGATCATGAGCTGGTGCGAGGCCCATGATGTCGATTACGTGCTGGGCCTGGCGAAGAACGAGCGGCTGGGCGCGGAACTGGCGGACGAACTGGAACAGGCTCGCCGACAGTTCGAACAGACCGGCCGGGCGGCGCGCGTCTTCAAGGATTTCACGTACCAGACCCGTGAGAGTTGGTCACGCCCCCGGCGTGTGATCGGCAAGGCGGAGCATCTTGCCAAGGGGGCCAATCCGCGCTTTGTGGTCACCTCCATTTCTGCCGACCAGCTCGAAGCCCAGTCGTTGTATGAAGAGGAATATTGTGCCCGCGGCGATATGGAAAACCGGATCAAGGAACAACAACTCTGCCTCTTCGCCGACCGAACCAGCGCTGCGACGATGCGGGCGAACGAGTTGCGTCTGTGGTTCTCATCGGCGGCCTATACGTTGTTGGCGGCCTTGCGGCGGCTGGGTTTGAAGGGGACCGAGCTGGCCAAGGCCCAGTGTGGGACGATCCGGCTCAAGCTGCTGAAGCTGGGAGCCCAAATTCGTGTGACGGTGCGGAAGGTGTGGGTATCCCTGGCCGAGAGCTACCCGCAGCGGGGTATTTTCCTCCAGGTGTACGAGCATCTTCGGCGGCTGTGTCCGCGGCCGCTTCGCTGCTGACAGTTCTGGTCGTCTGAGCGGTCGATTTGGGTACCAGCCGCAACGTTGCCGTGGGCTTGGTATGCGCCGATGGGGCATTCCGACGCTGAAAACCATCCCCGCTTGCGTTGCTGAGCAGGCGATCCGCCCCTGCCGATCTCCAAAGCCTGCCCGCCGATTCAATTCGCGGCCCCGCGGCCGAGAGCAATACGAAATCGCCATACCCGTGAGAAATGCGGGCTAGAGCACCGTCTCAAAGCCGTCTTCGACCGTGTCGTTCGAATCGCGCAGCTCGCGCCTCCCACGCTGCGTGAAGCCCATTGTGCGATAGAGCCGATGAGCCTCGCCAAAGCGCGTGTCAGACCAGAGGATCATCCGCCGCTTCCCAGCCTGACGCGCGTAGTCCATGGTCAATTCGCTCAGCTTGCGGCCCCAACCTCTGCGGCGAAACGGGCGCTGCACATACAGACATCTCAGCTCGGCTGCGTCGTCGTGCAGCAACACGGCGGCGGTCGCTATGATCTTTCCGTGCTCCTCGACGACCCAGAACTCG
>JALGZD010000169.1 GCA_025782395.1 bacterium
ATCTGTTGGATCGGCAATGCTGAATCCAGATGACGTCATACCAACTACGACCAGTCTGGCCTTTGGATTAAAATTTCTCCGGTAAGAAGCCAGCGCTTGCGTGGGATGAACCCTCCCTGCCCAGGTTTCATTATCAGTATAGATAATGAATGTATCTATCTTCATCCTATTGTGAGTAGCATAGAGCATCGGCAAAGCGCAATCTGTCCCTCCAAAGGGTAGACGACGCGTTCTTTCTATAATATCATCCAGCCTCTGGCGAGGTGATATATCGAGAGAAGTAACCCCGTCATTTCTGCCCCATCGATTTACATTATCTGGAACATTAAATCCATTTGCCGTAAATGCTATAAAGGCATGATTAGGTTCGGTTCGAGCTGTAACCATCGCCATAGCCGCCGAACCCTCTCTACAGGATAGCGGGGACCCGGAGAGAGCCATTTCCATAGAACCGGACACATCTAAAGCCAACAACGTTCTTTTTCCCGTTGACTGTATGGCTCCAAACGATCTATAGAAAGCTGAATCCAAGGCATCAATTACTGAAGCAACCGGAGACCAGCTTAGCTTTCCTCTCATCCCAAATCCCTGGCGATAGATTTTTAAGGCTGTAAGGATTTGTAATGGATGAGGGGCCTTGTATTTGGCCTTTGTCCAATCCTGCCCCCAGTAACTTTCATCGCCTAATCTGCCTACAACATAAGCAGATGTTTCAGACATTGGAGTAAGAAGTCCAATTTTGGACATTTTCCCAAGGTTTCTGATCATGGCGGTCATAGGCATGCCCTTGCCAGATCTTAAGAGAGCCTCCCAGACAGGGATTGAATTGAGGTGATTGGTGGGGACCATCTCTCTAGAAAGTCTATATTCCTCAATAAGTTTAGCTACCTCATTGGCAGAAGTTGCTTCTTTAGCAAGTTCCAGCCCCTTGATAATGCCAGGAAGATTTTCATCACCCTCTGTTTTTCCCGTAATCCATCGATACACGGTTTCGTGTTCCGGAGTTACGGCATTGGGATGAGAAAGTCTCAGTGCGTCAAAATGGCTCCATCCATCACGGCTTTGGTATTTTGCAACCTGATAAGCCAGATCGTTAATGTTCTTGTCATTATACCAGTTAGCAACAGCGCTCCTGAGCGATCTTCCCCAGCCTCTGAAATTTTGAACGTAGGAAAGAAAATGGAACAGATGAGTACCTATTCTTGCTACTAAAGGAAGGGCTCTTAGGGCATTGCTTCTTGTTACTGCATTTGCTCCGCAGCTTTCGCTGGCACACATTGCAAGCACAAAGAGAGCCGGATCATTAGACGTAGCACGGCCAGCAGATGAGATATCCACTAGATAATTTACCACTCTAAGCCCGTCCTCTTTAATACATTCCATAACAACGCTAGCGTTACGCTTTGTAAGCTCTCTCTGTCCAACGTAGTAAGTTCCGCCTTCTGATCCAAGGATTAAAAATCTATGGAGCCTTGCCCACTTATCAACGCCGAAACCGAAACCCCCAGCGTCATTTTTTATCATCTCCGGTCTGCCGGGAATAGCTTCTTTTTGAGGGGTTTCTTTCATTCTAAACTGCGTGTACGCTTTTCCACTCATGGCGTACCCTCCTACCTAAGGCATCAGGCCCTGTTAAAGAAAAAGGGGCAAGTTTAATAGCTATCGAGGGAGAATCGTATTGAAAAGATAACCCTCTATCGCCGTTCGGCCCCTAATAATAATCGCAGATAAATTGGTGAAAAAGATAAACTTCCCGTTTAACCGGGATGCGTTTGTTCAAAAAACGATAATCTTTTCCTAACGACCCGCGATTAAGCTTGTAATAAGCAAATGAAAAGTCTGGATAAAATGTAACGGAAAGGAACTCTCCAACGATAATCCTTTCCAAATCGACCCAGACCAATTTTAAAAACCCAGATAAATTTCGAAGAAGATATAGCGCTCTACCAACTGAGCTACGTTGCTAACGCAACGGCGGGATTCGAACACCGCGACCTCTCAATTACAAGTTGATAACCTTCTTCAGCCGACCCGGGTTTTATTTAGAACGTAAATTAAGTTCCGATAGAAAATACAGCTCCGCACCCAAAAGGTTGCCCCTCGCCCTCTATGGCATATGTCATTATCAGCTCGATATATTTGTTATTTGCAATTGCAAATTCCCAACCATATTTAAGACTTGATATATACTCTGATCCTTATCAAAATTGGATAATTTACCCAATCTGTGTTCAATTATCTGTATTATTTCGTTTTTACCTAAAGGAATTTCGTTAATC
>JALGZD010000060.1 GCA_025782395.1 bacterium
ATAAATCACCAGGATGAACTGTTCGCTATTCCACCTCCACCAACCCGAAAACGATCATCCACACGTAAATCAAGGCGACGCCTTCCGTTCATTTTTCCTGCCAGACGCGACGCGACGGAGCGTACAGGCATCCGCATCGAACAGTCGATGGGAAACACGCGCCGCCTCCTCACCCTTGCCAGCAGACCATCTTCGTTCTCTCCGCCAGCGCCAAATCGGCAAGGAAGGCCTCCATGTCGGCTCCTCCGTCGCTACGACACGGAGGCAGCGCTGACTTGCTCCGGGGTCCGAAAGACGCGCTGTTACGTTGCACTCGGCAATGCCCACGCTACGCGTGGCCAGTCCCGAGGGCATCACATGGTCTTCGACCATCTGTGCCTGCTGCCAACGTAACAGGCGTTTTCCGACCCCGGTACGGGCGGGGGGGCGGCGCCATTGCCCCCCGCCCGTAGTACGGCCATCCTGGCCGGCTATTACGCGGCATCCATGCCGCGTGGGGGCACGTCGTGCCCCCGGCGTGCCACGCACGCCGTAGCACGCAAGGTACCGATCGCTTCAGAGCGATCAGCAACGGAGCCGCCCAGCAACCGTGCCGTCGATTGGCACGCGACTGGTCGGCTCCGCAGTACGCGGGGGGCAAGCCCCCCACGGTCCCCCCTTCCGCCCCGGGCCCGGGGCGGCACCGCACACGTGCACCGTGTGCGGCCTCGGGCTGGGGCTCCGCCCCCCCCCTCGACTTTTCCGACACAACCACTACAATACGTCCGGTGGGTCCTTCGAGCAGCAGGACGCGCGCGCTGCTGACTGACCGCCGGACTCTGCCCGGGGACTCCAATCTCCTCCCCCGGGCGTCCTTTTGTCGCAAAATGCACATAATGCGACACATTTCCCTTGACACGGTCCGAGTCAACACTACAATAGCGACGCCCGTAAGGCGACGAGAAGCCGTCAACTTGCGTCGTTTTATAACCGACCCAAGGATGATGCACGTCGCTTTGCGGGTAATTGATAACCTTGCCGGTCTGCGGTGTAGCAAACCGGCACCCTCCGGGACAGACCGCCCCCCGGAGGAGCGAGGCTCTCGGTCGCCAGGCGGCCACAGTCCCCGCCTGGCGGCCTGGCCGCACCAACCGAGACCGCCTGGACCACGTAAAGCCTAAAAACGAAAAGAACCCCGAAATGCGAATCATCCCAGACGACCAGCTTCCCAAGCTCACCGCCGCCGCCGCCGCCCTGCCCCACCCATATCCCCTGGCGTTCTACCTGATGCTCCACACAGGGATCCGCGTCGGCGAGACCGTGAAGCTCGCCTGGTGCGACCTGATCTACGGCGTCAACCCAAAGACCGCCCTCGAGCTCACGGCGAGCATGACCAAGCGACACCGGGCCCGCGTCATCCCGATCAACCGCGAACTGGCCGAGCGCATCGACGCGATCTGGCACGGCGTGGCATTAAATCGTAATTTCGCTCTGGCGAACTACGCGATCGCTTCCTGGCCCAACCACCCCGCCGTCACCACCAGGTCGATCGAGCGAAACTTCCAAAGCGCCGGCCGGCGCGCCGGCGACGTCCGCTTTACGCCGCACATACTCCGTCACACGTTCGCCACTCGACTACTTCGTGTCTCAAACCTGGCCGTCGTCCAGCAAGCGCTCGGACATCAAAGGATCAGCACGACGGCAATCTACACTCACCCGTCGCAGAACGACATGAAGGAAGCCATAGATAAAATGACTTGACACTGTCACCGAAGGAGAACAGACCATGAACCCCGAACTCGAAGCCAAGATCACCGAACTACTCGACCACCTGATCGCCGACGCCAATGCGCTCGAACACGACGCCCGTGGCTTCGGTCTCCAGATCCTCGACCACCTCTGCAGGATCAACTCGACGCTATCCGCGATCGACCGCAACCTCGGGACATTGGAGAAAAAGGAATGACAACAGGACAACAAACAGCCGTAGACCAACGACTCGATCAGCACTCCGACGCGATGGAGGTCGTCCTCGATCGGCTCGACTCGATCGACCGCCGCTGCAGTATCCTTCTACGCCAGGCAGAACGAATCAAAGGCCGGCTCCACGAGCTCGAATCTATCGTCCTACCTGACCCCAAGCCCGGAGGGCCCGCCCGCCCCACTCTCCCCCGCATTTAGCGCACAAACAGGGCCGGTGCCTCACACACCGGCCCTTACTCACAAACGCCCCGAAAGGACGGAAACCGACTATTCTTCAACGATCCGCCGACGACGTCGGCGAGAGAAACCA
>JALGZD010000127.1 GCA_025782395.1 bacterium
AAGGAGATCAAAGAACTTGTAGGGGCACGTCGTGACGCGCCCACCACCGAGCACAACGAGAGCGCGCCACCGATCATCAAGAAGATTCACAAGAGAGGGATGGAACCTGATCCGCTCCGCGGCCTCTTCGCGGCGACCATCGGCGAGAAGCCTGTCGTCGTTGAGTACGAGCCCGACACCGACCTGCGCGACACCGAGCAGATTCCATTGCTGGAAGAAGGCGGTATCGACGCGTTCATCCAGCGCAAGGTTCTTCCCCATGCGCCAGACGCTTGGTACGTCGAGTCCTCGATCAAGATTGGGTACGAAATCTCGTTCACCCGCTACTTCTACAAACCGCAGCCGATGCGGAGCCTTAAGGAGATCCGAGTGGATATCCTTGCCGTAGAAAACGAAACCGAAGGGTTACTCGATGAGATTCTCGGTATGGAGGGCGCATGAAGCCATTCCCGGAGCCGAGATCCCGGTGAAGGCAGCATTGCATATGATCCGCGCCCGGCCCTATATTAAAGACAAACTTTGATATGGACTGGAATAAGCCCCATATTAAAGGCAGGATTAATCCAAGGAGTTGAGAGGCATGGTCATGCGAAAAACCGGACGAGCAGGGTGGTATCGAGGCCTTCCTGAAACGCGAGGTCTCGCCCTACGCCACCGACGCATGGTGCGTTCCGGACAGCGTCAAGATCGGGTACGAGGTCAGCTTCACCCGCTACTTCTACAAGCCCAAGCCGATGCGGAGCCTTAAGGAGATCCGCACCGATATTTTGGCATTGGAGCGGGAAACCGAGGGGCTGTTGGACGAGATCATCGGGGGCGAAAAAGGAGGCTAAACATGGCGCGAGCAGATCTGATCTTGAATCTAATTCGGGCCGGCGCTCGGGGCGACCAGGATCAGTTCCAGAAGACCGTCGAAGCGCTGGCCGCCGACGAGCGGGCCAAGAATCACGGCATTCTGGCCAATCGGATCATTGCCCAGCTTCAGCAGGACAGCAACGGACGCCCCAGGCCACTCGCTCCGCCGCGCGCGCGGCCGCTTTCAGGCCCGCTCGTGGCCGAAGTGATTCCTGGACGACGCATAGAGGATTTGATCCTCCCCGCCGAGGCAGAGCAGGCCGTTCGAGAACTGGTGGAGGAGAAGCACCGCGCCGACCTGCTTCGGTCGCACAATCTGGAACCACGCAACCGGGTACTGCTGGCCGGGCCACCAGGGAATGGCAAAACATCGCTGGCCGAGGCGATCGCCGACGCCCTGAACGTGCCCTTCCTCGTCGTTCGCTACGAGGCGATCATCGGGAGTTATCTTGGAGAGACGGCGCAGCGCATCGGGCAAGTCTTCGAACACGCCTGCTCGCGAGAATGTGTGCTGTTCTTCGACGAATTCGACACCATCGGAAAGGAGCGGGGCGATCTCCACGAGACGGGAGAAATCAAGCGGGTAGTGAGTTCGCTGCTGCTGCAGATCGACGCCCTGCCGACTTACGTGGTCGTCGTCACAGCAAGCAATCATCCCGAACTGCTCGACCGCGCTGTCTGGCGACGGTTCCAAATCCGCCTGGAACTGCCGATGCCGAAGCAGGGCCAGATCGAGCAGTGGTTCAAGCGGTTCGAAAAGCGAACGGGACACAAGCTTGGCCTGTCGCCGCGCACTTTGGCCCAACGCCTGAAAAACGTGAGCTTCGCTGAGGTTGAGGATTTCGGAACCGATGTGCTCCGGCAAATCGCACTGAATCAGCCGGATGCGGACGCTAAGAAGATCGCGGGGCAATGCTTGGACCAATGGAAGAAACGGTTCACACTGAAGAATTCAGATATTGCCAGGGAGGATAAGTAACCATGGCCGAGCATCCGCTCCTTATCTTTCCGGAACCGGTCCGCGCCGAACGTGCAAAACGTCGTGGCGGCGGGGGCAAGGTCGGGCTACCGGGCGCGCAGCGGCAAGCCGGGAGGTTGGCGCCGCAATTTCAACGTCTTCAGCAGGCGATGGACCGACAGCGTCTCGCCCTTCAGGGCAATTCACTTGGCCTTCAGCCGGAACAGGCTTTGGTACTCGAGACCATCGGCCCAATACAGAATTTTATCAACGCCGTGAAGAAGGTCGAGGGGCTGGAGTGGCTCGGAGAATTCGAGATTGATGACATCGCTCCGGAGTATGGCTTCGAAGATGAAAAGGATCCCCAAAAGCAGCTAAAGGGGCAACTCTTTCTGGTCATGACGGACCAGCGCGCGCTTCAGGAATTGCAGCGTCTCTTTAGCAATTGGCAG
>JALGZD010000088.1 GCA_025782395.1 bacterium
ATTATGTTGTTGTTACGTATCTTCTTTTGCATATTATACATCTCCCATATTGTTTTCTTATTCAGATCACCCGCAGGTGTCTGCCGTCAGCGTAACCGATCCGTTGTAGCTCCCCGTAGGTGTTCCGTACGGCACGTTCAATCTGAAATCGACGCTTTCAAGACTCGATGCACCTGCAGTCATATTCGCATCGAAGCATCGTGCCACACCCAGGTCTCTGTAGCCCAGTGCATCGACCTGAGCATCCATCTGATCCTTTATGATCGTATCACCGCCAGAGATCATGTTTGACCCGGTTATGTTCACGTCGATCTCCACATTGCCGATGTTCCTGACGGTTGGGCTACCTGATGTTGTCATGTTCTCATCTCCGGCTACTGTGTTGTTCTCGCCCGGATCGATCGATCCGAATACTATCGTGCCAGCATCGAAACTCATCGCTGTGCAACTGGTGTAGTTGAACGCTGACGAATCGGTGTCTGATAATCCGCCTGTATCCTCTGCCACGACCGTTACTGTGTACTCAGTCGATGCATCATAGAACTGCATCTCGAATGTTCCGTTGTATGTTGCGGTGTTTACGCTACCGGATTGGAACATCAGAGTAACAGGGCTCGGATCGCCATCCGCCGGATCAGGAGTGATATTGGTTATGTTTACGGTGCTGATATCTACATAGCCGTCAGGATCGCTCACGACCACAGTTACCGTAACAGTTTTCGCACCGCCTGGATATGGATCGATCTGAACTCCAGATGTCGTGCCATCATCCGGCGTTATCGTGATGCTGTCCACAGTCGGACCCTCTGTTGGTGGTGCTGACGGGAGCGTGAGATTGAAGTCAAAGACTCCTCCGCTGTTGATGTCATCTGCGGTTACCGTGTGAGTGGTGGTGTTGTGCTCTGTTCCATCGCTGGCATTGAACTCAAGCACATCGCCAGCGCTTATCTTCGTACTATCGAGGACGAGTTTATAGAAATTGTATGTGGAATGCGTCTCAGCCTGCCACTGCGTGCTCGTGTTCGTATTGGTGATGCTCACAGTTGGGTTATTGCAAGCTGTGCCGTTGCTGTAGTTGACCCACCCATAGATCACAAACGGAGCGACCGGCGCTTCAAGCGTGATATTGAAGTCGAATAAACCGCCGTCATTTATCTCAGCCTGCGTTACTGTGTGGTGGGTGGTGTTGGATTGCGATCCATCAGGATCTTTGACACTGAATTGCAGTATTTCACTTGAATTGAGGTGGGTCCCGCTGGCAAGCGTTATCTTATAGTAATTATAACTTGCGTTTGTTTCAGCCTGCCACTGCTTGCTGTTATTCAAATTCGTTATGTTCACCACAGGATTGTTACATGCGGTTCCGTTCTTGTAGAACACCCTGCCATATAGTATGTATGGTGATGACGGTGGTGGCGCAGGTGACGAAACAATGAAACTGTGGATGTCAGTCACATTCCAGTTATCAGACGTGTCGTTCGCATAGAACCGCCACTGAATCGTTGTTCCAACAGTTGCGGTTATCTGCGTTGTGTTTTCTGATACGTCTGAAGTGCCGCTGAATGAAACGAAACTGCTGTTCACCCAACCTCCAGTCTGGTTTGTCGAGAATATGTAGCCGGCAAGAGCGACATCATCAGTCCAGTTTGCGGTGAACTTCACAGAGTCGTTTTCGTATACCAGCGTCTTGTTTGTCTGCGCATCCGACCACTGTGGTGCCTGAGCGTCTTGCACCGTGAATGTTGTGGAGTTTGAATCCCATGCGTCTGATGTGTCGTTGGCGTAAACGTTTATCGTCCATGTGCCCATGTCAGCATCGTCTGGCACAGTCCATGGGTAATTGTAGACATAACCACCTTCTATGAGATAATCCTGGATCATCGTATCGTTATCAACGATAGCAGCACCTGTTGTGTTTGAGATCGTTATCAGGACTGTATTCAGATCCGAAGCCCCATTGGCGTCGGTCACAGAAACATTGATGAACATACCATCGTTTCTTTCAAAGGCTGTCTTTGATAATAGGGTGGTGCTGTCGTAGGTCTGGGGCGTTCCGGCTACTGGTGGTTGATTTGCTGGCGTGTAAGTAACATTCACCTCAGAATAATCTACTGTGCTATCAGCACCTGGTCCTGCTGTATCATATATCCATATTTTTACTGCTAAGTCGTTTACCTTTTCTGGTGTGTCGATACCGCAGTTTGTGTAGAGATCGCAGGTGTAATTAATATACCCAGTAGTAACAGCAGCATCACAGTTAGAACA
>JALGZD010000136.1 GCA_025782395.1 bacterium
GAACCGGCTTGACACCGGCTGTTCCGTATCACCGATACATCGCCTTGATAGCACCCCAGCTGGCTGCTTCGACCGGCGAATCACATCCCTCTCCGTAGCGGCCGATCAACACGCCGGAATCGTTGTTGTCCGGCAGGTGAAGTGACGCCGCGTCGACCCACGCGTGGCAGTATGTGTTTTCGCAGTAGAGTGGGTCCGCGTTGATGTTGTAGTTCGAGCCCGTCTGGTTGGAGATGGTTCCACTGTACAGCGGTGGGGAGTTAAAGCCCCAGACATTGCAGTTCGTGAACGTGGGCGCTATGGTGCCGTCGGCGCCGTGTATCAGGCTGGGTGTCAGGAGGCCACTGCTCGTGAAACAGCAGTTCAGGAACGTTGGGGCGGCGGAGTCCTCAAGGTAGACGCACTGGCCGTCATTCCATGTCTGGCACTCCATGAACGTGACATTGGTGAGCGTCGGAGCGGCGCCGTTCGTGCAGAAGATGCCATCGCCGAGGCCTGCCGCACTACCGGCACACACACTGGTCTCGGTGATCGTGGGGGATGAATCGTCGCAGGACATGGAGGCGCCGTTGCCGCCCGTCGAGCCGTGCATCAAGGTGCACGCGGCGATATCGGGGTCCGATCCGTCGTTGCAGGCCAGGTTGCCACCGCAGACGAAGGCTAGGTTCTCGTCAAGAAGGCAATTCGTGAGCGTCGGCGATGAGTTTGTGAGGCAGATGCCCCCGCCGTAGTCCGCCATGCAGCCGTAGACGCGCACGTTCTGGATCACGGGAGAGGAGTTGCTCATCGAGATCCCGCCGCCGTTGGTTCCGAATCCGTTGGACAAGGTGAAGCCGCTGAGATGGGTTGTGTCGCCGCAGTCCACAATGTAGAGGACGCAGTCGAACTCCGAGGTGGCGCTGATGATGACGGACGATGTGTCTCCGCCGACACTCGTAAGAGTGACGCCGGGCTTCATCTGGATTCCCGCCTGGTCGTAGTACCCGTTCGCCATGAGGACCGTATCTCTCGGCGAGGCGGACGTGATAGCCGCCTGGATGGATTCGCCGGGATTGACGTTGATGATCGTCGCGCCGCAGACAACGGCGATGGTCAGAGTCAGTGCAACCAGAGCAACACGCATCTGCTTTGCCTCCTGTTTGAGACCAGATTCAGTCTAGCCTGCATGATGAATACCACCACTATGAATACACACACACCGGCAAGCATACGAGGTAGCGCTCTCCGGCTCAAGTATTGCGAGTGATATCTGTTGCGGTGGATGCAGTTGGGCTATTTCTTCCTGAGGTACGGTAGGCCCGCGTCCATCATTGACGTGCGAGGAAGCGGGATTATGTGAGATGTCCGCGAAGGGGACCATCTGAGAAAGTGGAGTTGCCCCGGGCTGACGGCCTGACCACGGTCGAGCGCGAGGAGTTGAGGCGTCTTCGCCGCGACAACAAGACTCTGCGCGTGGAGCGTGAGATCCTAAGAAAAGCCGCGGTCTGGTTCGCCACGGAGGCCGACTCCACCCCCAGGAGGGGTTCCGGTTCGTGAAAGCTCACCAGGCCGAGTACCCCATCCGAGTGATGTGCCGTGTGCTGGGTGTCTCCCCCAGCGGCCACTATGACTGGCTCAATCGTGCGCCGTCGGCGCGAGCTGTTGCCGACGCTGCCCTGACCGAGCGGATCAAGGCTCATCATTCGGCGTCTCGATGCACGTATGGTGCGCCCAGGATCCACGCTGATCTGGTCGACCGCAACTTCACGGCCGACGCGCCGGATCAGCTCTGGGTCGCCGACATCACCTACATCCCGACCTGGGCAGGTTTCCTCTATCTGGCCGTGGTCATCGACGCGTGGAGCCGTCGTGTGGTAGGCTGGTCCATGGCGACGCACCTGAGGACGGAGCTGGTGCTCTCGGCGCTGGAGGAGGCGTTGTGGCGCCGGCGTCCCGAATGGGTGATCCACCACTCGGACCAGGGCTGCCAGTACACGTCGATCGCGTTCGGGCAGCGGTGCCGGGAGGCCGGCGTGCGGCCTTCGACCGGCTCGGTGGGCGACTTTTTCAAGCACGTCGCCCCCGGAGCCTCCGCTGAGTTCGGGGGAGGCTATGATGCCATCCTCCTCGACGTCGATCACTCTCCCGAGTCATGGCTCCAGCCCAGCCATGGCGGGTTCTACACTGCCAGCGGCCTCAGTGGGCTCGCGGAGCATCTGCGACCGAGCGGCGTCTTCGGGATCTGGTCAGCCTCAGAGCCTTCGCAGCAGTTCCTCGACCTC
>JALGZD010000073.1 GCA_025782395.1 bacterium
GTCTTTGGGATTAGCCGCTGCACGTTCATGTTGTTCGTAGGGTTGATCGAGGCGGAGAAGATCCAGAGGACTGGGAAGAGCGCAAAGGCGACGAAGATCCAGAGCACAAGATGACGGATGATACTTCCGAGGAGCGTGTGTTTGCTATACATTTTTGCTTAGATCCTCCAATGCCCCGGTGAAGCGGAAGTTGATTGCGCTGATCGTAGCGATGATGAGGAATATGATGATCGATACGGCAGCGGCAAGGCCCATCTGATTCCCACGTGCCCCTTCGAATGCAAGGCGGTACGTGTAACTCAACAGGATGTCGGTCGATCCGGCCGGGGTTTGCGCTCCAATCATCGGCGGTCCCCCTTCTGTCAGAAGCCATATGATCGTGAAGTTGTTGAAGTTAAAGGCGAAGCTTCCGATTAACAATGGGGCGAGAGGCATGAGGAGGAGGGGAAGGGTGATCTTGAAGAACCGATAGAACCAGCCCGCTCCGTCGACCCGCGCCGCCTCGTAGAGCTCCCCGGGAATCGACTGGAGCGCCCCCAAGGAGACGATCATCATGTAAGGATAACCTAGCCATAGGTTGACAAGAAGGATCGACGCCCTGGCCCACATTGGGTTCTCCAACCAGGGAATCTTGAGTTGAAAGAGCTGCATAAGGACGTGGTTGATGATCCCTAGGTTCGTGTTTAAGAGCCCGTGCCAGATGAGGATTGAGATGAAGGCAGGCAGGGCGTAAGGAACGATAGCGAGTACGCGATAGAGCCGACGAAACTTGAGGTAGGGATCGTTCAGCAGAATAGCGAGGAAGAGACCGAGGATAAAGGTAGTGACAACAGAGAGAGTGGCAAATGCTATAGTCCACAGGAAAACATTGCCGAACGGACCGGAGACGGCGGGGTTGCGAAGGAGTGAACAGTAGTTTCTGAAGCCGAGCCATACCTTGAACCCGGGGTAGATCTCTTCGCCATCGTCCGCAGTGAAGAACCCTTCCATGGCGTGGTAGAACGTTCCATCTTGGAGGTCGATTATCGCATTCTCTTCCGGATCGTAGGAATAGAGGTGCTCTGCGAGTTTAAACTCACGCAGGCTGTCGAGGCGGATCAGATGCTCCATGTAAGGGATGCGCAATCTCTCAATTATGGGAAGGTTTTGGATGATCCCAGAAATGGTCAAATACTGATAGGAGAGGAACCGATCCACTTTTCCATCCCCGTCCTCATCGACGAAGCGATCATCCGGAAGGCTAACTGGGGTGAGAGTATCTTGATAGTAGAGGAGATCTTTCTTGTCTCCGTGTAGGAGCAGAGCGAGGTCCCCCTCCTCATTCTGAAAAGTGTCATAGGAGAATGTTGGGGCATCGGGGGGGGTGAAGAAGCGGCCGGTGATCTGTGTGATGGCCTGATCTTTGGATAACAGGTGTCCGGTGCTCAGGTTGGTAAAGGAGATGTAGACGTTGTATCCGATTGGATAGACGACCATGGAAAAAAGGAAGATGAGCCCTGGCACAAGGTACCGCAGGGGATAGGCCCTCTTTGACAGATATACATAGGCGATCCCTGTGGTTCCGATCAGCAAAAGAAGGGCGAGTAGGTAATGCCCCCCTGAAACAAGGGTGATTCCTACCCAGATTGTCACAGTGGCCAATAGGCCGAGGAGCAGGATCTTAAGACTGTTCTTTATAATGTAGGTTCTGATCATGAAGAAGAGGGGCTGGCTTTGTTGGCCAGCCCCGTATCCGTTTACTCGCAGTTAAGAAGAGACTTGATCTGGGTTACCGCATCGTGCATCGCCGCGGTGGGATCCTGTGCCTGAGTGACAATCAACTGCAACGCGTCGGACCAGGCCGACCACACAGAACCCATTTCTGGGATCTTGGGCATTGGGTATCCGTTTGCCGCGCTGGCAGCGAAGCCTTGGATATCCGGATTATCCGCGATCTCAGCGAGAGCTGGAAGGTAAGCGGCAGGTCGTCCTCCGCGATTGTAGAGATCGAGCATCACGTTCTTGTTCACCAGGAAGTCCTTGACGAACAGGTTCGCGAGCACCTTGTTCTCAGAGAAGGCGCTGATCATGAACCCCTGGACACCGACGAAGACCGCTGGGTCTCCGCCATCTATCGGGGGGATGGGGGCGACGCCGTAGTTGATCCCTGCGTTCTGCGCATCAGGAAGGGTCCACGGACCGCCGATCATCATCGCCAGTTTCCCTTCGTTGAACAGGCCGGTGACCATCCCGTAGTCGGCTCCTGAGACCTCGACGCCTCGAGCACTCCATCTGCGTCCGTTCCGAAGATGTACCCGCCACCTGCGGAGAACAGGGCGAAGGTGTGATAAGGATCAGGTTCCTGAATGAGGAACCCGTACTCACCGGCCTCCTGATCGGTCAGGCCTTTGGCTGTTGCGATCAGGTCTTCAAAGGTGGCTGGCGGAGTAGGAACGAGGTCCTTGTTGTAGATCAGGGCAACGCACTCAGTGGCGTAAGGGACACCGAATAACTGTTCACCCCAACCGAACGCATCGACGGCGACTGGATCGAAGTCGTTGACCATCGCTGCCGGGAGGACGATCGGTTCAATGAGTCCGTTCTGGATTAATTCACCGAGCCAGTCGTGCGCGCCTATGATGATATCTGGACCCTCACCGGCCGGTCCGGCCGTGGCGAGCTGGCCCCGAATATCTCCAAATCCAACTTCCTGCACTTCCACCGGGACGCCGTAGGCATCTTCAAACGCGGTTGCGACTTGCTCCAACACAGGAGCCCGTGTCTCATCCGCCCAGATCAACAACTTTCCCGACTCGCTACCGTTCGCAACGAGGAACAGGCCAGCAAGCATCACTACTCCTAACAGTACCGCTATCGTCTTTTTCACTTTCTCTCCCTCCTTAAGGATTTTTCTTGCTCGATCTAGTGTGCCTACCGATATTCGTTGATGGATCACCTCCTTTTATTCTGAAAGTTCTATCGGCACAGGGACAAGCGTGGCAAAGCCACCTTCCTGTGCGTTATAGCTTCCTAGCATATCTTGTTGCGAATCCCCTGTTGGGGCAAGGTAGTCGTATATCTGTGGGGCGTGGAGAGGATCAGGGCACCCTCCGCCGGACCATTCACCCGCGGTCTTCCCAATCGCCCGCAGGTAGTTCTTCCCATAACCATCCTGTGAGCCGATGAGCACGTAGTGCCAACCAGCGATCTCGGGGATTAATTCTTTGGGGATCGTGACGATGATCCGCCCTCGCTTCGGATCTGAGGCGACCTCGACGAGGTACGGGCCCTCTCCGCTCGCCGTCCATAGGTGTCGCCCGTAGGCGGGCCAGCCAGCGATCCTGATGAATACATCCCATGGGTGATCCGGATCGAAGGCGACCTGGACGGCTTGACCTTCATCGTAAGAGTTCGTCTTTCCCCCTTCAGCAACATCCATGTACAGGTAGATGATCGGGTGGCTGAATCCCTGCGGTCCGTTCCACGGGTTGGGAAGCGCGGCAAAGTCGAATGCGAGCTGCCAATCGTCTCCGCTGTCGTAGATGCTGTAGCGTAGAAGGTCGAACAATCCTTTTTCGGAGAAGACCTTGTTCTGCGGATAGGTGTAGCTCCCTGTGCCGTTGTCGTCCCCGGCGGGATCATCCAGGGAGAAAACCTCCCTTCCTTGGATCAGGGTCGGGATGCGGGCGAGGACCGGACGCGACGGGACCTGGGTGATCAGTTCTCCCGACCGTTCCAGGACGAGCGTCAGGGTGATCGCCTGCCCTGGCTCGATCCC
>JALGZD010000007.1 GCA_025782395.1 bacterium
GCCGGATCGAAGATTGGTGGGAGCTTCTCGTAGGTCACTTCAACGAGCTTCGCCGCGCGCATCGCCGTCTTCAGATCGCGCGCAATGACGCCGGCCACCTGCTCACCAACGAACCGTACCCGGTCCTGCGCGAGAATGTAGCGGTCCTTCATGTAGAGCCCGAACTTGTATGGGAAGTCCTTGCCCGTTACGACCTTCAGCACACCAGGCACGGCCTCGGCCTCGGCCGTGTCGATGCCCTTGATAAGGGCGTGCGCGTGGGGACTTTCCACGATGACGGCATGGAGAAGGTCCGGACCGAAATCAATGTCGTCGACGAACGTGGCAGCACCGGTTACTTTCTCAAGCCCGTCGATCCTGGTCGCGGGCTTCCCAACATACTTCAGTTCTTCCATGGCAGTATCCTCAGAGTGCCTGACCGCGGTCGCCGTGAGGGGGACTCATGGGATCACACGTCGCAGGCAGTGTCACGAGTATGTCGCGAGTTGTGTCGCAGAACTGTCGCAGGTTTACTCACCCTTCTCGACAAGTCGATAGAGCACCCTATCGGCCGCGCCTTCACGAACCAGCAGTTTCTTCTCAACCAGAACCTTGAGATCTCGCTCGAGCGACCGTCGTGAGACATCGGGGCAAAGAGCCTCAAAATCACGAATCACCAGCGTTCCGTGCTCCAAGACATACTCCAGAGCTTCCCCTTGTCGCTCGGACAGCCCTCGGCTCCGAACCATCATGTCCAACCTGATCACGCGTTCACCGCGGTCCCGCACCTCTCGCATCTGCGTGGCCAGCCCCTCAGCGAAGTACTCCAGCCACTGTGTCATGTTCATGTCGCTCTCATGAACACTCTGGATGGCGGAGTAGTAGCCAGGGCGATTCCGATCATAGTACTCGCTGATCGTGAAGAGCCGCTTGAAATCATAGCCTGTCCTGTAGAGACACAGTGTTGAGAGTAGACGTGCAGTACGCCCATTGCCATCAAGGAACGGATGGATGTGCACGAGCTGGAACTGAGCGATGCCCGCCACGAGGACCGGATGTGATTCCTGTTCGTTCTGAATCCACACCATAAGATCGGCCATCATCGCAGGCACATCATGGGCCGGAGGTGGGGTGTAGATGACGTCGCCAGTCATAGAGTTCACAACGTAGTTCTGGACCTCCCGGTACTGTCCGGGAGCGGCAGAGCCCCCGCGGACACCATCAACCAAGCGCTTGTGGATCCCTCTTATCAGCGCCTCAGTTACTGGATCTCCACTGTCCAGGTAGTCCGCAACAAGTGAGAAGGCCTTGCGGTAGTTCAAGAGCTCCTGAGCGTCATCTGGATCCGCCCCCGGAACCGGCTGACCCGACAGAATGAGCTCCGACTGCTCAAGTGTCAGATGTGTGCCCTCGATGTGCGTCGTGTGATGCGCCTCGAGGACAAGCGCGCGGTCACGCATCCGTCCGATCCATTCCTCAGACAACTTCGCTGCGTCCAGGAAACCGCGTGCCCGCTCTATTTGCGTGAGTGCAGCGGCAATCGGATTGGTGATCTTGAAGACGGGCGTGAATCCGCTCATCCTGTGCTCTCCTCATGGGGGGGTGTACCGCAGCGTTGCTGCCTCAGCTTCGCGCTCCCAACATACTTGAGCTCAGCCATTCTGCCTCCCTCCACCCTTCCCGCTCACCTCGAGCACCGCCTTGACGATCGGCTCGTACCCGGTGCACCTGCAGAGGTTGCCGGAGATGGCCTCCTTGACCTCATCCTCCGTCGGGCTCGGGTTCCTGGCCAGAAGCTCGGTAGCCGCGAGCATGATGCCCGGGGCGCAGAATCCGCACTGGAACGAGTTGTTGTCGATGAAAGCCTGCTGGAGTTCCGTCAGTCCGTTCTTCGAGAGCCCCTCGATGGTCACAATCTCATGACCGTCCAACTCAACCGCGAGGATAAGACAGCTCCTGACGCTTCTTCCGTCAAGCAGAACCGTGCAGCTTCCGCAGTCTCCCCTCTCGCAACCGATCTTCGGGCTTTTGATCCCGAGTCTCTCGCGGAGAACCTCGAGAAGGGTCTCATTCGGCTCGACGTCGACGCTTCGCCCCTCGCCGTTCACATTCAGTGTGATTGATCTCTTCATGGCATTCCCCTGAGTATCGGCAGCACTCTCCCCTAGATGAGCGTAGCCCCGTACTGAGGCCCCTTGCCCCCGAGTCTCGCGGCGGCCGCCCTTAGCCCGCGTTCGAGCATGATCGGAAGCATGTGCTCGCGGTACTCGCGGCTTGCGCGGATGTCGGCTATGGGGGCGGTCTCCTTCGCAACCAGTTTCTTCGCATCATCGATGAGCGCGTCGTCTATGACCTTCCCCCTGAGAAGCTTTTCGATCCCGGGCGCGCACACCGGTGTGGGCGCAACGGCCCCGAACGCGACCCGGTACTCGTTGTCCGGAAGAGCCAGGACGGCAACGCTCGCCTGGGCGAGATCCTCGCCCCGGTAGCGGCCAAGCTTGACGTATGCCGCGCCGTGATCTCCCTGAGGAACGGGAAGCGACACCGATGTCACGATCTCTGCGCTCCCAAGCGCCGTGGTCTTCGGCCCGGTGAACCACTCAGCAATCGGGATGACTCTCTTGCCGTCCGGGCCTGTGACGTCAATGCTCGCATCGTGGACGAGAAGCACGGGACCGCTGTCGCAAGATGGCACCGCCGAGCAGATGTTGCCTGTGATCGTCGCCCTGTTCCTGACGCCGACCGAGGCGACCGTCATTGCCATCTCGTACAGCAGTGGAACGCGTTCCTGAACAAGCTCGGATTCGATGAGATCGGTGAAGGTCGCAAGAGCCCCGACACGAAGGACGTTCCCCCTATGCTCGATTCCAGCCAGCCCCGCGATCCCCTTGATGTCGACAACAAGCCCGGGCTTCATGAGACCGTCCCTGAGCCCTGGAACAATGTCGGTCCCTCCCGCGAGCACCTGTGCGCCGCTCCCGTGCTTGTCCAGGATCCCGACGGCCTCCTCGATCGTCTCAGGCTTCGCGTACTCGAACTCGTGTGCTATCGGCATGCATTGCTCCTTCCATGCTGCCGGCCGACGACCCCGCCAACAGATGAGCGGCGATGGTCGCGACGACACTCCCCGCTACTTCGGTGGCAGCATCACCCTACTTCGGTGGCAGCATCGCCACGATGCGACACATCGACGACTCGAGCTCGATCCCACGAAGCGGGAAGCACCCTATCCAGCAGCGTTCGTTCTTGATCTTGTCGATCTCGCCACCAAGGTTCTCCGCGTGGACGAGTCCCTTCGGGAAAAGCTTGAGATGCATCACCTGATAATAGATCTCCGGCGGGAACATCTCATCCCAGCTCTTATCATAGTCCTTCTCAAGCTTGGCCTCGGCCTTCTTGAAGAGACCCGGGTGCCAGTCCTTGATGATGGTATTCATCGGGTGATCGGCGCTTCCGCAATCGACGCCGATCCACTTGAGGTTCATCTTGAGTGCCCACTTGTGGAACTCGGGGTCGGGCCCCGGGTGCTTCACGAAGTAGCGGATCTCATCGGAGCGCTTCTGATCCCAGGCGTACTTGTGATAGCCGGTGTTGATTATGAGTATGTCGCCCTTCCTGACATCGACGCGGTCGGTGATCATCTCCGGCGAGTAGAGACTGTAGTCCTCGACGGAGTCCGAGATGTCGACGACGACACCGGGGCCGATCCACTCGCCGAGCGGCACATCGCCGATCGTGCGTCCGCTCGGGTGGAAGTGGATCTCTCCGTCCATGTGCGTGCCGACGTGATTGCTCGTCGTGATGATCTGGCCGTTCGCGCCCTGTCCCATGTGCGCGCCGGCGATCCGCTTGAAGTACTGGATGCCGAGAGGCATGTAGCTCGGCCACGGCGGTGTATGGATCGACAGCCGCTGCGTGAGATCGTAGACTCTGATATCGTCCATGAATTCGAGGAACTTCTTGGTGTTCATGTCGTGCCCTCCCTGAATGATCGCTTCTCCTGACTCAGTGCGATTCCTGTGTCAGGGTTGCGCTCCCTCTGAACTGTCTCCTTCTATTCCGCGAGCCGCGCGGCCAGTCCTTCGAACGCTCTCCTGAACGGCTCCTCCGACGCGGTCAGAACTCCCGCGCCGACCTGCCCAACGCCGGGGTCGCGGTGGGCGACTCCGGTGTCGATGAACGGAAGTATGTTCTTTGTGATGACCTTGACCACGTCGATTCCCGTCGGGGTCCCACGGAAGTTGAGATACGGGATCTGATAGACGGTGTTCTCCGCCGCAGCGATCTCATACATCTCGAGCGTGTACTGGATCGCGTCCGATGTTGTCCCACCCACGAACTGTACGATCGCTGGCGAGGCGGCAATGGCGAATCCGCCTAGTCCGTTCGTCTCAGTGATCGAACTGTCGCCGATATCCGGGTTGGCGTCCTCGCTTGTATAGCCCGGGAAGAAGAGTGCGTCGGGAACATCAGCGGGACCCACGAACCACTCGTCTCCCGTTCCGGAAAGCTGGATCCCGAAATCCGTTCCGTTTCTGGTCATCGCGATGACAACACTGCTACCCGGCACATCGCGTGCGGCATCGAGCGTCACCTTGCACGCCGGCATCGAGAGATTCAGAAAGAAGTGGTCGTTCCCGTTGATGAACTCAAGAACTTCCACCGCGGCCTCCCTGTCGCTGCATGACCGGACGATTCCAGGAGCCATAGCGCGATAGAAGAGCGACGTCGCGGCTCTGTTGCGGTTGTGGACCTCGTCTCCCATGTGGAGCGCCTGCGCCATCAGGTTCTTGAGATCGATCGGGCCTACCTCGGCAATCGCACCATCGAGCACCGGATAGAGCACCGCATCCATCCACCGGAGCTTCCCGATGACCTCGGAGGCAAAGGCGCCGTACCGGAGCACCTTCCCCAGTCCCTCGTTCATCGTGCAGTACGCCTCGTTACCGAACTCCTCATTCCTGAGAACGAAGACCGGCATCGACGGCATCACGATTCCCGCCATCGGGCCGACCGTGCTGTGCTCGTGGCACGGCGCGTACTCGATTTCACCTGATGCCGCGAGTTTCTCCGCCTCATCCGGTGTCGTCGCCTTACCCTCATAGATGAGTCCGCCGATAACGGCTCCCCGCATCGGCCCGCACATCCGCTTCCATGTTATCGGAGGTCCGGCGTGGAGGATCAGGTTCGGTTTCATCCCCGGGATCACATCGATGGCGCGCGCCAGACCAACCAGCTGTGGCATGCCCCGGAGGATGATGTCCATGACCTCCGCGTTCGCCGCGTCTATCTCCGCAGCGTGCCCTGCCACGATGCGCCGCGATTCATCCGACACATCCATCGGCGGACGCCAGTCAACTTGCACTGCCGTGGCTCCGACTTCGTCCAGGCTCTCCTTGAATGAGGAGAGACCTATGTTCACGACCTCAAGTTCTTGTCTGAAGAGATCGCTCACCGGCATCACTTCACCCCCAGCTTCCGGGCAACGAGCCCTGCGATCCTGCACGCGGAGAGATTGGATCCCGCGGTGACGGCGCCGGCCCCTTCAAGAGCTTCACGTACGGCGCGCCGGTTCTGAGGATCCCGGTCGGTCCCGGTGATCGAACAGACTACGGCCACCTTGCTTACCGCTTCTCGCACGGCCTCATCGAGTTCGGACGCAGGATTCGGGTTGGAGCCGTACCCAAGAACGACATCCAGAAGGATGACGGCCGTATCCGGATCATTCGCCTCGTCCACGATTCGCTTCACCCGCAACGAGTAGTCGATCATCGGGTGTGGACGACCGACGGTGAACTCGTCGGAGCCAAGATCGACAATGGTGTTGGCAACACTCCGGAGAGGATCGTCGAGCTTCGCCGCATTGCCGGACGGCACGTTGGAGTGAACGTCATTGAGGCCGATACCGGCAAAGACGATCTCCGCCTCCGATGCGAACGTCCCTCCGCTCATGAGAGCGCGGACGTATCGTTGTCCATTCGACCTCTCCTCCACGATTCTCTCAACGATTCCCGCCTCCCGGTCGTCACCTCCGAGGAGCGGTCCCCGGGCGCCATCTGGCTCCTCTCCGAGCGCAATCGTCACAGCGCGGAATGCCGCCTCGGCGAGCGTACGGCAGTCGTTCGGGCCTTCAGGCTCAGTTCCCAGGAAGACCGACACGACCGGCTGTTGGATCTTCGCAAGCTTCTTCTTGATTCTACCAAGGACCTCATCATCCGGTGGCTTCGACACAAGGACGATTACCTCGGTCTCCGCATCGTCGGCGAGCGCCTCGAGGCCATCCATGAAGGTGGTGCCGCCGACAGCGCTCTTAACATCGTGCCCGCCGGTTCCTATCGCCTGAGAGATCCCCGAACCGAGATTTGAGACGAGCGTGCTTACTTCCTGCAGACCCGTTCCAGATGCCGCCACGATCCCGATCGGACCTCGGTTGACGGCATTCGCGAAGCCGAGAGGAATGCCGTTGATGATCGCCGTTCCACAGTCGGGCCCCATCACGAGCAGGCCCTGCTTGTGCGCGCGGGTCTTCAGCTCCACCTCGGTCTCAAGCGGGACGTTGTCGGAGAAGAGCATCACGTGGAGTCCGCGATCGAGCACCCGTGCGGCGACTTCTCCCGCGTAGCGACCGGCCACGGAGATGAGAGCCAGGTTTGCGCCCGGGATGACATCGAGCGCACCGTCGAGGCTTCTGGGCACGAATGCCTCACCGTCGTCGGCGGTGCCCCTCACATTCTCGAGAAGCTGGTCGACGGCAATGAGTGCCGCTTTCGCTACCTCATTGGTCTCGGCCCTTACGCCGATCAGAAGATCGGTGTCGCCTGAGGCTTCGAACTCGGGTGTCAGGAGATCCGCCGCGGCGAGAATGGCCCGGTTCTCGTTCGTTCCCATGACGACGGCTGCGTCGGCAACGCCCTCCATGTGGGAGAGTTCTCTCGCCACGTTCATGAGCGTGACGGAATCGAAGTACGCACCCTTCCTGATGCGTCCCGCTACGACCATTGTGCCTCCCCATCGTGTTGAACGCTGATACCAGCTGGATTCCCGACCCTCGCTCCGGGAGAACGAGCCGGCCGGGACATGAGCGTCATCTGAAAGCCGACCGCGATATCGGCGCCCGACGTCGCCCCAACTGAGAAGAGATGCTCCGCACACCTCTTCACATCCCGGGATGCGCCGAACGAGAGCGCCGCCACCAGATTCTTGATGCCCTCCGTGACGAACCCGCCCTCG
>JALGZD010000093.1 GCA_025782395.1 bacterium
AAACGACAGGAGATCGGCCGAGGGATGCGCATAGCAGAGAACCAGGATGGCGAGCGAGTTCACGGTTTCGACGTGAACAGGCTGACCGTGATGGCCAACGAATCGTATGAAGATTTCGCTCGGCAGCTGCAGAAGGAGATCGAGGAAGAAGAGGGCATCAAGTTCGGCGTGGTCGAACCGCACCTGTTTGCCAACATCCCCATTCCAACTGTCGATCACCGGACTGAGTACCTAGGGGTGGAGACCTCGCAGGAAGTGTGGGATCACCTGAAGGCCAAGGGCTACATCGATGCGAACGGTAAGGTCCAGGATTCGCTCAGGACAGACCTGAAGACCAACAGCGTCGATTTGCCGGAGGAGCTGAATGACCACGCCGCGCAGATCACCGCAGTGTTGCGAAAGGTCGCCGGTAGCCTGAACATCAAGAACGCCAATGACCGCAAGCAGATTCGGCTCAACAAAGCGGTGTTCCTGGGCGAGGAATTCAAGCAGCTCTGGGAACGCATCAAGTACAGGACAACATTCCGAGTTGATTTCGATGTCGAGAAGCTGATCGAAGAATGCTCAGACGAGATTGGTAAGAGACTTATCGTGGGGCGAGCTAGGTTCATCAGTCGCAAGGCACGGCTCAAAGTTGACCAGGGTGGTGTCCGGACTGAGGTTGTACAGGAGAGCACCCACGTCTACGAAGCCGAGGACTATCAGCTTCCCGACGTAGTCAGCTACCTTCAAAATGAGACGAACTTGACTCGGCGAACGCTGGTGGAGATCATGACGCGGAACGACCGTCTCGAGGACTTCAAGAAGAACCCGCAGAAGTACATCGAGCAGGTGTCTGCGATCATCAAACGCCAGATGCGGCTGTTCATCGTCGACGGGATCAAATACCAGAGGCTCGGCGATGACTACTACTACGCCCAGGAGCTATTCGAGGAAAACGAGCTGTACGGCTACCTCAGCAAGAACATGCTGGAAAGCGAGAAATCGGTCTTCGACCATGTCGTCTACGACTCGGATGTTGAGGAGGAGTTCGCCCGGTCGTTCGAACGAAGTGACAATGTGAAGGTCTACGCCAAGCTGCCAGGATGGTTCAGGATCGACACGCCCCTGGGCACCTACAACCCCGACTGGGCGGTCTTGGTCGAGATGGATGGCCAGGAGCGGCTCTACTTCGTAGTGGAGACAAAGGGCAGTCAGTTCACCGATGTCCTTCGCCCGACTGAGCAGGCAAAGATCGATTGCGGCAAGGAACACTTCAAGGCGCTCGGATCCGAAACGGAGTTCGTGGTGGCCGACAGCTACGAGACGTTCATCGAGCAGACAACACGGTAGTGTGGATATGCAGGCCATTTGGCAACAGCATCCTCCTTGACACCACACTCCCATTAGGCTACACTTAGAGCCTAGTGGGAGTGCTTCTTGCATCTGGGGGCCGCAAAGCCCCAAGACACGGCACATTCCGGGGACAGGCAACAGGCCACACACATCCCCAAGGACGGCACAAATGCCCGAACCACGCGTCACCATCAAGATCCCACGGCCGCTCTACGAGCGGATCTCGAAGTCCATTGAGGGCTCGGGGTTCAGCTCGGTCACGGACTTCATTGTCTATGTGCTTCGTGACGTGATGAGCGGTGCCGGGGCGAAGAACGAGCTGGACAGAGACTTCACGAAAGACGAAATCGAGGCCATCAAGCAGCGCCTCAAGAATCTCGGCTATCTATAGCGCGGCCATCGCCACGCGGCACGCCATCTAATAGAGGGAGGCACCATTGACCGAGAAGAAGCTGACCCAGATCAAGCCGCACGGCGGCACGCTTGTGAACCTCATGATCGAGGGGGACATAAAGAGAGCTCTCCTCGCGACCGCAGACACACTTCCGAAGCTTGAGCTCAATGAGCGCGAGCTTGCCGACATCGAGATGCTCGCCGTGGGCGCCATGAGTCCGCTCGATGGATTTATGACGGAGGAGATCTACAGGAGCGTGCTCGACACGATGCACCTGCCGCAGGGTCTCCCGTGGACGCTCCCGATCACGCTCGCCACGAAGCCCGGCCAGGACGCATCCATCTACAATGAAGGCACAGACGTCGCGCTCGTGCACGGTGGCACAACTCTCGGAGTCCTTCATCTCACTTCCAAGTGGCAGCCGGACAAGACGGCCGAGGCCAAGACAATCCTCCTAACCAACGACGAGGCTCACCCGGGCGTCCAGTATCTGAACTCGATCGGCGATACGTACC
>JALGZD010000116.1 GCA_025782395.1 bacterium
AAATCACTTGTGTCGTTAACATACCAGTGTGTAATGTACGTTCCGTTGGCATCGAACTTCTGAATCCGAAGCGGTTCGTCATACTCGTGTGGAATTTCCGCGACATAAACATATCCTTCATCGTCTACTGCTATTCGATTTGGAGAGGTGAAATCCCATTTCGTAGTGTAATTAAACTTGGTGTAATACTTGGGTGAAGCTGCATCCATAACGCCGTCGCCGTCGGTATCCTTCGAGAGCGGATTGAGGAAACTGAAATATTCCATCTCATCCATAACGCCATCGCCATCGGCATCCGGACGCAGCGGATCTGAGTGAACCGTGGTGTTAAACATGAACCCACTGTAATTGACGGTGATTACCCAGCCATTGATCTCCATGTAATCCGAGAGCCCGTCACCATCAGTATCCCAGAAGGAGTGATTCGTGTTGTACAGGTGTTCAACCCTGTCATTTAACCCATCGCGATCCGTATCGGCGTCGCGTGGGTTCGTACCAATGTCCAGCTCATACTTATCACTCAAGCCATCGCCATCGGTATCGAACGACCATGGCGAGGTTCCGTTACTGCGTTCCTCGCTGTACGTAAGCCCGTCATGGTCGCTATCCAGCGGAGAAATCCCTCGCCAGCGCACAAATTCGCTAATGGTCCCGGGGAAGACATCGAAGTAGAGCGTGTCAAGGTTGCTCGTGCTCGATCCCGTTTGACTCTCCCGGTCGCAATGCCACCCGAAGAACCACCAGCAATCGTCGTAAAATGTTCTATAGTCGGCAACCAGTTGCACCAGCATCGGGAGATTAACGCCACTCCGTGGCCAGAGTTTGACTCCTATATCATACGTCTCTTCCTTATGGGTCCCGTTATACCACGAGTTGGTAAGATTGGAATAACTGGTGTATCCACCCACGTTAAATCCTAACTTATAGGAGGGTTTCACGTAACTTTGCAAGACATCACCCTGATTACCGTGTCCGGTTCTCTTCACCGTCCCGGTCATCGTACTCTTAAACTCAATCCAGTCTCCAACGTCCAAGCCGTTATTATCAGAATCATCAATATTTACAGACGAGTCTTTCATATCGAGCCCAACGACCTCACTCCGCACACGGACATCAGTAAAGGTATCTATGATCCAGCCGATCAGCGCCTCCATCCAGCCCTGACCGAAGAACAACATTGTGAGAATGTCCGATAAAATAATTACAGCAGCAATTATCCAACCCACAATCGGGATACACAAGATTGCATAGAGCACAACGGCAAAGATGATCGTCAGTGTCGCATACAAGGTGCCAACGAAGATACCCTTACCGCTCCATCCCGAACCGATGGCCATGGCAAAGAAGGAATAGAGTGCGAGACCTACCTCAAGTACCCATCCGAGAGCCGCAAGGACTTTCGCCGTATTTTTCACCACATTGAGAAAGCCCGTTTTTGCCTTCGCCATCATTTTCATCGATGCCTTCGCGAATTTCCAGCCGGAACTTCCGGCAGTGGCAGTTGCCTCCATTTTTACAAATTTGGTGAAGTAATAGGCTTTACGAAATGTTGTTATAGAATCAGTGATAAATAATAGCCCGTCAATGAGCCCATAATTATTTATGTCGTTCAACACGTCCAGTCCTTCGGGATAATCGAGATCAGTCACGTCCGAACCGATCCTCGTGACCATGGTCTCACCGACATTCCAGGCAAGCACCACACTCATCATGGTCGCTAAGTTATCATTATCGATCCCCTGAGCCTGGCCCCAGTCCTGCATCTCGGTCACAATCGATTCTAACTCGAGTGATTCATTCGAACTGGTGTTATACCAGCTCATCTTCATCGTTTTCGTTGTGATGATAGGCTCGCTCCGCAGATCTATCTCATAGGTGGTCCCTGAAGCAGAGAGAAGATCATCCATGTCCTTCCTTGTAAATCTGTCCTCAAAGGCTGCAAGAATGGGAATGAAGAGGTCATTTGGTAATGACTGGAGCGCATCTGGTGTCATCTCACTCGTGACTGCCATTAAGGCTTCATCCTGGTGCGAGAATGACCGGATTGCTGAGTTTACGGTTACATTATGCCCGAGAAGGTCGGATGGCATATCAGATACGCGTGTCGTTGCATTCCTCACGAAATCGTACGCGAGCACGAAGCCCGCTTCAAGTGTTTCGTTCTTATCGACGCTATAAAACAAACCGACATCAGAACCAGAACTCTCTTCCACGCTGAACCCGGTGAGCATGAAGTCTTCGTAG
>JALGZD010000064.1 GCA_025782395.1 bacterium
ATGGACAGCACGGACACCCCTGTAGACAAATCGTGGGTTATCGTTCCGTCGTCAGCCAGCGTGTAATGGTTATCGTCGGTAAAGTCCCACTGTTTTACTCGCGTAACAGAACCCATG
The DNA here is from genome assembly GCA_025782395.1 of bacterium. Lineage (GTDB taxonomy): Bacteria > Joyebacterota > Joyebacteria > Joyebacterales > Joyebacteraceae > Joyebacterum. Next base: position 118 of record JALGZD010000064.1, read on the forward strand.
TTATTTTGCACTCCGCAGGTATTTGTAAATGTAGAGTGTGAATGCCACTAGATCACTCTTCATGAACTTGACCGCGTTTCTTGCCGGTACTCTCACACGCTTTCGTGTTTTCCAGTTCTTCGGTGCGGGAGCAGTTCCGCCTCTGAATAGTACCTGTGCTCTGGGATCGACGGAACCGTATATCAGTGCACGCCTGAGTGGAAACGCCTGGAGTGATTTGAATAGACGGCCCTCGATCTTGAGCATCTTTCCTCTACCACTGGGTTTTCCATGTTTTCCAGCGTGTGCTCTGATCGACTTAGTCATCGGCGACAGTTCCGGCCACTTTCCATGGCCCTCAGAGTCGAACATGTCTCTCTTCGATTGCTTCATTCTCGCGGCACAGAGACTCATCGCAGGAGTTAGGTCTTTACATTTCGCAACATGGCGTCTGATGTACTTCGTTACGTCCGTTGCGTCAAAGATGATACTGACTTCCATCCCCTTACCCATCAGTCATCCCACTCGCTTTCGATGTCGTCAAGCTGATCACTGTCCGGTTCCCATGCCGATTCATCACCAACGTGTGTGACAGGATGGTACTCTTCGTGTGTAGAGTAGGCATAGGAAGGAACCGTGTTGTCGTCTATGGTTTCACGGCCTTTTTTCACCTGCTCTATCCACGCGAGCGCGTCACGGTACTCGTCTGCCGCATCATCGTGAACCGGAACCGGCCCGCCTAGTATTCCCAGCTTTGCGTAGTAGACACTGAGCTGCAACGCGCGCCTGTGCACTTGCGGGGGCGGGCCAAGAACAACATGGTCGGAGTACTCCAGCACCACACATATCTCATCGTTCGCAACCGGGGGTGTTGTCCACACTCCATCAAGCGTGATTACGGTTCCTGAAATGCCGGTGATGTCCATTGTCTCAGTTGAGAAAGCTCTGACATCGACGCTGTTGTCATAGAACGTGATCGTATCACCCACGACGAAATGCAGCTTGTCCAGCAATGGGACTGTGATCGTCGCGTTGGTGGTATTTGTTGCGGCACCTACAGTCACGAACGCGTCAAAAGGTGTTGCCATGACAAGTCCCAGACTACCGTCCAGATCCCGCTTTGCGTTCTTCCTGTAGATCTCCACCTCTTCGTACTCGTTACTGTCTGAGAGATGAGACCACGCTTTCCGAACTTCCCCGTCTGGACAGTACGTGCTCATTTACCTCTTCCCCTTCCGTCCCTTTTTCTCTTCCTTGAAGCACGGAACTGAAACGCGTGTCTCTTCTTCAACCGCTTCAACCAGCTTGATGATCTTTCGTTCCACCAGATGCTCGAAGGTTGCGTCTACATCAATCGTAGGGGCAGTTTCCGCTTTTTTTTCGTTCCAGGCGTCGGCCTGCACCTTCCAACCACTTTTGGTGATGATCGTTCCTCTCGGGAATGTTTCCCCTAGAAACGTGATATTCACCGCGAGAACTTCATACTGCTCTTCCACTTTCCGCTCCTAGTGGTCAGGTGAGAAATAGATAGTCACAATGACACCATCAGGATCGGTGGTGTACGTTCCATGTGTGTCCAGGTCCAGTTCGATCAATTCTCCTGCTGAAGCATCGTCCTGTGCTGATGCGATGATCGAACCACGTCCCTGAGCACAGTCAATACTGTTGTCCTTTGCAGCACAGGAAGGAGTCATCTTCATTCCACGCTTCGCGGCAAAGATAGATGCCCCTTCAATGGTTATATCTACGATCAAAGAGTCTCCACCTGCACCACTGGCATTACAGAACAATGTTGCAAACGCGACTTCTCCCCCCACAGGTGCAATGAATCCATACACGTCCCGAGCTTTCGATACGGTATCCGGGTAAGCTCTTCCCTGCTCCGCCCCGAATATGATCGTGTACGGAATCCACTGTTTGATCTCGTCGATGTCCGCGTCAGGCCCGACAAACGCACCGGCAGTTTCGATATCCTGAAATGCCTCGATCGTCTGCTTGACGAGCAACAGCCCATCGACAGTTACCTGATCGTCAAAGTCCACGTTTCCGAAAGACACTGAGAATGGAATCAGTGCGATCAGGAACAGCAGCATCAGAGTCTTCATTGTATCTCCTTGTGGTGGGGAGAAACTCCGGGGTGAGTGTT
>JALGZD010000083.1 GCA_025782395.1 bacterium
ATCCCTTGCGATCGCCTCTCCCTCGGAAGTGAGCGTGATAACATCGTAAGGGGCATAGTTGATCAGGTTCTTCTCGCTCAGCGCGTGAAGAGCGCCCGTCACCGACGGACTGCTCACGCTGAGACGTTTGGCTATGTCCTTTGCCCTGACGGCCTGCTTCTCCTCAAGGATGGCCAGGATGGCCTCCAGGTAGTCTTCCAGGCTCTCGCTGAGACGTCCCGTCTCCACAGGACCTCCTCTTCAGGGCAGAATCTAAGTACACCTAATATTATAAGGGTCGCCTAACTCTGTGTCAACACAAATCTCTGTTACAGTTTCCTCATAAGTCTGATCCTGTTCCCTCATAAGTTGGTGCCTCCTGCGACGGCGGTGTAGTATGAGAATCATGGTTGAGCGCCGCGATCCCATTCACCTCAGCACGAAGGTCCACCACCCCTACCGCGGGCGGACTGTCCTCGAGTTCCTTTGCGAGAGGTTTCGCTATCTTCCGCGCGAGCTCTGGGAGAAGCGAATCGAGACCGGGAAGATCCGACTGAACGGACGACTGGTCGGTGCAGACGACGTAGTAGATACCGGTGATGAGATCGAGTACACAATAGAGATAGTCGAACCGGCGGTCGATTTCACCTACGACATCATCTACACGGATGATGACATCCTGGTAGTGTCGAAATCGGGGAACATCCCCGTCCACGCAAGCGGAAAGTTCATCCGGCACACACTCATCGCGAAGCTGAGGGACGATCTCGGTCGGAATCTCAATCTCGCTCATCGCCTCGACCGGGAGACGAGCGGCCTCGTAGTTCTCACGAGAAACGTCGAGGCGGCGCGATCGATATCAGCCGCGTTCGCGCGAGGCGCCGTCTCGAAGACCTACCTGGCGATCGTGCGCGGATGTCCCGCCAATGACACATTCGAGATCGATGCTCCGCTCGGACGGATCGGGAAGCAGCATCCAATTCCGCGATCGATCATAGACAGGAAGAAGGGCAAACCGGCAAGGACGAGTGTGAGGGTGATCGAACGATTGCAGGGCGGGTGGGCCACAGACGTGCCAGCCGGTGAGAGCCGGATAGGCGCGCTGCCGATCGGCTTGAGTGTTGTCGAGGTCAGACCGCATACCGGCCGGACCAATCAGATCCGCGTCCATCTGGAATACAGCGGTCACCCTATCATCGGGGATAAGACCTACGGACTGTCCGCCACGCTCCTGCGGAGACTGATGACCGATCCGGAGTCACCGGAGCTCCTCGCCCACCTCATCCTTCCCCGCCATGCGCTTCATCACGCGCAGATCGCGTTTGAGCACCCGCGCACCCGCGAGCGGCTCGAACTCGCAGCACCTCTCCCCGCGGATATCGCAGATTTCATCGAGTCGCAGCACCTCCGGATGACACGTCCAGCGTCGCGATGACACACCCAGCGTCACAGAGAAACGCCGCGCCCTTTCCAGAGAGCACGGCGCATCTCTTGACTACATCGTCCTGCGATTCCGGAACCCACTTACTTTCCGGGACACTCGGCGGCAACGGCTGCATCTATGCCCGCATTCCCGTACGCCTTGTCATAGTGTGCGGCAAAATCAGCAGCGAGTTTCCTCGCGCGTTCCTCAAACGCCTTCGGATCATCCCACGTGTTCGCGGGCTTTAGAATGGCCGCATCCACACCGGGACAGCTCTTCGGAACCGCAACCTTGAAGTATGGATCGATCTCGCACTCAACGTCGTCGAGTTCACCCGAAAGCGCCGCGTCCACCATTCGCCTTGTGATCGGAAGATCTATTCTCGATCCGACCCCATACGGGCCACCACTCCACCCTGTATTGATGAGAAAGACGCTCGTGCCGTGCTTTTTCATGTTCTTTCCCAATAGCGACGCATAGACGTCCGGGTTCCTCGGCATGAACGGCTCGCCGAAGAAACGTGAGAACGTGCTCACGGGCTCGGTGATGCCTGTCTCCGTTCCCGCCAGCTTGCTCGTGTATCCCATGAGGAACCAGAGCATCGCCTGTTCACTGGTCAGCTTCGAGACCGGCGGGATCACACTGTTCGCGTCGGCGGTGAGAAACAAGATGGTTGTCGGATGACCGGATGTGGATGACTCCTTGATGTTCGACAGATACCTCAGCGGATACGAGCCACGCGAGTTGGGAGTCAGACGAGAATCAAACACGTCGAACGAGCCCCACGGGTACATCATCGCGTTCTCAATGATCGCCCCGTGCTTCTCCACCTCGTCCTCATGGAAGCAGGCATTCGTGATCTCAGGTTCCTTCTCAGGATCGAGATCGATCAGCTTTGCGTAGCACCCGTTCTCGAAGTTCGCTATACCGTCATCGCTCCACCCATGCTCGTCGTCGCCAAGAAGCGCGCGCGAGGGATCGGCAGAAAGCGTGGTCTTGCCCGTGCCGGAGAGACCCAGGAGCAACGCGCTCCTTCCATCGGGGCCCTCGTTCGCGCTGCAGTGGATCGGCAGGATCCCCTCAGCCGGCAGGATGTAGTTCATAACCGTGAAGATGAGCTTCTTGATGCTACCGCCGTATGCAGACCCGTAGACAACACCGATCCGGCGGTCCATATCCATGGCAACGGCCATCGTCGAGGTGCCGCCGAGCCGGGGATCTACGCGCAGCTTCCCCTCATATCTGGCGGGATCGAGCTTGTCGTACGGAAGTGCGACGAGCGTGAAGTGCCCGTCCTTGAAGCATGTCGTAGCGACGATCTCGTCCGACCACGGCCGGAACATGTTGTCCGTGAAAAGCGCTGAAAGAGCCTGGTCGGCGATCGTGTGCACCGGAAGCGCGTACCTGGGGTCGGCTCCGACGACACGATCGGTCACGTACACGGTGTCGACCTCGGCCAGCGTCGCAAGCGAATCCTCAAGCAACATGTCGAACGTCTCGGGAGCGAGCGGGATGTTGTTCGGACTCGTCCAGTCGATCGTGTCCTGGCTCTCGGGGCGCTTCACGATGTAGGTGTCCTTCGGGCTGCGGCCGTTCGAGTCCGTCGGAGTCCACGTTGCGAGCGCGCCACACGCGCTTGGGATCGCCTCGCGGCGCGCTACGGCGTCGCGGATCATCTCTGCTCTTGCGATGTTTGTCTTGATATTCGGGCGCTGCTCAAGCAGTGCAGCAAGCTTCTCCTGGAAGGCCATCGCTCTCTCCTGGTCGATTGCGAGACCGGCGAGACCGGTCTCTGGTGTAACTGGAAGATCCTCGTACTTTCTCAGAATAGTCGATTCAACGGACTTCAATGATAAGTCGCTGTGGACGGCATTGGAAGCATGAAAGCCCGGCCTACATATCCGGTGCTCAGATACATGAAGGCCCGGCCTCCGAGCCCGGTGCTCAGACACCGGGTGCACGTACGACGTTGACACCGGCCGGCGGCGGCCCCATAGTGATACTGAGCCGTCCGCCCGGGGAGCCGGCAACCGGATGCATAGTCACCAAAGCGGTGCTGAGTCACCGTGCGAATACCTGTGTTTCACTTGCCACTGTTTCATTTGCCACACGGGAGAACCGCGATGAATCCTGTTCTGTTGACCTCATTGGTCATACTCACGGCCGCGTGCGCGTTTGCAGGATGCTCTCCCGCCCCGGAGGAGAGCGCCTCCGCCGAGCGGCTCGTCGAGGCCGATGAGATGTTCAACGGCAGGCAGTATGCCGAAGCCGGGAGACTTTTCGAAGCCATAGCCAACGATGCGGAGGCTGCGGGAGACGCATCCGCGTTCGTCGAGGCCGCATCGATGCGGGCGCGCTCGTACCTCATCCTGGAGGACGGCGAGGCGGGGCGACGGTGGCTCGACAGAGCAGCCGCACGGGCCACCGAAAGCGATGCGCTCGGATGGTCTCGCTACCTCGGAGTGCGCGGTCGTTTCGAGTGGAAAGACGGAGACAACCCGACGGCAACGGCCACCTTCAGAGCAATGTTCGACTACTGCGGGACACACGAGCTCTGGAGCCGGGCGATCGACGCGGCCCACATGGTCGCGATCACGGGCGATCCGGAGGAACGGTTCGAGTGGGCGGAGAAAGCCATCGCCATGGCCGAGTCAGGCGAGCTGACGGGCTGGCTTGGACCGTTGTGGAACAACCTCGGCTGGGACTACGTTGGCGTTGAGCGCTACGATGAGGCTCGCGACGCGCTCGAGAAAGCGCGTGAGTATCACTACATGGGTGAGAGCGATCTGCCAAAGCTTATAGCCGACTACTCGGTTGCCCATGTCATCCGCCTGCAGGGACGTACGGCGGATGCCAAGATCGCCATGCGCGACGTCTTTGACTGGGCCAGCAGGCTGAATGATGAAGACGTTCAGGACGCCGTCGAGTGGATGGGCTTCAGCCGCTGGGAGCTCGGCGAGGTCGCAGTCACCGAGGGCGAGACGAGCGTGGCTATCCAGCTGATGTCGAAGGCTCTGAGCATCAAGCCGTAACGGCAGGCAAGCCGGACGCCGGCGCGATCGTGGTCGCTGCCGACATCCCATTCCCAGTCGAGTCACCCGCGGAGATCACCGCGGCGGTGTCATCGGTTACTCCAGCTCGAACTTGAGCTCAGCGATGTAGAGAAGGCTCCGGTCGCGGTTTTCAAGGAAGTTCCGCACCAGGAATTCGAGATCGGGCTCTACGAGTTCATCAAAGAGGGTCTTCTCTCCCACGGCCACGGTGACCGGCTCGTCCACGTTGAACATGTCCGGATGAACCAAGACCCTGAAAGAACGCACAAGTGATTGCCTGACATCCACGCGATTCGCAGAGTAGTGGACGCGGACCGCCCCTGACGGAACCTCTCTCTTGAAAATGTAGTAGTTCTCCTTCTCGGGGAGGACACCTTCCAGAACGAGTTCCTCTTCGTCTCTCTGCACGGTGAGAGAAAAGGCGTCCCCTCGAGCGAGCGTTTCCTTGAAGTCGTTGAGATCGTCGAGACTCGCCACAGGTGCATCGTTCCCGGCAACGATGACATCGCCCTCGGCCACACCCATTTCTGTAGCCGGGTAGTCGCCGTTGGAAAGAGCGGAGACAAATACGCCTTCTCCTTCGTACTCCCAGTCAGGCACGAATCCGAACGTGATGCGATCGGACACCAGCGCCACATTGTGATCGCCGTGCCAGGGAGCGCGCTTGCCGATGACCGTCTCGTCGATGGCGAACCACCAGCAGAGACCGAACTCTCCTCTGGCAGTTTCCCACACGATCTTCGCGGGGAACGGATCTCTCGGATGACGCTCAAGGAATCTGGCGATCCTCGGCAGTTCGTCGTCCCCCCAAGGCTCGAAGCTGTGTTCGCCCTCGAACTCCTTGTAGAAGATGTCACCTCCTGCGCGCTGCGCCATGTCCAGGGTGGCGCGCATCCGCTCGGACGGATAGAGCCCATCGTGGAATGTCGTCGTTGCGTAGAGCGGCGTCCCGGCCATGTTCGGAGCGTAGCTGGCGCGATCACCGTCGAGGCTTCCCACCCCCATGTGGCCGTTCAGGGCGACGATGGCGGCGTAGTCTGTCGGGTCAGCCATCGCGAAGAAGAAGCCCGCCGATGCGCCGTCTGAAAAACCGATCATCCACACCCTGTCATCATCGACGTTGTACTCGCGCTTCACTGTTCTGATGAGCGCCCTGATATTGGCGATGCCCACGTCGTCCCACCAGGTGGCTCCAGCCTGCCCGAACGGAACCGCCGCGATCCAACCGTGCTCCCGCGCCATCGCCACGAATTCGTTCTCAGCAACGTACTCGAGAGGATCGGAGTAAATGTCTGCCCTGCTGACTCCACCGTGCAGCACAACAAGCAGCGGCGTCCGCTCATCCGATTCGTAGTCGGAGGGGGTCACAACAACCCAGGGGCGTTCCACACCGTCGATGCAGGTGGCCATCCTCTGCTCGGCGATGCCAGGGGTCTCGATGTCCCGGAAGCGAAGCGAATCTATCCTGCCCGCCACCTCCGCCCAGGCTGGCCCGAGTTCCAGAAGCTCCTCCAGAAGACTCTCCTGGAGAGCTGCGTCACCAGCCAAGATGAGATCGTCGAGTGTCGCGCGCCAGGCGGAGGACGCGCTTGAGACGCCACCCGCGATCATGAGAACCACCACTGACCAGATGAACAGTCGCATCGTCTCCTCCAGTTCAGGAATCCCGCCGGTTCGTGTTCGGGTGTTCGCTGTGCCGGCTTGCGCACCGATGTCAGTCGTTGGTGTCGGCCGTTCTGAATGCGTCGAGCAGCTGCCTGAGGTTGGTACGGAGCCTTTTGTTGGCGAGGTGATTGTCACGAGTGTCCGGGAGCATGGCCCAATGGTCGCTCTCCGCGGCGAGCGTGCTCTCGAGTTCCCACGAGTAGCCGAACTCCCGTCCTGAGAGCTCCCGCAGGGCGCGGATCTGCCCGACCGTCAGGAGTGTGAGATCGAGCGTCTCTATCCGCTTCAGAGTAACGACGAATCTCTCCTTGCGCGCGCACTCTACGACGACCTCACGGTCGATCATACCGAGTGAGGTCTTCTCTTTGAGCGCGCTGGAAAGCTCTCGCCCGGTCTCGAACACCGCACCCTCTAGTTCTGCAAGTCCCTCATCATGCACGCCGTGCTCCTGAAGTCGCTCCATACCGACCTCCGACAGCTCGTAGCTCACCGGCCTGTGGACCGGAAGATCAAACACATTCTGGAGAAAGAAAAGACCGAAGAAAGCAACAAGCGCCGCGATGACGGGGGTCGCCACCCACCCTCCGGCAATTCGGCGAATGAGCCTCAAGTCAAGATTTCTTCCTCCCTTGACGAGCGCGATGCCGATGACGGCGCCGATGACTGCCTGTGAGCTGGACACCGGCACGAGCGGGATCGATGGCAGTCCGTGTGAGATGAGCCATGACTCGAGCAACTCGGAGGCGAACAGGAAGAGGACGAGCGACTCCGACAGAATCACCACGAGCCCTGTCATCGGTGTCAGTCTGAAGAGGCCCTTCCCGACCGTCATCATCACGCGATGGGAGTAAGTGAAGATACCGACCGCGATGGCTATCCCGCCAAGCGCGAAGAGCTGCTGGTCGCTGGACACATGAAGGAACCCAAGGAGGTGCACTGAACTTGCGGGAATCGCGGAGACGAACACGCCCATGACGTTCGCAATATTGTTGGCGCCAAGTGAGAAAGCCCCGAAAGCTCCGACTGCGATGAGCACAGCTCTCGTCAACGCATCCTCCGCCAGGAGATGCATGCGGGATCGCACAGTCGCGGCTCGCGCAAGGACATACAGCCCGGCCGCGAAGACCCCGGACAAGAGGGGACAGATCACCCACGTCGATACGATCTTGACCAGCGAATCGATATCTGTCGGTGATCCGGTGAACAGATTCCATCCAATGATCCCGCCGATGATTGCTTGCGAGACGGAGACCGGGAGACCCGCTCTCGTCATCCAGAGAACCGCCAGCGCCGCAGCCAGCGCTACCATGAACGCTCCTGCCATCGCGTTCACCGAGCCCAGTTGCCCAAGCGTCCGGGTTGCTCCTCCGCCGGCGAGCACGGCACCGACGATGACGAAGAGCCCGCTCGTGATGGCTGCTGTTCTGAAGCGCACCATACGAGTGGCAACCGCCGTCCCGAAGACGTTGGCCGCGTCATTTGCGCCGAGAGACCATCCAAGGAACAGCCCGCTGGAAAGAAAGAGGAGGATCATCCAAATCTCCCGAGTTCGCCGGAGGTCCAGATCAGATTGAACGCTTGATGGTCGAGATGCTCAGGCGCTCGCTCACGTCTTCCGCCTGATCGGCGACGGAATCCACATGCATCACAAAATTGCCGAGCTGGATCTTCTGGCTGAGATCGATATCCATCTCGAAGATGCGTCGCTTGAGTCTCTCCGCCACCTTGTCTGCCTCCTTCTCCCAGAAGGCGACCTTGTGGACATAGTCTGGGACGGCCGACGTATTGCGGAAGAAGGCCCTTGCACCCATGACCAGCTCCTGCACCGCGCGGCTGCCGTAGTCGGCCAGCTCGAGATAGCCATCCCCGAGCTCGGCCGGGATCTGAGGATTCTCAACGGAGACCTGCATGAGCGCAAGCTTGACGCGATTGATGACGTCGTCGGTCTGCTCAAGCAATCCCAGCACATCGCCTCGCGACTCCGGAATCAGGGTCTCGATGTAGAGTTGCCGTTCCACTTCTCGCCTGAGCTCGTCGGCGTGGTTCTCGAGATCAGAGACCTTGCCCCGGCGCTCCTCGAATTCCGCAACCCGTCCATCCAGAAAGTTCTTCAGAGCCTCTCGGAAGAGCAGGCCAACCTCGCTCGTATGGTTGAGAAACTCGTCGATCTTGGATTCGAGAAGCTTCGTTCTGGCAAAGAGATTCGTCATAGGCCGTTCACCTCCGAATGAGCACTTGGGAGTCTCATCGAGGACCCCGTTGCCCGACATCTCGTAGCATCCCATCAGATTGCCAGTCAGCAATGACTCAGCCAAGAATAGCCTCCCGAGAGAGCGTGTTCAAGAGCTCTCGAGATTTAACTTGAATATATGGCCATTCGGACTGGATCAGTCCACGGTCTCCAGCCTGCTCGGATTCCTCTACGGATCAATCTCCAGCTGGCAACACGCCTCACCCCGTGCTACGCTACCGCGCATGGCAGTCCAAGACGACATCAGATGGTTCTCGCTCGCACTACAGCCACAGGAACCGTTCGCCCCAGGCGGGAGAACTCTGGCGGGCGCCGACCTCCGCAGATGGCGGGAGCAGTTCCGCCCGTTCTTGAACTACGTGCGCCGCAAGGAAGTCGTCCTCGCGCTCTCCGGCGGCGGGATGAACCTCCCGTGCCACGTCGGTGTACTCAAGGTCCTAGAACTCCTCGAGATCCCCGTGAGCCACATCTACGGAACGTCGGCAGGCGCAGTCGTCGGCGGAATGTACGCGGCAGGAATATCCACGCCGGAGCTCGAAAGAGTGATGCTCGACATCCAGTCGCCGGATGACCTCTATGGATTCGCGGCTCGCTACCCCCGCCTCCGGCTCGTCACGAACGAGCTCCGAAGGAAACTCCTGCGCATCCCACCGGAGCAATCCGGGATGTACAACCGCTCGCAGGTCGAGCAGTACGTGTCGGGTATCCTCATGAAGTACCTGGGACAAGTTCCCGCTCTCGGGCAACTCAGGATGGACTTCTCCAGCGTCGCACTCGACGTGGGGACCGGCGAGGAAGGTGATTGTGTCTCCAAGAAGGTCTTCTCGAACCACTCCACCCCCGAGGTAAGTCTGAGCGATGCCATAGGAGCATCCATGGCGATCCCCGGTGTCTTTCCCCCGAAGAAGATAGATGGCAGATACCACGTGGACGGCAGTGTCGTTGAACAGCTCCCCATCGGTACTGCCTACGATGACTGGCGAAGGAGACGGAGTCTTTTCCACCGAAGAGGACTCGCCATCATCGCAGTCGATTTGGCCGACCGTGGCCGGGCGCCGTCACGAAGCAAGCTGTCCCACCCAGTCGACCTGGTCATCTATGCTCAGACGTTCAGGGGACGCGTCATCACGCGCCAGAGCCTCTTCCGCTGTCACCATCCGCGCCGAGGCTGTTCGGTCATCCTCATCAGACCAAGCGCGTTCGGGATAGACCTCCACGAGATCGAGAAAATACCGAGGGCCATCTTCAAGGCGTACGAGAGGACGGTCGACCAGCTCTCCGGATCGGGATTCCTGGATGGAACGCTGGAGGATCTCACGCAGGCGAAGCGCGAGCTCGGAATTACGCACGCATGAGAGCAATCCCGCAGCACAGTCCTTGGTGCTGCAGATGAACTCAGGCGGGCCGTCGCAGACGCCGCGCGTCAGACCTTCGCGACGACGACGGAGCCGAGTTCGTACCCGATCTCTCGAGCGAGCACCTCGCATTTGACTCTGAGAAGGAAGAAGACGGGCCTGGATACGTTACTCAGGGTCTCGAAATTCCCCTGTCCCTTGGCTATGACGAGATCTGCCTCCGCGAACCGCGTTTTCACAGCTTCCGAGCAGTCATCGAGGATAGTCCCCGGCGCGTCGGAGCCGTTCGGCAGGACGTCGACGATCTCGAGAAGTCCGACCGCCCCTGCATCCTCGATCGTCGCATCGTTCAGAACGGACCGACCCCGGACTACGAGCGTGACTCGCTCGGGCGACAGCTCTTCGATGAGAATCCGGTCGAAGACTATCTCCCCCGCGTTGTCGGCGATGTAGAGGATGTCGCTTGCTTCATCGGCTGCAGATCTCAGGAGTTCGAGCGCACCTCCGGCCAGTGGCTTGGTCAGTGACTCGCCAATCGAGCGCTCCACGTCGATGGCATCGGTGCTTCTTCCCCCGCCGAAGTCTATGATGTTCCCTGCGATCGCCAGCCTGACTGCCGTTTCGAATGGATCATCCGCGCCTGCCACTTTGTCTTTCAGACGCGGATAGAGTTCGAGAACGAGATCGTTGAACCGCCGCTTGACAACCGCGTACGGATCGTCGATCCCGGTCTCCTTCCTGATGACCCTGTGAATGAGCTGTCCCATCTCTGGTGGGGTCTTCGACATATCCATGGTCGAGACCGCTCTCGCGACCTCCCTCAGAACTCGCTCGTGGACTGATGGATCGTCCGAGGCAAAGCGCGACGCCTGCAGGGCCTGCCGCAGGAAACACGGGATGCATTCGGTGTAGGTTTTCATGTGGCAACCTCCAGGATTGCAAGAGGCTACCACACACGTGCCGTGCAGGACAACCTGTGCATCGGGACCAGCAAAACGAGCCCGGCCCCTTTCGGGGCCGGGCTTCGTGCGCAGCCCATGCACACGGTGCCAAGTCAAGCCTGGTTGCGGGGCGAAACTCGCCGTTCTCCTGCCGCCGAGCCGCTAGACTCCGGCCCGCGTAGCTCTGAGTAGGTCCTTAGTGCCGCGAGCGGCACGCCCGCGCCTGTGACTCCGCGCTCCGCCGTACGGCCCAGGCGGAACGGGGTCGCTTCTGTCGAAGCAGTGGGCGCAGTAGTCGTAGCTCTCCCAGAACGCCTGGTCGAGGTCATCGGGCTCGAACCCGACGGCCGTGCCTCGCTCGATCAGCTTCTCAATGAGGCAATTCTCAGACGCTTCGTGCCAGGTGTCGTGAACAATCAGTAGCTCTGAATCGCCTATGAAACGGAGCTTTCCGAGTTCCTTCACAGTGAATGCCATTATGGCCCTCGCTCTCTTCCCCGGACGCCGTTACCGACCTTGTATGGCAAGGTACGTTCCGGAAGCGTGAACACAGTGCGGCGATCTGTAACTCCATGTGAGACAAGCAGTTGAGAGAACGCAATTCCGCCGACTGGAGCCAATCCAGTCGGCGGAGAAGGCATATCCGTAACCCCGATATTCACAACCGTCTGCACGGTCGGCGTAACTGCTGATGATGCATTGAGTTAGACGTGTACCATCAACGTGACATCTCGGACCCGGATGTTCCATTCGCGAACAGAAACCCCGAATGGATCATACCGAATAGCAAAGAGGTCCCCGCCGGCATCTCTACTCTCCTTCGACGGTCGCGACAAGCCTCTTTACAATATCTGCGAATGCTGCCGCGCCGGGCGAACCGCCCGAGAGGTAGGCCGGAAGTTCTCCCGAATCGCCGGCCGGCACGATTCCCGGATCGATCGGAATGCTGCCCAGGAATGGAACACCCATCTCCACGGCCATCTTCTTCCCTCCACCGCTTCCAAAAAGATCGGTGCGCGCGCCGCATTCCGGACAGATGAATCCACTCATGTTCTCGATGACACCGAGGACGGGGACGTTCACCTGTCTGGCAAAGCTGATCGACTTTCTCACGTCGCTTATCGCCACAGCCTGAGGAGTCGTCACTATCACAGCGCCGTCGGCATCATCGATGAGCTGCGCGACAGACAGCGGCTCATCGCCCGTGCCCGGTGGAGAATCTATGATGAGATAGTCCAGATCTCCCCACTCAACGTCCTTCAGGAACTGTTTGATCACACCGTGCTTGAGAGGTCCGCGCCATATGACAGCATCGTCCTGAGACCTCAACATGAACCCGATGGACATCACCCTCACACCCTGTTCTGTCAGAACGGGGTGAATAGCGTCGTCAACAGCAGTAATGTTCGCGCCCTCCAGCCCAAAGAGGCGCGGGATGCTCGGACCGTGAAGGTCGATGTCGAGCACTCCGATCTTCCTGTCAAGCTTGGCCAGCGAGATCGCGAGATTGGCGGCGACCGAACTCTTGCCGACACCACCCTTGCCCGAGATCACGAAGAGCTTATGCTTGATCCGGCACATCCTCCGCGCCAGTTCCTGTCTCTCCGCGAAATCCTTGTCGGTCTCATTCTGTGTCTTTGTCTTGGCGGAACAGTCCTGCGAGCTGCACGACTCACAGGACGATTTGTCATCCGACATCAGTACCTCCACCAGGTGATTCTTGAGCCTGCTCTAACGACTCCGGACCGTCATCACAACAGATGCCGGGACAACGGTTTCAAGCGCCCAGCATTCCTGATACGCGCGTCCACAGATCGATGATACACGAGGCCGCGCTTCCATCCGAGTACTCGACGACACTCTGACCCGCGACCTGTGCGGTAGTTACCGCGTCATCATACGGTATGAGCCCAACGACAGGGATCTCTTTGCCGTGGCACCATTCCTGGATGCTCTGAGCCGCTTCGAGATTGATGTCCCACTTGTTGATGCAGACGGCCGTAGGAACCCCCAGCCCGGCAGCTACCTCCGCTACGCGCTCCAGGTCGTGCTGCCCCGACAGCGTCGGTTCCGTAACAAGAAGCGCCAGACTGGCGCCCGTTATCGAGGCGATCACCGGACAACCGATGCCGGGGGAGCCGTCGACCACGATGAGATCGAATCCCTTGTCTTTCGCCACACGCCGGGCTTCCGTTCTGACTCGCGTGACCAGTTTCCCCGAGCTCTCTTCGGCGATACCGAGACGTGCGTGCACAAGCGGACCGTGCTTCGTGTCTGAGATGAACCACTTCCCGTTCTCGACTTCCTCCATTGCAATGGCGCGACTAGGGCAGAAGTGTGCGCAGACACCGCACCCTTCGCATGCCAAGGGATCGATGGAGTAGACCCACTCGCCGTCCACGCGTGCGCGGCTGACGGCTTCGAACCGGCAGACCTCCAGACACTTGCCGGAACCATCACACTTCTTTGGGTCGAGGATAGCCCTCACCCCACCGCAGAATCCGTGGGTCTCAATCACTGACGGAGAGAGAACAAGATGCAGATCGGCCGCGTCCACATCGCAGTCAGCGATGACCTTGCGCTCGGAGAGCGAAGCGAACGAAGCGACAACACTGGTCTTTCCAGTGCCGCCCTTTCCGCTGACGACAACAAGTTCCTTCATCTCTTCTCGGCCTCCCTCACGCGGGTGAGGACAGCGTCCGCCAGCTTCTCCAGCATGTCGGCATATCCGGGAACCGCAAGGACAGGCATCTCACCGCGCGCGTACGCTTCTGCAACAGTGCGGCTGTGAGGAATCTTCAGAATCACGTCGAGGCCTTCTTCTTCACAGTAGTCCTCAACACCTGAGTCGCCCACATCACTTCTGTTGATGACGATGCTCGTAGTCAAACCCAGCTTCCTCACGGCGCCGACGGCGAGCTTGAGGTCGTTAAGGCCGAAGGGGGTGGGTTCCGTCACCATCACTACCCAGTCCACACCGCGTATCGTCTCCACTACCGGACACGACGTACCCGGGGGGGCGTCGAGTATGACTATCCCACGCTCAGGAACTGCTCTCTTGACGGCGCGAATCACCGGCGTCGCCAGCGCCTCTCCGACTGCGAGCCTCCCCTGCAGAAAACCCAGGTCACCGGCGCTGCCTCGTTCAACAACACCGACGGCCCGCGGCATCTCCGTGATAGCACCTTCGGGACACACCAGTGCGCATCCCCCGCATCCGTGGCAGAGAGAGGGGAATACCATCACCTTCTTCGGTAGACAGGCCAGCGCGTTGAACCGGCAGATCTCACAGCAGTTGCCACAGTTCGTGCATAGCTCACGGTCTATCACCGGGATCGGGATCGAGACGTTCTCTGAACGCTCGATCCTCGGTCCCAGGAAGATATGTCCGTTTGGCTCCTCGACGTCACAGTCAACGTACGTGGTTGGTTGACCGTGCGCGGGAAGCAAGTGTGCGAGACAGGTGGCCACCGTCGTCTTGCCCGTACCACCTTTGCCGCTCGCGATGGCTACCTTCATCGAGGCTCCCTATTCGTTGGACCCGGCCTCGAGCTCCGACAGCCGCTTGCGCACATCATCGAGCACATTACTCAGATACTCAGCCTGCGCCTTGAGAGCAGTCGCCTCATCGGGCACCGCACCGACCGGCGGAATGGTGGGCTCCGGCGCGCCGTAGTTCCACGGCACCATTCCCCCACCGCGCACCCAGCCCGGCAGTCCTGTAGCATAGTACATGTTCCGCCAACCACGGCCGCCGCCACCGCGGCCACCGAAGCCGCCGCCGCGCCCGAATCCCATTCCAACCCGGAATCCCGCACCTCCACCGCTCACATAACCGGGCACATCGTAGCCCGCACAGTAACCGGCTCTTCTACCCGTCATCGGTCCGAGTCCACTCGGTCCCGTTCTGTCTCCTCTAGGCATTACACTAGCCTCCTCTTGTTCCTACTCCCGGCCACCGATTGGCCGCTTCCCGGTTGGACGATTCCGGAAAGGAATCGCCCTGGCTCATCGCGGACCCGACAACGATCCACGACAGGATCAAGTCCAATGACCATTCACATCGGCCGCATCAGTAGGCGATAGCTCTCCGCGCTTGACCTTTCCCACGGCATCCTCCACCGTTCCCGTCACCGACGTGATGACTTCTACTCCGGCCCCAGTGAGCGTTCTGAAGGCGTTCGGGCCACAGTGACCAGTCAGCACGTACTCGACGCCCAATCCGGCCACCCGCGCTGCCGCCTGTACGCCCGCACCAGATCCTGCTTGAACACCGCTTTCATTGTCGATAGCCTCTGATTCGCCGGTCTCCGTATCGACGATCACAAACCACTTCGCGCGACCGAATCTGGGGTCCACATCACTCGTCATTTCCGGTCCACGAGATGTAACTGCTATCCTCATTCTTCTACCCTCCTCCGTGCCTTCTTCCGCCTTGGCGCCCTCGGCCACCCCCACCTCGCCCCCCACCTCGGCCCATACCACGGTAGCCCGGCATTGCGAATCTCTTTCCCGACAGCCTACCCTCCACGAACGCTCTCAGAACATCGTCGACCTCACCGGACACCCACGGAATGACTCGAACATCCTTCCATGCGAGGAGCCCAGCCAGGCGCCCGGAGATCGCCCCGCAGATCAGAACGTCCAGGCCGAGATCTCCGATCAGACGTGCGCGGCGCATCATCCCCCACCCGCCGAAGCTCACCGTCTCGACGTCAGACCGTTCCGTTCCCGTGAGCTCAACCACCAGAAGCTGCTCCGAAGCATCCAGGACCGGTGAGACTTTGCTTCCCCATATGGGTATTCCTACGCGCATTTCCCTCTCCAGCAACCCGCCGATCTGTGTCATCTCTCGTTCTGTGGAGATACTACTCTGAGTAACTACAAAGCATCCCCCGTGCCAGGAAGGCCCCGGTATCTCATGAGTCCCGTAACGGCTTATGCCACCGCGAGTTAACGCATCGGCGAAGAGTCCGTGGCACGGGGAAGAACTTCAGAAACGCTGCATCGCTGCAACCCTTGATCTGCAGCGAGTTGCGGCCATGCAACTGTCTACAGCAACCCCAGCCTCTTCATCCGACGCCAGAGTGTGGTCTTGTGAATGCCGAGCTCCCGGGCTGTTGCAAGGCGATTGCCGTTGTTTCTCTCAAGAGCCGAAACTAGGAACTGCCGTTCCACATCCTGCATGGAGTATGGACGACCTGTCTCCGCAGATACCACTCTTGACTTCAGATAGGCGGGCAGGTGCCGTGTTCCTATCTGTCCCGCTCTGCAGGTGACGAAGGCGTGCTCGATGATATTCTCCAGCTCGCGGATGTTGCCGGGGAAGTCATGACCCATGAGCATAGACATGACCGCGCTGGAAACACCCGAAACATCACGGTTGCGGAGGCGGTTGAACCTCGCGATGAAGTGGTCGACCAGAAGCGGGATGTCGTCCTTGCGCTCGCGCAGAGGCGGCAGCTCAACGGTCACCACGTTTATGCGATAGAACAGATCCCGTCTGAAATCCCCTCGTTCCACAAGCTCGGGCAGATCTCTGTTCGATGCGGAGACGATGCGAACGTCGGCGGTAAGCGTCTCAGTCCCGCCGAGGGGTTCGTATGTTCCATCCTGGAGCACTCTCAGGAGCTTGCTCTGCAGAGCCGTCGATATGTCGCCGATCTCGTCAAGGAACACGGTTCCGCCCTCGGCGAGAGCAAAGCGCCCAAGCTTGTCGCGCTTGGCGTCAGTGAAAGCCCCGGCCTTGTGGCCGAAGAGCTCCGATTCAAGGAGCGTATCCGGCAACGCTCCGCAGTTGACTACAATCATCGGGCCGTTTGCTCGCGGACTGAGACTGTGAATCGCCAATGCGAGGAGTTCCTTGCCCGTGCCACTCTCACCCTGAATAAGAACGGTGCTGCCGCTCTCTGCGACATCCGGGATCATCGCGAACAGTTCCTGGATGCGATTGTTCCTTCCGATCATGTCGGAAAACGTATAACGCTTCTCCAGTTCCCTTCTGAGCTCCTGCTCAACGCTGAGATCTCTGAAGGTCTCCACCCCACCAATGACTTCTCCTCCCTCGTCCCTGAGGAGTGCCGTGGACACGCTGATTGGCACCCGTTCTCCTGCTGCGTTGATGATGTAGACCTGCCGCCCGACGACACGCTCCCCCGTCTCCATCGTCTCCCTGAGAGCACAGGCAGACTCACAGATGCTCGCTCGGAACACGTCCCAGCACTGACGCCCGATCGCGTCGTCGTGCGTGGTCCCCGTGATCTCTTCTGCGGCCCGATTGAAGGACTGGATCCGCCAGTCGGAGTCGACGGTGAAGACCCCTTCGGCGATGCTGTCGAGGATCACGTCTTCGCAGCTCGCGTCGCGGCGATTCCCTCGCGGTTTCTTGCGCTTGATTGTCATAACCCCGGCCCTTTGTCCTGATGGTTGCGTTCCTGCAACTCTCTACACGATAGCCTGCTGCGCTGGAACAGTCAAGCCCAGGATGCGTCTGAAACTCTCAGAGGCCCAAATCTTTCTCAACTTCCTCTGGGGCCCGAGGCTGAAGCAGGCCGACTTCCTCACTCTGCTGAGTGGGTCACAAGGTGCCGGATGCATTGCCTCTACCGCTTTCTTATTGACCTGCTATCATGATTGTGCTATATTTGGGTCGTCTTTGTCGGCCCCGGCTTAGAGCGCCTGCTCGAGAGGCGCTCAGTAGGGTAGCTGGCCACCGGCCCGCCGCCCAGAGTCAAGAAAGGTAGGGCATCATGCGGATTTGTGCGGTTATTGCTGTCATCGCACTGCTGGTTGTGCCCGTCGCTGCGCAGCGGCACATGGAGTTCCTGGGCTCACCTGTTCTTGATCCAATCCCGCCCGATTGCTCCGAATGGCACGAGCTTTATCCGAACTTCTGCTTCGTCGACCACCAGGATGCCTACGAGGACAACGGTGACGGCATCGTCAGTGTGTGTGACGTCATCATCCTCGGTGGCGTCCGCTACCACATCGACTGGACCGGCCCGACGTATTATCTCGTTCCCACTGACATAGGCGACGAGCACTGGATGGAGCCCACAGACCCCGAGCCTGGCGGCGACCCCACGGGCGAGATATGGCACGAAGTGTATCCGGTCTTCTGCCAGGAGTGGGAAGTCACCGGTTGGGAAGACAACGGCGACGGCATCCTGAGCGAGTGCGATCTTGTGGTCCTCAGCGATGGCATCGTGTACCACGTTGAGGCGATCGGTCTCAACATAGAAGTTACCGAAGATCCGAGTCCCACAGAGCAGAGCACGTGGGGCAAGATCAAGAGTATGTTCGGTTTCTAGAAAAGATACACAACTGATTCTCGAGAATCAGGGGCACGACAAGACACGGAACCCCGCTCGGCCAGCATGCACCGGGCGGGGTTCCTGCTGCTCATGTCACCTTCCTCCGTCCGTCGGCGCCACTTCGCGATGCCCCCGATACCCGGCGCTACTTCGCGATGCGCCCCGATACCCGGCGCCATTCGACCATGCCGCCGTAGAAACGTTGGATTTCTCGGAAGCCGGCTCGCGCCGCCTCCGTTGATGTGTACCGGCTCCGGAT
>JALGZD010000094.1 GCA_025782395.1 bacterium
ATTCCGCTGTCGTCCCCAAACACCTGTGGGACACCGTCCCACCGTTCCTCCTACCCCCAGAGACTGTCCAGCGAAACCGCCTGGCCGCGCCTCATGGATTCTTCGGCAGCGAGTGTCACCAGGGTCGTATCAAGCAAGCTCTGGAAGGGAATCGGCATCTGCTCGCCCGACTTCACCGCCTGAACGAACGCAGCCATCTGATCCTTCTGTCCCTTGTCAAGCCTGCCGCCGCGGATCTTGCGTCGTTTCAGCCCTTCGAACAGAACCACCGACTCGAAGTTGTGAAGCTGGCCGGTCCGCCCTCCCCCGTGTATCTCGATGTATTCCTTCGGAAGTTTCGTTCCACCCTGCGTGATGTAGAAGAGAGTTCCGACGGACCCGTCGTCGTAGTTCACCATCACCATCACGTTGTCGGCATCGTCCGGCGACGCCGTGTCGGGTCGCAGTGACGTGGCATACACGGAAACAGGGCTGGCCCCTGTCAGGAAGGCGAACACGTCAAGGAAATGCCCTGCCTCACCCGCAAAACGAGACCCTTCGGTCCGATCCATGTACCATGATCCCGCATCCATCTGTCCCGCATGGACTCGGTAGTGCATGACGAGCGGACCCTTGCAGCTCTCGAACGCTTCTGCCAGCGCTCGCACCGTCGGGGAGAAACGACGATTGAAGCCAACCTGCAGACGATCGTTTCCCGACTCCACCACGGCGCGGCGCACCTTCTCCAACCCATCGAAATCGATCGCAAGCGGCTTCTCAACGAAGACGGCCCTGCCCGAGCGCAAGGCCTCATCTGTGAACGCCGGGTGTGATGCGTGGCGAGTGGCGATGATGACGGCGTCCAGATCCGAGGCCTCAAGTAGCTTTCGGTAGTCCGTGCCGGTTCTCTCGAATCCGAACTTGCGTGCCGCATTGGCCCCAGACAGCGGGGTGGCTGTTGCGACCTCCACAAGGCAGGCGTCTTTGTGTTTCGCCAAGTGAGGGAACAGCATGGAAGACGCATAGTTGCCGGCGCCTATGGCGCCGATGCGGGCTTTGCCTGACGGCCGCTCCGCCGCTGTCTTCCCCACTGGACCACGCTTTGCCTCGACTTGGGGTTTGTCTTGTGCGGCGTATTCGAACAGGACGCCGGTCCCCATATCACCGGTCCCCACCAGGTCCTGGTAGACGTGCTCGGCTTCGTCAATGGGGAACACCCCCGAGATGATGGAATCCAATACAACACGGCCCTGAGCCACCAGATCCAGGAAGGAAGCCATGTTCCGACGCTCGGTCCAACGCACATACCCGATGGGATAATCGATGCCGCGTTCTTCATAGGTGGGATCGTAGCGTCCCGGGCCATAGGACCGGGAGAACCGGACATCGAGTTCCTTCTCGTAGTAGGCGTTCCAAGCCAGGTCCAAGCGTGTTTTCCCGATGTCCACAACTCTGGCCCTGTCGCGAGCCAACTCCACGGCCAACTCAACAGGCGCGTTGGATGTCCCGCCCGCACAGATGAATATGCAGTCCGCACCCGCACCACCGGTCATGCTCCGCAGAGTCGTACGCAATGCTGGATCGCTGGGCTCGAACGCGGCGTCGGCGCCCAGTTCGACAGCAGCGTTGTTTCGCTCCCGCGACAGATCGACGCCCACCACGTGGACCCCGGCGGCACGGAGAATCTGAAGTAGAAGCTGCCCGATCAGACCCAGCCCGATGACACAGGCGGTCTCGCCCAACTGCATGTCCGACTGGCGATACCCCTGCATGGCAATCGCCCCGACCGTAGTGAAGGCCGCATGCTTGGGATCGACGCCATCCGGAATGGGCACAACGAGGTTGCTGGGAATGAAGTTAACCTCCGCGTGATTCGCATAGCCCGCCCCCGCGCACGCAACCAGCTGACCGACGCTGAGTCCGCTGGTGTCTTCACCCACACCGACTACTTCGCCGGCAAGGGAGTAGCCGAGAGGAGTCAGCGAATCCAGCTTGTTCATGACCTTGTGATAGACGGCTTTGACTCCTTGCTGTTGTACGCTGTCGAGGACCTTCTTCACCTGGTCGGGTCTGGCCTTGGCTTTCTGCAGGTACGACATCTTGCCTTCCCGTGCCTTCATCCCTTCGGTACCGGTCGAGATCAGACTGAACAGACTTCTGACCAGCACGCCTCCCCGTCGGAGTGCGGGAACGTCGGTATCGCGAACCTTGATCTCTCCGTTCTTGTAGTTCTGTGTGACGTGTTTCACAAG
>JALGZD010000125.1 GCA_025782395.1 bacterium
ATGGGGTCATCCAGATTGACAACACGAGCAAGTGGAACGAGAGTTACTACAATGTCATAGGTGGCGTTGCATTGGGATTCAGCATGTATAAGTTGGTCGCATTGATGGGAATAATGTCGATCGTGTTACCTATGCTCTTCATGATGTTCTCCCGACGTGGAATGGGCGGCGGGGAGTAGAAAATCCAACCGAACGAAGAACAAAAGCACAACAATTTTAGGGGTTTTTATTTTTTACCCCTTCATTTATTTTTTATCTGGTGTTTAAACCGAATTGAGGTTGAAAAAACAAAACAAAATGGAAGAAAAGGAAACAGAAGAGGTGGATATAAGCGATAAGGAGCGTTTAGTAGGGGGATTTTATGGACACTGAAGAAATAGACCTTCGCGGGTTGACCTTGGAAGAGAGAAAAGATTTGATTGGTTGGTTTTTAGCAAACCGACATGGGCTTGCCATGGTGGGGGAATTGAACGCATTTGATTATTTGAAAACCATTGAAAAGACTAATCCTGAATTTGCGAGAGCAGCACTTCAAGCGTATGAAGGCAACGACGAAGAGGAAGCAGTGGACGAAGACCCGCAAACACTCCCACCACTGGAAAAAAAACCCGCGGGATATGTGTAGGATACCTGAAAAATGGCTTTGAGCGAAGAAGTGTATCTGAGGATAAAAAGGCGTATGGAAGCCGGGAAAATACCCATATTTCCACAGCTCATACGCCAGAAAGCCATTACACGCTACAAAGCAGAAAACCAAGCAGAGCTCAGACGCCGGCAGGCAGTGGCAAGAGCTAAAATCGCAACAGAACGCAAAGCACGAGCAAGAAGAGAGGCAGCAGAAAGAAGTGCGATATACGAAGCACGAGAAACACGGCGTAAAAAGGTAGAGGCACGAGCAGAAGCATTAAAGGATGTTAGGGCATGTAGTTGGGTTAAAATCGCTCCTGATGGCAGTGCAAGTATTGCGGGAGAAGCAGCTTCAGTATCACCGTATCCTACAAGAAAAAGCAGCGAGAGGGCATTACGCACATCGCCCGAAAGTAGAAAAGCGAATAAAGAAGAAAATCGAGATGGGCAGTAAGAAACATGATATAACCGCATCCGCATTGGCAGCGGGGTATATGAAAGAATATCATGCAAAAGCGTGTGCAATACGCCACGCGTATCAAGAAGCGGCAAGAAATACTGAAACGCCTTCGGGTTACGAACTAAAAGGGATAACATTAGCCAAGGAGGATAAAGGGCTTAGATTTGAGTATGTTGGTAAAAACCCCGTTCCTGTAAAAGCATCAGTAGCACCAGCACCACCTAAACACAAACCTACGCCAAAACCAACCGTAAGGGGTGTGCAGGGAGTGGGGGGTTACGGCACGGACTTTGCCGTTGCTGAAAGCATACCTATGGGTGAGCCTACGAAAGTAAGAAAAGCACCTGCAAAACAACTTGAAGAAGGATTTGAAGGTTTACTGGGTAGAGGAATTAGTGGATACGGACGCCTTCTTGCATCTGTAACAGATATACCTTCTACCGTTGCGGTAAAGGTAAAGAAACAACCGCGGCGGGTTTAAGAAAATTGGAAGATGCAATACCAAAATTAACGGAGGAGGATATTAAAAATATTGAAGCGTATGAAAAACCGAAAACTAAATATAAAGCACCGTTTGCGGGGTTCGGCGAGATTACGCTCAAAGAAGGCGAAGCACCCGGTATCACGATAGCAAAAAATTATGAAGAGTTATATCACAAGCATATAGTCGACCCGATAAGCACATGGATAGGTGGCGAGCAGGCAAGGAAAAAGAAAGCACATGTAAAAAGTGTAGAGAGAGAGCGGGCGGATGTCGATACATTAGAAAAAAGATATCTCTCAAAGGGATTGATTAAAGGGGGTACTTTTGTTGGTTCAGAAGCGGAATTTGATAGATATACAAAAGAGTTGAACGAGTATGAATCGGCGCTGAGTAAACTGGCCGAAATAAATAACCCCACACGAAAGCGGCAACTCGTTCGCGGTGCTGTGGAAATAATTTCAATACTGCCCACAGTTCCTCTGTTTTTTGGGCGGATAGCCGCGGAAACTCTTACGAAACCAACCAATGCTCCCTCAAAAGCTGTCACCTTCGGTAAAGGGTTTATTAAGTTTGCTAAAGAAGAGCCGTGGCGTGTCGGCGCGCAATTGGCGGCGATGGCGGCTATACCATTTGCTAAGAAGGTACCTGTAAGACCGGGCATTTCAGTATCACGATTATCGGGTGGATCGGATGCAATATCGTTAGGGTTAAAAACACAAAGAGGACCAAAAGGTGTTTATGGCGAGTACTATCCCGCTATTACATTCGCCAAAAAATGCAGCGGGTTGAAAAGAGTTTCCGTGGGTAAACCAAAGATAAAAGGGGAAGTGTTTTCCGAAAAGCCAATCGTGCCCGCAGAACCTTTTTCAACGCGCATAGCAGTCGAAGCAATACCTGAGGAAGCAGTGAAGATAACCGCAGCAAGAGGCGTTCGTAAATACACTATCCGAAGCGGGGTTAAACCAAAGGAGTTAAAACCCATCATCAAGGAAACATTAGATCATCACGGATTAGTAAAATCAACGGAAGTGGTTACAAAACTTCTTAAAACGGAGAAGGCGGATTTGTACGGTTCAGTATCACAGAAAGCCGCGGGTAGAGCAGTTGGTAGAGAGGCACTATCGCGAACGCCGAGAGACTTCGATGTAAAAGTAACGAACCCAAAAACATTTGCAGAAAGAGCGGTTAGACGCATTAACAAAGCAGAAGGAAGAGAAGTTGTTAAGATTAAAGGCGGCGAAGTGGTTGTAAAGAAAACAGGTGCTAAACTATTTGATGTGCATTCAAAAACCGATGTAGGCGAATATGTAGGTGGTGAGGGTTACTTAGCATACGGGTTGAGAGAAGAACCTCTTATAAAAACCCGTGAGGGTATTAGAACAACGACGCTGAGCGAACAAAGTACGCGTAAATTACATGGCGGGATGACAATCACGGGGGGAGTACGAGTGTTTAAAGGGAAAGGCGACATGCCAACGGTTAGGGGTAAAATAGCACCTGCACACGAAGGAAGAGTTAAAGATATTGCAGACTATTATTTTGCGGAGAAAGCAAATATTGCGGGATTAAAACACAAAGGAAGAGTAATATCCGCAAAAAAAGCTAATATACATCTCGAAAAGTGGTTAGAAACTTGGGGTAAAGAGGTTAAAAAATATATAAAAGATTTGTATGCTAAAACAGTAAAGAGTGAAGGCGGTGAGAAAGCATGGTTAGGCACTTTTGAAGAAAGACCCTATTCGCCTTCACGGTCTTACAAGCTCGTTAGTCAAGAAGTTAGTTATGTTCCCACTGTTGCTGCTGCTACATCCGCTATTTCTACTATTCCAGCGGATAGTTCGGTTTCACGTTTAATGAGTAACATCCACTCAAAAGTTAGCGGGATAAGTGAGGTGAGTATTAGCGGGATAAGTGAGGTGAGTAGTCTCGGTGGGCTGAGCAAAGTACCTTCAAAAAAGGATAGTGAAATTAGTAAAACTTCACGATACATTATTAGCAAAGTTCCAAAAAGCGACACCAGTAAACAGGAAAGCGCGCGTATAAGCGATATAACCAGTATATACAATGGAATTGGTAAAAGCAATGTCCCGCCATCAAAACGCCCACCTTATTTACCGCCAACCTATAAATATGAATATCCCTACTTGGATAAGCGGCTTCCCTCTGAGGTGCCATATTC
>JALGZD010000229.1 GCA_025782395.1 bacterium
CGGTAAGAGTTCGCGGTATCTATGCCAATGGCAGCGATTGTTGGGTTAGATACACATCTCCAAAAACTCATAATGCTGGATCCATTGAAAAAATTGAGACGAAACCTTCACCAGATTGGCCGTCTTACACTGTGCCAGAAGGTGGGCGTATTGCAGTAGAAGTTCTTTGGTATGGTTCTGCAAGCGGTCCTTTAATCATATATTATAACTCCACAACCTGTAACAGTACGCTCACAAGCCCTCCAAACAGTCCGGTTTGGCCAGTCCCCGAACTCCCAACCCTCGTCCTCTTCTCCGCAGGCTTGCTCATTCTCGCAGGATATGCGTATATGACCAGGAGAAATAAATAACCATCCATGAAAAAGATCACAATCCTGCTCGCAATCCTCCTATCTCTCCTGTACCTTCGCACGTTCATCTGGCTTGCCAATACGTGGCTCACCGACCCCGTATATTCCCACGGCATACTAATCCCGGTCATATCGCTGTTCCTCGCATGGAGGAACGTAAGAGAAAAAGACATACGCGATGCCGATCCTTTCAAACTTGGGATAATCCCCTTAACATTCGGCATTCTCCTCTACATCATCGGCGCAATCACGATCTTCCCATTCTTATCAGCGATCTCTTTCCTGTTCGTGCTCTGCGGCTTGATACTATATCTGTATGGAAAAGAGATGATGAGATCGCTGCTATTCCCGGTGCTATTCCTGATATTCGCAATCCCGATCCCGGTGGTGCCTGCCATTACATCTATCCTCCAATCGATCTCATCCCGATATTCCGCGCTGACTCTTGAAATGCTTGGAGTCGCGGTCGTGCGAACAGGATCTGAAATACAACTCAAGGATTGTTCATTCTCAATCGGTATGCCCTGCAGCGGGATGAATACGCTCATCTCTTTACTGGCGGTATCTGCCATTTTCATCTACCTCTTAAAATGTCCGCTCCTGAAAAAAGCCGCTCTTTTCTGCATAACAATTCCAGTCGCAATCGTTGCAAATATCATCAGGGTCACCTCCATAATCCTGATCGCAGATCATTATGGCGTGGAGGTTGCAATGAAGTTATTCCATGATTTTTCCAGCCCTTTTTTATTTATCATCGCATTCATATTCCTGATAATCCTCAGTAAATTAATGAGATGCAGGATTGGGGGAAAAGGAGGACAGGATGAAATTCTTTGAAGAATATTCCACGATCATCGGACTTCTAACACTTACATTCGTAATCGTCGTGCTCTTTTCAACCCCGTCTATGATGTTTGCCAAATCCATCACCGCGATCGACACCGAACTTGCACGCACATCAGGAGATGCAATGCAGGTTCGAACAAAGATGGATCTCGGAAGCAATGAATATATGAATACATTTCCAACAGAGCTGGGTCACTGGAAGGGATCTGATTACGATACTACTAATCTCGCAGCCGGGTTGGGTGCGGACGTCATGCTCATGCGTGCCTA
Organism: bacterium; assembly: GCA_025782395.1. Lineage (GTDB taxonomy): Bacteria > Joyebacterota > Joyebacteria > Joyebacterales > Joyebacteraceae > Joyebacterum. The sequence goes on from JALGZD010000229.1 coordinate 1,467, forward strand.
TACCAGTCCTGAATCATACCAACCCCTATTCTTCCTCATCGTCCAATCGGACAATCGTTCGAGTTTCCACCCGCCAATCGTCTGTTATCCTGCTCTTGGATATACGATAGTAGAAGAAGGTAAGGAAGAGGTATTTGTGCATGTGAAGAATGTGGGCTGGGAAGAAGAGTTTTCTGTTTATGGGAAAAGTGAAGAAGAAAATACATCAATCTCGGTCAAGAAACTCGTTGTTGTGAAGGAAGCGAACGGAAAAATCACAGAGCGGAGGGTCGTTCTATATTTCTACATAAATAGGGGTTTTACCTCGAATACCGTCACGATGCTCAGGGTTTCCGCACTCGCCCCGTTATCCGGATCTTACGAGGGTGTACTTGAAATAGAGAAGGAATTTCTGAACGAGGCATTTCCACACATGTTTGAGTTCGAAAAGAAAGACAGACTCGTCATATGCCGGCTCATGGATCATGGTTTGCTTGGCTGGTTGTTCGTCATCGTGTCATTCATGATTCCGATCCTGATCATCTGCTATCCGAGATTTGCAAAAGGTTGATGTCTTCGTCCTGCTACCGCATTGCCGCATTTTCAACAACCGCCTGTTATTATATATACCACAAGCACGGATGCTACCGCAATGGCGATGTTTTCGTATATCTCTGTTCACCGATCCGATTCTTGTTGCAGAACAAAACCATATCGCAGGATGACCTCATGCAGGTAAATAAGTATCATGAAGAGCATAAGAGGTATTGATG
>JALGZD010000080.1 GCA_025782395.1 bacterium
TAGTCCACTCTTGCCAGTATCCTCTTAGATATTGCGACGCATTATCATGCTTCAATATAAACATAAAAGCCTGATAGAACACTAAGAAGATGTGCCTATTAATATAATACATCCTGCGACCATATCTAAGCCTTCCTTCTTCAGAAAGAATTGATGTTGTTGGAGCTGAATCTATGAAGCAATTTTGAAGCGAAACACTCTTTAGTCCTATTGCCCTAGCCTTTATGTTTAAGAAGGTATCTGGCGCTAAATCCCAATACTTGTCGAAAGACTCAATAACGGACCGTCTGATTATCTTACCGCTGCCCATCGGATTGTCTGGGTTTCGCTTAAATTTATCATCTCTTGACTGAACCGAGAGTGTACCGATTTCTGGATGAGCATCCATATACTCGCACATCTTCTTGAAGTAATCTGGCGGGAATATAGTATCAACATCAGCCAGAGACATGTAATCAAACTCCAAGTGAATTATACAATGATGAACAAACGAATAAGCGCGCCCAATGGTATCAAGATTTCCTTTCTGTTTCTTTGGCATGGCAAACACTTGAAGCGGGATTTTGGTCTTAGCCGCTAATATTTCATTGTAAGAGCCATCTGTGGAACCATCATCTATCCAGAACCAGAGTTCAGGCTTGAGCGTTTGTTTATTTATGATTTTTACTAGGTCTGGAATCCTCTCTTTCTCATTCCAAACATTAGTGACGAGTAGAAGGCTAGGACTAACGCGTTTCAACCTAGAACCTCCTTCTTTCGGATTGCTTTCAAAACGTCTAGCATGTTGTAAGCGTCTATCAAAGCCGTGTCCAAGGCTTCTCTCGCAATCGTGTAAGAAGACTTATCATCCCCACAAATCGCATTTTCAACAGCCGGAAGAGGGCAGGTTTGGCAGGTGGGATATTGTAAACATAATCCGCATCGTGCATTTACCATATTAAAGATTTTCTGCAAGCCTTCGCAGACTGACTCCCACTTCTTGATTGATAATTCAAGGCCGTTGTCTTTTGTGAATTTCGTCAAAGCATCTTCCGTGGTGAAAAGAATAATTGGTATCATTCAGCGATACCTCTCTATGTATAGACGCAGGAAGAAGATATCGCCTGCTAGCAACGCAAGACCAACTGCCAAAAACAAAGCCAAGGCTATTATCAGAGTCGGCAGTATCATAATGGCAGCGCGTTCCGTAAACGGACAGTATTCGTACACCACTGCCAGAATAGTAATTATGCCCGCAATGATGATAGCATAAGGAAGCATGGTTGTCGTTAGTCGCTTTCGTTCTACGTTAGTTAGTTTTGGTTTACTCATGTTTTTACACGCTCCAAGTCCCAGAGTACCGACTGCTCGGTTTTAAAAGGCAACTCTCCTGCCGGTTCTCGCGGGACGCGTCCCACAAATACACGGCTCGGCAGGCTTTGTTATCACGAGCATTTATCGCTCTGGTCATTGACCGGCTCGGAGTATCGGTCCCTCCCTCCTACCCCCTTACTACTGAAGCCAGCGATATACTTTTTGAACATTTGCGCAACATTCAAACTCTCGCGCCAACTAAAGCCGAAGTTCGGGGGATGTTTGGAGCGCAGGTTATTCCGCTCCGAGTCGTATTAGAGCAGGTAGCAAACTCGTTTATAAATGTTGTTATCGGCTGTGCGTTGAGTTGCACTACCGAGGTATCACCGGAAGATTATTATGGGTTCGGGACCGTGTTCTGCTCGTGATTAACATGCCCAAACAAATATCTGAATCAAGCGTGGTCTGTCCGCGCTGCAAGAAAAGCCTTATTGAAGACGCGGAGAGTTTCGAGTTCTGCGGTGTGAACGCAATCGAGACCGGATTTATCTTTATCTGCGTCTGCGGCAATCAATTCGTTGTACGGTTTGAGAAGTCGGCCTAGAAGCCGACTCTCCTTCTTTTTTTACAAACCTGCAATATCGCTAGGTTGTCCGGTTGTGTATTATATCGCACTACTGGCCTCTCTCGTGGAGTTGTATTTATGGTATAAGCGGTATAACCGTTGTCCATATATAAAAAATGTGTTTGATGTTTCAACTCCTATATTCCTACTGCCTGAACAAGTGCTGACTCTTTGGTGGCTGTTGTCTAACAACTAATTGATAGAGTACAGAGTGTAAGGTGTCGTGGCTGAGTGGGATATTATCTAAAACCTGAGAGGGTAGGGTGAGAAAATTTCCCGCTATTGTTTTAAGGAGTAGC
>JALGZD010000215.1 GCA_025782395.1 bacterium
TCGGCACGGCTCCACAATATGACGCCGTTCAGCATCTCCCGTATTGAATGGAAGGGTAGTTTCTTCCATTGCTCCGGATCCTGGTTTTTCAGAGTACGCGCGATGACAAGTTCCTGCGCCAGTACACCAGCCTGGTGCTCGAGTAAAGCATACTGTGCCGCCTGGTTCATGAGTGACTCTATATCTTCCAGGGTCTTCTTAGAGATAGATTCAACTGCGGCTAGAGTGTTCTGGCGGACTGCTTCAATCGCCTCGCTAGCGTTTTGCTGCTGCGAGCCGATGCATTCCTCCGATTTGACTGCTAGGTTATCCAGATTATCCAGAGTCTTCTGTGACATTTCTTTTATCTCGGCCAAGGCCTCCTTTCGTAATGTACCTATTGCGGTGCTGACCTGCTGCCGCTCATCTGAGAGGGTTTTAATCTGGCTGATAAGTTTGCTGATGTTAACTTCCAGTTTCTGCTCTTCCTTCTGCCGGTGCTGGTAGAACTTCTCTAGGGAGCCGTATTGTTGCAGGGCGTTTGCCAGTTTCTCAGGCTTAACGCCTGCTTTCGATATGATGCCCACCCAGCGGGGTAAGTCGGTTTGCTTTACTCCCTGGGTAATTAACTTGTCGGCAAAGTCGACGGAAGTTTTTCGCGCTTTGCATTTAGCTTCCGCAGCCATTGCCTCCGCCTGCCAACGTTCCATGTCGGCCTTCGCTTTAGCCGCGGCGACCTGTGCTCCTTTCGATTCAAGTTCGAGAGAAACGAGGTCCTGGTAGTGGCCAATCTGGTTGAAGAAAAGTACCGCAGCTTCCTGTGGCTTTGCTCCTTGCGAGGCGGCTATTTTGGATAGCAACTCGTGCAATTGCGCGAGTTGTTTTGTATCAAACCCCAGTCCAGCGAGGATTTTGGCTTCATCCAGAAGAGCTTTTTTCTCATTAATTTTCGTGTCAATAGATGATATCTCTTTTATTTTCGAATCTACTGCTTGATTGATACCGGTTAATTTCTGATCTGCGACCTTAATTTGCTGTTGTCTATCCTGGTAGTAATTGTCCGCATCGTCACATTTTTTAGAAATCTCCTTGAACCGTTCTAATAGAGAAGTTGTAGCCTTGGCCAAAGCAATGTAAAACGGCCCCTTGGAATGACCATAATCGTGAAGTACCGCCTCAAGTGTAATCGGGTCGCTTACCGCCCCCGACAGCTTCTCATAGATGTTTTCCGTTAGCGTTGCCATTGGTTTTACCTCCCCTTCCGTTTACTGGGTGTACAGGATAATGTGGAAAGGAGTATTTGTCAACAGGGGATAGTCCAAATATAAATAGATTCGGCTGGACCATTTTTGAACTGGATGGCAAATTGTGGACTCACTAACTTCTCTACTGCCATATTGGGGAGTAGACCCATTGGGATACGAATCCATTGTCCTACATCAATAATTAATTACTGGCAGGAAAGTTACGGATATTGCGTCTTTTCAGCTTATAAGATCGTATGATTAAATTTGCAGCAGATAGGGAATTATCTTTTTCAGGTTTCAGTAATCTCTCTAAACATTTAATTAATGTCATTACCAGAGTTCAATTTAACCTTCCGGGGAAGTTCATTCTTGGTATCAATAAAGTACCGGAGTTAGTCCAAGGGTGGTATCTGCGGCGTCCAACAACCTGTTTATAACATTAATTATTAGTGTTGGCACCACTGCCCTTTCCCCTTTGTTACCCTGTACAGGGTAAACCAAAAAAATAATGAGTATCTACACCATGAAAACGGTGGCTGAACTGCGTAGAGTACTCGACCTGTACCAACTGATAATTGAATTTAGTAAACGGACTGCCATTCCTGGACTAAAAACTCAACTGGTTATGGTATTAGTCTAGACTTTGTCTTTCTTATCCCGAAGTGGATGTGTCCGGACTGATGCAAAGCATAAGGTCGGTGTGGAATGGGTCCGACTGTCATTGATTCTACGTTCCTGAGTGTATACTGGAATGTATACGTAGAGATCATCGACGTCATTCCGAACGTGGCGTAGCGGGTGAGACCGGACCGCCGCACCATAAAACGAGCACTCTTTAATCAAGATTTTAGGCGGAGAAATATCCTTGAAAAACCATTTAGGGTGGCAATCCAAGATTGTTGCGATTGATCGGCAATGGAGCGCGTGTCTCGCTATTGGGCAATAAGAGTAGAAGCAATCGGTGAACACGCTGGTGGACTGTTC
>JALGZD010000213.1 GCA_025782395.1 bacterium
AGGCTGGGCGTCTGTTCTGCCATCTGATATACAAACGATTCTGTTTATCGAAATAAGCCGGTTGTCTAAGTTGACCCCGGAGGAAGAACAGGACTCGCCAACGCCGCTTGGGTCAGCATCTACTCCAAAACCTACGATTGTGAAGATTGCAAGCGGCGATGGAAGTGCCTACAAAAAGGCGATAGCAGGGAAGAAGCGTGGGAACAAGTAAGGGCAAACTTACACGAGCGGGATGTTGCGCTGATTTTTTGCGCAGTGCGCCTTGGTATCTGTCCCCGATTGCTGGTATCAGAATGGACGGGGTATGTAATGCAGGCTAAAAGCTGGTACGAAAAGGGTCAACTCGGCGTTGATTTCATTCACGTCCCGGAGTGGGTACCTCGTGCGTTTGCGATATTGGACAACGAGCTTTATAGGGCAACAGAGTTTAAGCGGGAAAATAAATAATGGCAATCGGCAGGCAAGTTAATAAAGTTGTAAATTATACTTGGCGGTTCAAAGATACCGACAAAACCCTTTTGTCAATGGAAAATATCCGCAGAGCGTCGGGCTTGGTTGCAACCGCTATTGCCGGGGCTATGGCAGCTTTGGCAGTATCGTCTGTCAAGGTTGCTTCCGCTTTCGTTGAAATTGAAAACCAGTTTTATGTTGTGTTCGGGGATGCCGCTCCAAGAGCAAGGGCTGAACTTGACGAGTTTGCCGAGAGTATAGGGCGTTCCGGCAACAAAATGATTGCTTATGCTGCCACTATACAGGATACACTTGTTCCTCTTGGAATGGCAAGAGATCGGGCTGCTGAATTATCAGTCGAGGTTGTCAAGCTGGCAACTGATCTCTCCAGTTTCAAGAATCTTGGTCTTGATGAAACGATACACCGCATATCTTACGGACTTGTCGGTCAGCATCGAAGCGTTCAGCGCCTTGGCATCATCATAAATCAGACTACACTTGCACAAGAACTGATGAATATGGGTATCTTGGGTGGGGTACAGGCAGCTACCGAATCCGAAAAAGCCCATGCCAGACTTAATCTGATGTATGCTGCTTCCCGTGATGCAATGGGTGACGCTACTCGTACTGCTGGAGAATTTGAAAACCAGATTCGTGTACTTGAAGATGCCTGGTATGATGTGAGGCTAGAGATCGGTGAACGCCTTATACCCATGCTCAACGAATTGATACCGGATATTAAAGAAATGATATTTGATTTCGGGGAATTTGCCGTTAACGTAATCCCGCCTACTGTCAAAGGTGTTATTGAATTAGCGAAAGCTGCCAAGGCATTGATTCCCGTTGCACTTGCTCTGGCTGCTGCTGTTGCAGCTAATGCCGCAATTACTGGCGGGTTAAGTATGGCATATGCAGCACTGCAAATCAAGGCTATCAGCTTAACCGGCTCAATGCTTACCCTAAAGAGTGCAATCGGTATGGGCGGCGTTGCTGTTGCTGTCGGTTTTGCGATTGAACGTATTGTTAAATTAAATCAAGTAATCGGCGAAACAGAAGACGCCCTCGACAATGCCAGAAAAGCCGGTGAAATGGAAGATGAAGCCATGCGTGTCATGGCGATTACCAACGTAGAGATAACCAGAGCGATTGAAGAGGGTAGTATACCAGCGCTTGAAGCGTTACAAGATGAACTTGAAAGTATGCAATATTTCCTTAATCCAGAAGCCAATGGGCTGGACGAAGTTAATGCTGCTCTTGGAGATTTGGAACGGCAGGCTACGAAGGCAGCGCTTGGAGAGATGCGTGTTGTACGTGCAATGGCTGAAATCAAGGGAGCTACACCTGATGTTTTGATAGCGATTGATGAGCAAATCAGCCTATTGCAAAAGGCTGCTATGCTGGCAGGCGGTTATGATCCCACCGCTTCATGGGCTGGAAGAACTGCACCCGATACTACTGACGACGGTCGGCCTCCAGAAGAGGGCAAAATCGTACAAACTGCTAAAGAATTAATGGAAATCGATGCCATGCGCATTGCGCATAGACTTGAGCTTAATCAACTTGAGTATGATGGCATGGAAGAGTTGCGTAATTACAAAATTGAAACTATGAATCTTGAACTTCAGCAGTCCCAGCGAATTAACGATATACTGTTAAGCGGGGCTAATCAATTTGGCAGGGCGCTACGTAATGGTGGGGAAGATATGCTCGATCTGGCTATACAGATAGGATTGGAACTTGCCAGAGCGAAACTTGGTGA
>JALGZD010000045.1 GCA_025782395.1 bacterium
CTTGCTGACGCAAAAAGCGCATCAAAAGGATCAGAGAATAAGGAGACGCTCCTCGAAGCCGTGGAGAACCTTGCAAGCGCGCTAACAGAAGCTCATAATGCACGGGAAATGGGTTTCGACGCCATAAAATCTAACTTCGATGCGTATCGGCAATACTGCGACCACGCCACCGACCTTATCGAGGGCATAGAGGAGATGACGCCGGGTGCGGCGCGGGTTTTGCGGCGCGGGCTTCCGATAATCGATCAAAGGATAAAAGAACTCCTCAAGGAGGTCAAGAAGAAATCAGAGGAGGTCTGCAAGACTGCAGATCCCTCAGAATCTAAACTCGGTTGCAGAATAGAGCAACATGCCGCGACTGCCTTAGCAACAGATAATCCGTCAGTCGTCGACCGGTTAATCAATCACATTATCAGTGAACTTGAGAGGTGGAGCCGCTCGATTCCAGACGAGAACGAGAAAGAATATGTACAAGAAAGCATATTAGATGCGAAGAATGAGGATATAGTAGGAAAACTTTTAATCATTAACAGCCTGATGGCTAAAGCACTGCTGTTTCCCAAAGGAGGTGGGAAAGTGTCAAAGTATGTAATTGAGAAATCTGTAGTTCAGATAGCTGAAGGAAAGGAAAATATTCAGAAGATGGATTTATCTACTAATGTCAATTCTCAAAAGGAGCTGATATACGATCCTGAAATACGTAAAGAATCTAAAAAAGAAGAGCAAACGGAAACAACCACAATCCCCCATCTCTCTAATCTCGAATCAGAAATCTATGGCATATTCAAATCAGTCTACCAGAAAGAACGCGAGGAAGGCGTCAGCGAGGTCAACTCAAAGACTCTGGAACTCCTCAAATCCAAGCTCATCGGCCTTACAGAATCTGATAAAGAAATAAACTGGCTGGATGTAGGTTGCGGAGATGGTCGCTGCCTTGAGGTTCTTGATGCCATCCAGAACAGGAAGAAAATCAGATACCACGGTATCGATAGCTTATACAGATATCTTGATGCTGCCGAAGAGCGTGCCCGCGGATATGACATAGATGCAACGTTCGATAAGATAGACGCAGCCGCTATGAAGTTCTATTCCGAGTATGACGTTGTCTCTGCGGTATTATTGCTTCATGAGGTCGATCCCCTCTGCCTGCCTTATGTCTTGAGAAATATGCTCAGGGCTCTCGAAGATGATGAGACCCTTGTGATCTCAGACTTCCAAGGACCTTATGAGCAAGAGTGTGGTGTGGTCGCGTGGAGCGCAGAGGATATCGAAAGTCTTCTGGAAAAAATTGGTGTGACTCAGATAAAAACCGAGTTCATACCGTCCAAACAGTATCCAGAAGAACTCGGGTTCTACCGTTGCCGCGTCAAAAAACCCCGGCTTGTTAAGGAGGGATTCGATGAACTCTTGCAAGGGTATGGTGATTTCCTGACGGGGAAGAAGAAGGAGTCAAAGCAGGAGCGCAATAAGCTTAGAGTCCAGATAGAGGAACGAGTCCAAAAACTCCTGAACCGTCCTGATATCGATCTCAAGAATCTATCCAAGGAGGAGATGCAGCGGATTCGAACTGATATCGAACCAGAATATGGGATAAAGGCGTACAAGATACATCTTCTTGTCAGCCAGATCGAATTTCTGGACGATAAGATCGAGGAATTCAACAGCGGTGCCAGATGTGTCGGAGCGGATCAGCATGTCTCGTGACCGCCGCGATAGATTACAAGTGTATACGTGCGGATTGTGGAATCAATAAAGTGGCGATGAAGGAAGTAATGGAAACATTGGGCGCACAGATTCTCGACCAAGTGTCTGCCAAACACCCCTGCACCAGATGCAAGCACCCCGCGGTCATATTCCAGCCGTACTCAGGCATGTACCTCTGCGAACGGCACCTGATCGATGACGTCACGCGCAAAGTCAAGCGGGACCTCCGGAAATACAACATCGGACGCGGCACAATCGCCGTCGCATTAAGCGGCGGCAAGGACAGCTCCGCGCTCCTGCATCTCCTGCACACGATCCTCGCGCCGAACCGGGGTATCAGGATCGTTGCGATCACGGTCGATGAAGGGATCAGCGGCTACCGCGAAAAAACGATAAAAAACGCGATCGATCTCGCATCCGACCTCGAAATTCCGCACACCATAGTCTCGTTCAAAGAAGCATTCGGAAGAACGCTCGACGATCTCATGAAAGAGAGCGAC
>JALGZD010000081.1 GCA_025782395.1 bacterium
GATGCGTGGAGTGATTGGAGTGATGGGTGGAGTGCTGGGGGGTGGAGTGCTGGATGGATGGCTGGCAAAGAAGGCGGCAAGATTGTAAAAACAGGAGAAGTCACGGTCCATGAAGGCGAGTTTATAATCCCGAAAAGTGGTATGTTAGTAAAATCTGACGGTAAACCAGATCTCGATATTAATGTAACTTATCATATCGGAACGGTATATGGTGTTAATGATCTTGAAAAACTACTTGAAAAACACGATCGAGCATTATATAAGAAGTTAATGGGGCTGGTATAAATGGGCGGGCTTGATGTGTATTGTTTAATGGGGTATCAATGTAACAATTCCTGCTTATTCTGTGCGACCGGTACAGATGGAAAAGGACTCTCAACAAACGAAATAATGAAGTTCATAGATACCAATCTATGCGAAGGGGGGCATATCCTATTTACAGGAGGGGAGCCAACAATCCGAAAAGACTTTCCAGAGATCGTTAAATATACAAAAGATACTTATAATGCACGAATAACAATTTTAACGAACTCCACGATGTTTGCAGATTCTGGATTTGCAGATAATGTGTGCAGATATATCGATACTGCCGAATGTTCATTTTATGCACATACTCCAACGGTTCATGATTATGTTGTGCAGAACCCAGGAAGCTATAATAAGACGGTCACTGGAATTCAGGCACTCATCAATCACGATGTAGAGGTGCATGTCCGAACCCTAATCAATCTGCGTCCTACGTTCAGGCAGCTACCAGACATCACTGAACAGATTCACGATCTGTTTGGTGTCGATAAAATATGGTATTCAGGACTTGATTTATGTGGGAATCTTTTGGCACATCCGGAGTTGGTCGTGAAATTGCAAACTGCAGAATATTATCTTGAAAAGGCGATCGAAGTTGCAGAAGAGCATAAGATGGCTCCCTATCTTATGTTTTATCCATTATGTTTATTGAGTCCATATCATCGGGCATTAGTAATCCCAGAAACACAAAGAGGCACCATAAACTCATATATTTCAGATCAATGTAATCATCATAAAGGTCATGGATATGACTATGCCTTTGGAAAACGATGTAGTCGTTGCAGGAAAATGAATGAGTGTTATGGCGTATGGTCAAACTATTTAGCGAAATATGGCGAAAACGAATTGAGTCCAATACCATGATTGCCATAATCCTTCCAACCGACGAATGTAACTTAAACTGCTCATATTGCTATGCTCGAAAAGGACATAACCGGATGAGTGAGAAGACCCTTAACAATTCGGTTGATTTTGTATCAAACGTTTTTGAGAACTTGCATTTACCGGGGCATGTGGAGTGGCACGCATCCGAGCCTATGCTAATGCCTATAGATTTCTTTGAGCACGCGGAAACGATGTTTGCAGATCGTGGGTGTGTTAACAAACGAGTATTATGCACGAATCTGACTTTATTAAATATGGAATGGGTTGAATTTCTAAAGAAGCATAATTATAGTATTTCAACATCATTAGACGGTGATCGATTTCTCCATGATCATAATCGTGGTAAGGGGACATTCGATAAAGTGATAAAATCGATGGCACTACTTAAAAAGCATGATATTAATTATGGCAATATAGCAGTGTTATCAAAACATTCTGCAATCCACGCAGATGAACTATACCCATTTTTCAGATATGCAAACCATGACTTTAAATTAAATATTGAATCGCCAAATACTTTTAAGTCTCTTTCACTTACAGCCATGTTGCAAGTATTTAATGATTGGTGGAATGATAAAAACGGAATCCGGGTAGATCCATTTAATGAAATGGTTAATTTTTTCGTTAAAAACTCAGGGAGGTGCAAATGCTCTGTTCCATGTGCCTATAATATCTTTGCAATCGATACGTTTGGAGATGTTTATCCATGCGAGACGTTTGTAAATTCAGATCCAGCGTTTAACAAGTATTGTTTCGGAAATGTAAATAAGGATACATGGGAAGATATATGGTTTGGAGATGTACGGATGGATTTTTTATCATTTCAGGACAATGTATCAGATGAATGTCGAGCATGTCCATATTTCTCGTATTGCGGCGGCGGGTGCTCTCACGAATCCATCGCTATCGGGAATACAAAAATGAAGATGGGCTCTACATGCGAGATCATTAAGCCACTTATGGATCATATCGCCGAGAAAGTCGGTTGGTTGGGTGGAGTATAATAA
>JALGZD010000108.1 GCA_025782395.1 bacterium
CTGGAGAACTCGAACGAACTGATGTCATAGAGGAGAACCGAATCAAACGTCTGCGCAGCCGGGTCGAGCGCGACCGAGGTTGCGAAGCTGCCGGTGCGACGATTGGTGTGTCTGATTATGCTCTGCCCGGGGGCGGTTTCCACCAGATACACAACCACTGGAACGTTCTGTGTGAAACCGATCTGGGGGCTGATGGCTTCGTCGGTGTCCAGCGTTACGATCGATCCCCAACTGTCACCATCGTGTTCACGGTATTTCAGCGACGCCTGATCGAACACAACGCCAATCGTGCCGTTGTCCGAGGTCGCCGCATCGAAATGCTCATCGAGGCCGCTGCCCGTGGCCAGATCCACCGCCGCCAGCCAGCTGCCGCCCGAAATGCTCCGCGAGCGAGTCGAAAGGCCGTTGCCACCGTGACTGTATACGGCCCAAATACTGGCGGAAGTAGTCACCAGCCGCGAGTAGAGACTGCTCACCGCGTCGGTCAGCATCGTTCCGGCGTCGGTGGGACCGCTGCCCCAGACGGCGCCGCCATCGGTCGATGACTTGACATGAAGATAGTAGTCCCCGGAATCCAGCCGCGACCAGCTCACCCAGAGATCCCCGGTGCCGGTCCGTGCCAGGGAAGGAAAGTACGATTGATACAAACTGCATACGGTCACCTTGGAGCCGGGTGACCACGTCCCACCCGACCGAGTAATCTTGCGCGTAACCAGGTCATTGGTGGTCTGCTCGGTGTAAACCAGATGAATGTGACCGTCGTCATCCATGACGGCGTCGAACGGCTGATCAGCGGCGTCGGCCGCCAGGCTGGTAGCCGATGACCAGGATACGTACGGCGTATCCGCCCAGGCCAGTTTGATTTCGCCCGAAGCGGTCTGAAACAGCGCCACCCGGCGCCCGAGATACGAGCCGCTCCGCAACTCGAATAGCAGCCGGCTGCCCGCTTGCGCCAACGGGAAACTGCCCGTAGCAGCAGTGATTTTGCTTAGCATTGTCATCTCGCTTGGCTGACGGGGTCCGGATGACCCGGACCCCGCAACGGTTTAACTGAAGACCGTGTCGAGAACTACCGCCGCCGCCGGAATGACTTTGGCGTAGGTAACCGACTCGGAAATGACCGCTTCCTCGAAGCGCTGATCGATCACCTTGTCATACTCAATCGTCAGTGGCTGGGTGATGACTTCCTCGACTGCAAAACGGCTGTCCAGCCCGATCACGAGATCGCTGGCGACGCTGTCCGAGCGCAGCAGGGTAGCCCCCAGCGGACTGAACAGATCGCCACTCTGCTGAAAACGAAAACCAGCCAGCGGATCTTTGAACTCGTCCAGGGTCAGGATATCCTTCATGCGATCGATGTGGCACACGAGAGTGTTCATCTCGAACGGTTCGAACTGCGACCACAGCGTTACCAGATCATTGTACGAGAGGGTCCCGCTGCTCGCCGCGTTGACCACTGTCGCGGCGTTATCGTTGCCGTCGCCGTTGATCAGACAGTTCACCGCCATGGCGATCTTGTCCGATTGGATCTTGAATCCGATGTACCACAACAACACCCGGAACTGGGAGGTGGTCCGGTAGCGCAGGGCCTTATAGCTGGCCTTCAGCGCCAGACCGTAATCACCCACTGGCACGCTGTGGTTCTGTTCCGTCACCAACAGACTCGGCAGCTCGGCGCCGTCGCCGAGCGGTCGCATCGAGAAACGCGAGTCATCGGAGGTGTCGATGTGAAACGGCGTGTAGCTGTTGCTGGCTACGCTGGTCGAGTTGGCCACCAGCTTGGCCAGTTCCGGTCGCATCACCTGACCCTTCTTGATCTCCCGCAGCATGAACTCCGGCAGCAGCGTCGGCGCCTGCTGGTAGAACAGCTCGACCGTGGCCGGACTCTTGCCACCCAGCCGTACCCCGGCCAGGGCCAGCTGGCGCTCGAAGGCATCCAGAGGGCTGGCCTGCGGCGACGGATCGTACTCGTCGCATTCCAGCAACTCCGAGAGCGTCATGCCGCGCCCCTCGGCTTCGAGATACAGATCGCGATTAACTTCAATGGCGGCCGTGCGGGTCAGATCGACCGGCAGTCCGGATCCATGACCATCTGCCTCCCGACCCAGTTGGGCCGCTGCCGCCGTATTGAGAAACTGACTGAAATCCATCGTTCTTCCTTTCCTAGTTGAGCAGGATCGCACAATCGGTCGTAC
>JALGZD010000110.1 GCA_025782395.1 bacterium
TCGATGGATATCCCTTCGGAGTAGGCCGTCCTAATGAGCGTACGAACTGCCGATCTGCCTCGTTCGAGTGCGATGGACCAGTGCCTGTAGTCCTGCTCCCCAGGGCTGGGCAGCCGCTTCGGGAATCGCAGCTTGACACCCTCCAGCCTCAGGTCCTTCAGCGCGGCGTCGAGTTCCTGCCTGAGTTCGAACTCATCTATCGCCTCTGGAAGACGCACCTGAAGCAGCCGCTCACCTTCCCTTGTACGGAATATGGCAGATTCAGGCTCGAGGCCAATAGCAGCAAGCCACCGGCTCACTTCCGCAGTGGCGGCTTCCTCTCGAGCAGCAATCGCGGGACCACCAGCTCCTGATGCCAAGCCCGGCGCGACATCCATGAAGAACGTGTCTACTGAAAAGTACTCGTCAGTGAAACCCACGCCGGTGATAGCCGCATATGTGTGCAGATTCAGCAGACCGTCGGTTGCCGGAAGCTCACTGGCCACTGCAATAATCGGCATCCAGAAGTACGCATCTCTGGAGTAGCGAACAGCGATCGCTTCGGGCCACTCCTCGGAGTGATATCCGAAGATCTCTGTCAGGGTGACGTAAGACATGATGATACCGAAGTCACCTCGGCGGAAGCACGCCAGCGCACTTCGCTGCTCCTCGGCGCTGGTCGGCCAGACTAAGGTCTTCACAACCTCATCGAGTAACTGGTCCTCGGCCTCCATAGTTCTCGCGAGAACCATAGCTAGGAATGGGTCGATTCGCGATGGGGCTCCACGCTCGGGAACAATGGCATGGAAGAAGTGCCGGTGGAATCCCCGCGGGACCCCACGAACCAGGCGACCGCTTGTGGCCCGTTCCAGAAAGCCGTCGACCTCATTCCGTCTGCCATCGATCTCGGTCGTCCATAGAAACGCGTTGTCAATCCTCTGCTGGTACCCCCTCTCGCCGGCGTCTCGGATTCCCAAGAGAAGCCCTCCACCGAAGACCAACAGAATCACCGACATCAGGAACATTAGCGGGGGCATCCGCTCCAACAGGAAGCCGCTCAGAGACGATGCGGAGGACCGCGGGTATTTCCAGAAATCACGGATGGCCAACGTGCGAAAGAACCGTCCAGAGGGCCTCCTGACCCGCGGTCTGGCACTACCTGCTCGGTCGGCTTCCGCTGTCGAGAACTCCGCAACTTGAGATGAGGCGGCCTCCGGGACAACCACCGCGGCTCCCACTTCCGCTCGATCAAGACCGAACACTGGTTCCGGCGGAGCGCCCGAGACGAGCCGCCAGAGCTGGTCGGAAGCCTCGCTCCGACGATGGCTCAGCGACGAGCGCAAGATAGGCTCGATGGACTCTAGCACAGTCGGCTCAAGCGCGTCTGATGTTGCCGGACACGTCTGATCTTCCTTGACTTGTTCCTCACCAGAGGCCCTCTCGCGGAGTATGACAAAGACATCGCAGTAGTTGAGGGCGACATCCAAGCGATGTGTGCTGACTACCACGGATCTACCCTCGACGTCCTCTGCCCAATTCCTGAGGAAACCGAATATGCGCCCCTCGACTTCGAAATCGAGACTTGCGGTTGGCTCATCCGCAAAGACCACATCGGGAGATGCAGCTACCGCCCTCAGGACAGCGACACGGCTCCTTTCGCCCCCGGACAGGTCAGCGGGATTCCGCAAGAGACAACCTCCTGGTCCTCGGATGCTGTCGTGACCAAGTTTGAGGCTCTCGAGCCACGCCTCCAGCTTCTTCCGCGGCCAGTGCTGGCCGTCAATCCACGCAGGAATCTGGAGGTTGTCCTCTACGCTGAACTGCTCAAGCAACTCGTCGTCCTGGAAGATGTAGCCGAAGTCTTCAACCAGTAGTTGACGCTTCTTGGGCGCGTCGGAGCAAGCCTGCTCGTAGTCGACAACCTCCCCGTTCGCTCGATGATAGAGAATCCGTCCAGCATCGGCTCTATCCATGAGAGAGAGCATGTTGAGAAGCGTCGTTTTTCCGACGCCTGAAACACCCAGCAGCGCAATCATGGGCGCGCGCGGTATGACCATCCGCGGTGGGTAGACGATCGGGCACCCAGCGAAGCTGCGGGTGACCCCGTGGAGTTCGAACAACTTGTCAGCCGGTTCAGTCATCTGGAATCTCCTGCTGCATTGTGCGCCCATGGCGTCAAGACAGCCACAGCCACCAGAGGCGATACCACTCCGGTCGGTCTTCGCCTGTAGGATTTGGCGACTCCGACTGGCTACTGGACCCGCGGCCACTGCACGCTCGGAAGCCTCTCAACTGGCTTTGCAGATGCCAATCACCTCTGAGCGTTGCTGCCGTAGTTACACAACTGGCGAATCCCGTGTCCCTAGACAGTGTCACGGTAGTTCCTCCAAGTGGAGCCACATGTAGTTGATGGTGTAGTTGGGGAACCACCTCTCTTTGTCCGCGCGGTACTCCTCAAGTCTATCCTTGGCGTCTTCGGCTGCTTCGACCATCTTGTCTATCTCATCGGAATCCGCTGCTTGGAGTTCGTCGAAGTCCTTGCTCAGGAAGTCGCCGAGCTTCCGGAAGGGGAGTGCCCGCGTCATAGTGATGTACTCCTGCGGACTTCGCACGGGATGGCCCATAATCATCCCGATTGCGTCTCTCCACACAAAGAAGGCGTTTGGCTGATTCTGGTAGTAAAGGAAGTCATCTAGAACAGCGATCGTTGCGCTTAGGTCGGACTCTGACACAAGCAGAGTCGGGCGAAGAACGGGTCTACCTCCGGGGTCGTTGATCATGCACCATCCGGGGTGGAAGAGCTGGAGCTTGTCGCTCAGCAGATTCCGCCGGACTTCGTCATCGGGTACCAGTTCACGCACAAGCTGCAGGAACTCATCAGTGGCCTCGTAGAACAACCTCTTTTCTTCCTCGGTCTTCAGTGAATCCAGAATCTTCGAGGGATCCAAGTCCCTGGCAATAAGCATATCGAACATATACTCGGCCATGAACGACGACCGACGCAACACGTCCTCGAGCTCCGCGTTCAGCTTTCTCCCTACCCCTTCGATATCGTTGGCATTGGGCTTGCTGGACCAAAAGCGCGTCCAGTCTCTCTTGTCATCGTCGAGCAGGCCGAGGAGCTTCTCGTCCCACTGAAGATCTCCGCGTATCAGTGCCCGATCTCGTTCTCCCGCGCTCCGCACGGTGGCCAAGAGCCGCTCTGCATCCGTCTTGAATTTCTGAATCGCCCGAGCCTCAGCTGGCCCCTGGGGGGAGCGTCTGATGTGGATGGCGAACGCCGCAAGAGGGAGATCCTCCACAAGGCCCTCCAGCTCCTGCTGGTTCCAGCTCCCCTTGCTGTCGTTGTTACCAGCATCACCTATCACGACAAGCACATTGCGTTCGTAGGGGCAGGCGATGTCCGTAAGAGCAGTTCGAACTCCCTCAAAAAGGGCCTCCTCGAAATCATCGTCCTTGCTGGTCGACGGCTGCTCGACCTTGGCCTTGAGAAAGGAGGCTATACCCTGGGGGGTAGTGAGATCGCAGTAGTCTATCTGCTCAGCCGGAAGATCCGAGAGATCCCGATAGACGACCGCAGCATAGAGCACCTCCACATTCGAGTAGAGCGACCGACTCCTCTCGACCTCCTCTGTAACCTCAAGAACTACATCAGCTGCGGCGCTCAGGTACGGCCCCATGCTCTTCGTGCAATCCAGCACGAATATGATGTTCGTCCGTCGCGATCGATCGTAGACTTCCATGAACACGGGGTTGTACTCCGTGGGATCGCCGGGCGTCGTCTCCCCGTCGTGTCCTCTGAACAGCACGTGCCCCATGAAGCCGAGAAACGCTCGGTCGTCTCTTTGCTTCTCAAGCGACAACGCGACGTAACGCCACTCATCTGCCGGCCACTCGTCCTTGTCACCCTTGTCAATGAGAAGCGGCTTGCCTTGCCCTCCACCTACCACCATCCTCAGCTCCGGCTCGTCGCGGTATATGTCTGCGAAGGTGACCCTGTCTGGATGCGGTTCGTACGCTATTCTCGTATCCCAGGCCATGACGTCGCTCTTCTCCACCCAGCCTATGATGTAGTCCTCGGGACGCTCCACCCGGGCCTCGCTTCGGGATCCAATCAGGAACCACCTGGCACCTTTGTCAGCACCGCCACTACAGACATCATACTTGTAGAGAAAGGCAAAGGGCTCCTTCACACCGCTAATCGAACGAAGAACCCTTGCGTCAGCACCGGGCCCAGCCCTGACCTGAATTTTCCTGTCTTCCCAATCCTCAAGGCTCTCTTTGCTCAAACCTGCCGATGTTGCTCTGTCTGTGTACTTCTCCCAGCTGTTGATTATGAAGACCTTCTTGGGGACTCGCGAGGGGTCACTCCGTGCGCACTCGTGGCTTAGAACCAGGTTGTCCGCCTTGACCCACCCAATGTCCTCGCCTACTACGATGTCGTCCTTGCGCCAACTCGTCTGTGACCTGATCAGGTGGAGTGACCTGTTGCTCCTATCTTCTTCGACAACATAAAAGGGCTTGAGGAACTCCAGGCGCTTGCCCGCTTTCGGCTGTAGACAAGCGGAGTCGCTATACGGCTGCACTCCCTCACGGTCCGAGAAGACTACCCAGTTGCGCTCGATGGGCATGACCCTTGGACCCAGGCAACCGTCGTAGAACCCAAGGTCGGCGGGAATCCTCAGCACCTGGCGAGCATGAGCCGCGACGGGAGCGAGCACTAATAACAGTGTGATGATGGCAGTGTGCATGGGGGTCCCGGGTTTCATCGTGTGAATCACCTCCCTGTCGTCGCGAATCTCTCGATGGCGTCGGCGAGGGCATCCTCACTCTCAGCGAAATCGTAGCCGGGTTCGAAGAACTCCTTGGCTACCGAGCGGCACGAGCCACCCTCCACCTTCGGAATGCCGACTTCCACCACAAAAAGGTCGACCATGTCATCGTCGGAAAAAGGTTCTTCTCCTTCTCGCCACGGGAGGCTCATGTAGGGGGTGTTGGGCACCACATAAATCACCCTGTTCCGGAGCGGGTTCGCCGAAGCCCACAAGTCCTGGTTGAACTCAGCTACATCTCGGCTCGCCTCACGGACATTGCTCCTGGGCTGCGGAGTACTCACACTCCCCACTGAGTACGAATCGAGCCATGCGCGGAGATCGTCCGGTGATGCGTCCTCGTAGTCTGTTCCCTGAGCCACGCGCACCAGCACCTTGGTGTGCCCCACCGCCTGCAGACGTTCAACGGCTGTCGCCACAGATCGGCTGACACCATCCCAAACATCAAACATATCCTCCGTGGCATCGACTAGCACCACGACGCCCTCGTGACGTCGGCGGAGTGTAATATCCCCTGAAACGCTGAGTCCAGAAGCACCCTCAGAGCTGTCACTCTCAATGAGATCTACATCCAGAGTCACCGGGTCGATTGGCTCAATGCCACGCTGCACAGGGAAATCCAGAGTCACGGTCTCCGACGTTGTCCGTAACCCACTGAGGTGAATTAGGCCCGATCCACCCCTACCAATGGGGTCAACGGAGTATCGGACGTCCATGCCGGACGTGCCGTCGCTCAACTCCGTGGTCACGCTACCGAGCCTCGGTGCGTCCGTGCCGTTCGGCACGGCACCGTCGTCGATCACGTATCTGACATCCGTCGACACTTCCCTGCCCTCAACGTAAACTACGACTGGATCTCCATTGGTGCCCCAGCGCGCCTCGCCGCCCCGCCCCCAGTCAACTTTCGACACTTCACACCGCGCCCCAAAGCGCTCGTCCAGGACTGTCTTGTCAATCCTCGTCCCGAAGGGCAGAACCAGATCATCCCCGCTGGCTCCGCTGGCGAAGAAGCCGAGGGCATCCTCTCTGGCCCCCGGCATCGAGGGCGCGGCCCCAGATGGAGAGGCTATCCTGAATATGACGCGGTCACGCGGACCACCCGACTGCTGCCGCCTCGGTCCTATGTAGACATCGAGGCGCCGACTGACCTGCTCTGGGGTCAGGGCAATCGTCCCCCTGTTTCCCTCTGGTGGAAGACTCGTCTTCTTGCCAAGGTAGTCAGGATGTGAGAGCTCCCACGTTGACTCCTCGATTGGGAAAAAGCGGTTACCCCCGTGCTCAACAAAGGGGATCTCCAGCTGCCCTGACTGGTCACTGGTGTAGGGCCAGCGTGCGAGATGAACATCGCCAATCGGTTCACCGTAGCTGAGGTCACGCACGGACAGCGTGTAGACCTCTGGCGCAACTGGAACATCAACGTCCAGCAACCCTTCGCTCAGAAGAGCTGCAGAGAGCGTCCCTCCCCAACCCTCCACGATGATGGCCCCGTAGTCCTCCAAGTTTATCGTGCCAACGTCGTCCGCGGACAACTGCATCCCGGGGCGCACGGAGCCAAGTTCTATCCCACGCGAAGGCGGATCTTCCGCGGTAGGCACTGCCCAGGCCCGCCAAGTCACATTCTCACTGGGCAAGTCTTCAAGTAGTCCAGTGACCTCAGCGCCACCCTCAATGTGAACCCCTACCGTCGGCTGTATCATGCGCTCATCCAACGTCGCCTGGTACACAAACTGTCGATCCCGGAAATCAACCCAGCAGGAGTAACCCGCCCATGCCGGACCGTCGCTCGCCGTCCGCGCTTGGACTCTGAAGCTCGAGATATCGGAGAGAGCTACCTGAGCTCCAGACGATGTCAGCACGCACCAGTCATCCCTCGCGAATCCGGATCCGCATCGACTCACTGGCACCGAGATGTCCGCTCCCCCATCCACTCGATCTTCCGTATTTGTCGTCGCTACCACCAGACCGCCACTCGTTCTGAAGACGCTAGTCACGACGAACAGCAGGTCTTCTCCGCCGGGAGGAGCTTCGAGCTCAATGAGAATCCTGTCGGGCGAGGCGCCGTCTGGCAGGTCCTTCATCTCCTGATCCCGAGCGCCGGCTTCACGACTATCGTCGGCCAGAGCAGTTGCTCCACCGGCATTGACGGCGCCCACATTCGGCGCGGCATCCTGCCGAGTCTCATCGTCCTGCCCATCGTCGCCCCCCCCCTTCCCGAAGTAGACTACTATCTCGGGAATCACGGCACTCCATACGCTCTCAGAGGAGTCTCCATACCGATCTAACACTACCTCAACCACGCGCATGTGCTCGTCCAGCGAGAGCTCGACGAACTCGGGTGTAGGACGACGCTCGCCAGGAACGCAGAACTTGATCCCGGCTTGGTAGGTACCAGGATGATAACCCCATCCAGATTTGCCGCGAGACCCGAGCTGCACTTCCAGTCTGCGTCCATCGTTGGCAATCTGCGCAGGGTAGTAGAGGCCGTCACGGTCCCTGAACTCGATGGACACCCTGTTGTGCTCAAAACAGTGAAGGACATCGCCGTAGTCATAACCCTCCGGCCTCACCCCCCCCCTCCCCGGATATTCGAAGCACTCTCTGCAGTCAACGTGGTTCCCGGAGTCCACGTCTATGACTTGAGCTACGAACACGCCGCCGCGCGCTTTTCCACTTCGCCCGTCGAGCCTCGGCGCCCATCCACAGGACCACACGGCCAAGGAGGTCAGACAAACGACGAGCGCAACTGCCCCGAGGCGGATTCGTGATCGGCTCGGCGAGAGCCGCTCAGACCGATCTGTGAACTCGAATCCACCGCGCCCCGCAGCTGCTAGGGCGCGCCCCAACCGCCGCTGTGCCATGGAACACAACCTCCCTAGGACTCCTCTTCAGGTTCTGAGGCGAAGTCCATGCTGACTGCTTCGTACTGCTGAAGGACCCCCACGCACGGGCTACTCGCAAGCGTCGGCAACGACGATTACATAGCCTGCGGCAGTCTCGGGAATCGGGGTCACGTGCTTAGTCTTGCCGAATGCAACAGCGTAGTACGTGTCGTCGAACCCCCATTGCTCCGCGAGCTCCGACGTCCAGTAGAGAACGGATCCCCCTCGCTCAACTGACCTAATCGGCAGCTTGGGGAAGACCGTGTAGTTGTGCGTCTGTTCCTCGCCACGCGCGACGAACCTCAGTGCGTCAAGTTCCTCTATGCTCGGCAGTCTCCAATTCCTGCAGTTCAGGAACCCCTCAGAGTTCACGGTTCCCACTAGAACCAGCGCTTCATCATGCGTGACACCCCAGTCCGGGACATCCAAGACAGCGTAGACCAGCCCTCGGTACTTACCCCAAGCACCCTCCTCGTCAACAGTTGCCTCGGCCATGATGTCGTCTAGAGGAATGGGATTGAACTCGATCAGCTGGTCAGTGTCGATGCTGGTACGGAGCATGACCGCCGGGGCCAGCCATATCTTGCCATCCACAGGATGGCTGCCGGCAAACACAATCATGGCGGAGTCGACGGCCGCGTACGCGGCCAGCCGAACCTCGTCCTTTATCACCGCCTCTACATCCTCCACATGCGCGTAGCGCTCAACCTGATGGAGCACATCTATTCTCCCGTGGTGCACAAGCCCCCCGTACAGGTCAACGAGCCTCTCCTCAAGCGCCGCGTCCAGCGACAATCGCTCAATGTCAACAGTGTCCTCTATGTCATCCAGATTGGGGAAGTAGATCACAGATCTGCTCCTGAGGTGTTCTTTCCTACGCGTCAGAATCTCCCCCAGTCTCGTTGTGGCTTGCTGCAGGTCACTCTTCACCCTCGACTCGCGCTGCTTAGCGGCCGCGAGAGTCGCCTCCGTGCGATCCACCAGACGCAGGAGGCTGTCCGCGTGGGATTCAGTCCTTGCGACGCTATGTTCCGCCTCGAGGACACGGTCGCGGGCCTCCTCGTAGCGGACTGTCCAAGCCTCGGCCGCTCCCTCCCGCTGGAATGCCTGGATTCTCAGTGACATGTTCTCGAAGTGATCAACGACCCGTGGCCAAGCTTGGACTGCCAGTTCATCGTCGATTCCCGATGCGGACTCGGGGTTCGACGCGTCGAAGACGACTTTGGGCCCCACAGTCACTTGGAAACCACCTGGCACCATCGCTCTATCGCCGGATACTCCAGCGGGCACGTTCTCCTGCTTCCTGAGTGAGATTGACAGGGGGTATAGAGCGACCAAGATCGCTCCAGTACGATCTGGCGTCTCAGCTACGAATCTGGGCTTGAAGGGCGCAAGGCTCGATACGACGCCGGAACTCGCTGACAGGACGTACTCGACGAAGTCGTCCCCTTCATACCATGAACGCGTTCGAACATGTTCTCCCGCATACCTCACACCCTCAGAAGACGCCACCGGGTACAGCATCTCCGCGATCTGGGTCGAAGTCATGCTCCTGGACAACTCCGCTGGGACAATCGCCTTCAAGTAGACGACGTAGTACTCACTCCTGCTCTCGAACGTGAAATCTCGGGTTCTCTCAGCATTCCTCAGCCTTCCCTCGGCCCCTGACAAGGCGCCCTTCACGTAGGCAAGCAGCTCCTGATAGCTGGCCATCAGCGCCTCGTTATAAGCCATCTCCTCTGACACTCGTACGCGCTCATTGTCGTGAATGTGAACATCAGCCATGGCTAGGTCCATCGCGGCTTCGAGATCGAACCGCTTATTCTCCCAACGAGCGTTGAACACGTTCATCGATTCCTCAAATGCCTCCCGCAATGAGTCCGCCTGTGCGTTGATGACAATCCCCTCAAGCCCCGAGAGTTCCTCCGTGAGCATCTCGACAGCGTCTGCTTCGCTCATCCCTCTCACAGAGATCCATGGTGAGGAGAATGGCGCCTCATCTTGTGCAAGCGTTGCTGCAGGCAGCGCAAGGAGAGCTACTGAGAGAAACACGGAACACCAGCGGCACAGAGCGCCGGAAACTGCCACCAAGTCTGGAGAACTCCCCTTCATTGTCCCTCCCCGTACGAAGGCCAGCCCAGCAAGGCGCCCCGTCACGATCGGGTCGGCCCTTGGAGTCCCGCCGATGCCGCGGGACACATCGATCCGGTGGCTTGCCCACCGAACGAAGGAGCGGCTCGGAGTAGCGTCGCCCCGAGTGGAACCGAGTGACGCGCTCTCCACTGGCACAAGCGGCGAGTCACGTCACCCGTCTGCAACGTAGGTTCCCTTGTCGTGGGTGTAATCGCCCCACATCACTCAGTGGTAAGAGTGTAGGGACACACCCCTAACCCTCTAGCTCCCTGACCTTCTCGTCGAGCCTCTGGAAGAACTGGGATTTCTCGAACTTAATCCTGAGCTCCTCGTTCTCGTTGATGGAGTTCACGAACTCGGCATCTGCAAGGTCCCTGGGAACCGACATCAAGACACACGTCCGCCACCGAGAACTCCCGTCGTCTGCCGGTTCGTCGGGCACGGTCCGCTGCTCCTCAACGTTCGAAGAGAGGAGTGTCCGGGTGACTACCTGACTGACGGCTTTCTCGTAGGAGTCCCTATCGATTACGCTATCGTTCTGCCCAATCTCCTGCATGAATATCTCAGTAAGGCTACGGCATCGAGTCTCGATCTCGGCTGTCAGAGCATCTTTCCCCAGCGACCTAGCGGCGTCGAGAGCTATGGTCCCGTTCTTGGCCCTGAAAGTGGCTGTTGCGTAGAGAAACTCATCGCTGCTCGGGGGGGTCACGAACCACTCGTACGGGCACAACTCCATCTCGAGATCGTCGCTCGAAATCTTCTCACCGTTGGAACCGGCGCATCCAGCCAAGACACAGAGCGCGCCCACGCACGCCACCACACATGTCCACCTCGACATCACAGCCTCCTTTGCCGTCAGGCACACGCGACTTGCGCGCGAGCCAACCTACCGCCACTCTTCGTACAGCGGCACTCTCTCCATTACCAACGCCAAATAGTTTCTCGTCTCCTCATATGGCAAGTCCTTGATTAGCTTCTCATAGACTGCAGATGAACTCATTGTGTTGATTTGGACAACCGCAGAATCAACGTCCCTTGAATCGTTGACCCCTCGACTCACGTTCGCAGGTCCCGTGTTGTACGCTGACACCACGCAGTAGAGTCTCGATTCCTCATTCCGCACGCGAGGGAAGTCCCGCTGTTCGAGGAGCCGCAGGTAGGCGGTCCCGAGCTCGATGTTGTTGCGCGGCACGTAGAGATAGTCCGGTGTTGGGACGGTCTTAACTCCCTTTGCGAACTCGTATGCGTCCACTCCCCCTGATGTCGGTACGATCTGCATGAGTCCATACGCCGACATAGCCGATTCCGCCCTGGGATAGAACCAGGACTCCGTCTGGATGATCGCGAACACGAGGGCAGGGTCAAGACGGTACCTCGCAGAGTACTCCTTCACGATTGGCACATAGCGCTCGGCACGGACTCGGAGGTGCTCGGGCACGAGCGTGATGCGGACCGTAGCCTTGACTCTCTTCGTGCCATCACGCGAATCGACCACCTCGCGCTCGATTCGGTCGGAAGCAACCGTTTCGTTGGCGAAGGACTCCGCGTTTTCCTCGGTAACGAGCTCCCCCCCTTCATTCCTCACCTGCCCCTCCAGAACCGGTGCGTCTGAGAGAGGCTTGGGCTCGGCGTCTCCTACCGAGTAGCCCCTTGTCGATCCCCTGTCAACAACAAGGCGTTCGACCGCGGCGCGGAGTCTCTCCTCAATAGTCCCCGGACGCGCCCTCTCTTCGGCGTCAGGAACAAGCACCTCGACAGTAACCTCTCCTTCTTCGAAGTCCACCACGCTTCTCGAGATCAGATCCTCCGAGTACTCAACCCAGTCCTTTTCCGTGGAAGCGACATACGTGTCCCACTCCTGCTCAATCTCGGTCTTGAATCGAGCGAAGGCAGCGCGCTCCGCCTTGAGCCACTCGCCGTAGGCGACCCGTTCGGCCGCGACGAAGCGATCGTACGCCTCGCGTTCCTCCCGCGCGTATCGCTCGAAGTCGTCTTCACCGCTTCCCTGACCCGAGGTCACACCACTGAACACGGACAGGACAATGGCAACAACAACCAGCACGCACGAGGCGCGATTGGAGACCAATCTAGGTATCATGCCCCCCCCTTTTACTCTCTGCCGACGGCGGCTGTCTGTGGCCTCCTCGACCGCTCCATGAAGAGACGCCTGTTCTTCTCGTACCAACCCAAGAGGTGGTGAGTCCTCGCCGTGAGGAACGGGTTCGCGTTTCGGAGCTCGGAAAGCGCGGCCGATGTCGACGTGACCTTCGATTCGCCGAGGTCATCGATTTGGTTGGCGAACAGTTCGGCGTCCGGAGACCCATACCTTGTCTCGACATCCGCTCCTACATTGAGCTTCACAAGTGCCGTGGACGCTGCGTGGATATTCCCGGACACGGCAAGACCACCGCGATCCGCGCAAATCTCAGCTTCCTCTCGCCACTCGAGCAAATCGCCCCCCATGATCGCGAACAGCACACCCGCCAAATAGTCGGGAATCGCCACATCCAGTGTTCCGCTGAGCCCGCCAATCATGTCTAGCAGAAACACGTGTTCGCAACGGATGTGTGCGACTTCACGCGCCAGCAGGAAGCGGAGTTCTTCACTGGAGAACGCCCACACCATATCCGAGTTCACGATCAAGACCGGATCGCGGAAGTTTGTCACCAATATGCCCGGGTCTGCTCCAGTCCCGAGATAGACCTCCGGCACGTCGTGGACCTGGAGAACCGAGCACGCGTCGGCTACCATCCAGTGAATCTCAGACAGCTGGTTCTCGTCGATCCGCACAAACTGGGTCAGCAGTCGCCCTCTCGCGTAGTTGTGACGGTACAAGTCGTAGTACTTGGTCGCGAGGTAGTGGTAGATTCTTGTAGGGAGCCGAGACGATAACCGTGCAGTGAGTTCGTAGCCACTTCCGGTCCTGTAACCGGGCAGGTCCCCGACCAGAGAGATCCCGCCATCTGGCACCACTTCCGGCTCTGGAAGATCGTGGTAGAATCGCTGAAACCTGCCATGGAACAGAAGAGCTACCAGCACTAGTAGGAAGAAGTAGAAGGCCGGGCTCTTCAGCACGCCCTTCCTCACTTTCCTGACGACTCTCTTGCGCGTCTCCACCATCACGTGTCGCGTCACTGGTCACTCCCGCTCGAGTTCACGAAGGAGCGCGGCTGCCTCTCGCACAGGCTCGGAGTCAGGGAGCCGTGCCACGGTCTGGAGAATCTCCTCCGCTTTGCCCTCGTCGCCCAATCGGGCGAAAATTCGCGCGTAGTTCATGTAGAGCCACGCGACGGCCTCCGGATTATCCTCGTGCAGCATCAGAGCTTCCTCTGCCACGGCCTCGGCAGCATCGAAGTGACCCAGTGCGACCAGCAGCTGCATCTTCTCGCAATGGGCTCGCCAGACTGCCGGATGCCCTTCCCGCGTTTCGATGAAGGCATCATAGCCTGCCAGGCCAAGGAAGTAGTCCCCACCGCGTGCGAGGCTTGATGCCACGTAGTACTCAATCCAGCCCATACCGTCGTCATCCAGGGACGGCTCGCGCATCGCCACTTCGAGAACCTCAAGTGCCGTGACGTAGTCGCCACTCGCATACAGCACTTTCGCCTCAAGATAGACCGCGAGTTCTGGTTCTCCCACGCGGTGAGCGGATGGTTCTTCGTTCAAACTCGCGGGGAGACCCCCTCCCACCGCGCGCTGCCCGGTGTCCGTAGCATCTGCCTCGTGGGCGGCCTCACGTCCTTCGGGTGACTCGCTGTCGACGAGGCGCTCCACAGCCCTCGAAAAGGCCAAGCCCAGTCGACCTCCGCTCGACTCACCAAGACCGAAGTGAATCCCCAAGAAAGACAGAACTACAAGCGCGACAATGCCAAGCACCGAAGCAAGAACGCGGCTGCGTGTTCCGCTCGAGCGTCCGGCTGATACGCGTCTCTCTGCGCTTCCAGCCTCTGCCGCGCCAGCCACGCTGGTGGCCGCCGTGCGCTCCGCGTCTGGAGCGGCTCTCTCATGCATGGCCTCTGCTTGGCCTGCAACGCCGGCCGGCGTCGCAAGCCCCTTCGCTGAAGCTCGCGCCGGCCGTGCATCACCGACTCCCCTTCCAGATAGAGCCACCGCGACAGCTGCTGTGTCGATGAGCCCCTGCCCCTGAGCCGCGTCGTCGAAACCGCTGAGCTTCCTCGCCCGCTCTGCGCAAAGCTCTAGGAGATCTTTCGCCGGCAGCTCCTCTTTCCTCTCAAGAACGTATCCGAGAATAGCAGCGACCGCCCCCGTGACGTGGGGCGCCGCCATGGACGTCCCGGAAAGGACCGTGTATCCCCTGGCTTCAGAGTACTCAACAAGGTCATCTGCACAGTGGGACAGCGGGGCAACAATCGCAACGCCGGGCGCGACGACGTTGGGCTTCGGGCCCGTCGAATCGGGGGCGTTCGTCGGCCCCCTGCTACTGAAATCCGCCACGTTCTCATCGCGGTCAATAGCACCCACTGTGGCCGCTGAAGGGGTATCACCTGGGGTCGTGACCGTTTCTCTTTCCGGACCGCTATTTCCCGCGGAAATCACGACACATACGCCTGCGCGCACGGCCTTCTCGCAGGCTCGGGCGAGAAGACCCTGGCCATCAGTCGCGCCAGGACCGCCGATACTCAGGTTAAGAACACTGGCCCCGTTGTCGATGGCCCACACGACCCCACTCACGACACTTGTCGTTGTGCCACCCATCTGACCCAACACCTTGGCACTGACAAGCTCGGCATGCGGAGCCACGCCTGCATAGTCGCCCTTCGAGGCAGCGCCAGTTCCGGCGGCTATCCCAGCAACGTGCGTTCCGTGACCGACGAGATCAGCCACATCAAGCTCGTTGGGAACGAAGCTCTTGTGCGCTCTGACGCGCCCCTCGAGGTCCGCGTGCGTGTCGTCAATCCCAGTGTCCACGATCCCAATGGTGACGCCCTTGCCTCGCTGCTTCGGAAATCCCTTGGGTAACTCGTCCTCGTTCAGGACCATCCTTACGCAGGACGACAGGCGCGCTTCTGCGACATTGGGCTTGAGAGGCTGAGGTTCGGGGATGCGGACGCTGGCGTCGCCGTCGTAGAGACAACGCACAAATCGCAGACGAGCGAGTGACTCTATGAGAGCATACTCCGGAGGCACAGAGAAATGGAGCATTCCAAACAGGCGCAGTTTGCTCTTCGCTGACTCCTCCTCCTGCGTATCCCCTGCGCCGCCGAGCCTGAAGCCCGCGCACTCTAGCTGCTCAGCCACGTCGTCGAAATCCGCGTTGTCGTCCAACTCCATCACCAACGTCGGCCAATTCGGTACAGGTACCGTCTCCGCGTACCGCGCCAGGGCGGTCGCGAAATCTCCCACGCTCTCAGCCGAAACATCTCCTATGCGAGCAAGTTCTGTCAGTTTCCCCGTGACCCGCTCATCGCTGACTTCTTTGCGTGTGACGTGCTCCTTGCGCACTCGATGCTCGTGGTCACCTTCGCATTCGCTGGTCTCCTCTACGATGGTCTCTTCCTCAACTTCGCTATGTCTCTCTGCAAGGAACTCACACTTCAGCTCTCGCAATCTCCCCTCATAGGCTTCTCTCCGTCGTAGGTTGGGACCGAGTCTATTCTGGAGGTCATTACCTAGATTACTCATCCGCTCGATCCTCCAAGGCTTCCACCGATCGGTTCCTCTCAATCTGGCTTACCGTGTCCGTCTGGGCCAGTGCCTCGACCTCTATGAGCGCGAAGCTCCCCAAGGCCGCCAGAAGCGACTCCGACCCGGGCAGACGAATCGACGTGACCCAAATCTCCCGGCTGTCTGTAGCTGGCCACTCCCACGTGAGCGCTTCGCCTTGCTCAACCAGCGGACGCCCCAGCTCACGCAGTCCCTGCCGGAATCCGTCGTCCCCAGTAGAAATGACGATGACCTCGGTGATTATGCCATCTTCGCCGATTTCATCTGACATCAGTCGGATTTTGCGGTTGCTTATAGTACCTCGGAGAGGAACGGGAGTAGCGAGTTCGAGTCGGGCCGTGAGTTCTGCCTGATCATCAGGCATGCCTCTCTCGTCAGGCAACGTGAGTACCCCCAATCAGGTAGCTTGCTTCCAAGACGCCAGAACTTGCGTCTCTGGACTTCGTGTGATATGGAAGGCATATTGGCGACGTAAGTTGGATATTACACGGAGGCAGTGGCCTTCGTCAACCATAGACTGCGTTCACAGCAGTCAAGGACCGGAATCGGGAGCCCCATGGCAAAGCGCAGATCAGTAAGCCGGCTCGCGACGTTCGAAGTGGTCACGACACCCAGCGCTCCGAGCGAAACCCAAGGACTCCTGCTGCTGCCAATCGTCCGGGTGAACCTCTCTTCGAGCGCTCGACTCCGCGGGAGTGACCTGCTGGTTCTCGTGGACACTGTCAGCGGGAGCGTGCTCAGCAACGTCGCGGATGGCGAGTCCCAACCTGTTGGCAGTCTCAGTTGTCTGCTTCGCGCGAGCCGCTGCGAACTCGAAATCCTGAGGCTACGAAGACTGAGCCCCGGAACGCAGGAGAGCACGCGAGGAACGCTCGGGCTCGACGCGGTCACGGTCGCTCGGGCCATTGAGCGTCTTATGGCGCGCGAGGCCATCTCGATCGACGCCACTCAATCCGACGCTGTGGTGAGTTGGTCTCCCGCACTCAACAAACTCGCGGCGTGCGCCGGGAGCCGACTAACATGCCACACCGAGTGCTTCCATTGCCCATCATACAGAATCGTCCGCCGGCAATACTCATTGCCTCGCATCATGGAACTCGTTTCGCTCGTCTTCGGCCGCCGCGTTACGTCTCTACGAATGCTCTACGAGCCACATGAGGTGCTCTCCCTCACCCCGGACGATGCCCTACTCAGGAGCCTTGTCACAGGCCGTGATTCGCGGGTTCCACGCGCAGCCATCACGCCTCGGTCGACCGTCGTGAAGGCCCCCTCCGCGGAAGTGAGCGACGGGGCGTTTGTCGGCATGGGAAACGAGCACTGGGAGAGCTGGGTGGAAAACGCACACAAGCACTACACGGCGCTAGGCGCGCGGAGTTCACTCGTCCTGTTCTGCGGGAAAGACGATTTCCGGAGGAGGATTAGTGATCCAGCGAACGACTGAACCGCCCCGGCTTCTCCGGAGCCCCTGTTATCTGAGTCCTGCCACCATGGCCTGATCCTCCTGCGCACGATAGTACATCTCCTCAAACTTCACCGGTGGAACATATCCGATCGGCTCGAGCAGCCGACGGTTGTTGAACCAGTCTACCCATTCGAGCGTGGCGAACTCCACCGCCTCGAGGTGCCGCCATGGCCCGCGCCTGCGGATCACCTCCGTCTTGAACAGGCCGATGACCGACTCGGCCAGAGCGTTGTCATACGAGTCACCTACGCTGCCCACCGAAGGTTCGATGCCGGCTTCCCTCAGGCGCTCCGTGTACCGGATCGACAGGTACTGCACCCCGCGGTCGCTGTGGTGGACCAGACGGTCGGTGTTCGGGCGAGCATAGAGGGCCTGCTCCAGGGCGTCGAGGGCCAGGTCGCTTCGCAAGGAACTCGAGGCGCGCCAGCCGACGATCGTGCGCGAGAAGACGTCGATCACGAACGCCACGTAGACGAACCCTCTCCACGTGGCCACGTAGGTCAGGTCCGACACCCACAGCTCGTTCGGGCGAGTCGCCGTGAACTCCCGGTTCACCAAGTCCGCCGGACGCGCGGCTGAGTCGTCCGCGATCGTGGTCTTGAACTCCCTGCCCCGGACGACGCCACGGAGGCCCATCTCCCGCATGAGACGCCTCACCGTGCACCGGGCGACATCGATCCCATCCAGCTTCATCTGACGCCACACCTTGCGGACCCCGTAGACCTCGAAGTTCTCTTCCCGCACCCGACGGATGTGACCCTTGAGAACCTAATCACGCCGGGCTCGAGCCGGCAGGCGCTCGGGGTCCGCTTGACGGGCCTTGTGCTCGTAGTAGGTCGACGGGGCGATCGGCAGAACCGCGCAGATCGGCTCGACCCCGTAGACACCCCGGTAGGTGTCAATGAACCACACCATCACTTCGGTCGGCGGTCGAGCTCCGCCTGTGCGAAATACGCAGACGCCTTCCGGAGGATCTCGTTGGCGCGCCGCAACTCACGGATCTCGCGCTCCTGCTCCTTCAGGCGCTGCCGCTCATCTGTCGTCAGACCGGGACGAATCCCCTGGTCCTGCTCGTTCTGCCGGACCCAGCTACGAAGAGTCTCCGGTGCACAGCCGATCTTCTCCGCGATCGAGCGGATCGTGGCCCACTGAGAGCCGTACTCCCTCTCGTGCTCCAGCACCATCCGCACCGCACGCTCACGCACTTCCGGTGAATACCTGTTTGGCTTTCCCATGACCCCATCCTCTCACGAAATGGAGTCTCCGGCAAACCCGGTACGGTTCAGACCTTTACTACCATCTCTGCCACGGAGGTTCTACGACGTTCGTGAGCGGCGATGGCAACTGGATAGGCAGCGATGACGTTGAGCAGTGGATCGCGGATCGTCCCGGGTTTCAGTTCTCTTTTCTGGGTTCCTGTGAAGCAATGCACTCGACAGATCCGGGCACTATGTCCTGGAGCTTTTCCAAAGGAGATGATAGGAACGCTGCCGCAGGGTACATAGGGATGGGTGAAGCCGGGAGCGGCTGGCACTGGTCTTGGAGCTGGCAGGAGTACCTATTCACACTGGCAGTGAATGAGCACGTGCCCATATACGAGGCGCTCCTCCGAGCACAAACGCGCTTCCCGCAGATGGCGAAGAACTGGGGATTCTGGGGTAACCGCGATCTGATTCTCCGCGTGCCTCGAGACCGGCAGGGCAGACCTGACAAGGGAGCCGACATGATGTGGAAGAGAGCGAAGGGAGGCCCGACCCAGATGGCGCTGGATGTCCTCTCGAAGAGGTCAGAAGATGTGCTTCTGGAGCAGTGCTCCAGTTTCAAAGACCAGCTCTTCCTTGAGGAGTCGCGAGTGGTGACGGAGGAGGACACCGGAGCTCTCCGACAGCTCTTCCTCTACAAACGGAGGGTTGACGACGTACTGATGTTCGACGACTACGTCTCCGTCGAGCTGGATCCCGCGGACGGAGAACTCATCGGGTTCCACGCAGCCCTAACCGAAGGATGTCCTACGCTATCAGCTGAGGGGATCAGTGGCGGAGAAGTCACTCTGGCGGTCCGGAGAAGAGGCGAAGCACTGCTGCGGAATCTGGGCGTGAGCTACGAGCGGGGCTCCATCAGTGTGGGGGAACCCTACCTTGTGTGCACGACCAGAGCTTCACAAGGGAGCGACACCAGCCGGGTCGCATTCGCTGTGCCAATCAGGTTCAGGCGCATCACGGGCGAGGAAGCAGAGACGTTGGCCTTCGTCGCAACGGATGACGGTTCGGTACTCACGGTGCTAGCTCCGCCACCAGGTTAGAACTCACAGTCGGTCACATCAAGTTGTCACCGTACTACACCACATCGTGTCATCCATGCACCTAGAACATGAACCCAGCAACGACGGGGACAAAAGCTGTGCACTCTCCCTCCCAGATCTCCACAATGTAGCGGCCGTGGACGAAGCCCCCGACTCCGCCCCCACGCCGGCTCTCCCAACCTACGCCAACGGAAAACGCGATGGCCTCAGCGAAGGGCACGCGGGGTTCACGCTGCTCCGAGGTCATCACACCCCAGTAGCTCCAAGATGTGCCTGCTCCAATCGTAAGAAAGGCGGCAGGAGTCTGGCTGCTGGATGAAGATGCCCTGAGCTTCAAGCTGGCCAGCAGAATGAAATCGCTGAACTCAGTGTAGGATGCCCCATTTGGAGACTCCTCCTGGCCTACCGGTCGCTTCTCGTGCTCAATCCCGTAGACCATGTGATCAAGAGTGATCAGGAAGTCCGTCGACTCCCCAATCCACCAAAGCCCGGCTTGCCCGCCGTACCCCCTATTGGAGTAATCCCTGACCTTTCCTCGCGGGAAGCTCGCACCAGCGCCGAGCCTGAATGAGAGAGTCGGGGCCGCATGACCGCCTGGGAGATCTCCCGACGATGTCAGCCCTAGCTGTCGCACAATCTCCTGTGCTCCCTCTCTGAACGAACTCGACGTGAGACCGACCCGCGAGGCTGCGGATCGTTCACTCACCACTCCCCCGTCCGAGATACTGAGGAATCGAACGTGCACGTCATAGCTTCCTTGCGACTGGCGAACGGTGCCAATGACAAGGGCGTCTGCACCAAGGGAGTGACCGAAGCGCGCTAGGCACTGATCGTTGGTGCAAACGTCGGGATCCAGGCCTTGGCGAATCGCCGCATCGAGAGCCGCTCCGCCGATGAGCTCACACGCATGCCCGCGAGCGACTTCGGACTGAAGGAACCCCGTGATCGTCCGCGCCGCAAGCTCGGCTACTCCCTCCTCAGGCATGAGATCGAGCACAGCCACACGCGGAGAAGCAGCAATCCCGCTTGGGGCAAGAGCGGCTGTCAGAACCCCAGCCAGGAACACACGCATGAGGCGGCTCATCCGCACGGATTCCCAGATCGCAACGCCGCACCGAGACCATTGGCCCACCATAGAGTTTGTCTCTCCCACTCACACATCGAAGATCTTCCTCCTGCTCAATCTAGATCAGACAGCCAGCATGATGTGCAACTACCACCACTGGCTGTTCCTCTGCAAGCAGAAACTCACGCATGAGATCATCTGTGGTGCCAGTGCTCCCGGCAATGCAGGGGCTGCGCGGGCCTGTACGACCTCCGTGGGGACTCGCTCCACCGGGTCGTTTGAGCGCAGCCTACCCTCACGCTCCGCCCAGCGATCACTGTGAGTAATCCCATCCTACTACGTGGCTCGACGTATCGCAGCTCCAGCGGAATGACAGAGTCTCGCGCACTGCGTTCGTCTGCTTGGGCACGAGGTTATCCAAATCTCCTAGATCATGCTACCGAGCTTGAGATTAGGGAATCGGCGCCAGCGAGTCACTTCCCGGGTGGTTCATGCTCAAGATCATTCGCGACCTCCCGGGCTCTCTACTCCGCTGCCAGCTGCGTTGCGCCAACCACACGGCCGGTGTGGATGTCCAACACTAGGAGCACGTCGAAATCCAGTACCACAATCCTGTCGTCATCAATCCACTTGTACGATCTGCACACACGCATATCCCGCCCATCGACAACCAAAGTACGAGTAGGCAGGGGCAAGGTACCGGCCATCACCATGTAGGCGACATGGCCGCCCGACGGAGAAGAAGACGGGAACTGGTAGCGCGCCCACTCGCCGACCTCGCTCACTGCGGCCACGGCGCCGCTGGACACGTCGACACGCACTATCTGGCTGAATCTGTCATACTGCGTCGGACAATAATTCGCGAGAAGGAACTGCCCCGAGTGATCGCATGTGAGCTGGCGGAAGTAGCCGCCGCGCGACGAAGGCGTGACGTTGCGAATCGAATCTTCAGCCGAGTCCCACACACACGGCAGGCCGTCGCGCGTCACGAGGAAGCTGCCCGCTGGGAGCCAACAATCGAACTTGCCTGGGAAGACCAACGTCCTATTCTCGTGCGTATGTATGTTGCGCGCACAGAAGAACCGCTCGATGTAGTCGCGATAAGGGTCGTCCAGGTCGAATGTCGTGACATGGTAAAGAAGCTCACGGCTGTCCGGAGACCATGCTGTGATGAGTAGTTCCGAGCTCTGGCCGCGCCCCCCATACTCATCAGGATCAACGAAGTCCCACGTTTCTCCACTCGCGAGGTCGCAGAGCACGATCTTCCACAGTCCATGACCATAGTCTGCGGCAAATGCGATGTACTGGCCGTCTGGCGAGGCGAGGGGCTTACTGCTGCCCTCGGGCCCTGCCATGTGACCTTGAAGGAACTCCAGAAACACTCTCTCGAAGCGACCGGAGGCCCACGCCCTCCATAGCTGGTCTGGAAGCGCACTCCCCTGAACCGTGCGCGCGTTCCAGCAGTAGTAGTAGGTGGAGGCAGAGCGGTTCATTGAGGTGCCAGATGGGTCGATTCCTGAATCTAGTTCCCCGTGGTGATTCTCCGAAAGACCAATGAGCACTTCTGGACCGGGAGATTCTGCACGCCCCACAGGTAGGAAGGTAACAAGTAGAATCAGTGACACGACGATGAGCGGCGTTGCACCTCGCACGATATCCTCCAATGAACGACGCCGGCCTTCCCACGCCCCGTGGGTACGACACTGGACTCAGGCGACAGTTACCTCACTCCTGTCGACTGGTCTCGTGGGGGTGCCAAACACCTAGCTGGCGGCAAGACCCTGCACGCTGCGGAATCAAACGCCCTCGCGAAGCCGAACCACCGTCCCCCTCCCGCACTCCTCGAAGCCATAAGTTTCGTAGAACCCTCGCAGCCGCTCGATGCACCTGATGAGAATATGCGGAACGGCTTGAGCGTTGGCCTCTGCTGACACTGCCTGAAGGAGAATCCCGCCGTAGCCACGTCCCTGCAACGGCCTGTCGACCTCGACGTCAAACAGGCGGAAGTGGCTGCCGAGGTTCGCGCAGTGCACCCAAGCCACGAGCCGCCCGTTCTCGAACAGCCAGTAGGGCTTGTACACCTGCACGAACTGGCGCTCGACCGGGAGCCCGAGTTCCCACGCCTCCGCGTCGAACCAGTTCTCCTCCTCCTGCATGGCGCGGCGCCATTCCAGGTAGTCATCCTCCTCTACGGGACGCCACTCGAAGGCGTCAGGTAGTTTCACCGCCGCCACCTCGAGCTTGAAGAAGACATCCGTCCAACTCTGGTGCCCGATCTCGTCGAGCCGTTCGATCCAGCCACCGTCACCTTCGATCGAGGGATACGTGTCATAGCTGTCCGGCCTCGGCAGGCCCTTCTCCTCGTGGAGTCGCTCGACCCGCTGCACGATCCCCGCGAACTCATCCAAGGACGCTGCGCGCACGCCGACTGCCCGATTGTAGTCGCCGCCCCACGTCACATGCGGATTGTGGATGTGAATGAAGTCATCGTACGCCGTGGCAGTCCCGCCCCGTGCTTCGGAATACGCAACCTCAGACTCCACCGCTCTCGCCATCCAGTCGATGCCCGGCACTTGCGGCTCCCTGTTGTCCCTGCTACTCAGTCCTCCTCGGAAACCCGCGTCACGACCTCCTGCGCGACCTTGGCAACGCGAGGGTTCAGGTCGTCACCCAGCACTGTGAGGAATTCGGTTGCAGCAGGCAGGCTGAGATGTCGCAGTGCAGCAGCAACGTGCACGCGGAGCCTCCACCCCCGGTCGACCAGCCAATCGTAGTCCTCGCCCTCCCTGCAGGGGCCCGCCGCCTGCCGCAACCCCTCTCGTATCTCGGGAAGAGCATCGTCTCCGACGAACGAAGCCAGTGCCTCGAGGGCACAGCCGACTGTGCTCATCCGGTCGGTGTCGTCCCTCATGGACTCAATCGGTTTCGATCCTGGTGCGAACCCGGCCACACGTCGGAGGTCTGCTAGAGCGCGCTCCTCACGGAAGACCATCAATTGCTTGATGACCTCATCGTCAAACGTAGTCTGCGACGGGTACTCCTCGCGCGGCGTCTCACGTATCTCACTCAGCAGTCTCAGCAGCTCCGCCCGAATTTCCTTCGTGTCCGGACTCGGCTTGAACACGGTTCGCTCGTAGGCCGGACTGCCGACCTCGGGCCTACTGATATAGATCGGCCCCACTGGAAACGACAGGCGCTCCCTGCTGTGGTGCTGGTGGTTGGCGCAGTAGACCCAGAACGGCCAAGGAAGATCGACGTCGCGAAGGTCGCAGTGAGCGAACTCGCTCGCATCCTGCTTCGGTTCCTCCCGGTGCCTGGCCTCACCTTCGTTGATCGCGTTGAACCAACAGGTGCCACAGTTGTCGCTGCCGCCGTTTGGCATCTCGTCTCCCTTGAGTGTTCGCTCTGACCTCGCGCGGAACCCGAACTGCCGCGGGCTCGGTCCCTGTAGTCGTTCCACGGGGCCCGCTACGGCAGGATTTCTATTGGCGTCCCGTCCGGCACGGCGCGCCAGATCTCCTCGATTTCCCCGTTCGTAACTGCGACGCAGCCCAGCGTCCAGTCGCGCGCCAAGTGGGACTTACCAACGGCGCCCATGCCATTAGGCAACCCGTGGATCATGATGTCACCACCGGGTGACACACTACGCTCCTCGGCCCGTCGCTTGTCCTCGCTGTTCGGATAAGATATGTGAAGAGCGCGATGGAACGAGCTGTCCCGTTTTCTGAAATCGACCACATAGCGGCCCTCCGGAGTCCGACCATCACCCTCTTCCTGCTTGTGACCGACGGGATTCCCACCGAGCGCTACTCTGTAGCTCTTCAGTAGCTCTCCTCCGTAGTACAGCGAGAGCGTCCGTTTGTCCTTCTCCAACACGACGCTGTCGGCTCTGATATCGTCCGGCAACGGTCTCCCCTCCTCTTCCGATGCTCCGTGATGAATTTCTGAGTCATACCGTGGCGATGCGTTCTTCCCATCGAACCGGTAGATGATTTGCGGCAGCCCAAGCATGAGCGCGAGAGCAGCAGCAATGATCAGTTTCCTCTTCACGGTCCCTCCGAAGCAGGCAACGGCGGCAGGGAACGTCTCGGGGCTGCTTGCACCGACCGCCTACTGCTCCCGCCGCACAACACCCCTGACGTTAGGAAGGGGAAACGCTCTCTTGTTCGTCACGTACTCACAGCAGCCGGTCTCGTAGCTGCCTATGAACTCGCGCCTGACGTCTTCTGTCAGAATGACCATCTCCGCAACGGGCCCGCCGTCGAGATGCTGCGCGCACTCGAGGTCTATCGGCAGCGACATCAGCACCTCGTTGAATTCGTGCATCGTATAGGGCGTGCGGCAGAAGATGAACAGAATCCGTCCGTCTCCGTCCTCCCCCAGGGCAACTTCACTCCACATCTTCTCCTGACGCGACCAGCGGTTCTCCCCCCGACGCTTGATCAGCCTGAGGTTCTGAACCACGTACTCGTAACCGTCAACAATACCCTCCATATTGACGCCCTCGCTGTCGAGATCGTAGATGCGGAAGAGTGGCAGGTCGTCCCGCCGCGGTCCAAAAGCAGCGACCGACTTGTAGTGATTGAAGCGTTGTGCATTCACGCGCGATCCGCTCTTCATGTACCCGACGTGTGTGCTGTAGTCCGTGGCGTACATGCCGGCGTTGATGGCCGCCGCGAGCCCATGATCCTCACACCAGCGCATAGGGCTGAACACGTTCTCCGCGTCAATCTCACTGATGCTCATGATCCTGAGTTCCCAGAACTCGGGGTCGATGCGAAGAATGTTAATCTCGGAATCACCCAGAGCACTGTCCGGCCCCTCAAACACGCCCAGCTCCAGACCTGTAGAGATCGTTTCCCAGTTCCCGGCATCGTCCGCGCGGGCCCCAAAACAGAAGCCAGTGCTGAGTGTGCACACGGTCGCGAGCGCCACGACCACTGTCCATCTATGCATCTCGCTCCTCCCCGATTCCCTGAGTGTGTAGAGAGCCGCCGACCACAGCAGCCCGCCTACTCCATCACCACACACGGCACGATGACCGTTCCCTCCAGCCACTTGACAACGATGTCCGCGTCGAACTCCACCATCCAGACGTGCTGCCACTCGATGAACTGCCGGAGGTAGCGCTCGCCGTCGTCCATGCTGACGCTCGCCCCTCGGAAGTGCGGTCCGGAGTGGAGGAACCAGAGGTTCCCACCGGACTCACGCCGCAGCAGACCGACGTGACCCCACCCGCACTCCAATCCGACAAGGTACAGTCCGGCCCCCTGCTCTGCCAGACGGGCACTGATACCGTCCCACGCGGGCACGTCTTCAGGCACGTAGCCACCGACGGACTGAAGGAGATCCCGCGGCGCCAGATAGGCAAGCCATGTCCCCGCCCGCTTCTGTGTGTTGAAACCCGCGTCCTTGAGCAGCTTCTGTACGAAGTGCCCACAGGCGACAGGTCTGTCGAGCCTGGGGATCCTCCCGGGAACCCCGAAGAAGCCCCGGCCAACACCGAGCCAGGATGGGAAGAGCAGGTCCGCGACGACGACCTCGATATACACGTCGGCCTCGTCGACAACGCGATCGCGCTCCACGCCCGATGCAGCAGCGCGGTATCTGTCAGCGAGTTCGTTGCGTTTCCGCTCAATGGCCTGGAGCAGCTCGCTGTATCTCTGCGACGAATCGGGCAGCGGTGAGCCTGCAAGCAGAGGGTCGCGGGCCAGAGCCAGCACGTCATATCTCGCCATGGCCAGCCCCTCGTTCCTGAGGGAGTCCACCCATGCCACGCAGTCCGTGCTGTCCGACATCGAGTCGCTTGCCTCGGCGAACACGCAGCCCGCAACGATGAGTCCCAGCGGAACCAGCACGAGGGCAACGAATCCCTTCCGCACGCGGTGCGTCTCCTCTCAGGTCAATCTCTCCGCTCATCGAATCAGCTGCGCTACATCCTCAGCGTCGGTATGAACTCGCCCGCCGTCCACTTGCGCGCCAGCTCGGGATCGCCGGTCAGCTTGCCGAGCACGCGGTAGCGGGAAGCACCCAAGATCGGCGACTCGTCCGCGTTCTCCGAAACGACACAGAGCGGGGCCGCGTAGCTGGAGTGCAGAAAGCGAACGTCATCGCCGTCGCAGACGATGAAGCCGACGTGGCAATCCAATCCCACCACATACAGCCCGGTGCCCCACTCCCTCACGGAATCCGTGAAGATCGCTATGGACACGTCACTGT
This sequence comes from bacterium, assembly GCA_025782395.1. Classification (GTDB taxonomy): domain Bacteria; phylum Joyebacterota; class Joyebacteria; order Joyebacterales; family Joyebacteraceae; genus Joyebacterum. Next base: position 26,558 of record JALGZD010000110.1, read on the forward strand.
AACGCTTGATGTGCTCCGCGCGCACCAAGCTCTCGATCATCACTTCCGAAGGCTGCTGCGCGAGCGTCACGCGCTCCAGTTCGAACCCGATGTCTCGCAGCACCGTTGTGACGAAGTAGCCGCAGGCGATCGCCCCTTCGCCCGGCGTTTCCGACGTTCCATTGAAGTCCCAGGACGTCCCGTACCAGAACGGCACCACGCTCTCCGCGACCGACTGTCGGATGAGCTCCTGAGCGCGCTTGATCGCATCCTCGCGTTCCACTCCGCTTGCCCGCTGGTATCGATCCCATAGGTTCGCGCGCCTCGCCTGCACGGCGGCAAGCGAGTCCGGATATCCCCCTGGAGGCAGCGCAGCCGCTCCCGGGTCGCGGTCGGCGTCCGCACAGGATGAAATGAGAGCAGCCAGTACCACAAGTGTGGGAATGAACGCGCGCAGGCACCGCCTGGGTCTAGTGCCCTTCTGTCGGCACGTCACCTCAAGATCAACTATGAGATGAGTACCTTCGGTGCTCATCGTGGCCTCAATCCAATCACATTCGGTATCGGCCACGCCCTGTCATTGTCGTCGTTCTCATTGAAGTCCGTTTCGTAGCTGCCGACCATTTCCAACTCCGTACCACCCACATTGATGCAGAGCTGCGCCTCCGGCCCGCCTTCCAAGTGCTGTGCTGCCACGATGTCGATCGGCAGCGAAAGGAGTATGTCGTTCAGATCATGCATGCTGTACGGCGAACGGCAGAAGATGAGAAGCGCACGCCCCTCCGAATCTTCCCCCAAGGCCATCTCACTCCACATCTTCTCCTGGGGCGACCACCTGTTGACTCCGTCCCGCTTGATGAGCCTCAGGTTCTGGACCACACTGTCGTAGCTCTCGTCTATCTCCTGTGTGGTGAGATCTCCGCCGTCGACATCGAAGATTCGGAACGGATGGTCTCCTCCTCCGAGTTCCTCGAAGGCGGCGACCGACTTGTAGTGGTTCCATCCGTGGTTGTTAACTCGAGCGCCGCTTCGCATGAAGCCAACGTGCGTTCGATGGTCAGTGGCGAACATCCCTGCGTTGGTGGCCACGCTCAGACCCTCGAGTTCGCACCAGCGCCTTGCGGACGTGCCCCAGTCGCGTGAGAGCAGAACAAACTCCCAAGACTCCGGGTCCACCCGCAGTATCGTGACGGTCGAGTCTCCCACGACAGTGGCAACACCCGTCTTGAACCGTCCCAACTCCATCCCGTCCGCGAGTTCAGACCATTGAGCATGGCCTGGTACGGGAAGCGCGGCCACCAGGCAGATGGCAAGCGCTCCCGCAGTCGCGGCTCTGCCAGGGAGCCACCGGCGGAACCGTGCTCCGTCACAGCTACTTCGATTCGTTTTCATCGTCCACCCCATGTGCTCTGGTAGGCCACGGATGCACTCGTGTCGTCGCAATTCCCAACGCCTCCGACACCAGGTTCCGAATGCGTGCCGCGGCGATATCGGACACCTCAATCTCCTCCAGCGCCCGACGCTGCCTCTCGGAGCGCGCCGTTCGATTGTACCAACCGGCGTCCGCACCTTGGCCCGTATCAGCCAACCACTCCTCCACCGAGATGCCACTGGGAGCCGGGAGCCATTCAAGTGAATCGAACGTGTTGTCCGCTCTGGCGGTCACGCACACCAATCGGCCATCACTCACCGCGAACTCACACCACAACTCTGACCATGAGTGGATGCCACTCTGGCAGACCTTTCCCTGGTGACCCAGGCAACCCATCAATGAGACGAACGCCATCTCCCTCTCGCTGCACCACCCGAACGTGAAGAACTGCCCGCAACCCTCATGTGCATAGTGAGGTTCATCCGTCACCAGATCGGAGAAGAAGAGAACGGGCACCCTGTCAACGTCTGCATGACTCTGGTACCGTTCGAACCCACTCGCTGGAGGCACACGCACGAGCGGCACCGAGTCAGACAGAGAGATGATGGAGTAGCGCGGGTTCGGGTCGACCCAGTGCCAGAAGTACGGTATGCGGAGAATCCCTCCCCTACTGCAATCCTCCGCGGCAACACCCGTAATGAGATCGTGCAGGAATGACACCTCACCGAAGAGCCGCCGATTGGCGACGTTAACGTCGTCCAACCCCAGCTCAACGCACAGAGCAAGGTAGTCGCCCTCAGTGTGCTCCGCGTACTCGGCTGAGTTCTCGGCGTACAACTGATCGAAGAACGACGGCAGGCCAGCTGTCGCGGTCGTCGCAAGCAGCAGAGACAACGTCAGGACGAGCGTTCTCAGATTCACGGGTTCGGCTTGAGACCAGCAGCTCACTCCAGGAGCCCCCATCAGAGTATGCAGCGCGGACCAACCTCGCGGGATCTGACAGATGTCTTCCAATACACCGGCCACTACACTGGCAACATGAAGAGCACTACCTGCACGAGTACGAAGAAGCCGCCCAACCCTAGTCCGATTGCTGCGGGAATCCTGGGTCTGAACCTAGACAATAGGGATGCAAGGCAAATACCTAATGCTAAGACTGAGAACTCATAAGCAAGCAGCAACTCAAATTCAAGCACACCGAACCCGCCTACGTCGGCCTCCGTGGCACCGGTGACCGAGAGCAGTACAAGGCCAGACAGAAGCAAGGCTCCGGCGAGCCCCGCCAATCCGAGTCCGATCCAGGGGAACCAGGCTTCCGCACTCTGGTGTGAAGCTGGCACGGCGGGGGTGCCGGGATCAGAAGATGCTGGCATTTCCTTCCAGATGCTCCTGGCTTTGGCGTACCGCCGGAAGATGTTCACCGCCATCACTATCTGGATGATACCGAAGAAGCTCCACCCTCCGGCGGCACCCAAGAGATTGCTGAGACCCAGGTAGGCCAGTAGCACGCCCAAGACGACATACATGGCCGGATGCGAGAACAGCAGCGTACAGACACCAGCGAGCGCCAGTGTGACTGCGAACGCGATCCCCCACATCCCGGACATCACAATCGAGACCACTCCCCAGCCGAAGAGCCACAAGCTCCAGCCGCGAATGTCCCTCTCGATTGAGGGTATGGAGCCCACGGAGCGGCTGTTCCGCCCGCGCAGCAGTGACACGTAGCCCGTGTCCTCGTCAGACTCGTCTCCATTGGCAAGGTCGTCGCAGGTCTGATTCGCGCCGAAGGAAGGCACCGTCGGACTGGCTGCCCGAGCAGCGACCACGCTTCCGTCGTCCACGACAGCAGCCGTCTTCGGAACTGGAGTACGCGCTCGGCAAGACGTGCAGACCGCCTCGTCACCAATTCCAAGGCATCTGACGTTGATTTCTTCGCCACAGCTGCCGCAGGGGAATCTGTATCCCACCGAAACCTCCTAATCCTCCACAGCAGTGTTGCTCGCCGCACCACCGCGACGCGCCGACGCGCGAGGGCTCAGCGCGTTGCTCTGCTACTCCACCGACCTGACGAGCTCTCCGCGCAGATCATCCCAACCACTCACACTCGTGAACTCGAATGCAGCACCGGTAGGATCGCCGAACAGGTACAAGTGCTCGACTGCACCGGTCAGAAGCCTCAGTATCTTCAAGCGGTCGTCCACGTAGTGTATGATGCCGATCCGTTCGCACGCATCACGCTTGCCGCTCGACTCGCGCACGAATAGCACGTGCTCAACCGGAATCCTCGTGGCCTCGTAGAACGCGTGCGAGGCCAGCCAGCTCCCAGTCCAGCGCTCCGTTCCGGGACTCGCCTTAGATATGACCCACACTCGACCCTCGAACAACCGTGCCATCTCCGCCAGAGCGGCCGTCGCTCCGCTGACTGGCCTGACGGGCGAGTATCCGCCGCACGGAAGCCTGCTCGTATCTGCTGCGGCCGCCTCAACGATGACGCCGCCGAAATCTACACCAAGACAGTGGGACACGTTCCCTCAGCCTCCAGTAGTTCGGATGTGCTCCGCAACACGGGATGAGGACTACTCCCGCTCGATGATATCCAGCACCTTCGCAACAGGCAGCGACATCGGCTTGGCTCGGTGTACTCCTCGCGTCCTGTGCCAGGACTCGCGGAACTCCTGGAAGGCGGGCGAGTCAAACTCCCAGCCTCGAAAACCAGTCACGCTCTGCTCAAGTGCATCCATCGAAACCGTCAGCAGATGGTGGGACTTGACCCCTCCATCCCGCCTTCGGATGTGCACCTCCCGCAGCAGTATCTCCACACGCTCACCATCGACCTCTAGAATCGTGAGCGTCGCGTTTGGTTCATGGGGCCTGGTAGCGTACCCCCAGACCTGGCCAGGCCAGAAGCGGGGCCTCTCCTGTTTCTTCTGCCGCGGGAGCATCGTGTCCTCTTGGTGTGCTGTTCCTACGGGCTAGTCTTCACGCAACTCACGCGACACCCAGGCTCGCCGGCCGAAGAACGCTACTCGTTCTCAAACGAGCGCATCCAATCCGACACTGCCTCAGGCCTATCCGCGCCCATCCAGTCTGAGATCATCTCCATCCACATAACTTGCTTCTCGAAGCAGTCCAGCAGCAGAACCTCATCCTCTTTGGACGCTACGGTCAGGGGCTCACCGGCAATCTCAAAGGGAATCTGCACGTAGTACCAGTACCGTTCCAGCCTTGTTGCGGCTCGAATGTCGCCGGAGGCAAACCGTTTGCCTAGATTGACGAACCACGGCATCCGTACCAAGGCAGCGAGCTCCTGGTCGTGGAACGACCGAGCGCTGTAGTGTCGAATAGTGTCCACACTCGGACAGGCCAGAACCATAGGTTTGCCTGGTGCAAGCAGCTCCACATCGCTGCCTTGGAGTCGCGCCCAGAGCGCCGGTCCAAGGATTACGTAGTTCTCGAAGTGCTCGCTGCCAGCTGCAGTGCCAGCTCCGAGGCTGAGCAACGCTTCTTGCACGAGGGCGACATCCGTGCTGTCCGTAAGGGACAGCCCCCATCGAGGAGGCTCTGGAGACCCGCCTTCATCAGTCGCCCTGCCGGCGAGTGCCAGCGACACCACAAGGCCTATCGCCAAGATGGGCGCCAAGACCCGCCTCCGAACCGGAAGATAGCACAGCCCGGCCAAGGTGCCGGTGCGGCGCTCACCGCTGCGGCGGAGTTCTCGCATGTTGTGAACCTCCAGTCGAAAGCCCCAGAAGCCTGGCCGACGCTGCGACACTCCCTCTGTCAGCCATCACCAGCCAGTCGACAGAGGACCGAGACTGTCGCGATCGATGGGCACATCGATCTGTGGGTCAAAGGTCACGACCGTATGTGTCCGGATGTCCTTGAACGCGTGACGGATCTCGAGCCTGCGAAGCAGCGTTGTCTTTTTGTCAATCCACACCACCATCTTCTTATTGCCGGTCTCAGGAGCAGTGCCTTCGATCCTGAAACACTCGCAGTCATCGATGCTGTCATCAGCAAGAAGCGTCAGTTCGGTCAGATCTCCCAAGCCGTCCCCCGCCAATTCGTCAGGCAGGAGCGATGACATCAGAACGCCACCACACCCACCGGTGGAACCGATTGCTCCAACGAGAGAGATCGGGAAGGTGGCACTCCTGGCCTCGGGTGATGAGATGTCCCACCATTTGCGGTTCCCGCTGCCGTCGGTATGAAGCATGGTAGCTTGCCAGCTCGCGAGGTCCTGATCCTCCTGTTTGAATTCGAAGCTGAAGCAACAGTCTCTCAGGAATGCTGCAGAGAACCGCTGTCTGTCCGTGTGCTCACCTCTCGGGGACGAGAAGTCAGTGACTACCTCTCCGGTATCAAGGTAGCTCTGACATGTCGCGTACAACCTGGATGCAGCCTCAAGGATCGCTTCCGGCGTGCTGGGCAGAGCGTTCGACTTCCCCGCTACTGCGCGGACCACGGGCCAGGCCAGCAACCCGAGACTGGCGATGATGACGAGAAGTAGCAGCGGACGACTCAACTTCTGTCCCATTATCATTGCCCTCCCCCTGAATTCAGTATCGTCTGATGGGGCGCGCGGCGCCGGTAGATTCTCCGAACGCGCCGTCGGACACGAGTGGGTCAGTGTGACCCGACAACAGCCAACAGGTCGCGGACGGCAACCCTACTCGCCTCTCAAACACCGAAACAGCTCCACGCAGGTCCTGCACTCGCCAATCTCGTCGACACGCGCACTCCAGAGGTTCTCATCGAGACCTTCCGCCCTAGCGACACCGATCGGACCTGCCACCATCAGGGCTTGATGCCACGGATCCTGCCTGGCGATGTCGATGAGCTCCTCGTAGCTGTTCTCGGCGATGCTTCCCAGTGACGGAGCAACCTCGTTGTCGCACACGAACGCCTCGCCCGTATGTGTGATGTGCATCTGCATACTGGTGTCGAGATCCGCGGTCCTGACATTGCAGCTGCTCTTCCCCCAGTACTCCTTCAGTGAGACATCCGCACCCCGTCCGATTGGAATGATGCCATCCGAAAGATCGGGCTTCCGGACAAAGGCGCCTTTAGGTCCGAAGACCTCCGCGGCGATCGTGACCGCGCGATTGTAGTTCCTCCGGATGAGCCCGGCCTCGAAATGGAATTCGTCCTCACACAGGAAGTCGACACCGTCGGCCCCGAGTTCCCTCAATCGCTCGAGCTTCGCCCTGGTCTCGACGTCATCGCGGGCCCACTGCCCGGTGGTGTGGACGGTGACCCTCCTTGTGCTCATCTTCCCGCCCAGTCCCTCGAGAATCCAGACGAGCAGGGGGTAATCGGAGAATGGGTCTCCGCCCGTGATCTCCAGGTTGTAGATGCCGTCGGCCGGCAGGTGATCGATGATTCGGGACGCATCTTGCTTGTTGACGCTCGGGCCCTCGGACGAGGCCTCGACCATGCAGTGTCTACAGAGGAGGAAGCACCGCTTCGTAATGGCCCATAATATCTGCCTGAATACTCTCTCGCCCACCTTCCCGTACCTCCATGTCTGCTGTGTCTGACCACTCACAAGGGATATCACCGTGTGAGCGATAGGTTGTGACGCGATCTTCGAGCACGTTGTGAACTGAGACTATCTCCGCAGGCTGCCAAGCCTCGCATCGGCGCTCGCGACGATCCGTGATACATCGAAGTAGACGGACCGCTCCTGGCCAGTTTCCACATCGCGGACGTCCATGATGTCGTAGGATCTGGTACCGACCTTCTTCAGGCTCTGACGAACGCAATCCAGACCCCATATGCTCAGCATCTCGTACTCCTCGAAGATGAACAGCACGGTGATGGCAGCCTTCCGAGACGAACCGTTGCCGGCGCTCAGCATCGCAGCCAGAAGGCCCTCCGCAGCAGCCGAATGAAACGCCTGCAGGGACTGATCTCCAAGGTGTCGCAAGGCCACTGAAGCAGCCATATGGGGGAAGGGACTGGCCTGACACGTCCGCATGAAGCTCTCAGCATGCTGCAACACGGAATTCCAGTCACCGGCTTCTGCTGCCTTGTTGACTTTGCTCATCGAGCGGTTCGAATCCTCCCCGTACGGGTCGTAGCCGTCTCTTGCCGCGAAGGACTCCCGCAACCGGGCGAAGTCGATCGACAGATCACCTGCGGCGAGCTTCGTGGCCAGCTCTTCATAGGTCTCACTCCCGACCGAACCGCGTTGTGCTCCCCGCCCGGCCGGAGTCATGCTCCACGCAATGGTGTCGTCGAAGAAGAACTCGGCGCGGCTTCCATCTTCCATCCGAACGGAGACGGCTGCATAGTGGCGATTGTCTTTCTCGACCATCCGCACGCCATCTTCGTGCTTGCCGTCGAGTATCTGACACCCGGGCAAACGCTCATGGAGCCATAGGTGAAGTGCGCGAACGAAGACCATCGGCTCGCTGATACCGAGCACGATCACCGCTGTACTCGTGCCGGTCCCGTCCCCACCGGCGTACGAGAAGGGGTTCAAGAAGGCACCGTCCTCCCTGAACTCAAGCCCCTCCATGCAGGGGCACCGGCCTCCACCGCTGTCGGCATCCGGACTCCCTGGCACACCCCGGCCACGGGAACCGAACAGCGCGGCCAGTCCTCTGAGAAGTCGTATCATTCTGCGTAGTTCCCCATGGTTTAGATCAGCCGTCCACTACCCATCTCGGTGTCTGCACGCTCGCGCTGGCACCACCCTGATCACCGGCGGCCTCCTCGGCAGGCTCGTCACCCCATGTCCAGGGAATGCCTGTCCCGCCACGGACTGCGATTCTCAGCTGGAAGCTGATTGCGCTGCCTTCGACTACAGGTGTTGGGACGCGAGCGAGCCGGCCCCTGAGACCGCGTGCCGCTTCGGATCCGATCCCGGGCCTTGTTGCCAGGCGGGTCTCGGCCAGGCTCCCAAGTCCGACGGTGACCTGGAGCAGCAGGTCCTGCTGCGATACCTCCGGGAAATCCTGGAAGTACTCGGATGATTCGTGGCTGAGAGCTTTCATGTACTCGCTGAGTTCCTCCACCCCCACGCGCGTGCCCAGCTCCCACGCCTGGTTCAGCATGATCACCGCCTGCAGGTCCGCTGCGCCCGGAGCGCTCTCGAGCTGGGGCTTCAGTGGATGGAACGTATGCCAGCCGTCGTCATTGTAGTACACGTTGCCGTCAACGGGATTGTGGTACTCGTTGGGAATCCAGTTCCACCGGAAACCCAGTTCGCCACCCTTCCCGGGGATCGAGAGCGGCTTCTCTGTCTCGATGCACCGCCGGATCGCAGACCAGCTCTCGTCAGTCAACATCATCGCGTAGCCGTCCTCACAAATGCGCCCACCGTCCGCGGTCTGTCCGGGCACGAAGGCGATGAAGCAGCCTGCAAGCCTGTCGCCTTCAGAGTCCTGCTTGGCGATCGCCTCCGGCCCCTCCTGTCCTGGCTGCCACACGAGGCAGGAATCGGCCGTCGGATCAAGATCCGTGAGAAGGACTCGCGGCATACCCGGATCCAGGTCCTTCATGCCCTCGCGCAGGTACTCCGCCGCCTTCCGGACCGACTGCAGGACGACCTGACCGCCTTCTTGCAACACGCTCACCCCTGGCGCCGGCGCCAGGGGAAGCCCCATGAGGAAGCTGGAGTTCAGGTCGCTCGCCACGGGAAGAACGGAGCGTGAGGGATCTGACCATGGAGGCCAGGGATAGTGGCGGTAAGCCCGGCCGAGATTGACCATGACCCTATTGACCCCGAACTTCCCAGCTACTTCGAACTCCTCATCCTTGAGCAGGACAACTGCTATGGATGGCGCTGGTATCCTCACACCGGGAAGCTCAGTGGGCCGCACGTACACGATGGACCTGTGGCCCAAGAACACAGGATCAATGAGCTGGCTGTGGCCTCCTTCTCTCACAGTGCGCCCCTCAGCTGCCATGGAGTAGGCCGAGCTCATTAAGCGCATAGGATCCTCAGGGAATGCGCGAGGGTCGATTTGTGGATCCCGCGCGAGGGTGAAGATCATCTCCTTCTGCCAGTGCTTCAGCATGCCTTCGGAGACATAGGTCCAACAGGGCACCGGCCCCGCCTTGGACATCACCTCGTGGACGTACACGCGTACGGCGAGCTCGCCGTCTACCAGCTCAATTCTGACGGGGAAGCTGTCCATGGTGATCGGACGCCCCGTGTCACGTGCCTTCTTGTTTCGCCGCCAGATCACCAATCCTCCTCACCGTTCCGTGTAGGTGATGGGTACGTCATCTCCCGCCGTTTCGGGATCGCTCTCACCGGAACTGCGGACGATGGCAGCCGAGACCGAGACGTAGCTCCCCAGGATCTCACTGCGAATGACCACGCTCTCGCTGCCAGGCGAGCGAGAGTCGCCACCGGGGCGCACGTACCTGAGGCAGTCACCCGCCACTTCGAAGACAACTCGCCCGTCTCCAGGCAACTCAATCACGAGGAGGTTGTGCGTCCCTGACTGATCGAAACCCAACGCATCCTCAATCGTGTAGCTGGACGGCGAATAGGAATCGAGCAGCCTCTCCCCTTGCAGCTCGTCACAGATCCAGCGATGTTCCCACGAATCAAACGTGTGCACGACATCGAGTCCCTCGTCCGCTACGTGAATCGCCCGCACGTCATCCAGCAGAAATCGAAGCAGCAGCCGTCCATCTCTGCCGAGAGCGAGTGACGCCGTGCAACTATCCACATCTGATATGGGGTCCCAGCCGGTCCAGTACTCATGTACGTCCAAATCGGCCGCCGACGCCAGTGCGTCGTCCTCGAGGATTCCATCCCGCACGCTTCTCACGTCCTCGAGGAACTTGGCTGCCAGTTCCCTGTCCGACATTGAGAAATTGCTGTCCCGGGCGGCTTCCTCAAGCAGCGCCTCGGCCTTCGCCCCTCCGATCCACCTGAGCGCGATGCAAGCGCTCAGACGCTGCAAGTAGAAGCCATCTTCCAGCAGTTCCTCGAGCAAGGGAAGATGCGAACTATCAAGAACCGATAGCTGCCGTTCCGTAGCCAAGCCCAAGAGGTAGCTCCGGTTCGTCAGCGCACGCCGCAGCTCCCATTCGGACAGCATTCGAGGAGAGCCCGACACGCGAGATGGGCCTGGGTTGCTCACCACACACGGCGCCGCGGCAATGATGAACACCATCACTGCTGCAATCACGGTGGTTCCAGCGAGCTTCCTCACTGATTGGCTCCTTTCGAGACCATGGGAGTTGACGCTCAACAGGCGGTCGGAACGAGGGCTGGCATGCAAACGAGACTGCGGGGCACAGCTATCCATACATGGAAGCTATGCCCCGCAGCCAGCAGCCATAATGACGCACTCGGCAATCTAAACGCCCGTATTCCAGTTCAGTTCGAACTTTAGCAGAAAGCTGCTTGACCGGTCAAGTTCGTCCTGGCTGGGTATGAACCGCCACGACGACAACCACTTCGAAGGGGCGGATGAAGAGCACGCCCGAGGACCAAGTCCTCAGATCTTCCGGAACAAGAAGTCCAGCGTTCGCTCCGTTGAACTGACCTGAGCTTCCACCATCCACCATTCGCCGTATAGATGCGAGTTCGGCAGCTCGCTAAGCGTGGGCTCGCGGAACTCGTATCCCACATCTGTTGGCACCCAGTAGCCAGTGAGTCCTGTTTCAAGGAGTCTGTCGGCCATTGCCCCTGGGGCGCCGTGCGAGTAGATGTATCTGGTTCCGTACAGCGGAGACGCCTCAATCGAACTGACCAGACTGTCAAACCCGCTGGCCGTCAATTGAAGCACGATGTGCTTCGTGAAATCGTCCGCGAGATAGCGCGTCGTATCGACGAGTACTTCATGACCGTGTGGAATGGCGATCCCCAGGTAGTGCTCTACTCCCGGCACTGGATCCCTCTCATTGCTGCAGCTTGCGAGACAGAGAGAAAACAATGACGCTGTGAGCGCTGCGCCCAACTGCGCGAGCACGGGGACGTTGCTGCGGCCTCTCGTTGTAGCTGGCACTTCACCTCCCAAGGCCGCATGCTAGCCGCCCGCGTACCTGACTATGGCGTCTCCACTGTTCATCTCACAGAAAGTCCCGTGATCGACAATCACGCTCAACCCTCCGATTGTGATTTTGCCTTCAGAACCACGTCGATCCACAAACGTAACCAGGAGGCTCCCCTCAATGACATAGTGTCCCGATTGGCCAATCCCGAGGCCCTCCAACACATCATCGCGTTCCACGGGAAACTGGACCACCGACCGCTCACGCTTCCCTGCCGGCAGAACCAGGCCTCGACCGGAAGCGACTTCGGGGCTCAGGTAGCCCGGTATCAACTTCCAGCGAGGAGGATCGTACCGGGCAAGGCGCAGAGAGACATTGGAGACCACGATCCGCTGAGTACCGACATTCGAGAACAGCAGCTCGATGCACAACGTGTCGGTTGACTCAGACTCCTGCAGAATGACCGTATCCAGAATCGAGGATTCAAACCGAAGCGGTGAATTGATGTAGTTGTACGTGCCGAGCACCAGGATCAAGACCGTCGCCATGAACATGACGATCACCTGCACGCGCCACCATTTGTCGCTCCCGTAGCCCATTAGCAAACCGGAACGCCCTCCTTCTGGTGCGGCCCCACTACTCCCCCTCCGCAAGATCCGCGGTACTGGAGTGCGGCCACTGCGCAAACGCCGGCATCGCTGGCCACGGTACAGCGCGGGGCTCATCCCGCAGCATTCTCGCGAGGTGGCGTCCCAAACGGGATTCGAACCAGAAGGCGCGAATCATGAGGATGAGTGATTAAGCTTGCGTCAGGCCTGCTATGCGAGCCAGTAGTTCAGCGAGTGCGCTGACCGCCGTGGTGGCAGCTAGGGTCTCACCCTCGGCGAAGAGCAGGACCTCCTCCCCTCCACCCGCAATCCCCACATCCGCCTCCCGCGCCTCCCCCGGCCCATTCACAGCACATCCCATGACCGCAACAACGAGGCTCTTCCTGATGTGAGCGGTCTTGCGCTCGATCTCCTCAGCAATCGCCTGCACGTCGATCTGGCATCGGCCGCAGGTGGGGCAGGCGATCACCGTCACGCCGCCGTGTCTCAAGCCGAGCGACTTGAGGATCTCACGACCGACGCGGATCTCCTCTTCAACAGGACCTGCCAGTGACACGCGGATAGTATCACCGATGCCTTCAGCCAGAAGCACACCGAGACCGACCGACGAGCGCACAGAACCGGTCAGCACCGTGCCCGCCTCGGTGATTCCGAGATGGAACGGCAGGTCGCACTTCTCAGCCATCAGCCGATTCGCCTCGACCGTCATCGCGACATCAGATGCCTTCAGCGACAGAATCACATCCCCGAACCCGACGCTCTCCAACAGCTCCACATGCCGCATCGCACTCTCAACCATGCCCTGCGCCGTTGGATGCCCGTCGCGTTCGAGGATGTCCTTCTCCAGCGACCCCGAGTTCACGCCCACACGAATCGGAATCGCTTTCTCCTTGCACGCGCCGACCAGCGTCTCCACGCGCTCCCGCGCTCCGATGTTCCCAGGATTGATGCGGAGCGCGTGCACTCCAGCCTCAACCGCACCCAGCCCCAGTTTGTAGTCGAAGTGGATGTCCGCAACCACAGGGATCTCCGCCTGCGCGATGATGTCAGGGAGCGCCACGACCGCAGCCTTGCCCGGCACAGCCACGCGCACGATCTCGCAGCCGACCTTCTCAAGGCCCTTGATCTGCTCGACCGTCGCCTCGACGTCCTCGGTCTTCGTGTTCGTCATCGACTGCACGGAGATGGGCGCGTCCCCGCCGACGGCGACGTCGCCGATCATGACCTGTCTGGTCTTCCTGCGAGGCTTCAGGATACTCATCGTCTGTGCCCCCTCAGCCGGACGTTCCCCGACCGCATCGTCGTCCCCTCCCTGTCGAAGTACTCCAGGAGCGGGATCGCGTACTTCCGCGTCACGCCGACCATGTCCTTGAACTGCGGCACGCCAAGCTGCGTCTCGCCGCCGTCGAAGTAGTCAGCGAGCGCCTTCCGCATGTCAGTGATGACATCCGGATGGAAGAGCAACGTGCTCGTGACCTTGATAACCCGCCCGGTCTCGGCGAGCAGCTTGATGATCGGGTCGAAGTCCTTGCCGCCCAGTTCCTGCTTGAGCTCATCCAGTGTGGGCGGGGTCGCACCTGCTGTCCTCAACATCGTCTCTATCTCAGCTTCCAGACGCGACTGCTCGTCGGTCAGATCGACGTCTCCGCTCCCCAGGCGCACAAGGTCGCTGCGCCTGGAGATCTTGCCATCGTCTGCCAGGGCAGCCAGCACCGCGTCGAGCACGCCTCTCTCCAACCTCTTCGAGAGCCGGGTGCGCAGCTCCTCAGCTGACATGCCCCACTCGAGCGGCGACGCCGACGCGAACTCCAAGAGAAGCTCCTCGGTCCTGGACTTCAGCTCATCGTAGCGGCTCGATGTCAGCGTGCGGCCACCCAGCCTCTCGAGACGGCCCTCGGAAAGAAGCCCGTCAAGCAGCTCAGTCGCCGACGCTCCTGCCAAGCCCGCAACGTCAGCATCCGCCAGCCCCTCGATACCCGCTTCTCCCAACTTGTGCAGAACGATGTCACCGACCTCGCCTTCCTCAAGAACGGTCAGGCTCTCCAGCACGTCGTCCTTCATGCGCTTGTGCCGTCTCGGGGCCGGGTCGAGTACGCGTCCGCCGCCGATCGTAGTCACCGGCGAGTATGAGCGGATGACGAAGAGGTCGTCCTTCTCCGCGACGACGGGCGACTCGAGATGCAGCTGCACCAGCGACTCATCGCCCGCGCGTAGCCAGTCGCTCTCAAGCAGGACGACGCGGGCGAGCACCTCGGCGGTCCCGAGGTGCAGATGGACGCGTGTCCGGTTCTTGATGGGCTTGATGTCCGTTACCATCCGGAGCCTGGCGTCAATCATGTGCGTGACATGGAGGGCGCCCGGTGTCCCGAGCGTATCACCTCGCGAGAGCTCGTCCTTCGACACGCCGTGGATGCCGAGCGCGGTGCGCTGGCCGGCCACGGCCTCGTCGACCGCGTGGTCGTGCACCTGCACGCTCCGGACGCGCGTCTGCCTGTCTTGCGGGTAGATGGCCAGCTTGTCGCCCTGCTTGATCCTGCCCGACCAGAGGGTCCCGGTCACGACCGTCCCGTGACCCGCCAGTGTGAACGCGCGGTCTATCGGAAGCCGCGCGACACCCGCGGAGGAACGCTCCGTGACGTGCGTGACCAGGCGGTCGAGCTCGGCTGTGAGCTCATCCAGCCCGTCGCGTGTCACGGAGGAGACAGGGATGATGGCCGCGCCCTCGAGCGATGTCCCTTCGATAAGTTCCTGAGCCTCGTCGTGAGCGAGTTCGATCTCATCGGGTGACACGAGATCGGCCTTGGTGAGTGCGATGATGCCGGAACGGACGCCCAGCAGGTCGATGATGTCCAGATGCTCCCGAGTCTGGGGCATGACTCCTTCGTCGGCAGCAATAACGAGGAGGATGATGTCCATCCCGCCGATGCCGGCCACTGTCGTCTTGACGAATTTCTCGTGACCCGGGACATCGACGACCCCAAGCGAGTTGCCACTGGGCAGGTCGAACCGCGCGAACCCGAGCTCAATCGTGATGCCCCGTTCCTTCTCCTCCTGGAGACGGTCGGTATCGACGCCTGTCAGCGCCTTGACGAGCTCGGTCTTCCCGTGGTCGATGTGACCTGCGGTGCCGAGGATGACGTGTTTGGCTCTCTGAGATTGAGTGTCCATGCCGAACCCATCCCGCTGGGATGTCCAATGATCCCGCTATCACGAGAATAGATAGCGCCTGGCAGAGCGGTAGCCTTCAGGGACAGTTGAGCTGGGACCACGCAAGCATCAGACTCAGGCGCAACAACTAGCCGTGCTTCACTGGCAGGTACTTGCGCGTGAAGGTGTCCAGTCTCTTGTTGAGGGCGCGGTCCATGTAGTCAGCCCTCTCCGGATTGCGGAGCTTGGCTGCCCCGCGCGCGAGCATGCTTGCTGGGAGCAGGAACACCACCGTATTTTTATGAGTCCAGTACTCTCGGACCCACGCCCTCCTGGTTTGATCCAGTCCCTCTGCTTCTCCGCGATGCACGATCACAACGAACCTGCCGTAGTCCTTGCCCGAGTAGCACACGGCTTGCTTGATGTCATCTTGCCTAAGGTCGGCGTAGTTCTTGACCTCGAAGACGATTTGACGACTCCCGTAGTCGTCGAGAACACGCTTCCAGAATCCGCCGGAGGCCATGTTGGTCGCGACCACGTCTCTCTGCTGCACAGCCGGGCCATTCGGCCTCAGTTCGGGATTCGAGAGCACGCCTGAGAAGAGTATGCGGACCGTTCTCAGCACCCAATCCTCGAAGTCCCTGCAACCGTCTGTGCCGGTGGGCATGTTCGGAAGAGCTGCGACCAGTTCTCCAAGACGACGCATGCGCATCTCTCGGGTAGCAGGGTTCTCTCTCATCTCGTAGTCGTCGTGAATCTCAACAAGAACATCCGGTGGAACCGCACCCTCTCCGATGTTGAGCGCGTTCCAGTAGCATGGATGCACCACCACGCGCTGATCCGAACTTGCGGCGGAAAGGTCCGCGTTGGTTCCGTCGTGGCAGAAGATCAGTGAGCCTGTCGCGCTATCCTCAAAGCCAAGAAAACCGACGCTGTAGAGGGCATAGAAGACCTGGCTACCTGACCCCAGAACCGCGAAGTCGCTCTGCTCTCTTCGACTGAAGTCACTCTCTTGTGCTGCGGCATCGAGGAGAGCTACGATCTCGTGGAATGGAGCGATTGGAACGCGTCCCTCGAACGACTTCACGAACAGCTCGAGCCCAGGGAAGACGGTTCGGTATTCCTTGAGCAAGTCAGAGAGCCGGTCTTGTGAGACCTGCTTGGATGTCGCTTCGATATCAGCACCAACCAGCGCATCCCGCCCAGAGCGCGCAGCCAACGAGAATGCCCTGTTCAACAGTACCATGATGTCTCGCGGCCTATACAACGTGTGACGAAGGCACTCTCGGAACCCCTCGATCCCCTTCAGTTCACGCTGTGCAACCCTGTTCCACACCTTGTTATCACTCTCAACATTGATGAGACCAAGCACTACACGCAATCTCTCACAGATGAGATGGAGGAGCCCGCGCTCGTCCCAATGAAGCCGGAGACTGCTCCCCTCTATGTGACGAGAGAAATCGTCATCCAAGGTCGCCAGAGCGCGCAGGATATTGTCCCTAACGAACAGGACTCCGTGAATCTCGCTGCTCGCATCACGGAAATCAGACACCGCGACAGCCAGCCCGCCGAGGATCGCTGTGGCACTGTTGGACGGTCGCCAGCCTTCATCAAGCCCGTCGAACAGGAACACCGCCGCGGAGTTTCGCGCCTGAAGCGCATCCCTGACGGCATCCTGCAGCCTCTCAAGTCCAAGGACGGAGGCAATAAGCCCCGGAATCTCGGATTCACTGCGATCGTATCCCCCGCAGTAGTCCACCATGTGAGCACATCTGTTGGCACCTGACATGCTGAAGAGTGCATCATGTTCTCGCCTGTAGCTCGCAAGGAAGGCACCCTCCCGCGTGCTCTTGAGCTTCCAGTGCGAATGCAGGATGTCGGCGAGGTCGTAGAGCAGGTGAGCACGCCATATCACACGAGCCGTCGCTCGCGCCATCATGTAGTTGGAAGCACAGTGCTCCAAGGATGCCTGGAACCCCAGCGCCTCATGCTCAGCGGGGTGAACAGTGAAGAGGATGATCTGCTTCTGTCGCTCGAAGTGCTCTGCCAGCTTCAAGAAGAGAGCGCTCTTGCCTGTTCCGCGACGACCGACGACTATGTTGAAGTCCTTCGTATCAGAGAGGGCTCGAAAATCAGCTGTCTCAACAAACGCCCGCGATAGCATCTCCGTGTCTGCCTCAGCACGGACACCCCCGAGGACGTTGCCGACCAGCTTCATGTTGCCTCTCCTGGAGAAGAACCGATCTACTCTGCCAATGCAGCCGATTTCGAATCTACTCCCTCACCCTCTCCACGTCCGCCCCCAACCCCGCCAGCTTCTCCTCAATCGCCTCATACCCACGGTCAATGTGGTAGACGCGGGAGACCTCAGTCTCACCCTCCGCCACAAGCCCCGCGAGTATCAGCGCCGCACTCGCGCGCAGATCCGTCGCCATCACCTTGGCGCCGGAAAGCTTCTTCACGCCGGTCACGACGGCGACGTTGTGGTCGACGCTGATGTCCGCGCCGAGCCGCCTGAGCTCCGGCACGTGGGAGAACCTGTCGACGTAGATGGTCTCAGTGATGACGCTCGTCCCATCGGCGACGGCCATCAGCGCCATCATCTGGGCCTGCATGTCAGTGGCAAAACCCGGGTACGGCGCCGTCGTCACGTTGACCGACTGCCCCCAGACGGGGCCGCGAACACGCAACCCGCCGGGCTCATCGACGATCTCAGCACCCGACTCCTGGAGTTTGGATATCACCGCCGAGCAGTGCTCCCGCACTACGCCCTTCAAGAGCACGTCCCCGCCGGTAATAGCAGATGCCACCATGAATGTTCCAGCCTCGATGCGGTCCGGCACGACGCGGAACTCGACGGCGTGAAGGTCATCGACACCTTCTATTGTGATGGTCGCCGTGCCCGCGCCCGCGACCCGCGCGCCCATCGCGTTCAGGAAGTCCGCGAGCGCCGTGATCTCTGGCTCGCGCGCGGCGTTCTCGATAGTGGTCGTGCCCTCAGCGAGCGTCGCCGCCATCATTGCATTCTCGGTCGCACCCACGCTCGACGTGTCGAAGTGGATGACCGAGCCCGTCAGACGGTCGGCCGAGGCAACGATGTACCCGTGCTCGATCTCGACATCCGCACCGAGCGCCTTCATCGCCCTGATGTGGAAATCGACCGGACGCGGTCCCCACGCGCAGCCGCCGGGCAACGACACGCGGGCCTTCCCGTGCCGCGCGAGCACCGGCCCAAGCACGCACACGGACGCGCGCATCGTCTTGACCAGCTCGTAGGGCGCCTCGTGGTAGCTGCAGTTGGTGGTGTCTATCGTGAGAGAGTGGTCGTGATGCGTCACCTGCGCGCCGAGCACCCTCAGGACGTGCCCCATCGTATTCACGTCCACCAGGCTCGGCACGTTCGTCAGCTCGAAGACGCCGGGCGCGAGCAGCGTTGCCGCCATGATGGGTAGCGCGGCATTCTTCGCCCCGCCGATCTCGACCTCGCCCGTCAGGCGCGCGCCGCCTCTGACCAGAATCTTGTCCATCGTCACTCCTGGGCGCTTGAGGGATCTCCGGCATCTGCCAGCTGTCCCCTACGCCGCCTTCTTGAATCCAGTCACGATCCTATCGCGACCAGCGTAGTCCTTGTGAACTTCGACGTCCCCGAGCCCGCTCTTCATCAGCTCAGCCACGCCCGATGCTTGCCCGTCCCCCACCTCGAGCGCAAGGAAGCCGCCCGGTGAGAGCACGTCAGGACCATCCTGCACCAAGACGCGGATGCAATCAAGTCCATCCTCCCCACCGTCCAGCGCCTCGCGCGGCTCGAAGTCGCGCACCTCTGCCTGCAATCCGGCGAACTCCCCGGTCGGGATGTAGGGCGGGTTAGACACGAGCGCCGTCACCCTCCCTACGAGCCCGCTCTCACGGAGCGGCTGCAGCATCTCACCCTCGAGGAACGTCACCCTCTCGGCCACTCCGGCCCGCTCGGCATTCCGGGCAGCGACCTCCAAAGCAGCCCCAGACACATCTGTCGCATACACGACGGCCGCAGGCACCTTCATCGCCACGGTCGTAGCAATGACACCCGAACCGGTCCCGATATCCGCTACAACGGGCGCCGCAGCGCCCTCCAGCATCCTCAGCACCACCTCCGTCAGGGCCTCCGTCTCCGGCCTCGGTATCAGCACCGCCGGATTCACCTCGAACTCGCCCATCATGAACGCGGCTGTGCCCGTAACGTACTGCACGGGCTCGCCGGCAAGCCTCCTCTTGAAGAGCGCCTTGAACGCGGCCAGCTCACCACCATTCAACTGACGCTCGAACTGGACATACAGTTCGACGCGCGGCAGACTCAGCGCATGCGACAGCAACAGCTCGACCTCGAGCCGGGCATTGTCGAAGCCCTTCTCCTCGAGATGGCCCTTACTCCAGTTGATGAGTTCGAGAACGGTCCACGTGCGGGTGTTCGTCATGGTCGCCATTGTGTGTGGTCCTCACCCCGCCTGGCGGCGGGCGCAAGGGGTCGGAAGGGGCCTAAGACGACGAGTTGGCTATCTGCTCGGCCTGGAAGTGCGTGGCGAGCGCGTCGACCAGCTTGTCGATGTCGCCGGCCATCACCTGCTCGATGCCGTGGATCGTGAGACCGATCCTGTGGTCGGTAACTCTACTCTGCGGGAAGTTGTAGGTCCGTATCTTCGCGCTCCGGTCGCCGGTCGTGATCTGGCTCCGGCGCTCCTCCGCCATCTCTTTCTCCTGCCGCTCGCGCTCGGCCTCGTAGATCCGCGCGCGCAGGACCTTCATCGCCTTCACCTTGTTTTTGTGCTGGCTCTTCTCGTCCTGGCAGGTCACGACGACTCCCGTAGGCTTGTGCGTCAGGCGCACGGCGGAGTCTGTCGTATTGACGCTCTGGCCGCCGGGGCCCGAGCTACGGAAGACGTCGACGTGAACATCGTCGGGGTTGATCACGACGTCGACCTCCTCGGCCTCCGGCAGAACCGCGACCGTCGCCGCCGACGTATGAATCCGCCCCTGCGACTCCGTTACGGGCACGCGCTGGACCCTGTGCACGCCGCTCTCGAACTTGAACCTGCTGTAGGCGCCGTCGCCCTCGACCGCGAAGATGATCTCCTTGAACCCGCCGGACGAGCTCGGGTTCGAGTTCATCACCTCGATCTTCCACTTCTTCCCCTCGGCGTAGCGCGTGTACATCCGATAGAGGTCCGACGCGAAGAGCGCGGCCTCCTCGCCGCCCGTCCCCGCGCGTATCTCCACGATGGTGTTCTTATCGTCGTTGGGGTCCCTCGGGATCAGGAGCTTCTTGATGCGCTCCTCGAGCACGGCCTCCCGCGGCTTGAGCTCGTCGAGCTCGGCCCGTGCGAACTCCTTCTCCTCGGGGTCGTCGGTGGCACCAATGATTTCGTTGGCGTCGGCGATGTCGGACGTGACCTTCTCATACTCCTCGTACGCGTGCACGACGTCCTCGATGCGCGCGCGCTCCTTCGAGTAGCTCTTGTTGAGATTGCGATCGGCGAGCACCACGGGGTCCATCAGAAGCCCGTTGAGCTCTTCGAACCGCGCCTTTATGTCATGGAGCTTCTCAAACATCGGCTGACTCCAGGGGCGACCTCTCGCTGCTGCCACTGCCGCCCGCGGAGGCCCCCGCCGTCGCAGGCTCGCCCGCGGGGTGCACGTTCATCGGGGCCTCTTCGACACGCACTGCCTTGAGTGATGCGATGGCGATCTCAACCTGGTCGTCGGACGGCTGCTTGGTCGTGATGTTCTGAAGCGCGAGACCCGGGCCGGACAGCATCTTCGCCCAGCGCCGCGAGCCGTGCTTCGCCGAAAGCTTCATGAACTCGTAGGAGATACCGGCGATGACCGGTATCAGCGCGATGCGGAAGAGCCGGTGCAGTATGTTCGACGGCCTGCCGAAGATCATGAACACGAGGATGGACACGACCATGACGATGAGCAGGAAGCTCGTCCCGCACCTCGGGTGCTTGGTCGCGTACTTCCGCGCGTTCTCAGGCGTCAGCTCCTCGCCCGCCTCCTGCATGAAGATGGTCTTGTGCTCCGCGCCGTGATACTCGAAGACGCGCCGCATCTCGCCCCAGAGCGAGATGCCCCAGATGTAGGCAAGGAAGAAGACGACGCGGATGACGCCGTCGATCAGGTTGAAGAGGATGCCGCCATCGGTGCCCGTCTTGTTCATGATGAAATCGGTGAGCATCAACGGAATCCAGAAGAAGAACACGATGCCCAGAGCGAACGCGAAGACCATCGTGCCCGTCAGCGCGGCCTTGGTCTTCCAGTCGGACGCGCTCTCGGGCGGTGGGACGGCCCGAACCTCTGAAGATGAGGGTGGATCGGAAGGCTTGGCGGGCTCTGCCGGCGGGACAGGACGAGGCTCGGGCGACGCTGAATGCTCATGCTCGACAACGTCGTCAGATGCGCTAGCCTCCTGCACCTTCGCCTCGGCTGCGTCTGCCGCCAAGGCCTCCTCCGAACTCGCCACCTCCTCTATCGCCACGCCCGCCGAGTAGTTGAGCGCCTTGATCCCCAGGGTCAGCGACTCGATGAGCGTCACGCCGCCGCGGATGATCGGCAGCCTCAGCAGCCGGTGCTTCCGCGTCGCCGGGATGAACTCCTCCGCATGGATCGCTATCTCGCCGCTCGGCATCCGCACCGCGGTCGCCACCTTGTCCGGCCCGCGCATCATCACGCCCTCGATGACCGCCTGGCCGCCGTAGTGAATCTTGCCACCGTCGGTCGGCTGCTCGCCGAACCCGGAGATGGGGCTGCAGTACTCGCGCTCGGCCTTCTGCTCGGGTGTCTCGTGGTCGCGCGCGGCGTCTGCCTGCTGGGACTCTGTCGTCTTCTCCTCTGACATCATTGCTCCTACAACGTCTACCATCACTGTTCTAGAAGAAGGGATTCCGTGTCCTGAACGTATCCACAAGCCGCTGGCAGTAACCCTCGGCTTGGAGCTCCTCTGGAACACCCTGAGGTGCCAGGTCCACAGAATCGGGATCGCCGGGCTGAATCAACAGAATGCCCGCCGTTTCGTACAGCTCGGGTGCATCCTCGGGCCGCTCGCGCCCGGTGATGTTGGTGAAGAGCGCGGTCGCCTTGGCCAGGACCGACCCGAACTTCCTCTCGTCTCTGAGCGCCTCGTCGCGTCCCATGAAGAACAAGTGCCCACAGACAGCATAGGGGAAACGCTTGTGCAGTTCGAGGGCCTCCATGACCATGTCCCTGTACCTGTTGAGGAGGTTCTTCCTAGCGTCGAACAGGATACCCTTCACACCTGAGGTCAAGAGGAGGCCGTGCTTCTCATCAGAGAGGAACACGTCGACTCCCTTGGGCCCGTATCCTCCCATGAACTGCTTGTCCCGCCCCCTAGCATGGAATTCGACTCCGGATAGCCCCAGAATGCGAAGCTCCTCCATGAGGACATCCGATACACGGTGGCTCAAGGCCTCCGTGTAATTCTTCTTCTTGGCTCCCTGCGCATCGGTATCAGGCGCCGGGAGTTCAAGAACAGCCTGCGAGATCTTCTGAGCCAGTTCGCTCATGGTTCGCTCTCCTCGCTCTTGTCATACGTCGGCTGACAAGATAGTCCCGTGCCCCCTGGAGGGCCAGTAGCGTCTTAGTCTCGCAGATGCCAGTCTCCTCCAGGAGCAGCGCGTCAGCGGACTCAACTGCCGCCTGATATCGCCCAGATCGGACAAGCGAGTCTGCCTGCGCAAATGCTCTTGCCACGGACGCCTCGGGCACGTCTGGGAGTGGGACTGTCACGCGCCGCAACTCTGAAGGCTCCAACTTGAGCACGCCTCCGCCGTAGCTGCGCCCTACCAATTCCATACTCAGAAGAGCTGGGGTGGTCAACAGGGCAAGCACTGCCAGGCGCGGGTCGATGCCGTCCACGAATCGGATCCCGTGCAGGGTATTGGTGTACACAGCCCCGCACTCGTTCAGACTCGCATGTGGCGTAGAAGCGATCATATACGGGAAGAACGCGTGGGGAACGTGCAGTCCTGGGACCTTCCACCACGGCGACCGTGTCCGACACTTGAATCGGGCATCGATGCCCGAGCTCTCCCCCTCAGATGTGAAGCGCGTGAGAGCATCCGCGTCGTTCTCTTGCGGAACGACGAGGTGATGGGCCTCCCCCTTACTCTCCAGGAGTCCCACGTCGGTCTCGGTGAATGAGAGACCTATCAGCGATCGGCTACCCTTCGCGGATACGCGTAGCCACTCCGCGGGAATCCCAACGGCAAGCGCCTCCTCCGTGGTACGATGGAAGAACGCGTTAGCTCCTGAGACGTAGCCGTTTGTGACCGTCGCGATGCGTTCCAGCGGAGTCACTGGGCCGCGTCCGATGAACTCGTCCCATTCAGCTCGAACCGAGTCAGTCAGAAGAGTGTATCCGAACGAGAAAGGACCTTCTGCAGGCACTTGCGCCGTGGTGACAAGTTGCTCCATGCGTTGATCGGTGAGTCCGTCGAGCTCAGACGAGTTCGTCAGGTGCACGATCTCGATCTCGCTGGTGTGCCTGCCGCAGCGCTCCGCAAGGAGAAGGAACGTCTCTTCCTGCGCCTCATCAAAGATGTTCCGGTCAAACGCGATCAGGCGCACGCGCTCGAAGTGAGCAAGCAAACCCCGGAGAACGGGCAGCCCGTACGTCGTCTGCACGATCTCTGCGGGCACGACCATTGCCATGGCTCCCTCAGGTCGCAGGAAGCGTAGCGAGTGAATGAGGAAGGGAGCCCAGGAAGCCGCCAGGCCATTGAGGTGAACACCAAGCCTTCGTGCCGATGCCTGGGCCAGCTCGCGGGATTCCCCGTTGAACCGCTGGTAGCGTATGAACGGTGGGTTTCCAACAACCAGATCAACGCTCCCGAGTGAGGTCGGCTCCTGTCTGAAAAAATCTGACTCCACAACCTCTGCCTCACACTCCTCGGAGGCCAGATTCTCCCGCGTGGCCTTCACGGCCGACGAGTCCGCATCGCAACCAACAACGCGAGTTGCACCCAGCCGTGCCGCTTGGACGAGGAACCGTCCGTCCCCACAAGATGGATCCATGACGGAGCCTGTCGACTTGCTGAGACCCCACTGTACCAGGAACGCCGCTACGGCGTCCTCCGTGTAGAAGGCTCCGAGCCGCTTCTTGTCTTCCATGCTGAGACTGCCCATCTTCGTCTCCAGAGGGGAGCGTCAGTCATTGAACAGAGAAGGGGATTCCGCTCTAGCACCGCTGTCAGGCAGATGACAGTCCGTCAGCTATCCGTGGCCTCGCCATCCGCTGCCACGACTCATTCCAGCGCCGCGGCCAGCCTGGCCGCCAGCGCCGCCTGTTTCACGTCATCGGCGGGCGTCCTGCCGTGCAGGCCCCGCTTCTGCCCCTCGGTCCGGGGGATGAGGTGCATGTGGTAGTGATAGACCGTCTGCCCCGCGGCAGTTCCGTTCAGCTGATAGACGCCGATGCCGTCCGGCGCCAGTTCCTTCTTGAGAGCGCCGGCGACACGCTTCGACATCGCGGTCACCGCCGCCAGCGTCTCCGCCGGGATCTCGTGGATGTTCTCGTGATGCTGCTTCGTGATGACGAGCACGTGGCCCTCGGCCGCCGGGAACGCGTCCATCAGCGTCACCGTCAGCTCGTCCTCGTGTATCTTGTGCGACGGGGCCTCGCCCCTCACTATCTTGCAGAAGATGCAGTCGTCGTGACTCAACGTCTACTCCCCTCCCACCGCACTGGGTTCGGCGGTCTTGTCGCCCGCCGCGGCCTCGGCAACGTCGCCGGCCGCCTCCACCTCCGGCCCCGACCCCACATAGTCACACGGGATCAGTTCACCAAGCTCCGGATGCACGCGCGTTATCTCGTCTTTCACGGCCCACGCCACGCGCCGGTACGATTCATGCCCCTGCACCCGCGAGCGCAGCCCCACGAACTGATAGGCCTCCCGGAAGTTCATCTTCATGAGGAAGCGCTTCCTGAACGCGAGCGGTATCACATACTGCGCGTTGACCGGGTCCTCCTGCGCGAGCTCACGCCACGCTGGCACCACACCCTCCAGCACGTCGGCCATCTTCTCGGCCACGCCCGCCTCGCGCGCGTCCGTCGGAATCCCGAACCCCAGGTCGCACGTCAGGAGCTGCTGCGTCTGCGTCGTCATTCTGTGGCGCTGGATATCGCGGTAGGCGCCGAAGTCGCAGGTGATCTCAAATGTGTAGGCTGTGCTCTCGAACTCCCGAACCGGTGCCTCATGGCCTCCGATACCCTGGAGTGCCCGGCACGCTCGCCCCTCGGATCGTACTCGACCAGCTTCACATCAGGCTCAGGCTTGGCACCATCGAGCGCCGCCCCGAGCGATTGCCGCACGATCGGCGATTCCACCGCGCCGACGAAGAGCGGCATGTCGTCCGACTCGTCCGCGTCCTCCGCACAGATGAACTCGTCCACCCACGCCTCGGCCATCCTCTCTTCCCAACCCTGAAGGTAGGGCGAGGCGTCCGTGTACTTGAGGAGCGTCGGGACCTTCGCGCGCCCGACCTCGGTCAGCGCACCGGCAAGCTCCCGCATCTCGGAGAGCGGGCTCGACGCCATCTTGACGAGCGCGTGTCTCAGCGTCCGCGCGTTGACCGTCCATCCCAGGTTGGTCTTCGCGGCCGCCGGCAGCAGGCCCCGCACGGTGTCGCACGACTTCCCCGCCGGGTTCAGGCCCTGCTCCTTGCACTCCGCGTTGCCGTACTTCTCCTCGCAGTGCCGCTCGGCCGCGGGCATAAGCTCAGCGTAGGCCTCATACAGCCTTGCTACTGCCTTCCGGTAGACCTTCCCGAGGTGCCCACCCTCAAACACCGCGGGCGTGTAGTAGTTGTCGCTACTCATCACCTGGTAGCGCGTCGACTTCTCCGTAAACGAACTAAGCCTGTTCTCCTCCAGCATCTTCGCGCCCAGAATGGAGACGTTCTCGACCGCGATGGACAGCACGGCATGCTCGGCCACGGACGAATGCCCGTAGCCGATCACCCACTTCTCATGGAAACGGGAGGAATCCGTCTCGGAGAGCTCGCGAGCGATGTCGTCG
>JALGZD010000053.1 GCA_025782395.1 bacterium
ATGTGGTAAATGAAGCGGGTCTTACCGACACTGGACTGATAGTAAACACACTCGAGGTAACAGCTGAGAGTGATGGACCTGAACCACCTTTCACAGCCGACTGCCCGAAGGGAAACTATATCATCACAGAAGTCACGTTTGACTTTGACTATGAAGCTACAGGCTGCATGAAAGTTACGTTCACAGGCAGCTCAACCGGTCCTATTGACTGGCACGAATGGTACTTCGGTGATGGATCCTCATCAGGTAAAATATATGAGGCACCCAGTGCTAGCAATGCCGTGACACACACATATACTGCATGTGGCGATAAGACAGTCACACTCAAAGGCAAATCCACATTTGGCAATGAGTATGGCGAAAAGGTGAAGACCGTCGATGTGGCATGCGCGCCGATCGTGCATGTAAAGGTTAATCCAGCATGCGTTGCGAAAGCCGGCGATGAGGCGACATTCAGCATCGCTTCGCTCACAAACGACAGTGAGATAGACAGCTATCAGTGGACGTTCACCGATGGACTCACCGGGAGCAGCGATAATTCACCCACGACAACCCGCGGGATCCCAGAGGATGGGGTGACTGCAACGCTTACGGTTACTGACGTGCTGGATTGTGAGGGCACAGACGATGTGAAGACAGGCGTCTGTGTTGAATACGTAGGCTGCGCAATCAGGATGTATGGTTTCCTTGACAAAGGAGCTGGCGATCGAGATATAAAGTGTGAGAACCCACCATACACCAATGCGATGGATCCGTTCTGGGCACAGGCAGATCAGGCACCAGAGAAGGATCACATGACGTTCAACCCGATCATCATGCAACATGGTGACGTCGACTGGGATAACGATGGCGTGACCGACCGCGTCTACAGAAACTCCATCAAGGCAGGTCTTGATGACGCCAATGAGAAGGAGTTCTTCAGGATGTGGTATGAGCCTGTAGAGTGGATCAAGGATGAGAACGGCAATGGCGAGTTTGACGTCGTGCTGACCAATGGCGCTGTTGTCACGATCGATGAGTATGAGGATAATCTCCTTAACTATCTACACAGCGGCATCGGGATAAAGCCGTTTAACGAGAACAAGCCAGAGAAGATTGCAGATGTCTACGCACCTACGATCAAGCAGGAGTTCACCTTCATGTTCCTGGATACGGACAACAACCCGCGCAGTGCACCGACCGGAACGAGCAAGTTCCTTATTCCGATGGCATCAGAGGTCGATGACAACGGTATCGACAGCTTCGATGCAGACGGTGATGGAACACCTGATCCGGTACTGGTATGCAGCGAGTGGAATCTGGGAGATGTGAACTCAGATGGTATTCCTGACTTCCTTGACATCGATGGTGATGGACAACTTGAGACCCTGAGCGATGATGGATGTCAGCTAACAGATGATGATACGCTTGTCTTGAGGCTTGATCCAAAGACACTCAAGGAAGGAGAGCGGATTCAGTTCTTCGACTTTGAGATCGAGCTTGTGGACACGACCGAGGCATCAAGGGCACTTGTCAACATATACTACAGAGGAAACCCGAACAGCGAGGGAGATGAGAAGATCGGTACGGTCGATCTGACCGCAGACCTTCATCCAACGCTTGGAGGCTCGTTTGCAACGTTTGAGAGAGGCGGCGTGAACACGCAGGTATCCCCGAGAGGACCCGGTTTCATCTGGGTTACGAGCGTTGACTGGGAGGATGATACTGCAAGGATCATCATCGGCAGGATGTTCGGCAACACCCACGAAAACATCGGTCGTATGTACAACGATGACGAGAGCGCATGGGCTTACCAGAAGCACTTCTATGTCGATGGTGTACTCTACAATGTCGTTGCGATACTGGCAGATGGTGAGGAGAACCTTAAGTATGTGACATTCAGGGCGAAGCTTGTGAAGGTTCCACTCTGGATAGAGAACCACTCGAACCAGCTGGTTGGATGGGCTAAGGACGTCATCTTACCGGTGATGCCGCAGTTCAACATGAACCATGCCATAATGAAGGATGTTGCTGATGTCTGGGATCTTAAGAAGACAGGACCTGTCACAGAGCTGGACACGCCTCTAACCATCTCGTATATCAGCGAGACGACAGAGCCGAGGTTCCACGGAGAGCTCAGAGAGATACTGGGTGAACCATGTGATGAAATGTACCTGGTAGATGGATCGTATGGT
>JALGZD010000190.1 GCA_025782395.1 bacterium
CTACGGCGTCGCCTCGTTCCAGCTTCAGCCGGACGAGTACCCGGCGCTCAAAGAGGCCTCGCGGCTCGCAAGTCGCTCCGCAAGGGGCGAAGTGATACTGAAGAAAGAGGAGGGCTAAACGATGCGAATCCTGATTGCTCTTACTGCGCTTGCCCTTCTGACTTCGGTGGTCTGCGCCGACCAGTGGGTGGACACAGACATTGAGAAGCTCATGGAGAACGCCCCAGGGCTCGAGGAGTACCCGGATGCGAGTGCTGTGTTCCTCAAGATCCAGAAGCTGATAGACGTGGATATTGACGGCGCCGTGGATGTCCGCAGAAATACTCTCACGCGCGTTCTGACACTGATGGGCCGCGAGCGGTACAGCAACCAGTCCTTCATCTACAACAGCGACATCGAGAAGGTCGAGCTGATAAAGGGCGTCACTATCCGGAAGACGGGGCGCATTGTCGAGGTCGAGGAGGACGCCGTCAACGACATCACACCGGCGTTCCTCGAAGGCGCTACTATGTACTCCAACGTTCTTCAGAAGGTTGTCTCGTTCCCGGTCGCCGGCAGGGGAGCGACCATGGAGCTCCAGCTCCACGAAATGCAGGAACCTGCCGGGGACGGCGGTTTCTCGGGAATCGAGTACTTCGCTGCCGGAGACCCGATCCTTGAGAAAGAGGTCCGACTCAGTGTGCCGAGTGATGTGCTGATCACGAGCAAGATCGTCCCGGGATGGGTGGGATTCAGGGGCGAGTCCCGGATGGATGAGAACCACTGGGTTGTGCGTGATGTCCCCGCGGTCGTGATTGAGGAACATACACTGTCGACCCGGGAGCTGTACCCGCGCGTTCTCTACTCGTCGTACGATTCGTGGGCGGATGCCTCCGCTTTCTTCGCCGGCGAGTTCTATCCGCACGTTGAGACCGACGGCGCCGTCGCAGAGCACGCGGCGCAAGTCGTGGACGGACTCGAGTCGGATGAGGAAAAGACACGAGCCCTCTTCCTTGATGTTGCGAAGAACGTCCGCTACACGCCGCTCGATCTTGGTCTGGGAGGATACGAGCCCAGTGACGCCGGCAGCGTTCTCACAAACCTCTATGGAGACACACGCGACATGGCCGTCCTTCTCGTGAGTCTCTTGCGCTCTCAGGGAATCGACGCGAGACCTGCTCTGGTTCGCGGCTACGGTGGTGCTTTCACGGAGTTGGTGCCGACGCTCAAGCAGTTCAACAAGGTCCTGGTTCGCGTGCCGGAAGGCGACGGTTACAGATTCCTCGACCCGCGGCTCGACGATGTGGCCTACGGCCATCTTCACTGGGGCACAGGTAATACCACACTCGTCGTCGCCGAGGACGGAACTGGAGAGCTTTTCCAGATACCCCGGTGGGAACCCGAGCATAACTACGCCCGGAAGACGCTTTCGATCCAGCTCTCCCCCGACGGGTCTGCAGAGATGCGTGTTATCTGCCAGCTCGGCGGATACTATGACAGAAAGGCCAGGCGCGCGCTGAAGGACGTAACGCCGTCGGAGGAAGAGAAGTACTTCGACGGATCTGCAGATGCCGTATCGTCGGGGGCGACGTCCGTCAGGTACTCACACTCGGATCTGAAGAACCTGATGGAAGAGGTCGGCATTCGCCAGACGGTTAAGGCCCCTGATTTCGCGGTCCTCCAGGGCGACATCATGATCCTGAGGATTCCGGAGTTCCCGCACGCGTTCGCAGCGACGGGCGTCTATCCCCGCCTCTCGGAGCGGGAGCTGCCGTTCGATCTCCAGTCCGAAGTGTACGGCCACTTCGAGGTCAAGGTGCTTCTGCCGAAAGGGTTCGTGGTCGAGCGGATGCCTGAGCCACTGCGCGTCGTCAACGAATACGCCGACTTCGAGCTCGACTGTTCTATTGGCGATGACGGTCACACCCTCTTCTGGTTCCAGGATATCACCATCAAGAAGACGGTCGTTCCACCTGAGGATTACGAGGCGTTCAAGAGAGACTACGACACGCTGGCGACACCTAAGAACAGTCTCATTCTGCTCAGACGGATTGAGCACACACCGACCATGCTCCCGCAGTAGAAAGGTACGACAGAGAACCGATCCTGTGCCGAGAGAACGCGTTGACGCGTAGCGAAGGAAGATGCCGTGGAGCAAAGCTCGCTTGAGGAGATAGCGGGACGACAGAG
>JALGZD010000019.1 GCA_025782395.1 bacterium
TATCCCGTATTTGACATGATTAATTATGATAGATTGGGGGTGCTGTGATTTGACATGGTTAATTATGATAGATTGGGGGTTGCCATGATTTGACATGATTAATTATGATAGATTGGGGGTGCTGTGA
Source organism: bacterium (assembly GCA_025782395.1). GTDB lineage: Bacteria > Joyebacterota > Joyebacteria > Joyebacterales > Joyebacteraceae > Joyebacterum. The sequence goes on from JALGZD010000019.1 coordinate 128, forward strand.
TTTGACATGGTTAATTATGATAGTTGGGGGACAAACTTAATATACCCACTTAAACATACTATGGGGTATGCAAAAAGTTATGGTTGATAAAGAACGGGCATTCGAGATATATTATGCACTCGGCACGTCACGGAGTGTAAATCAGATGCTCGCACGAATGAGAGATATGGGGTTGGAAGATGAAGTTCGGTTGCCGGCTGCGATTACTGTGTCGGGGTGGGCGGAGATGGGGCATTGGAGAGACAGAATCCGTATCAGAGACGAGGAAGTTTGCAAAAGGATGAATGAGTCGGCTGTTGCCACTGTGGCGGTGACGCGTCGCAAAGAACTTGCCCAGCTCGAAGAGTCATATAATAATCTTGAACGTGTTAAAGGGTTGATAACCACTGCATTAGAGTTAGAGCAGACGTTGAAGATTGTGCCCGAAACTACACAAGATGTTGCGGCTTTGTATTCTGCTTTGACCAGAGTGGATTCAACACAAGTGAAGATCATTGAGCTCGTTCGTAGAATACGGGGCGATAGTGATAATGTCAATCTTAGCACTACGATCCGGGTCAAATATGAAGACTTGCCGACTTTGGAAGATGTATCGGGAGAAGATATGCCGGCTTTAGAAGATGTATCGGGAGAAGATATGCCGTCTTTAGAATCGAGTGGGGAGCACGATGGGAAAGCATAATGTTGAAGTGGTGTTGCCACGACCGCACCCGCTTCAGAAAGAATTTATTGACTCCCCTGCCAAGCGAAAAGTTATCCGGGCGGGTCGCAGATCGGGGAAGACTATTGGCATGTCGATATTGGCGGTGAATGCTTTTTTGAGCGGGGCACGGGTGCTGTATGCTACGCCAACGGAGGAACAAATCCAGACTTTTTTCTTCGCGGTTAAGAAGTATTTGCGGAGTGCGATTGAAGCTAAAATATTTGTCAAAAATGAAGTGTTCCATACTATTGAGTTGGCTGGTACAAAACAGCGCATTCGTGCTAAGACTGCTTATAATGCGGACACGTTACGGGGCGATTACTGTAATGTGTTGATATTAGACGAGTTTCAACTTATGAATGAAGAGACATGGGGGGTGGTCGGTGCGCCAATGTTACTTGATAATGACGGGACGGCGGTGTTTGTTTATACTCCCCCGTCACTGACTTCACGTACCCGGAGTAGAGCTCGTGACCCCCGCCACGCTGCGAAAATGTTTCAGAGAGCAAAAGCGGACACGTCTGGGAGATGGGAGAGTTTCAGTTTCACGTCTTTTGATAATCCGTACATATCAAAAGTTGCGCTGGGTGATATTACACAAGATATGACCAATCTGGCATATCGGCAAGAGATACTGGCGGAAGACGTTGAAGAAATCCCCGGTGCATTGTGGACACGGGAGCTTATTGACCGTAGTCGGGCATTGCTGATACACGAAGTTAGAACGCGGGCGATGGGGTCACATAAGAAACCAATAAAAACCGATAAGCCACTTAAGAACCGATTAAAATCGGGAGAGTTGGTGGCTGGTGGTGCGCCGATGTCGTCTACCGGGCGGAGAATAACGATAGAAGATTTGCAGCGGATTGTTGTTGGGGTAGACCCGCCCGGTGGAGTGATCACAGAATGCGGGATTGTTGTCGCTGGGAAAGGTTACGATGGTCATGGATATGTGCTTGACGATAGAAGTATAGCGGGCACTCCGGGTGCTTGGGCTGCTGAGGTTATGGGGGCTTATGCAACGTGGGATGCCGATATTATCGTTGGAGAATCAAACTTTGGTGGTGAAATGGTTGAAGCCACGATCAATGCTGCTGCAATGGAGATGAATCATGTGTATCGGTACAAAAATGTTCACGCGTCGCGGGGGAAAGCGGCGCGGGCACAGCCAATAGTGGCAATGTATGAGAAGAAAATGATCCACCATGCGGGGGGGTTTCCGGGGTTGGAAGACGAAATGATTTCGTGGGTGCCGGGGGAGTCGCGGTTGTCGCCTAACAGAGTGGATTCTCTCGTTTGGAGTTTGACCGAGCTATTTGGAACGGAAACCCCCCCAG
>JALGZD010000206.1 GCA_025782395.1 bacterium
TTAATATTTTTACCAGTTTATATTGTAAAACATACAGATTAGGTGGGAGAAGTGTAGTTTCGGTAATATGTATATGTCTTAGGTGGGATAATCTTTTTAATCGATATCGAATCTTGTATGATACTTTAGGGTGTGTGGTGTATTTAATTGAATAGGGTACAATAATCTGTTGCTTAAGAAGTTCATAAAGGATAGATGGGGTGGTAGAATAATTTAATTGAGTGTCATGATCAGTGAGGATCTGCAGATGGATATAAGGTTGTAATGATGGGGATGAGGTGGGGTGGATTAGCTTAATTACCGGCTTAACTATCTTATAAGGAGTGTAATGTCTGGCACTCATTTTACCTCAACTCTGATGTATTGCCCCCACTTAGGATAATCTTCTTTAGATGCTTCGGTGCTTACCCAGATTGTATTGATGGGTGGCTTGGAATCGGGAAAGGGAGTATAACCATCGGTAAACATTATAAGAATGTTACGTGGAGTATTCATGCCTTTAGTTGTTACTCTATCAAATATTTTCCTAAGATCGGTGCCTCCGCCACCTTGCAATTTTAGTTTCTCAAATTGGGTGCGAGTTCCATTGGTTAAGGTGAAATCATCGTATACTTTAGTGTCACAGGTTATGACATGCATATTTACCTGTTGGAAACTATTAGAAATGTTTAGCATGTCACCCTTAAAGAGTGCTAACTCTTTCTCACCTATTGAACAACTGGTGTCTATACCTACTATGATATCAATACTTTCTTTTAATGTACTGGGTAGGTATACTGTTTTTAGTACTCTACTAATCTTGCTAGGCTTACGATATGTCCAGTCAAATGGAATTCTATTTAAGATGTAACGGGTTAATATAGTTCGCCATGATACTTTGCTGTGTAAGAGGTTATCTATTAATCGCTCCATCCCGGCAGGTGCATTGCCTGCTTTCTTAGAATGTTCATAAGCTTCTACAAGTTTACGCTTCCACTTCCGTTCCATGGCTTTAACTTGAGAGGGGGATATGCGCATACCTTGTTGTGATGGATCATCGCTTGAACCGCCATTAGTACTATACATGTGTGTATCAAATAGTGGAAGGTTGGGGGGTGGGTTTTGTAATAATTCTTCATATACTTCTTCTGTAGATTTCTCTGAAAACCGAGAGTCAAGAAGCATACCTTCCATCTTAGGAAAATTATTACGCAGTAGGATATCATTGACTACATAATCTGCGGCCACATTCCACATTTGTTTATGTCGAGTCCCCACTCGAAGTAGATGGGAGTAAGCTACATGACTTACTTCATGGGCCAATAAAGTTTTGGTGTCAGTTATGGATAACTTATTTATGAAGTCATCATTATAATATAAGTTACCATGAGCATCTACTCCCGCCGTCTGTGCGTGGGGGTCATCAGCTATACCCTTAGGAAAGTTTTGAAATCTTAGGCCTAAAGATAAATAGGCCCAAAAGGGATGGCTCCGCTGTAACTGAATTCTAGCTTTGGTTAGCTTCTCTATGGGGGTTAAGTCTATTGAGTTCATTTTGTGTCCAGTAGGTATTTACCATACATGTTGTGCATTTTATCAAATTGTTTCATGTTTCGTACATGCATAAAGTAATTCTTATCTACCCTCTTAGTTAATCTTAAGAGGAGTACGCCAAATTCAGGGGATAGTCTCGTGCTGATTACCAATATGCTATTCAAGGTGGGTTTCGATTTCTTCTTCTTATAGATGTCCACTATGCCAGAGATTAAAGAGTAAAGCATATCCGTTCTATCTATTGCAGGCAGTTTAGATTTAGCAGGATTTTTTAAGATTGCCTGGATATCTATCTGCTCAGATAATCTCATGTAGGCTGTAAATTCTACAGCAACACCTTCACCCACTCTTCCTGCAGCAAGGCGTTCTATTAGGTCGTAGTCTGTTATGCCGTCTATAAGCTTGCTTACTTTGAACCAACTACGATGCGTAGGTTGTACTATGTCCGCATTAACATCACTAATTCGCTTATGAAGTGATCCGGGCTTGTAGTGTAAGAAGGAAATGATACTAGTATTTATATCATTATCTACCGCCCAATCTTCCCATTCCTCTACATCCGCAGGCATTAATTTAAAAATGCTGAATCGGTCTACCAGTGCAGAGCCCATTTCAAATACATTAGTTTGATCT
>JALGZD010000208.1 GCA_025782395.1 bacterium
GGCCACACTGCGAGTCATCACCGTTTCACGCATGTCTCCCAGAGTAGCTCCAATCTCCCCCAGATCTTCCACTGTTGGCGAGTAGTCGATGCCACGGATGTCCACTAGCACCCCTAGGTCCGGCATCAACCGAATCTCAGTAGCAACTTCGGCTATGATGGCATGGCAGGCAGCAAGGTCTGTGTGACCATCCGCCTCCACGTAGATAATCTTGTCCTGCTCGCCAATCCGGCATATGAACGCCAAGGATCCTCCCTCTCAGGGCCGTCCCCCTAACAACCGCGCATCAGCTGCGAGCGTTAAGGCTGGCACGATGGGTGCCAGCGGCGTAGCCGCACCGGCAGCCAGCGTGACAGACAAGCTCGACGGCTGCATGCGCTAGTTAGGGTGCGCAACATCGCCCGTGTCCACCCACAAGCTCTCCGCCGTCTCGCTCTCGGCCTACGACGTTGGCTTCGTGGGTGACGCCAAGAGCAGAGCGATGGCAATCAACGCCAGATTGGTGCTCGCTCTCGAGCAACCCTCTGGCCCCACCCCGAGCACTCTCGTACCAGCAAGCGAATCAATCACGGCGAAGATAAATCCCAACGCCGATCCAGCAATCAGGACCCAAGCCACCTTTCGCATGGAATGGACTCCTTCCTCAAAGAAAGACCGTTGCGCTCCCTAACATCCGCGCATCAGCTGCGAGCGTTAAGGCTGGCGCGATGGGTGCCAGCGGCGAAGCCGCGCCAGCAGCCGACGCGACAGACAAGCTCGTCGGCTGCATGCGCTAGTTAGGTTGCCGCATTGTTCCTCCGAACAAACACTCGGTATGACCGAGCATACGTGCCGCCACGGCAAGCCAGTTCCGGACCAGCTTCGAAGCAAGCATGCTCCCGATAGTTTGCCTGGAACCAAACATCCCCCTCGATCTCTGCAGTTCCGGCCGTCGGCCCCAACACTACGATCTCTGGAGCGAACATTCGTACCGGTTCAACCCACGCCCGGCGACGAAAACTGGGCAACACACCTGGCGACACCAACCCGAGGGAGTCTATCACGTGACGGTCGCCGTAATAGCCGACGCACCCAATGGCATTCACAAGAATGCTCCCGCCGTGCGGCCATTCACGGGAGAACCTTGCCACTTGATGCAGCGTACTCTCAAGGTACTGCTGCTTCGCATCCAGCACATCGACAGTGCGAGATGTCAACGGAACGAGCATCGCGCACACCACGACTACCGTGCCCAACCCTGTGAGACGGCGAATGGGGAAAGCACCCATGTGGGGTGCCCTCGCCGCAACACGATCGCCAAGTGCGGCGATAGCGAGACCCGCACCATAGGCCTGAACCAGCAAGACCGGTGGTATGTACCAGTCGTGGATGAAAGTGCCACCAACCATGTAGAAAATCAAGTAGAGGAATCCGAAGGCCAGGATGTCGATATGGCGATGGATTCGATCCTTGAACATGGCAAAGCCTACGATAGCCAGGATGGTCAACAGCGCTGAGACCGGACCGCTGGCCAGGAGCACCTTGAGCGTTGTAGCTGCAGATGTGCTGAAGAGAACCTCGCTATAGACAATCCTCTTGGCCAGCAGGCTGTGCGGAATCACGGAACCGAAGTAGCCGGTTGAGAAGACCCACCAAGGCGCGACCACGACAATCGCCGTGATCGCTGCCTTCCAGACGCTCGATGGTCGCTCCTTGCGGACAAGCAATCCGATCAGACACGCGACTGCCAGGAGATATCCCTCGGGGCGCGTCAGCATGCAGAGACCGACGGCCAGTCCTGCCCCGACAAACCGCCGCCTCCGGACGAGAATCAAGCTCAGTACGATGAGGAACAGAAAGAGGGACGTCTCCATTCCGGAGATCGACCATACGCGGAAAGGAGACGAGAGGAGAAGCAGTGCGGCGGCAGCAAGTCCTGCCGTGGCTCGCCCGGACCGAGGAAACAGCCCAACCAGTAAGACTAGAGCCGCTCCACCAAAGAGAGCCGACAGAAGCGTGGTCAACTGTGCCGGTTCGTCACTGACAAGGAAAAGCGGACAGAGCAGGGCTGTCCAGAAGGGCGATGTCACGCCACACACTCTCTCTCCGGGATTGAAGACGGGCCCGTCACCATCAACGAGGTTCCTGGCGTACTGCAGGAAGATGAATGTATCATCTT
>JALGZD010000193.1 GCA_025782395.1 bacterium
CCCAGGCGGTAAAGCTCAGCCTCGATATCATCAGCCAGCTTATCAACCGTACCGATAGGCAGCGGCCGTTTTTCACATGCCTTGCGAATACCAATCAGCAGTTTACTGCGATTAAATTCTTCACGCCGCTGGTCTTTTTTAATCACAAACAGACTGGCGGGCTGCAGTCGCTCATAAGTAGTAAAGCGGGAACCACAGCTCAGGCACTGGCGCCGGCGGCGGACTCCAGCACTCACTTCACGCGAATCAATAACCTTAGAATCTTGATAACCACAGTAGGGACAGTTCATCGCCAAATACCACACTATATTGAGTAATGATACTAAGATACCACAATATGTGGTGTTTGTCAAGGTTTTTTTAAACACAAAGGCCGCAGGACACGAATGCCCTACAGCCTTGCACCGGTCTCAGGGCTTCCTGCCCGCTGGCAGGAACCTCCCCGAGAACTCTACCGAACTTCAGTGCCCAGGGGCGACCTAGCCACCCTGGTTGACGGTGTTATTGCCTGGCGCCGGTGGCTGAACAGCGGGCGACGCAGGAAGGAAGGAATATCCAGCTCCTCTTCATTATCCAGGCCTTTGAGGAGATGTTTCAGCTCCTCATCCTCGCTTCCTGGCAGTCCCATCTTAGAAACGAAGCCAGTAGCAATCAGGGTAATCCTTACCTCTTTATCCATCGCCGGGTCATGTGCCACACCAAAGATGATGTTAGCATCAGGGTCCACCGCCTGTCTAATTACCTCAGCCGCCTCATTAACCTCAAACAGGCTGAGGTCACTACCACCAACAACATTGAATAAAACACCCTTTGAGCCGTTGATAGAAACATCCAGCAGCGGGCTGGCCAGGGCTTCCCTGGCCGCATCTGTGGCCCGGTTCTGACCTGACCCCCTGCCTATGCTCATCCATGCTGGCCCGGCATCTTTCATCACCGCCTTGACGTCGGCAAAGTCAAGGTTAATCAACCCGGGAACGGTGATAACCTCAGCAATCGCCTGCACACCATGACGCAGCACATCATCAGCCAGCCTGAAAGCACTGTCCACTGCCGTCTTCTTGTCACAGAGGTCAAGCAGGCGGTCATTAGGGATAATAATCAGGGTATCAACCTTACTCAACAGGTGCACTACTCCCTCTTCAGCCACCTGGGTGCGATGAGTACCCTCGAAGGTGAACGGCTTGGTAACTACGGCGATAGTGAGAGCTCCGCTCTGTTTAGATACTTCAGCAATCAGCGGGGCAGCCCCGGTGCCAGTACCACCACCCAGACCACAAGTGATAAACACCATATCAGCTCCGTTAACGAGCTCCTTGAGTTCATCACGACTTTCCTCGGCAGCCTTCTGACCCATCGCATGGTCGCCACCCACACCCAAACCCCGGGTGAGCTTCTCTCCCAGCTGGATACGAGTCGGGGCCTCGGTAATCGCCAGAGCCTGGGCATCAGTATTCATAGCAATGAACTCTACGCCCTGGATCTCCTCTCTGACCATACGGGTAACCGCATTACAACCACCACCACCCAGACCAATAACCTTGATCTTGGCCGGGTTAGGGACAAAACTTGTTTTCGCCATCTCCTCCTCCTTTCGTTGCGACTCCAGATTTTTTCATCATCGCGCTAAACAAATAGCTTCCTCATGCGGAAAAGTAAGCGCCGCAGCCTGGTAGCAAACCCGACAGAACGCCAGGTATGCGCACCCTCGTTTTTTGCTCCCCAGAGCAAGAGACCAACGCTGGTGGCATACGCCGGGTCGCGGAGAGAATCAGTAATACCATACATATTGGTCGGAACACCTACCCTTACGGGAAGCCGCAACACATCACGCCCCAGCGCCTCTATGCCGGAAAGGTTAGCGCTGCCACCGGTGAGCACCAGCCCCGCCGGAACCAGCGTTTCATAGTCAGCACGCGGCATCTCCAGCAGGATAAGCCTCATAATTTCTTCCATCCTGGCTCTGATAATATCACACAGGTCCTGATAGGAGACTCCGTGTCCATCCTGTGATATTGCAGGATTGGTTTCAACCTTGCTCTCATAAACTGGCATGACACTACCGTATCTCTTCTTCATCTCCTCAGCGACATCAAACGGTAGCCCCAGACCGATAGCCACATCCCTGGTAAGCTGGTAACCGGCCACCGGCAGAATA
>JALGZD010000196.1 GCA_025782395.1 bacterium
GCCGAACGCTTCTCCGTCTTCCGCGGGAGTGGGGCTAGAGCCATCGCCGACGTTCCGGCAGCGGCGGGCCGGTTGCAGCAGAAGCTCGCGGAGGTCTTCAAGCAGGACAAGAAGAGCGACCGGGTTCTGGTACGCCAGTACCAGGAGGGTTCCTACACCAACTTCATCGTGTACCACGAGAAGAGGACCAAGGCCGAGCTCATCTTCAAGGGGACCAAGACACGGCCTAAGGTGTCGCCGACAGTCCTTCGCCCCGCACAGCAGGACTTCATCAGCTACAACCACGAGTCCGGGCAAGTCGAGATCGAGGCCCGGTTCCAGAAGGAGGAGGCCGCTCTGCGAAAGAGCTTCGCGGAGTGCTGCCTAGGGGACACGGACTTCTTCGAGGGAGCAGACGCGGCGAGTCGGCTCAACCTGGCGAGGATCGCCGAGGAGGACTTCAGCATGGATGTTGACGTAGACGCCGGCCACACCGCCGTCCTCGTCGAACTCCACTTCAACCTCAAGCAGCAACACGGACCGTCTTTCATCGTCCGCTCGAAGAACGTCCTGGAGACCCTGGACAAGAACTACCTGCGCAGACGGATCGCTGGAGGCACGATCCGGAGGGCGGCCTTCAAGATCACCTTCCCTGACGACAAGCGCGGCAAGCGCGTCGAACTGTCGGGGGCGAACACGGTGAAGTTCAGGCGGGCAACGCACGCCGAAGAGGTATTTCGGTACCTGAGGGATTGGGGAATCGTCCTTGACTGAGTCGCTCCTGGGCTTCGTTCTCACGAGGCTCGATCAGATCGAGTCGCCGTTGTTTCTCTACCGGGAGCTTGAGAGGTTCCCCGCCGCTGACCTCGCTGCGCTCGTATCGAACGGGATTCTGCGGCAGACATCGAAGGCGACGGAGATCCCACGTCCCGCTGGCCTTCCCGTGGGGAGCGATCTGATCGTCCGGCGGACGTCCAGAGGCCTGTTCGGCGTCGCGGACGAAGGCGAGTACTTCGACCCGATACCTCTGGCTGATGACGATGTCCGTCAGTACCGGGTTTCACTTCTGAAGCTCGCAGCGCGCATCCGCAACGAGAACGAGCTTACAGGAGTCCCGGTGAAGAACGGCAGGCGGCTCCTGTTCGTTGGTGAACGGCCCCTCCCGGGGCGCGAGCACGCAGATGTCTACCTCTCCCTCTGGAATGACGATCCCGCTGACTTCATGTCACTGTGCAAGAGAGTCCACCCCGCCAAGCCGCGGCCCGTTGTGATGCTCGTGCCCAGGCCTGTCCCCCTGTCTGTAGAGCAGGTCCAGTTGCTGACAAGCTCGGACGTCTTCGTCGTCCCACTAACGACGCATCTGAAGGGGATGAGATGGAAGCTCCCCTGGAGCCGGATCCTGAAGAAAACGGACGCGAAGCCTGCATCCGCTAAGGAATCGCGCAAGTCAGCGTACTGCCGCATGGTTACCCGAGATGGAACGCGCACCCTGAAGAAGGCCCAGTACGACGAGCTCCTGAGACGCCGCGGCAAGTACGACATGTTCATCGATGCGATGACCGGCGAGGCGATGTGCCGGCAGGGCAAGGCCAAGCCGTGTACGGCGAAGCTGACTCCCAAGGAGCGGGGGATTCTCATAGATTTCATGGAGACCGGCAAGCTGATGAGACCCTACAACACCAAAACGGGCACTACATGCTTGAGCCGCGACGCCGCGTGCCGTCTGTTCGAGAAAGCCCGCCGCAAGGTCGACGTCAGGCTCGGCCGATACGAATACCGAGCGTTCCGCCTCCACAAGAACGCTACCAACCCGACGCTCAAGGCTTTCGAGTTCGCACCCCCCGATGATCTGCAGTACTGCCTGATCGTTCCCGCCTGATGCACGCCCCCTTCGTCGCTCGATAGTCGCTCCCTTCTCGCTCCACCTTCGCTCCCAATCTGCATGATTGAGGTCAGCGGCCGATGCGGTCGCCTGACCCTCTCGGCTCGCGGAAAGGAGACGAAGGTATGGAACAGGAGTGGCGCTGCAAGGAGTGCGACACCCTTCTCGGAGTCGAGCGCGGAACGCGGCTGCACCTGCGCTACAAGCAGGTGCAGTACGTTGTGGACGGCGGTGACTACAGCGTAATGGCCGTTTGCCGCAACTGCTCGACGATCAACGAG
>JALGZD010000221.1 GCA_025782395.1 bacterium
TGGCACTGCAACACAGAACTGGAATGCAGCGGAAGCAAACATCGTATCCATCGGCACAGACGACACGAAAAAGAAACTGCTCTCGCTTGTGTTGAGTATCGATGAGATCACAGTCGGATCGATCATCACGATCCGGATGCACATGCAGGTGAACGGTGTCGAGCGCAAGGTGTACGATCAGGATTATGTCAAGGGCACTGATCCGGACGGACTCTGGATCGTTAACGGCATGGTCGGGATACACGAAGTTCTGCGGGTGACTGCACAGAGCGATACGGCTGCGGATGATGCAAAGAATATAGACTATGATTATATGACTGAGGTAATGTGATGAGCCTACTTCACAACCCACCGCTCAGGAAGGAAGGATCCGTGATACACTCCCGCATCCCGGGGGACGTACTGGACTGCATCGTGAACCCTTCTTACGGCGTCTCATGGGACGAGTCAGCCGACACCTACGCCCGCACCGGCACATTGGCAAACGTGGCATGCGGGTCGAGTCCGGGCAACACACGCCTGCCGATCCAGGCTGCGATGCGGCGGTGCATCCTGAACGATGCAGGCGCGGTGCAGTACTATCTCGATTCGACAAACTCCTACAACAGGCACGAGCACACACCGACCATAACCGGAACCGATGACGCCGGGGCTGCAAACAAGGTGTCGGATGCCGTGCTCGCAACCGGGACTGATGATGCCGGGGCTACACGCAAGGTGTCGGATGCTGGCGTGTTTACGGCGGCTGAGTCGGAGTACGTCGGCAAATACGTTCATAACACCACAGACGACACCTACGCCAGGATAACGGCGAAGGTCAGTAACAATGTCCTCTCTATCACTGCGGACATCATGGACATTGGCGAGGCGTTTAAAATCGGCGTGCTTTCTGCGCCGGTGGCGGACTATGTGGGGCATTACGTGCATAACATCCCGGATGACACTTATGCTATGATCACTGCGAAGGACAGCGATGCTGCACTGTCAATCGGCGCCAACATCATGGCGAACGGCGAGGCATTCGAGATATGCACGGCTGTCCTGAATGGAGATGACGGTCAGGTGATGGTCGAGATCCCTGCCTTCTACTACAAGTACGGATATACAGGAACCACGCACACATGGGAGATCTCACTGGTTCCGCTCTCCGGTTTCTCGCTGCATCATGCGTTTGTGAAGAACAATGTGCATGTGGCAGCCCGGTACATCGGTGCTTATGAAGGCGCGCTGTATGATATATCGGCATTGCGGTACGCGAACGGACTGTACATGTCTGCAGGAGCGGTGTCGTTCGTGAACGCCACTTCAACGATATCGCGGACAGTGGAGTCACATCCGTTCACACATCTTGAGATAGGCGACAAGATCGTTATAGCAGGCGCGACCGATGGGGGGAATAACGGGACATTCACTGTTGCATCAACAGGCGATCAGTCGATAACTGTATCAGAGGCGGTGGTAGAGCGGGCGGCGGATCCGAATGTGGTGATCGAGACAGAGAAAGACTTTACGAACGACAGCCTCTGTTCGGTATCCGGAAAATCACCGATCAACTACCTGAGACGGCTGGACGCAAGAGCCATCGCAGCCAAGCGCGGGACCGGATGGCGCCTGCAGGACTATGACCTGATCTCTGCGATCCAGCTCCTGTACCTGACCGAGTACGCGGACTTCTACAGCCAGAGCATGATCGGGTATGGACTTACGGACTGGATTAGCCCGACGTGGGACGGGTGGAACGACTACAACCCGATCGAGACTACAGGGAACAGCAACGGAGATGGAGACGGAACCGCAAGCACCTCCGCAGGAAATGGGCTGACGGGATCATACATGTCCTACAGAGGCGTCGAGAACGTCTTCGGACATATCTGGCAATGGGCTGACGGGATCAATATCAACGAGAACGTTCCGTATGTCTCCAACAACGATTCTGACTTCTTGGACGATACAGTTGCGAACTACACCGCCCTCGGCATCACGCTTCCGATCGAAAGCGGTTGGATAAACACACTTGCACAGCAGGATCGGGTATTTTTGCCAGCGAGTGTCGGAGTCGGACCAAGTTCGGTATATATCACCGACTACTACTACCAGTCATACGGTTGGCGCACGCTTCAGGTGGGCGGTAATGCGAATG
>JALGZD010000061.1 GCA_025782395.1 bacterium
ATCATTGGTTTCTATGCCGTGATTTACAGCGAGGGCTGCAGCATACTTGGCGATGCAGGAAATCGCGAAGGGGGGCGCGCAGCGTCCGTTGACGATCATCCTAGTCCCTGAACAAGCGTGATTTCTGCATTTTGTTTCCGGTGCGGCGCAAGAAGCACTCGAAATGCCCACGTTTTTGCGTATAACGGGCGGAGTTCATCAGGCTTCGCCGACAACGCACGGAGGCATTTCGAGTGAGCGCGAATAGAGCACAAACCAACGCGGAACGCAAGCGAAAACTCGTCAACCGAAAACGCAGGATTCAGTACCGGCTTCGTGATCGGCACTGGACCGACCAGCCGCGCCCCATGTTCACCGCCAGCAACATCCATTACGAACTGGCCGAGCGAACGCGTGGCCTGGGATCCGGCGGCGTCGCTGGCCTACACCTGCTGGCCCGCCAAGTTGGCTTGATCGACGCTCTCGATCGCCGGCTGCACCTGCTCAAGGTTCATTTACCCTACCACGAGTCGGATCACGTGCTCAACATCGCCTACAACATCCTGGCCGGCGGGACCTGCCTGGAAGACCTTGAACTTTTGCGTAACGACGAAGTTTATCTCGACGCGCTCGGGGCTCAGCGGATTCCCGATCCGACCACCGCCGGGGATTTCTGTCGACGCTTTGAGGCGCGGGACGTCGAAATCCTGATGAACGCCATCAACGACGTGCGGGTCAACGTCTGGCGTCAACAACCACCAGAGTTCTTCGAGCAGGCGATCATCGAAGCCGACGGCACGTTGGCCCCGACCACCGGGCAGTGCAAGCAGGGCATGGACATCAACTACAAAGGTCAGTGGGGGTATCACCCGCTACTGGTCTCGCTGGCCAACACCAGCGAGCCTCTGTATCTGGTGAATCGCTCTGGCAATCGCCCGTCGCACGAAGGGGCGGCGGCGCGTTTTGACCAGGCGATCACGTTGTGTAAGCGGGCCGGGTTCAAGAGTGTCCTCTTGCGCGGTGATACAGACTTCACACAGACCGCCGAGTTGGACCGCTGGGACGCCGCCGGCGTGCGTTTCATCTTCGGGATCGACGCGATGTCGAACTTGGTCGCCAAGGCGGAGAATCTGCCGAAAACCGCGTGGAAACGGCTGAAACGTCCGGCCAGGTACGAGGTCAAGACCGCACCGCGCCAGCGGCCGGCGAACGTCAAAGAGCAGATCGTGCGGTCGCGGGAGTTCAAGAACATCAGGTTGCAATCGGAGCAGGTGGCCGAGTTCGTCTACCGTCCCACGCTTTGCGAGCGGACGTACCGGGTCGTTGTGATCCGCAAGAACCTGTCGGTTGAAAAAGGCGAGCAGGTGTTGTTCGACGACCTGCGCTACTTTTTCTACATCACCAACGATCGCAGGACGCCGGCTTGTGAAGTTGTGTTCAGTGCGAATGATCGCTGTAACCAGGAGAATCTGATCGAGCAACTCAAGAACGGCGCGCGAGCGATGCAGATGCCGGTGGACAATCTGGTAAGCAACTGGGCCTACATGGTGATGGCGTCGCTGGCGTGGACGCTGAAGGCCTGGTTCGCCTTGTTGTTGCCGGAGCGTGGGCGCTGGAAAGAGAAATACCGAGTCGAGAAGCGGCAAGTGTTGACGATGGAGTTCAAGCGTTTTGTGAATGCGTTCGTACGGGTACCGTGCCAGGTGGCGCGGACCGGTCGCCGGCTGGTATATCGTTTGTTGGCGTGGAATCCATGGCAGGCGGTGTTCCTGCGTGGGGTGGATCGGTTGCGCCGCCTGACGTTGACCCCGCCGGCGACACATCGCCCGTTGCGGTGTTAAGCACCACAATTCGACGCCGGGGTACGGACGTCCCGGTTCGCGTGGGCCGCCAGAGCAGCGGAAAGTGAGGGCCGCGGATGAGGAAAAAACAACCGATCGACCGCTCGCCGACCCGCAAATGGGCCGGCCCGCCGTCACCGCGCCAACTCCCGCGCTGACCCGCGGGCAGCCAAGAAGGCATTATGATACGCTTGTTCAGGGACTAGAGAAACCGTATGAACTACGACGACCCGCTGCCGCCGCTGAGACGGATCGAGATAACGCCGCTGCGCGACGGCGACGGCGAGCTTCAGTTTGTGCTGCACGACATGA
>JALGZD010000032.1 GCA_025782395.1 bacterium
CAAGAATGCCGATCGGGGCGAAATATATGATTAGCAGGACAATCTTCATTATCGCGGCGTTGATGCCTTCAAAAAGGGCTATGACCGGTTTTCCTTTGTCTCCAATGACAGTCAGAACACCGCCAAACAGGAGCGAGAACACAATCAGCGGAAGAATCTTGCCTGCGGCCGCGGCGCCAAAGATGTTGTCCGGGACCAGACCGACTATAACGTCGACTATCGTCCCCTCGCCTTTCATGGCAACGAACTCCGGGACTGCCGCTCCGATAGGCGGCACCCCGTCGCCAGGGCGGATCAGATTTACCATAATTATCCCGACCAGCACCGAGAAACCGGTCGTGGCCATATAATACGCCAGAGTCTTTCCGGTGGTTCTTCCTAACTTCCGGATATCACCCAGGGATGTCACGCCGATGATTATGGATGCCACGACCAAGGGGACGACCACCATTTTCAGCGCGTTCAGAAACATCGTGCCGAGGAACTTGATACTCAGCATGAAATCACCCAGCCACAGCCCGCCCGTGAGGCCAAGAACTGCTCCGGCGATCATGGCGATCAAAATGATATTTCCCGAGCGTCCGGTCATATCATAGATCCATTGCTTTCGTGGAGTTGCATAAGCCAATATGTGATTTGCGGATGGTCTCAACAACCAAAATCGGGGCTGTACTTCAACTACCCGGCTCTTAATTCTTACGACTTAACAATATGTATTTTGTTGTGTTCTTTCAGTTTTCTCACCCGACCTTAACAGGGAGAAACAGGTAACTAACTGCTTACTGCGGGAATGTACCATATAAAGCCTATTTTTCTGTCTGGGCTTGGTAGTAGTTACTTTTAGTGCTGCTTAAAAAACAGTCAGTTCAAGCGCGAATTCTGACAGAAAATAAGTTCCAAGGCTGTCAGCAATACTCCGCCGTCCGCCCGAGTCGGGCGATATCTCCGAGCGAAGCTACGCCGACGATCATCGAAGCGACGATCAAGGGTACCACTACCATCTTGAGGGCGTTAAGGAACATAGTGCCGAGAAAGCTGATGCTGAGGAAGAACTCGCTCAAGAAATAGCCGCCCAGAACGCCCAGGATGGCCCCCACAATCATGCCGTAAAGGATCAAGCTGCCGATTCTACGATTCATGGTCTCACCAATCCCTGAAATTCAATGCCCGATATGATGTTATGATAATGGGTCGAAGAAGGAGCACAAGCTAAAACCGGATATGCATCTCGGCGGATCATCGGGGTCGATCAGGAGGCATTCTTCCAATGATCGCTAAGCCAGGGGCGCAAACGTGCCGACCATACTCGTAAGTGGTTCTGGTGTTTGAAATTAGGTCTTGACACAATGGCTATGCCGGTGTTAATTAATAGTGCTATATTCGTGGGCTGGTCGCAGAGTGCGGAGCCGAGTACTTATCCATCACCGCCAGGAAACTCCACCGTCGGAGAACCCATAGGATGAACATGAAGTTCGCTGTGATTCTACTTTCCCTGCTACTGCTGGCGGGCAATCTCGTGGCTGGCCAGGGATCATTCCAGTTGGACCACGTCGACGGACTCACCGCTGAGGGCCACATCCCCACTGGTGCTTTCATAACTTTCCACCTACGGCTGACGAACGATACTGATCTCGATCTTAAGGGCTTCACCAACGGCTTTCGCGTCTTCTCCCCCAACGGCGCCGACTGGACCACGCTCTCGGCCGCCTCTACCGACGCGCTGGGCCCCGACGACTTCGATTTCATTTACGGCATTTCGCATATCAATACCGACGGCGAGGGGGCCGACACAGTCGGTTTTGCGGGCTCGGTAGGCGAGAACCCTTACGGCGCTCCGGCCGGATTCGATTCCGTGACGCACACTATTCAGATCGGCCCCCTGGGTGCGTCTTCACATGCCCTCACGGTATGCCTGGACTCGACCTTCTAACCGCCTCTTGGCTGGTGGCGCTGGATTCTGTCCACCCGCGATTCATCCCACACGCCTGGCTGGAGCGGACCTCATTGTTACCTGGTTAATGACTGCTGGAACGATCCGAACGACGCCGACGAAGATGGCTGGGCTGATTCCTGCGACAACTGCCCGGAGATAGCTAATCCCGATCAAGCCGATCCCGATGGC
>JALGZD010000099.1 GCA_025782395.1 bacterium
CGGACAACCCATTCGGACAGCAACGGAACCTCGCCGGGCAGAGAACTCCTCGACCACATCCGCGGCCGCTACGGCACCATTCTCGCCAGCGATTCCGTAAGTAGGTTCCTTTTACGGCTGTAACTCTTGTTTTGACAAGCGGTTAAGGTCTCGTCGGAGGCGTCGAGCAGATTCGCATTCGTTTATGGGCTTGACAATCGCCAGATATCTGCCATAATATATATATGACAGACAGGGAAAGAGGAATTCCCCGGTCCAAGATGACCGCGGCGGAACGGCACGCTCGATCGCAGTTGGCCCAGATGCTCAGCCAACGCGGCGTGATCCGCGGGACACTGCTGGTGCGCAAACGCAAGTGCGGCAAGGTGAACTGCAGGTGTGCGCGGGGCGAAGGCCACGAAAGCCTGTTTCTGGTGATTTCGGAGAACGGACGGACCCGACAGTTCTTTGTCCCCAAGGATTGGGAGCCGCGTGTGCGACAATGGGTGGCTGATTACCACCGCGTCCGGAATCTCCTGGAAGACGTCTCGCGCATCTTTTGGGACAAGCTGCGCCATCGGCGGGACTGATCATTCTTCGACGCATTCTGGCCTACGCCCGGAAGATATTGAGGTGGGAAGACCGCCTGGATGCGGTGAGCGACGACCGTCGTCGGCCGCAGATTGCCACGTCCGTGATCGTTCGCGCGGTGGTGGTCATGTTCTTGGGACGCCTGGGTAGCCTCAATGCCCTGGAACAGACCAAACCGAGCCGGTTCTGGCTACGGTGGCTCGGGGAAACCATGCCGTCGGCTGACTCGGTCGGGCGGATCTGCTCGTTGATGGACGTGGGGGGTGTACGGGGCGTGCATCATGATGTCTATACCCGCCTGAAACGAATGAAGGCGCTGGTGCCTCCGAAACACGGGTTGATGCTGGCGGTGGTGGACGGTCATGAGAGCACCGCCAGCCGCAAGCGTTGCTGTTCGGGATGTTGTCAGCGGACCCTGCATACCACGCAGGGAGATGTGCTGGAGTACTACCACCGGCATGTGGCGCTTCGGCTGGTCGGCCAAGATCTCTCGTTGATGTTGGACGCGGAGCCCGTTCGGCCGGGCGAGGATGAACTGGCGGCAGCCCGTCGTCTGGTGGAACGGGCGTTGGAGGTGTATCCACGGGCCTTCGATGTCGTGGCGGGGGACGCACTCTACGCCAACACTGATTGGTTCAATTTCCTCACCGAGCGGGGTAAGCATGCCCTGGCGGTCCTGAAAAACAACCGCCCGAACCTTATCGATGATGCCCGGTCCCTGTTTGGCATCCTGCCGGCCCATGTGGACGTTGACTGTGGAAAACGTCGACGCCGGTGCTGGGACTGCGACACCTTCACCAGCTGGCCGGCGGTGTCAGCGCAAGTGCGGGTCGTCCGCAGCCTGGAGACGTGGACGGTTCGGCGTCAATTGGACAGGCAAGAAGAGGAACTCACCTCGGACTGGATGTGGGTCACTACCCTGTCCGCATTGCAGGCCTCGACCCAGGCTGTTGTGGACATGGGCCATGAACGCTGGAGCATCGAGAACCAGGGGTTCAACGAGCTGGTCAATCGCTGGCATTCGAACCACGTTTTCCGGCACCACCCCGCGGCGATATTGATCTTCATCCTGTTCGCGATGCTGTGCCTGAACGTGTTTATGGCTTTCTACTGCCGGAATCTCAAGCCCGAGGTTCGCCGGGCGGTCACGATGCTGCATGTGGGCAAGCTGATCGCCGCAGAACTCTACACGGAAATCCGTGGGCCGCCACCCGCGCCAACTTGATGCTTGCCCGATGACTCGAAGCTGCGTTTTTCCCCTCACCTACTCCATCGCCACCAGAACAACCTCGCTGACGCTGAGGCCGGGGCCTCCCCGCCCCAACTGGCCCGAAAACCCCATCGCGAACTTGCTCCCCCCGTAATCCGAGCGTAAACCCTTGTCCCACAACGCCCACGGAACATACTTACGGAATCGCTGCCAACCGGCTGAGTTCGGTTGACAAGATAACACCACGGGCTAAAATACAACCCAGCTATGAGATAACGGGGCGGGAGTGAGAAGGGGCATGTTGCCAGGTGAGGACGATTGGAACCAACGGACC
>JALGZD010000175.1 GCA_025782395.1 bacterium
CAATTGGATCCACACCCATGCAGATGCGTACTGCCATCGTCTTGAGTTTGAAAGTTACGCAAAAATGAAGGCTTAGCCACCTGTTTTTTGTGATAAAATGAACATGCGTGGAAATGATACGATAGAAAAAGAAAAAAAAGAACTCAGGTCAGACCTGAGTTCACCTTGCGTTGTTCCTTAACGGCTAACCCTATGGGGTACAGAGTTCACCGTTGTTGTACTGGTCCAGTATCTCCGCAAGCTCAAGCGCATCCGCATAGTCGTCGTCTTTCGAACGCAGATATTTGCCTGTGCCGTCGAAGTTGTGCTCGTCGAGTAGTTCCTCAGCTGCGAGGGATGCATTCAGAGCTTCCTGACATGCCTCCGCACCGGCAGCGAAGTTCAACTGAGCCGCAAGCAGATGCATCGCCAGATTGTAGGCGGCGTCCCTGCTCATCTTTTTGCCGGTAACGTTGTCACGCATATCAAG
This sequence comes from bacterium, assembly GCA_025782395.1. GTDB lineage: Bacteria > Joyebacterota > Joyebacteria > Joyebacterales > Joyebacteraceae > Joyebacterum. The sequence goes on from JALGZD010000175.1 coordinate 470, forward strand.
GATGTTAACGGCCTGCTCGCAAGTTGTGATACTGAACACCAGGTCGTCGGTCTGGATAGCATCCCAGACGATCCCCTCACCAAGATCCGGATCAAGAGCGTCCTCAAGCAGCCAGTACCCAGCCTGCCAGCCGCCGTTTTGGTCAGCGGTGCCCGCCTGACCGCCGCCTGTGCAGTAGTTCCAGTTCTTCCAGTATCCGGGCGTGCGTGGCTCGCCACCCGGGTAGGTGTTGTCAACCTGGAAGAAGACCGTACCACCAGCCGGAATTGGGAACGTAGTTTCTGCTCCGATGTCAAAGCAGCGGTTCCCGATGTCCTGCGACGGTTTATCATCCGCGTTGGGATTGTACGGGATCACCGTGGTGTCAGCGACACCGTCACCGTCCGTGTCAACCTGCCAGAATGACGTCCAGCCAGCCGGGATCCCCTCTTCGCACACCGTGTATGTCTTGAGGGGATCTAGGTTGTAGTCCTCGAATACGAGGATGCCGTCCGAATCATCTAAGGTGCTACTGCTGGCAAGTACGTCTCCACCATAGCCGTCAGGACCTTCATACAGTGTGAATGTCCAGTCCTTCGTTGAATTTACTTCGCCCTGTGTCAGCTTCCTCACTTTGACCAGTCCGCCTACCCTGCAGAAACCGTCATCCGTCTCTTCCACGGTCTCTGTGTTGCCGGCGCTGTCAGTGTAGGTCGATGAAGCGTTGACCGTATTGTTGACCGTCGGTTGTCCGCTGAAGGGACCATTGATGGTCGCGGTGAAAGTCTTCGTCTCTCCTCCTGCCAGGGAGAAGGTGCCGATACCGTCGTCAGCAGCAATGTTCAGTTCCACGTTGCCGGTGTTTTCAAACTCCACCTCGAAATTCGCCTCAGTCGCTAACTGTGGCACGGGTTCCCGGGAGTCGCACAACTTCGTCACCGTGAAAGCTGGATCGGCGCCGTAGTAGTTGGCGTCGTCGGTGTCAGAGTACGGTTGCCCGCCAAAGTCCACTGTCACGCTCGCCGTGTTGGTATGCTGACCTGCAGCCCATGATGCATCAGTCACAAAGCACTCAAACGATGCACCCGGAGCCAGCGGATCAGTCACCGTGCAACCTGACAGATCAAAGTCGGAGTCGGTCAAGGAGATACTCGCCAAATTGACGTTTCCGGTGTTAGTTACTACGAACTTGAACTGCGGATCCGTGCCAGAGAGCCGGTACGGACCGGTCGGATCATCCGCATCATGCCATGTCGAGCCACCATCTATCGACACGTACTTCTCCACATCAATCGACGGATCTTGTGGGATTGGCACCGTCTCAGTATCCTGGACCGGATCGGTCTGGTCACTATCAGCCGTTGCAATATTATCCCTATGACCCGCGTCGATGTCCGCCTGAGTGATCTGGTAGGTGGCCGTGCATGTCTCCGTCGCCCCAGCCGCCAGGAACGGGATCGGATTGTTGCTCAGGCAAGTGATGCCGCTCAAACCCGGCAGTGGATCGGTCACTAGTACGTTGGTCAGGTTAGCCGTGCCGGTCGCCGTCACACTGTATGAGTAGGTGATCACGTCACCCGGATTCGCTATACCATCCGGACCCAGATCCAGCACACCGGTCTTCTCGATGGTGAGAGCTGGGAATGGTACTGGCACATCCTCATC
>JALGZD010000216.1 GCA_025782395.1 bacterium
TCTCGCCCGACTCCTTGCTGACCGAGATGCAGGAGACGAAAACGCACTGGTGGCCCGGTTCGCAGGGTGGTGGCGCGCGTGGATCTCAAGGCGGCGGCGGATTCAGCGGGAAGAACCCCTGGAGCGCTGAGGGCTGGAACATGACCGAGCAGGGCTCGTATCTGAAGGCGCACGGCAAGGATCGCGCGGAGAAGATGGCGCAGGCTGCAGGGACGTCTCTGGGTGGTCGCAGGCCCACGAAGAAGACTGCCTGAAATTGAGGGCTTGCATTCGCAGGCCGCTACTGGCTAAGTTTCGGGAGCGAGGACCGCGCGGCGGCGTCTCGCTCCCGACTTGCATGCAGGGGCTCGAGCGGTGCACGGCACCGAGTTGAGATGCGTGCACCGACGGGCTGGGCCACGGGCACGGCTTCGGTAAATGAACCGACCGAAGTAACACCTAGAGAGGTAGCCCAATGGCAACCGGACCCGTAACCCTCGTCTCAGACGTTGTTGTCCCCGAAATCTTCACGCCGTACGTCCAGCAACAGACCGAGGAAAAAGCTCGTCTCGTTCAGGCCGGCGTGCTTACCCGCAACAGCTTGATGGATCAGTTGCTCGCAGGCGGTGGCCTGACGTTCAACGTTCCGTCTTTCCGCGATCTCGACAACGACGCGGACAACGTATCCACCGACGCGGTGGGCGACTCGATCGCCTGGACCGCGCTGTCTGGCACCGCAGTCGGCGCCAACTACCCGACGCTGAACGACTCCGTTCCGCTGAAGGTCGAAACCGACACCGAGATTGCGGTTCGTTTGAGCCGTAACAACAGCTGGAGTTCTTCCGACCTCGCGGCTGCTCTTGCCGGTGCAGACCCGATGAACAGCATCGCGTCGAATGTCGCGTTCTACTGGACGCGTCGCCTTCAGGCGATCTTCATTGCGACCTACAACGGCGTCATCAAAGACAACGTTGCGAACGACGCAGGCGACTACGAGAACGACATCTCGGGCGCAACGTTCGTCGATGGCGTGACCAACTTCAGCGCCGAGGCTTTCCTTGACGCAGCCGTCACGATGGGAGACTCGATGGAGGATCTTGTCGCGATCATGGTTCACTCTGTTGTGTTCAACCGCATGCAGAAGAACAACCTGATCGACTTCATTCCCGATGCGCGCGGCGAGATCTCGATCCCGACGTTCCTCGGTCGCGAGGTCATCGTCGACGACGGCATGCCGGTGACGGCGAACGTGTACGACTCGTGGCTCTTCGGTCGCGGTGCTGCACAGCTTGGCGTCGGCGCTCCGAAGGTCGCAACTGAGGTCGAGCGTATCGCTTCGGCTGGCAACGGTGGAGGCCAAGAGGTCTTGCACTCTCGCCAAGAGTGGAGCATCCACCCGGTCGGCCACGCCTACACCGGAACCTCCCCGAACGGTGGACCGGGCAACGGCACCGGCGCTAACGAATTGAACGCTGCGGCTTCTTGGGATCGTCGATTCCCGGAGCGCAAGCAGATCAAATTCGCGCGCCTCGTTACCCGCGAGGCATAGGCCCCGCAAGTCTGAATCGGGCAGAGGTCTAGCGATCTCTGCCCGTTGACACTCCCGCTCCGATTCACCGAACAACGACCACTCGAACGAGGTTTCAGATATGACCAAAGGACTAGAACGATCACTGGCGCGAGGGGCACCGCAACGCGCCAGAATCATCAAGCAAACAATCGCCGTCGTTGACGGTGCGATCAGCGTGGTCGGCGCCACAGGAGTCGGCTTCGGCTCTCTTGTTGTCGGCGACTTCCCCGAGGGCAACGTGCTCTTGCTAGGCGCAGTTGCGAACATGCAATTTTCAGGCGGAGGCGCTGACGCAGCGCTTGTCGACACATGGAGTGGCGACTTCGCATTGGGCTCCACGCCAGCAGGTGACGGAACGCTAACCGGTGCTGACATCGACATCGTAGGCTCGACCGCTGTCGGTCCTGCCACCGCCGAAGTCTCTCCCGTCACCCGTGGCGTCGGCGTCACCGCAACGAATGCGGCGATCCTCGACAACACCGACGGATCGCTAGAGATCAACCTGTCGCTCTTGATCGACGACGCGTCGATCTCCGGCACGTCACCGATCACGGTGAACGGC
>JALGZD010000005.1 GCA_025782395.1 bacterium
CTGGTGGTGCGATCGTACTTGGCCGCAAGCCCTCTTAGTTTCTCCTTGAGCTCGTATGATACCGATATGTTCAGGCAATGCTCGCCGCGTACCCGGCGGGTTTTGGTGGTCGTCTCGGTCATGGCAGATCCTCCTGTCAGCAATGGTATTTTTCGTGGCCTATTAGCAGTTGTGGTGATCGCACGGTCAAGCCGTACTTTTCGCGCAGTTGTTCCAGGACCGGTTTCCAGTTTCGGGTCTGGTCGCGATTCGCGATCAAGTCATCGATCGCTTGGCGATCTTTCGAACGACAGATAATGCACTCGTCTTCTCGGGTGACATCGATCCCAAAGGTCTTCTCGACCCAGCCCGCCAGCTCTCGGCGCAGTCTCTTCAGAGCCCGGCGATGGAGCGTTTCCAGGCGATGAATCGACCGTCCGGAGCGCCGCGATATCGAGCGGTAGGTCTGGCCCTGGTAATGGAACCTGATGATGAACTCGCGTTCTTGCTCGTCCAGTTGCGCCAGAGCCGAAGCGACTCGCCCGCGGATCATCCCGAGCCGATCTGCCTCAGCCCTGTCCGAGCCGGGATCAGCCCCCGTGTAAATAGTCTCGCAGGCACCGCGAGGCGGTGGGTGGTCGGGATCATATCCGATTTCGACAATCCAATTCTGATAAACAAGGCGGTTGCTGCTCATTTCTCTGGTTCCCCCATTCAATGGTCACTGGGATCTCGCGGGCTCAAGTGCCTTAAGATGGTGGCGGGCTTGTCCCGCCGCTACACCTGACGGGTCACGTGATATCACCTGGTGACAGACGGTTGAATACGTGACTCACATGATCCCAGGAAACGGCGTCAAAGAGAGACCGGCGCCGGATTATGCTCGCCTTCGGCCCCGGTTTTGCATAGTATGCCGGAGTGAGGCGACTTCTTAGCCGCCACGGTAGGTAGACAACAACGAAAGCGAGGACACCCTGGACCCTAACCTGTATGAACGCGTGCCGGTCTACCCGTCTCAGAGTCCGACCGAGACGCCGATATCCGGTTTCATGCTCGACTCCGGCAACGCTTCGTTCCGGCGATCGACCATGACCTGGCTATCGCTGGGCTTCTTGTTTCTGTTCTATCCCGGTATCCAGCTTGCCTTTCCCATGGATCTTGCGAGTCTCAAAGAGCTCCTGACGGAGACGATTCTGCAACTTTCGCTGATCATAACGATCATGCTGCAGTGGGTGATGTTCCTGATTATCTACGTGGCTACCTTCCGCGAGCAGACCGGTCTGGGCGGCCTGGGGTTGAACAGGATTCGCGGCATAGATTTCGCTTGGGCGATCGCTTTCCTATTGTCGTCCTACCTCATACTCTCAGGTATCGCCTGGGTTCTGGCGCAGGTGGGCTTGCCCATGCCCGGGGAGCTCAGTCTGCTGATTCCAAAGGATCCGCTTGGTCAGGGTATCTGGGTGGTGGTTTCGTTCACGGCCGGTTTCTGCGAAGAAGTGGCTTTCCGGGGTTATCTGATGACGCGCTTGCGAATTCTCGGTAAGACCAGGGGGTGGCTGATTCCGACCGCGATCTCGGCGTTGGTTTTTGGTATCTGTCACGCCTACCAGGGGATACCCGGAGTGATTGTGATCACAATCTACGGCGTGCTGTTTTCGCTGCTATATATCCGCACCGGTTCGCTCTGGCCGGGCATAATCGCGCACTCCCTGCAGGACCTGGGTGCGCTGTTCCTTCCCCATTAGACCCCTGCGCAGGATTCTGCGCAGTTTGGGCATCGCGAGGTTTAACTGATGGGCACAACGCCGCGCCCGGAATCCTCCAGATACAAAAAGACAGGCCCGTTTGAGCCTGCCTTTTGCCACTGATATGGGTCAATCCGAAATCAACGGACCAGCCAGAAATCGCGGGGGTAAAGCCGGTAAATCGGCTGTTCGCCTTCATTAGTGGCGATGTATCGCTCCATCGATTCAAACTGCGGCTCCGGGCCGATCATGAAGAAATTCCCGTTCCCATTGGACGCCAGATCCGGGCCGTAGCCGACCAGTACCGAACCGTAGGCCGCTTCCATGCGGTCTTTCAAGGTGTCGTAGAGAGCCTCGCCGCCCTCGATCCCGAGGATGCGT
>JALGZD010000187.1 GCA_025782395.1 bacterium
AAGAATGCTAAAAGCACTGTAAAGTTTAAAGTATCCCAAAATATAAATGTTTCACCAACGATTTCGACTTCGGTAAGTGAAGAAGCTAAAGTTGAGTTCTCAAAATCAATAAATGTATCACCAGGGATAACACTTGAATCTGCACCCACGCCCCCTCTAGAACATAGCCCCCCTCACGAATTCACCCTGACAGCCCCCACCACTCACTTCACCACACTCCGTACGGTCTGGGACCCAGCCAACAAAGACTTTGTCTGGGGCGCAGAAAAACCGGATGAGTACGGAGAGCTTCCACGAATCAAAGAATGGCTCAAAAATAAAAATCCAAACATCTACTGGTTTTTACTGAAAATCGTGAATCATACAGACCACCCTGTTGCCGAATGGAACGCCACGCTCTACACCGAGCAAGCTCTCACGATCACCGAAGCACATATCGATAAACAACAGGTTCGCATCGTGAAAAGCGATTTCGACACAGACAGCAACAGAAACGCGTGCGTGGTCGCAATCCCACCCGAACTCGGTATAAGCATCCCGGCAAATGGCGGAAGGCGTTCGATGTACTTCAAGATGGATATCCGGTGCGAAGATGCACTCAAGATGGAATTCGGGGTTTCCGGAGTCGCCAAACTCGGAAAGTCGCCACAGATGACAGAAGTGCCGATCAAGGAGAAGCGATTTACTTATGCGTGCAAGTATGGTGACTTCAGAAATATGTACTATGGATCCATCGATGCCCTCGCCTCAATGGTGGTTACGAATCTACAAGATTCATATAACCGTGAGATCGTGCGGAATTTCACCAATTCCTTCAGGCTGATCCGTGAGTTCGAGAAATACTGCAACGACAGATACGTAGAGTCCGAAACCTTGATCGGGAAACTTGAGGAGATACACAGTTCGTTTGAGGGGGCAGAGCCAATCACGAAAGACGAAATTCTTCCGTTGGTAAAAGAGAATCTGGATGCACTGCGACTGATGAGCGGTATCGAAGCACAAAAGAAGCGCGGAATACGGATGTGCGAGAAACTGGTTGAACTGCTACACATAGCGACAGTTGGCATCGGGTAGGGGGGTGGGTGAGGTGTTTAGGATATTCAAGCCGAATATCGATAAATTACGAAAGAATAAGGATGTTCGCGGGCTGATCGCTGCGCTTGGAGATGAGAATCGGGAGGTGCGTGAGAGTGCTGCCAAAGCACTTGGTTTGATCGGAGGATCCGCGGTTAAGTCTTTGATCGTTGCGCTTGGAGACGAGGATTGGAAAGTGCGTGAGATGGCTGCCGAAGCACTTGGTTTGATTGGCGAGCCAGCAGTTGAGCCTTTAATCGTTGCGCTTGGAGATGAGCCGACGTTTGAGCTGCTGATAACTACACTTAGATATAACGATCGGCGGGTGCGTAGTGGTGCTGCCGAAGCACTTGTTAAGGTTGGTGACAAAAGAGCGGTTGAGCAATTGATAACTGTGCTTGGAGATGAGGATGTGCGTGAGATTGCTGCCGATGCACTTGCCAATATTGGCGAACCGGCAGTTGAGGCGCTGATAGCTACACTTGGAGATGAGAATTGGAATATGCATGAGATTGCCGTCGAATTGCTTGGCAAGATCGGCGATCCGAGAGCAGTTGAGCCGATAACTGCGCTTACAAACACATATCGGTATAGGCATGCTGCACGTGGGGATAAAGAGTGGCGCATGCGTGAGATTGCTGTCAAAGCACTTGGTTTGATTGGTGACAAAAGAGCGGTTGAGCAATTGATAACTGTGCTTGGAGGTGAGGATGTGCGTGAGATTGCTGCCGATGCACTTGCCAACATTGGCGAACCGGCAGTTGAGCCGCTGATAGCTGCACTTGGAGATAAGAATTGGGAGGTGCGTGAGAGTGCTGCCAAAGTACTTGGCGAGATCGGCGATCCGAGAGCAGTTGAGCCGCTGATGGCAGTATTCGGAGATACTCTGATAATCGCACTTGGAAAGGAGTTTGGGATTCTTAAACGTGCTGTCAATGTGCGTGTGGCTGCTGCCGAAGCGCTTGGCGAGATCGGCGATCCGAGAGCAGTTGAACCTTTGGTAGCTGCTCTTGGAGATGAGAATCGGGAG
>JALGZD010000086.1 GCA_025782395.1 bacterium
CACATTCAAGAAGGTTATCGACTCTGTGCCATCTGTAGTTGAATCCCATCCGCCCATAGCAAAGTCTGCGGTGTTTCGTACGAAGTTCGTCGCATTGCAGCAACCCGTGTCGTACGTGAGCTCTATCTGTCCACTCTGGAAGTTGGTGGCATTCACTCTGAGCTCAATGTCGACGGTGTTGCCGTATGCTGCACTGCATGTGGATGGATTAAAGTATACCTTATCAGATGCTGCTGTCGCAGTTACCGCGGTCAGTAGCACCGCAAGTGCAACTATCGTCACGAGTGTCATCGGTTTGACAAATCGTAATAGTTTCTTCATTCGTTTTCACGCTCCTATTGTTGATAAATAAGAATGAGCAGTTTTAAACTGCTCATTCTATCGCGTTCAGGCACAGTTCAAGTCATACGCGGGGTTGCTGGGATAGCTAACATGGTTCAGGAGCAATGTAACATCGCCCATGTTCACATTACCATCACCAGTTACATCGCCAGTCCGGTCGTCGCAAATGTCGTACGCGGGGTTGCTTGGATAGCTAACATGGTTCAGGAGCAATGTAACATCGCCCATGTTCACATTACCATCGCCAGTTACATCGCCGCATACATATCCTGCTTCTTCAGTAAACTCCACGCTCGTAGTGACAAGCGGCAGTCCCTCGACATACGCAGTAACGGTGACCGTTTCTTCCGTGTCAGATGTCAGATTCACGGTTGCCGCACCATTCGCATCGGTGAGAGCAGTTGTTGAACTTAATGTTCCGCCGGTCTTACCGAAGGTGACAAGCACGCCTTGATCTGCAACGTTGTTACCTGAGTCGTCCTTCAACTGCGCTGTGATAACCGATATACCATCCACAACAACACCAGTTGCAGGATCCGCCGACAACACAACATTTGTTGCCGTACCTGTAATGGTCACATCCACCGTTTTCATGTCCAACCCATTTGGCATCACAGTGATCGTTATCGTCTCTATGGTGGTGTTGATGGATGTTACATTCACACAAGCCTCACCATTGGCATCAGTCACTACGGTATCGGTCACGGTACCGCCCAAGTCAGTTATAATGACATGGCTCGGTACAGACGCCACAAACGTTACTGATATTCCAGGTACACTGATATCCTCACCAAACTCATCCAACAACTGTACTGTGATTGTAGCGTTCTGAGTTGGCTGATTTGCAAGTATACTCGCTGGCGACACCTTTACACTGATCGAATCTGGTGCACTTGTTCTGACCGCTGTTGTGTCTGAAGTATACCCAGTTGCCGATCCGGTAATCGTTGTTATGCCTTTTGTGGCGTTCGCAGTGAATGTCACGCTCGCCTCTGCTCCATCGCCAACGATAGCGGTGAGTGCGAACAAATCCACCAACGTTCCATGAGCTGTGGTATCCGGTTCAAACGTAACATTTACCGCCGCCGATCCGGATGCTTCCACTCCTGTTGCATTGAGCGTTGTCGGATTGCCGTATTGATCCTCCAGTGTTGCGGTGATAGTTGCCGATGCTCCACTTGGTATACTGGCTGCACTCGTTGTTACATTGAGTTGTGTCGCATTGCCAGGTGTTCCAGTGATGCTGATATTCTGGTTGACATCTCCAGTCTCGGTGCACACGTTGATCGTGTTGATACCCGCTGTTGCGGATAATGTAAATGTTGCAGTAGCGACACCTGTGCTGTTCGTCTGTTTTGTAACAATGCTGCTACCGACCGTACCATCCAGTGCAGTCACATTGAAGGTGACATTCTCTCCTGCAGTTCCGACAGTAGCCGACAAATCAGGAGATACACTTGATGTGGCGTCTGCTGGTGCACCAACGACCAGTTCAACGGTTGTGCTGCCAGACTTGGATTCTCCGAGTGCAAGTACAGTGACAGTTCCAACCACATCCTTTGCATCTAATGTGGCATACGCCTTACCGTTTGCATCTGTAATATCCCATGGGGTAACGTTTGCCTTATTGGGATCTACATCAAATGTTACAGTCACGCCGGGTTTCAGCAGCGGTTCAGTTCCAGCCATCAGTTGAGCCGTAATGGTGGTGTTGCCAATGAAATCTGCAGGGATGCTCGCATCTGCAGAGGTCACCTCAATTCCTGTTATCACTGGCATGAATGTAACATCGTATGTGCCAGCAGCTAACGCACCTCCTGCACAGTTCGCAGTGACCGTTGTCGTCTCTGCAGTGTCATCAGTGACGTTTATGGTAGCAGTTCCAGCATCTAATGTTACAGATGGTTCTGTAACTGATCCGGAACCGGATGCTGTTGGATATACCACATTATCGGCAGTGTCTTCATTGTTACCATACTGATCCTGTGATCGGATGGTCAATTCCACAGCATCTTCAACCGTCGCGGAAGTTGGTCCAAAGATCGCAAGTTTACTTGGTGCTGCCGGAATAACGGTCAGTATACCACTTGTGAAATCGCCGCTCCAGTTACCTGCCTTATCGCTTGCGTTTGCAGTTGCCGTATCCGCAGTGGCTTTCGTAACCTGTATGGTCTTGTTGAAGACCGCCCATGTGGTGTCGTTTGCCATCCAATCCAGTTCCTCAGCAGATCCTGCACCGAATGCGCTCATATCTACGACCACTGTGGAGATGTTCTCCCAGCCATCTGAATTGCTAACATTGACAGAGACGTTGACCTTGTCACCAGCAATAACATTATCAGGACTGGCAGCCGAGTTGAACAGAATCTACAGAATCTGGTTTATCACCGGACCCGCCTGATCGGTCACCGTCACCGTCGTCTCAGCATCCTCATGTTCGGCTTCGGTTGCGATCACGTTGATCGTGCCTGTGCTGGTCGCATTCACCTCGATAGTTACTGTGCCGTCCTCTCCTGTGGTGCTGACATTGTCGAATGCACCACTCAGCGTTACAGTTGCGCCTACAACTGGCGTGCCATCACTGGTTACGTCGAACACGACAGAGGTTGAGGTGTTCACAACCACACTTGAAGGCGTTGCGGTCACGGTCATGTCTATGGTCGCGGTTATTGGCACATAATGGACAACCGAATCACTCGCATCACCACTCAACTCCATTGAACTTACACTTCTCATATCGGTGGTGCCATTTATCATGACATCAAGGAATGACGGAATACTCGCGGAATCCCATGAGATGGTGGTTGTAGCCATTCTGTTGATGGTTACCTTCATGATCCATGTCATGTTGTCCTTGTTGATCCAGATTCGCATCGGTGCGCCTTCCGCGGTTAGCAGATCCATCTGTGTCCATGACGCTTCTACACCTCCTGGCATTGCCGCTGCCTCATCGATACCGTCATCATAGCCATCCGTTGCATCCGGACTAATACCGAATGTCACGTCCTCTATATGACTGGTTGCTTCGAGTGTTATGTTCCACTCACTAGCCGAAGCAGTGGCAGTGCTCAAGAGAAATAGGGAGATGACAATTGCCATCCCAAGTCTTATCGTTCTCATATTTATTGATTTCATATTATCGCTCCTCCTATGAGGTAACTGGAGTTCCCTCAATCGTTATCGTGGTAGAAGATGCTGAATATACCCAGTATCCTACCTTGGGCCCCACTGTAGTGACCGCTTCATACCCGCTTGCTCCGTATCCGTAGACGCTCTTACCGTACATCGTCACGTCTGCGAATACTGAATCGACCGATGGGTTGGTTGGATTCACTGGCAACCCTATCATATTCCAACCTGCCTGAAGATCGACTGTGTTCGCTATCGAACTGCCCTCAACCGTTATCGTGGTAGAAGATGCTGAATATACCCAGTATCCTACCTTGGGCTCCACTGTAGTGACCGCTTCATACCCGCTTACTCCGTATCCGTAGACGCTCTTACCGTACATCGTCACGTCTGCGAGTACTGAATCGACCGATGGGTCGGTTGGATTCACTGGTAGTGAAACCATATTCCAGCCTGCGCTCAGCGGTATATCTACTATTATCGAACTTAATACCACAGTCGATGCGGTATTATACCCGCCTTTGGTTGCGGTCACGTTGATCATGCCGCGGGTCGCATTCACATCGATAGTTACTGTGCCGTCAACTCCTGTGGTGCCGGCATCGTCAAACGCACCAGTCAGCGTTACAGTTGCGCCTACAACTGGCATGCCATCACTGGTTACGTTGAACAAAACCGGGGTCGAGGTGTTCACGGTCACGCTTGTAGGTGTTGCGGTCACGGTCATGTTTGACGGCTTTGTCATTGCGGTGTGGTTCACCCATGTCCCATTAATATTATCAACATCATCGACCGTATGCGTGCTGATCGTGTATCCGGTGCCAGAAGGTGCAAGTCCTGTTGCGTTGTAGTGCTCGACTCCCGCCGAAACGTTGGTTTGGAAGTCTCCGTTGAGATACACCATCACCTTCGAGAAGTCGGTATCTGCTGGGTCAGTCCATGTCCAGTCGATGTAAGTCTTCTGGTATGTTGTGTTCTGCAGATCGGTGATGCTCGCCGGTGCTGTGATGTCTAAGGTCGCGATTATTGGCACATAATGGACAGCCGAACCACTTGCATTGCCACTCAACGTAATCGAGTTCGCACTTCCCATATCAGTAGTGCCATTTATCGTGATATCAAGGAATGGCGGAATACTCGCTGAATCCCATGAGATGGTGGTTGTAGCCATTTTGTTGATGGTTACCTTCACGTTCCATGTCATGTTGTCCTCGTTGATCCAGATTCGCATCGGTCATCTGTGTCCATAACTCTTCTGGACCTCCTGGCGTGGTCGCTACATCATCGATACCTACATCATAGTCATCCGTTGCACTCGGACTGATACCGAATGTTACATCCTCTCGATGACTGGTTGCTTCGAGTGTTATGTTCCATAGCTTGTATGGTGACTTGTATGTCGCGGTTATCGGCATCTCATATACAACCAAACCATCCGCATCACCACTTAACTCCATCGAACTTACACTTCCCATATCGGTGGTGCCATTTATCGTGATATCGAGGAATGGCGGAATACTCGCTGAATCCCATGAGATGGTGGTTGTAGCCATTTTGTTGATGGTTACCTTCACGTTCCATGTCATGTTGTCCTCGTTGATCCAGATTCGCATCGGT
>JALGZD010000183.1 GCA_025782395.1 bacterium
CGCAGGCTGACAGAGTTGGAGTTGCAGCTTCGTGGAGACAAGGCTGCTGGCTGGCAAGCCATATCTCATTACTTTGCAGAGTACGTGCGGGGGTTGCAGGACCGGCAATTCGACCTCTGCAAGACAGCAGCGAAGCACACCCATGAGATTGAGCAGTTGAGTGCGGCTATCGAGAATGCACGGACGCTGCTGCGGTTGGTCAATGACGTTGCGGCCAATCACACCAAGAAGATCAAAGAATATCAGAAGACCAAAACAGAACTCAACAATCAGGGGACACCCGCTAAGTCGGCCCCCGCAACCGAAGGTGCACAATGAGCGACACCGAAGATGTCAACGGCCTCGACCAAGAGACACCCGCGGCAAACGAAGAAGCTGCTGTCGAGTCCATCGAACAGCAGGCTGGCGAGAAGTCAGAAAGTTCTCAGGAAACAGAGGAGCAGATCCGAGCGCGGAGAGCGTATCATCAGCAGCAATCACAGGAGAAGTCAGAGCATATTGGTGAGCTGGAGCAACAGTCACAAGAGCAAACGGTTCAGATCGATGAACTGGAGCAACAGCTGGAAGTGGCTCTGGCGAAGCAAGCAACGCTGACGAGGTCTGTCTCTACTGCTGAACCAGGGATCAAAGCTCCCGAGACCCCGGAAGAAATCGATTACGAAGACTACGATCCTGCCACCAAAGCCCTGGCAATGGAGATCCGCGGTCTTCGTGGAGAGATTTCTGATCTCAAGGCTCGCGACGCTGAGAGTCGTCAAGGGCGCATTAACAGTCAGTACGAGGAAGAGGTCGACAACGTCAACAGGCCGTTGTCGATTTATATCAATGGAAAGCTGAAAAGTGAGGCACTTACCGCAGACCAGGTTAAAGATGCCATTGCTTTCGGCCGGACCATCATTCCCGATGCTGATTTTGCTTATCTCGGCGCTCCGACCAAGCGGGCCAGAGTTATCTACGAAAGGCTGAAGAGCCTGGCGTTGTCTACTGCTCACGAGAAGACAGCGAAGGCTCGGACGCGGGGAACCCATGAGGACAAGATGGACAAAATGAAAGCCACCTTGCAACCGGTTGGCGGTCCTGTGGCCGCACCAGGCAGGGAGGACAAATCCGAAAACGACCAGCGTGCGGATGACATTGTCCCTGACAATGAGGACTTTATCCCGCTGGAATAATTTGACCTTGCAGCGTGGGCTTGTCCTGTTGCCGGGTCGAGAAAGGAAAGGGGGCTGCAATTGCCAAACCCTTATACCTATGGTGGAGTAGGCAATGCACCGGCAACGAATGAATTGCCTGTAGATATGTCGAAGAAGCGGTTTTCCGCTTATCCGGCTCGAACTCCCCTCACAGTCATCTTGGCCCGTAATGCCAGGAACAAGGCTCACAACGTCAAGGTTGAGTGGACCGAAGACCACGCGGTGCCGACCACGGTTGTTTGCGCGACGACAGAAGCGTCGGCAGGCACTGCCGTCGACGTTCAGTCAGGCGGGCTTACTCTCGTCAAAGACACGACGATATTCAATCCGAGAACGCTGGATATTCGCCGTGTCGACACTACCCCGACCGGCAACACCCTGAGTGTTGTCATAAGTCAGGGTGGAACTACATCCTCCGCATGGGAAACCGGCGACACCCTGCAAGTCATGCTTCCGGCTATCGCCGAGAACGATGATATGACGGGCGGTGCCGGTGCTGACGATTTCCGCGTGGCCTCGATTCCGAGCACCAACATGTACAACTACGTTCAGTTGTCCAAGTTGCAGTTCTCGATTACTCGTATCCTCAACGATCTCCCGACGGTGTTCGGTGGACCGGGTGAAATGCGCAAGCACAGAAAGGCGCAGAAGTGGTACGAGTACATGGTGAAGTGTGAGAAGCAGAAGTATTTCGGTGGACGCTCAAGTTCCGGTGCGGCCCCGGCCAGTATCAGGATGCAGGGTGGCCTCGTACACTTCCTGAAAGACGGCACGCTGTACCATGACTTTGGTGGTACTTTTACTGAGTCTGGCTTTGATGAGCAGATCGGTAAGTACCACGACCAGAACCCTGATAAGAAGGTGATCGACCTTTTCTGTGCCGGTAATATGATCCGCCAGATCA
>JALGZD010000157.1 GCA_025782395.1 bacterium
CAGCAGGTAGGCCACGGCGAGTGCACCCAACAGGAATGGGAAGACTTCCTAATAATGCGGCGACGCACTTGCGTGTGGAATCTTCGTCTGATGACCGCCTACACCGTCTACCTGCGCCGTTTGCCTGCCAATGGCAACATTAAGATGGATCGCCCGCAGGTGTACGCCCTTGAACAGGTAGGCACGCGATGAAGCTGACGTTATCAGTCGCACCCGGAACATTCAACGACAAACACGACTGCTACGAGATAAACAGATTCCTGCCGGAGCCAGTGGAGCTTGATCTTGACGGTGACGAGGACGCTTTGCGCGAATTCTTCACGATGAAGATTCACTCATCTTGGCGGTACGACGGCACACGCAGTGGTGCAAACACAACCGCGTTGTTGTCAGTGCCGTTTGATTTCGATGATGTGGACATGACCTTTGAGCAGTGCTGCGAACGATTCAAGGATTTCGCAGGGGTGGTGTACACCAGCACACGCGACACCGAGGAACAACCCAAGCTGCGTGTGATTCTGGTGCTCAATGCGCCGATCACCAACAAAGCCAATTTCCGGAGCCTGTGCAAATACCTCAAAGCCGAATTCCCCGATGCTGATGGTGAGGTGTTCAAGGTGAGCCAACCATTATTTCCGTGTTGCGAGTACAACAAGGGTGAAGCCACCACCGGGTTCCCACGGTTTCAACTGCGAGTGCTGGAAGGCAGCCTATTCGAATTCCCGGAAGAGGCGTACACCTGCGCCACCAGCAAAAAAAGCAAGAAAGACATAGGCAACTGGAAACCGATACCTGATCGGTTTGCTACCAGCCGCGCTGCTGAGTTGGCCCAGCTGCTGTTGACCCCTGTGGTCGTAGGACTCCGAGAGCGACACGCGCTGGTGATCGCGTCACACTCACGGCGTTGTGGGCACACTCCAGATGAAACACGTGTAATGCTACACCAGTGGAACGCGCTAAATAAGAAAGCCCTAAAAGACTCCGACCTTGAACGCATCATAAAATCGGACACCGAGACAGAATACACCTTTGGCAATGACGAACCCGCCATAGCAGCGTTGCATGTGGAGCCAAGCGACGAGCCATCACCCGCTGATGCTAATCCTGAACACCAACAGCGTGCTGTCAATAAGCTAACAGAGGCTATGAAAGTTGTGCCCGTTAGCGTGGCGTACAAGGGCATTCGCATCTACGACGCGTGCGCGTTGAAACAGGTTGACGAACTATCCCAACCGCCTGAAACCGCGCTGCTGGGATGCGCCGTGATTGGCGACAACAATATCATTGTAGGCGACGGTGGTAGCGGCAAATCCACAATGATCCGGAGCGCGATTGCGCAGGAGATAAATGGCGGCAAGCGCGTGATGTGGTGGTCGGCAGAGTGTGAGCGCAAAATTGGATGGTGGCTTGAATTAATGATGCCGCTACTCCCGATTGGAACGCTACAATACGCTGATACTCGCTTTTTCACCGATGCAGAATTACCAGCAGAAGGTGAACCGCGTTGGGAAGCGGTCCGCGAGGTAATAGCTCGATGCAACTGTCATTTTATAATCTTTGATTCCCTGCTGTCGTTGCTGCCGTGGATTACCGGGCTTGTACCAGACTTGAGCCTTATTGCTGAATGGCAGGCGGCAATTCGACGCTTGGGTGACATCGCCATTGACTACGGCGCAACGCCGCTCACGTTGCATCACGTCAACAAGTCGGGCGAATATGCCCTGTCAGTTGGTATCAAGAATGGATGCGATAACATGACCAGCTTCAAAGCCGTGGGTGGCAACAATGAGGATCTTCGTCACATTGGTATTATTAAAACGCGCTCCGGGTTGCATCCGTATAATGTGGAGTGTGATCCCAAGAACGGTTATCACTACCATGTGTGTGACGAAACAGACGAACCGATAAAGAAACCGGGTGAACAAAGCAAGTATGCTGCGTGGGAAAAGCGGCTGATGTTGCTGCTGGCTGACCTCATCCCACGCAAACGCATGGACCTGCAGGAAAAAGCAGGGGTAAAGCGTAAATCACGAATGACAGAATTCGCCAAGAAACACGGCATCATCGTGGAAAAGAGGCGTGATGGACATTACTGG
>JALGZD010000201.1 GCA_025782395.1 bacterium
GTGGCTGCCTCGGCGGGGGCGGCCTGCCACGCGGATGACATAGATGTCTCGGTAGTGCTCGAGGCAATGAACGTACCGATCGAATGGGCGATGGGCACGGTTCGGTTCTCTGTCGGCAGAGGCACGACTGCAGAGGAAATCGATCGGGCAGTCGGCATCGTCGTCGATGCAGTGCGGCGCCTTCGGCCGGAAGGAGCGGCGGCCGCGGTGCCCGTCGTGTCAGAGGAGGGCGAGTACAAGCTCACACATTACACGCACGGCCTTGGCTGTGCGTGCAAGCTACGGCCTCAGGCGTTGGAAAAGATCCTGGCTGCTCTCCCTCCCTCGGTCGACCCTGACGTGATAGTGGGGAGCGACACCGCCGACGACGCGGCTGTCTATCGCATCAGCGAGGAACTGGCGATCGTCGAGACAGTAGACTTCTTCACGCCGGTGGTAGATGATCCCTACCTCTTCGGCGCGATCTCGGCGGCGAACTCGGGGCTTTCCCGACAAGCGGCTGCCGATGCGTGTGTTGGAAGAGATCCTCCGTGGGGCGCTCGACAAGGCGACCGAGGCAGGGATCAGCGTCATCGGCGGGCACACGGTGGAAGACACCGAGCCCAAGTTCGGTCTGGCCGTCACCGGCGTTGTGCACCCCGACCATGTGGTGCGCAACGACGGCGCACGGCCGGGTGATGCGCTGGTGCTGACTAAACCGGTGGGCGTCGGGATCATCTCCACGGCCGTCAAGAGCGGCTTGGCCGACGAGGCCGTTGCCCGGGAGGCCGGCGAGCTGATGGCGACCCTGAACCGCGCGGCCTCTGAAGTGATGCTCGATGTCGGGGCTCACGCCTGTACCGACATCACCGGCTTTGGGCTCCTCGGTCACCTGCGGGAGATGGCAGCGGGGAGCCGCGTGGACGTGACCCTCTCCGCGGGCGCAGTGCCCACGCTGCCTGCGGCGTGGGACCTGGCCAGCGCGGGCGCTGTCCCCGGCGGCACGCTCAACAATCTCGCGCACGTGGCGGATCACGTGACCTTTGCGTCGGGCGTGTCACGTGTGGGGCAGCTCATCCTGGCGGACGCTCAGACGTCGGGCGGGCTCTTGATCAGCCTGCCGGAGAACCGGGCCGATGCCCTGCTGGCGGGGTTGGGACAGCGGGGAGTGACAGGCGCGGCGTGCATCGGCCGCGTGACGGGGGAGGGAGCTGGGCACATCACGGTGGAGGCGTGAGCGGCCAAGGCTGGGTTCCTGGTGTAGCCGACGGGGCACCTCACATACTGAACTCAGTGGATACCTTGGACCGACTAGCAGCGGACAAAATGAACCGGTGTCGACAGGTATCCGAGGCGCGTGACATTCGGGCAGTCTTCTACCCATCTTGCCCCGGCCTAACTAGCGCATGCAGCCGACGAGCTTGTCTGTCACGCCGGCTGCTATCGCGTGCGCAGCACGCGCCGCGGCTGCGCCGCTGGCACCCATCGCGCCAGCCTTGACGCCCGCGGCTGAAACGCGATTTGTTAGGTTTCCCTCGAGATTGGCAGCTGTGCGAGGAGAATACGTGTTCACGACATATCGACTGGTCATTGGCTGTTGTCTGCTGTGCTGCGTCGCGACGAGCAGCCTTGCTGGCACGCTACCGGACCATGATTGGGCTTGCGTACTCACGCCACGGTCGGGCGTGAGCATGGGTTTCTACAAGACAGTGGACACGGCAGCGTTCCGCTTCGGCATGCGAAGCAATATGATGGATGATGCCATCAGATCCGGCAGGGTACCGTGGGCAGCATTCATCGCCGAGAACCTAGGCGTGTACGTCGTCGTGGGCGTCTACCTCGAAGGCGAGACCAAGTTAGTACTGACGAAGGACTCTCGGGTTGTGTTCGAGTACGCAGACGCTGAGACTGGCCTTGTGCAGAAGTTCTCCAGCGCCGACATCATACTGAGAAAGGTAGATCTCGCTCGCATGAGGGAAAGCGTGTTCGATGTCAAGGTGAGGCCCGTCGTTCTCCGGAACGACATTGACACATACGAGAGGTCCAAGAAAGGAGGCTTCAGGTTGTATGTCAGGTTCCTGTCGTTGCCTCACGGCGACAGATACGGGTATGCCGTGCCTGATGCGGTCCGTTTCATACAGGGGGGTGAAGACAACGGGGCACATGACTAAGCTGGTGATCACACTCGCAGTCATGGTTCATTGGCTGGATACTGCACACCGGAGCGCCGGATACTCGGTAGCACGAACACCGCGGCGAATGGCGTGGTGCTCGGAGGGGCTCCCCTCAGAGTTCGACCAGCAGATGCGACCGTGGTGCAGGAAAGCCTAAGTGGCGCATGTAGCTGTCGGTCTTGTGTGTCACGCCGGCCGCTATCGCGTGCGCAGCACGCGCCGCGGCTGCGCCGCTTGCACCCACCGCGCCAGCCTTAACGCTCGCAGCTGATGCACGGTTGTTAGGGCGGATGGCAAGATATCTTGGTCCGTCGCTGTCTTGTTCTGGGAAGAATGACGTCCTTGGGGTGGACCGCGGCTTGACATCACGATGTTGTTTGACGTAGGCTGACCCTGGATGTCGTGTCGCTCGGGAGGCGACGCTGTGGCGAAGAGAGTGCAAGTGGGCTGCGGGGCCTGCCTTCCTGGTTGGAGGGTCTTACCCGCAGCTTTTGTGTGTGTAGTGTCGGAAGCCGGCAGCAGTGTGGCGACATCTTGCCACCGCCTGCCCGCAGCTGAAGCGCGGTTCGTCAGATGGGCAAGCCAAATCCTGAACGCGGATTTGCGAGGAGCGAGAACGATGGCCTATGAGACGTTCTGGGAACCTCAAGGGATACGCTGGGTGTTCAGCGGCACTGTCACAGATGAGGACCTCATCCGATCCAACGAAGAGCTGTACGAAGATCCGCGATTTCCCGAGATCCGATACGAGATCGCAGACTTCAGGTCGGTCGAGGGGATTTTGGAGAACGCGAGCTCAGAGACGGTGAGACGCGTGGCGCGGATGGACATGGCTCAATCCTCTCGCAACCCGGATCTGAAGGTGGCGATCCTTGCCACAACCCTGCTGATCAAGGGGTTCGCCAGGATGTACGCGTTGTTCGGTGATGAATCGCGCTGGGAAATCCGCATCTTCGAAACGGAAGAGGATGCCCGGCGATGGTTTGCCGCCTAAGTAGTGCACGCAGCCGTCAAGCTTGGCTGTCACGCCGGCTGCCAAGTTCGGCGTTGCTGCGCCGCACCCATCGTGCCGGCCTTGACGCCAGCGGCTGATACGCGGATTGCTGGGCCGCGCACTGTTGTCAGAGAAGGAGTGTACTCAATGCGGAATGTAGCTTGGGTCCTGATCGTGCTATCGGCACTGAGTTTCGCCTTGGCCGTGGTTGGTTCGTTGACGGGCCTTAGGATGCTGGCCATCGGGCCCGAAGGGTATTCGAGAGCGTGCGTGAATCTGGCGTTGATTTCGATCGCGCTGCTCTTGGTCTCGCGCACGAAGGCAGGCGCGTAGGTCGGTGGTTCCGTACGGAGTTATGACGACGATGTTCAGCGGACAACCTCACGACTAGGTCGAAGTCTCCCGGAGTCGGGGAGAACTGGCACCCGTCTTGGTTCGTGTCCGGGCACAAGGGCTGCCACCCTCTGCGGCTTTGGCGGTAGAGGAATCAGATCTGGAGCGCGCTGGAGAGCTTCTCTCCGAGTACTCGATCGATATCTCGCTGACACCCGGTACGGGCGTGAGTCCTCTACCACCAGGACACATCCGTCTCGAGGCTGTACGGCTTGTTCCGAGAGGTCTCCGATCGGCTGCGCTATTCGGAACGGCGGCTGTTTTGCAAGTCTTGGGACCTTCGGGTTCGGTCTCCTCGACTTCTGGCGTGACGCGAACCGCCATTCCGGCAAAAGGTGTTCCCTCGGGTGGAGGTGTGTACTTGGGTGATGTCAACTGACCCAGAGAAGCATCCCAGACGATGATAACAGCACGTACACTCTTGAGGATCGATGAAGAACGCGCCGTTGAAGCTGTGGCCGAGTACCTGCATCACCTCTGCGCACGGCATTCGGCGAGAGGTGTTCTGGCTGGGCTGAGCGGAGGGGTCGATTCTGCCGTACTTGTGGCTCTGGCTGCACGGTCATTAGGAGAAAGCTCTGTTCATGCGATGTATCTTTACGATCGAGACAGTGAGCGAGGTCAAGGATCCAATGCTGGACAAGTAGCGCACTGGCTGGGAATCGAACTGGAGACTGAGAGTATCGAAGCGGGCAGGAGGGAAGAGGGCAGCTATGCTTCGTGGGGGATGCGGATAACACGACTGTCACCACTCATCAACCGGCTCATGTACAGATTGTATCACTTGATGGCCGGGGAGACCCCGTTTGTGTCGTCGCTGCGAGCAGGGGGAGGTGAGGTCGGAGACCGCAGACATCAGGGCTCAGTACTCAGCTTTGTCAACCGGTACGCAGAAGAGCTGTTCTACGCCAGGCACCGCTATCGCCGTGAGGTGTTGGAGTCAAAGGCCAGAGCCCGGAACTGGCTACTGCTCGGAGGGGCCAACCGGTCCGAATGGGAGGTAGGCTGGTTCGTGAAGGATGGAGTGGATGATCTCCCACACCAGCCGCTGATTGGGCTGTACAAGACGCAAGTGCGACAGCTTGCCCGGTACCTCGAGGTGCCGGGTGAGATTAGACAGCAAGCGCCATCACCGGACATGATGAGAGGGATTAGCGATGAGTATGCGCTGGGGATGAGCTACAGCAAGATCGACATAGGGCTGGACTATCTGGCCGGGGGTTTGAGCAGAGGGATGGTGAGAGCAGCAGGCGTGACGGAGGGGGGGCTTCGGCGGGTAAGGGAGATGAAAGAGCTGTCGCGGTGGAAACGGCGGAGAATGTCGGAGCCATTCCCAGTGGACGGTGGCCGAAGTGGAGGGCTACGGATAGGTGAGTGAAGCCGTGACGCTTGCGGCTGAAACGCGGGTTGTTAGGCGGATGGCAAGAAATCTTGGTCCTTCGCCGGCTTCTCCTTGGGAGAACGACGGCCGTGAGCTGGGTTGAGTCTTGACATCACCATGCTGTTTGATGTAGGCTGATGCTGGATGTCGTGTCTCTCGGGAGGCGACGCTGTGGCTAAGAGAGTGCAAGTGGGCTGCGGGGCCTGCCTTCCTGGTTGGCGGCTTCTTGCCATCGCCTACCGCAGCTGAAACGCGGGTTGGATGTCGCTCTTGCGGTTCGTGCGGCTGTCGAAAGGAGAATCCATGATAGAGATAGCAGTCGACAATCAGACTCTGAATCTTGAGGTTCGCGGCTGGGACAAGCTCTGGGCCTTGAAGAGCCGTCTCGAGATCCCGCTTGCGAACATCCACGAAGTGGAGGCGGACCCTACGATCGCGCGTGGTTGGTGGAAAGGTCTCCGGGCGCCTGGAACCCATGTTCCCGGTGTCATCATTGCAGGGACCTTCTACCAAGATGGCAAGCGCATCTTCTGGGATGTCCACAACGCGGACAACACTATCGTCATCGGTCTGGCAGACGATCGCTACGACCAGTTGATCGTCGAAGTGCGGGATCCTGCGGCAGCGGTCAGCCTGATCAAGAACGCGCTCTCGTCGAGCGACGTCTAACTGCGGATGCATCGATCTACGTGATGCAGGAAGAGCGGGACATGATCGATGGCTTCACGGGGGACCCGATCAGCGATCCCGGGATCTACACAGTGCGGGGCAGGCTGACTCGCGTTTGCAGCTGATACGCGGGATGTCAGGTCGCCCGGAGACGAGAAATTCCGGACGTGGGACTGGAAGCCGGGGTACCAGGTGGGGACTCCGGCGCAAGAAAGGGGGAATCGGATGCCATCGCGGAAGGTGATCGAGTACCTCGACAGTGAGGGTGTGAAGTACGTATCCGTCAAACACTCGCCGGCCTACACGGCGCAGGAAGTCGCGGCGTCCGCGCACATCCCGGGTAAGGAACTGGCCAAGACCATCATGGTCAAGCTCGACAGCACGATGGCCATGGTGATTCTGCCGGCTTCGTTCCATGTTGACTTCGGACGGCTGAAGGATGTGGCGGGTGTGGGCGAGGTCGAGTTGGCTTCCGAGGCGGAGTTCCGCGACCTGTTCCCGGGGTCGGAGGTTGGCGCCATGGCGCCGTTCGGGAACCTCTACGGCATGGATGTCTACGTCGCCGTGCCTCTGACAGAGGACGAGGAGATCGCGTTCAACGCCGGTTCGCACACGGAGCTGATACGGCTCGCGTACGCCGACTTCGAACGCTTGGTCAAGCCTGTGGTCGGCGACTTCGCTGTCAAGGAATAGCCCGGCGTCACAGCCGTGACGCTCGCGGCTGATACGCGGTCGCTGGATGGCTTCACGGCTCCCGATATCGTTGGGCTCTCGGCGTGACAGATGTCTGCTTTGTCGATCGACTCGACATCGCTCTGATCCGATGGAGGGATATGAACGTGCGAGTGCTGGCATCTTCTGTGCTGTGCGGGATGATCCTTGTTCTGTTCGTCAGCGGCTGCAGCAAACAGGATCCGGGGAACGTGGCACCGAACATCCCGCCCGAGACCGTGCTCACGCTCGCCCCTGCAGAGGGCGACACAGCGAGCTACAGAGTCTGGATGACGTGGTTCGGCTGGGATCCGGACGGCGTGGTCACCCACTACCGGGTGAGGTGGGACACCTTCGACTGGACCCTGACCGGCAGCACAGACAGCACGTTCTACCTGTCGGCCGCCGACGATACCATCGGCGCGGCCGGTGCATGCGCGTACCACACATTTCTGGTGAAGGCCATCGACAACGCCGGTGACGAGGATCCAACGCCGGCGAGCGTTTCATTCACCGCGTTCAACGAGTTTCCGCAGACGGAGATCGTGAGCACATCGGGGCTCGGCGGCCCATTCGCCGAGTTCGAGTGGCGCGGCACGGACAGCGACGGGGAGATCGCCGGCTACGGCTACCGGCTCCTCGCGCGTAGCGGTTTCGCCTGGGATGAGATCGCGGCCGCTGACAGCCTGGGACCGGACGAGACCGTTGCCTT
Organism: bacterium; assembly: GCA_025782395.1. Classification (GTDB taxonomy): domain Bacteria; phylum Joyebacterota; class Joyebacteria; order Joyebacterales; family Joyebacteraceae; genus Joyebacterum. The sequence continues at coordinate 7,014 of JALGZD010000201.1, forward strand.
CTTCGGTCCTCTGGGTGGAGCGATGGCCATTTCTCTCAGGTTCGAAGTCTGGGCGTACGATGACCAGTGGGCAGCCGATCCTAGTCCTGCCACGTGCGACTTCTACTCCTGGATCGACGACTACGGGCAACTCCGGGTAGCGTCGAACGTGTTCAGCACGCTGACCTTCTACACTCCCTACTGGAGTGAACTCTATGATGCGACGATTCTCTCCGGAGACAACCTGTCGTTCGACTGGCACGTCGATTGCGGAGCGGGAGTGGTCGAGTATCGCCACGCGTATGATGACACATCGATGTGGGCGCAGTGGTCGGCGGCCGACACCCACTTTGATGTTCTCCCCGAGCCCGGTCAGCATTCCCTGTACATCAGTGCCAGAGATTCCTTCGGGATGCTTGTGCAGGGGAAGATCCGACTTGACGTAGTCGAGACAACCCTGGATGGCTACATTCTTGTCGTCGACGACTACGACCGGCAGGAGCACTTGGAAACATGGGGCACCGACGCCGATCGATCGGCGTTCTACGATCTCCTGGTCGCCCCGTTCGGCGACAGATACGAATGGGAGCCCTCTGAACACACTGTGAACGATGCTCCCCAGCCACCCGATGCCTACGCCTTGGCCGCAGCGTCCACCGTTGTCTGGTATGCCGATGGCGACGAGACGGTTCTGGCGGAGCTGTTCGACCCATACGGGCAGTTCGACATCTATGACCCACTCAGCGCGTACGTTCGTGTCGGCGGCAATCTTGTTCTGTGCGGCTTCGAGTGCATCCAGCAGATTCTGGGCGGGTCGTATCCCTACGAGATCGACGCAAGCGACACGACCCGGTCCGGGCGGTTCGTGCGAGACATCCTGGGTGTGGGCTACGCGGAAAGCAGCGGAGACGGATTCAATCCCAACTCTCCCTGGGACTACGGCTACTGCTTCTATGGGGCAGTTCCGACCGGGGGTGTGGGGTTCCAGCCGGTCTACATTGACAGCGTCGGTCCGGCAGGCTGGCCGGAGCCCGGCAAGTGGTGGCTGTACACGTCAGACGTCCCCCACCTCACCAGATGTGGCGTGCCGAGCGTGGAGAAAATCAGCTCGTATCAGGGAGCAGCGCAGGAGATCCTGATGATCGATTCGTATCTGAATCAGGAGTTCGAGGGTGAGTCATGCGCTGTGCTCTGTCTGTCCGGAGATGATCACGGCAACGTCTGCTACTGCGGCTTCCCGTTCTACTATCTGCAAACGCCACAGGCTCAGGTGCTGTTCGGGGAGCTCCTGCATCTCTTTGGCGAAGAGGAACGTTAGGCAGCCCAAACGGAGCTGAGAACAACAGAGTGTGACAGGAGGCGAGGATAGGGCTCTTCGGCTGGATGGATGAGAGGGTGAAGAGATTCGGCCCATCTGTGTGTTCTACGGCAGAGCTTGACGGGTCCGAAGTAGACGTTCCAGAGGTCATCGTCGACTTCCTCGAGTCCCACATCTCCAGGATCGTCCTGACGTCATACACGGTCTCGAAGCTGAATGAAACCTGACAAGCAGCACTAGTTGATTGAGGGGACGACCGTGGCGAACAAGACCAAGATAGGGATCATCATCTGCGACCGGTACCGCCGCTGTGCCGGCGGCAAGTGCTTCAGGGCGCTGAAGAACAAGGAAGGCGCATTCAGCGTCTACGCGCATACGGACGTTGAGCTGGTTGGGTACACGACGTGCGATGGGTGCCCCGGCGGCAACGTCGAGTATGCGGGGGATGAGATGGTCAGGAACGGGGCTGAGGTGATACACCTTGCAACGGGCCTCGTTGTCGGCTATCCGCCGTGTCCGAACATCCGCACATTCAAGGCCCTTCTGGAGGCTCGACATGGTGTGAAGGTAATCGTTGGAACACATCCCATCCCCACTAACTACCTCGAAATGCACACAGCGCTGGGGACATGGGAAGCTGAGTCATGGACGTCGATTCTCGAACCGACGATGGCGGATGAAGCGACACGTAAGTCGTACGACTAGATCAGAACTGGCGGACAAGAGAGACAATCCAGTGATGACGGCGTTGACCGTGTGGGGGCAAACACGCAGACAGGTGAGAAGATCCGCGTTGGACGATGAACCATCCGAGAGGAGAACACCGTGAGCAAGCTGTTATTGATCGTGTGGGGAGTCGTTACTCTTCTGGTTGCCTCCGGTGCGACTGCCGCCACGATTCACGTGCCTGGGGATCACGCTCTCATTGGAGATGCGATTGCGGTCGCATCTGCTGGAGACACGGTTCTCGTTCACTGCGGCACGTACTACGAAGGCAACATACTGATGAAAGCGGGCGTGTACCTGGTCGGTGAGACGGGGCAGCCGGGTTGCGTCACGATCGATGCCGAGCAGCAGAGCGCCACACTCAAGTTCTTCGCTGTGGGCGGCACGGCATGGATCGAAGGGTTGACGTTCGCGCACGGTCGGCTCGTGATTGTCAATTCGTCGCCCACGATCTCGCGTTGTGTGATGCGAGACGGCATCGGCGGGTCCGGCACTGAAGCCTCAGGCATCTACTGCTACAACTCGTCTGTGACGCTGACAGACGTTGCTATCACCGGCAACTCGAGCACGGGCTACTGCGGTGGAATGTATTGCTGCGCTGGGTCTTCCCCGACGTTGACCAGAGTTACCTTTGAGGGCAACTCCGGCGCGAATGGGGGAGGACTCCGGTGTGTATCGTCGTCTCTGACGCTCCGGGACTGCGCCTTCTCCGGCAACGACGGCGGTCTGTTGGGTGGGGGGCTGTTTCTCGAGGCCGGCTCCACCGCCAGCCTGGAGGACGTCACATTCGTGGGCAACTCGTCGGCTTTGTACGGTGGTGGAATGCACTGCGACGGTTCTTCTGCTGAGTTCACTTCCTGCACGTTCTCAGAGAACGCCTCTACCAGGGGAGGCGGTCTGTCCTGTCGGAGCCGCTCCTCTCTCACGCTCACGGACGTCTCGTTCACCTCGAACTCGGGAGAGCACGGGCACGGAGGGGGCGCATACTGCGATGGTTACAGTTCCTTCGCCATAACGGGTGGGACGTTCTCCCAGAACAACGCAAATGGAGGAGGAGCGTTCTACTCCATACAATGCTCCCCGGTATTCTCGGACGTCCGCTTTCAGGGGAACTGGGCGCTGACCGGGGGCGCGCTTCAGTTCCGGAACTCCTCCCCGGTTTTCCAGCACGTGATCGTGCACAGCAACTGGATCACGCACGATTGCGGTGGAGGCATGTGGCTCGAGCGGACCTCGGCCGAACTCGAGAATGTCACGTTCTGGGGCAACGAATCGATGGACCCGTGCGGGGGCGCCATACACGCACGCACGAACTCCTCCTTGGTCATGAGCCGCAGCATTGTCTTCGGAGCCGTCGGAGGAGATGCGATATACTGCGATGATACGTCGCTCCCGACGCTCACTTGCTGCGACGTCTACGGGTGCGAGGTCGGCGACTGGACGGGGTGCATTGCGGAGCAGTACGGTGTGAACGGGAACATCAGCGAGGATCCTCTCTTCTGCTACTCCTCGATGGAGGATGTCAGCCTCTGTGAGGATTCTCCGTGTGCGCCGGGAAACAACCCGGAGTGTGGGCTGATCGGAGCCCTCGACGTGGCCTGTGGTCCGTGCGGTCCGGCGGTCACCAAGGACACCAGCTGGGGTCTGCTGAAGGCGATGTTCAAGTAGGTGCAAGTCCGGCTGCCTTCCTAGTCGGAGGGGCATACCCGCAGCTTCTGTGTATGCAGTGTCGTAGGGCAGCACCTGCCGCGCCGGCCTTGATGCCCGCGGCTGAAACGCGGTTTGTTAGACATTCTTGGGTAGATGGAGAGAGGAGGCTGGCAGTAGTGAGAACACTGCTTCTGTTTGTGCTGGTTGCGATGGCGACGCTGCCGGCGTCGACGCACGTCGTGACATTCGGGTGGGAGAGTGGCGATCCCGTGCTAGGCATGTACGGCACTGGCGAGCCGCCATTGTACGCCACGTTCGCGTGTGCACCGGAGCCGGTCCACTCGGGTATTATGTCTCTGTGCTTGGAGGACAACTCGCGGTCCGGGACACCGTACGCGTACGTGGCTTGGGTCGGCGCTCTTGTGGATGGTGACGTCGTCGAAGCGAGCGTCTGGCGGTACGACACGACTCCGGGTGTATCTCCTTCATGCCGCATCTGGGCGCACTGGAATGATGACCCGGGCGATGTGAACAGCTACGCCGGGTACGCCGGCGGCAACACGGACTACGGCCCGGGCGAAGGTTGGGATCTGACCTCCTGGTCCTGGATGGTAGCGGACGGCCACACGGGCCTTGTCATCCAAATCCGGGTCTACTCGAACCTGGGTGATGTCGTGTGGGTCGACGATCTGACGGTCACCGCACCCAACCACGCCTGGATCCACACTCCCGAGGGAGTTGGATCTGTGCAGCCATCGTCATGGTCGAGGATCAAGGCGCTGTGGCGTTAGCTGGTCATCAGTTGAGATTGAGATCATCGTACCAGCAGACAGTCTAACTAGCGTAGCCGCCACTGGTGGCGGAGATCCAGCGGAAACCCGCTGTCGAAGAGGAGATACGTAGCCATGAAGACGAAGAACTGGACGCTCTTGTGTTTGATTGCGGTCGTGTTTCTGTGTGCGAGTCCCGTCCTGGCGGAGTTCCAGTGGACGGAAGTTGAGGTCGGGAACTCGACGAATACGTGTTTCCCGTGGGCGGCGGGGTCGGCGACGATGGCGAGTCGCTGACCGAGAGCCTGGACCTGGAAGGGAAGATAACCCGGATCCAGTACGCGGGGATCCCGTCCGACCGCTCGACCCTCGAGATCTTCCGGAACTACGAGACAGCCATGAAGACGGCCGGCTTCGAGATACTCTTCCAGGCGAAGGGGAAGGACCTTCCCGAGTACTGGCCTGGG
>JALGZD010000104.1 GCA_025782395.1 bacterium
GATCGCTCAGGCACCGGAATTTTAAGCAGCCAAAAAAACGTTACGATAAGGAATTTGCAGGTTACGAACTTCTCTACGGGAATTCTGATTGAGAATACGATAGAGAACACGATCAAACGTTGCAATGTGCGTAAGAACAATATGACCGGAATCAACCTGACAGCAGATGGCACAACGGTGAATGAGAGCAGAATCTATGATAATACCGGAACCGGCATCGTTGTTGGTGGAGATCACAACATATTTCTGAATAATACCGCAGTACTGAATATGGGTTATGGCATCTATTTCGGTCCCAATGCAACGAACAACACCATCATCGATAACGCGATCGGCGATAACGGGGATATCGACATAAACAATACCAATGACAACGGCACATCACCGATCAGCGATAACAACACCTGTGACGACCCGACTCAGAACTACTGGGATCTCGGCATGATCAAGGACAAGAGGTATGGATGCGTCTATCCATGGACACCGCCAGACCTTACAATTACATGGAAGGGGGAGGAGTGGATTAATAAGAGCGAAAAAACATATAACATCAGTTACAAGATAGCAAACATCGGAGAGCCGGACTCTCGTCCGGTCGATTCGAGCACGACATGGCTATATATCAATCTCCATCACTTCAGATGTGCCGATGATCTGATTGTTGATTTATTGAAGCCGGGAGAAGTCATGAAGAGGACATTTGACTACGAAGCTATGATGGCTGAGGATGATGATGAAGACGAAATCAAAGTCTGTGCAGACGGTCCTGATGAGATTGTGGAGTGTAATCTGGCAGACGTATACTATCATAAGATTGGCTTTGGGAACTACACCGTTCCGGATCTCATCAAGAGTGACAATGAAAATTGCGAGTATAACACGTATTACTACGAGGAAGAACCGGATCTTAAGGGTGAGGGCGGGGCATGCATTGCACGGGACGGGAATGGAAATGTCATTGCTGTTTATACGTGTGGTGATTATGTAGAGCATAGCTGCACGTTTGATGCAAACATGAAATGCGAGGGTGCCGGACATGGGTTGATCATCGAGAAAGATGGCATCACGATCGATGGTAATGACTCTGCGCTGATCGGACCTGGAGAAAACCTAACCTGTGGGGATAACCAAGAGACTGCACCAGGTTCTGCATATTGCGGAATTTTAAACAGTGGGCAGTATAACAACGTCAGGATAACAAACCTGGAGATTACAGGATTCTGTAATGGAATCGGGCTGGGTGGATGCAGCGGCAATATAATAGAGAAATGCGATATACACCACAACGGTGACGTTGATAAGAAGAATCAGGGAATCCATCTGGTAGGCGTGGATCGATGCACGATACGCGACAACTATATTCATCACAATAGAGGAGGCGGAGATCATGATTGTGGTGGAGGCGGCAACGGAATCTTTTTGTATGCAGATAAAAAGGGGAATAACCTCATCGCCAAGAATCATATCTACAACAACGACAAATCCGGCTTCTGGACCAAGATGCAGATGCATGATTCAGAGATCACTTACAATGTTGTACACGACAATGGTTATGGTGGCGTAATCAGTGACTATAGGGGGGGGATTATATTGATGTGCATGATGTCAAATCATAATCTCATCAAGGGAAACACTGTGTATGATAACAACGCGGGTACCAGTGGAGGAGGAATAGCCATAGGCGGTGAGAGGAACACCATAGAGGGTAATAACGTAACGAATAATGGGGGGTACGGCATCCACATGCACAACCAAGAGGCGACCGATAATAAATTATACGGTAATACAGTCTGTGAACATGTAACAGATATATGTTCAAGCGTAGTAGATGGAAATTCCGGCGAGGAGAATACCTGTGACATGACCGAGGGTTACCATGATGTGGGTCGCACCGGCTGCACCTATCCATGTGCAAACCCGGACCTCATTGTTGCTGATAAATTCGAGACATGGATCGGCGATCCTGATAATAGAACGTACGAGATCACATACACGGTAGAGAACATTGGGTGCATAGCTACACCTGAAACCGAAGTACGCATCATTATAGATGATAAACTCAAAGGCTATTATCCGGTTCCGGCATTGG
>JALGZD010000107.1 GCA_025782395.1 bacterium
GGCGGTGAGGGTGCGGTCTTCGGCTACTCGATCAAGTTCTCGTGGGACAGTTCGGTCGTGAGCACGACGACGGACGACGTCGACGAAGGAAACCTGCTCTCCGATCTCGGCGGCACGTTCTTCTACGCGGCTCCCGGGACCGGTGACGAGATTATCGTCGATTGTGCGCTCCTGGGAAGCACCGCGGGCGCGCTCGGTCCGGGAACGTTGTTCACGATCGACTTCACGGGCCTCGCCTTTGGAACGAGCGACATCGACATTGAGATCCTAGAGATTCGTGACCAGTACAATACGCCCCTCGGCGGCTTCTCCGAAGATGACGGTCTGCTGATCGTCGACGTCTCGGTGCCCACCATCGCGAACGTCATGATTCACAACACGACGCTCGTGCACACCGACGACTACATCAAGGACACGGATGCTGCGCAGGTGACTGCTACCGTGCTCGACGACGACCCGACGTTCGCCGCGTTCAATATCGTAGCGGACCTCTCTGGCCTCAGCGGTGGCTCGGACGCGAACCCCGACGACTACGATGACGTGACGGGAGAAGCGGTCTGGAACCTGGCCTCGGTGGGCTGCATCCCTGCTGACGGTACGGTCTCGGTCCATGTGAACGCGACCGACGCCATCGGCAACCTGGCGTTCGCGGCGTCCGACACCATCATTACGGACAACACGGCGCCAACAGCGGTCACGGACTTCGACGCGGCACCGGGACACGAGAAGTGCGACCTGTCGTGGACAATGGGCACGGACCTCCATCTGGCCGGAGTCGTCGTGCAGAGAAGCGACAACGCCGGCGACTATCCGCTCTATGCGGCGTTCGGGGGGGCCTGGCCGGCCGTTGACACGTTCTACCCGGGGAGTGAGTTGCTGGGCAGTGGAGCATACGACGGGACCGACACGACTGCGGTAGATCTGGTGGCTGATCGGAACATCTACTACTACCAGGCATTCTGCTACGACATCGCTCGGAACTACGGGCTGGCTGCGACGATGGCTCGCGACCTCGCGACGAACTACTGGCTCGGTGACGTGGCCGCCGAGATGGGCGTCTGGGGTTACAACGGCCTAGTGAACGACAACGATATCGACAAGCTTGGCAGTGCCTATCACGCCGCTCCGGCCGGTTCGCCGGAGAACGAGATGGACGTAGGCCCGACGGTGCATCCGGTCTTCGGGCGACTCGGTCTTCCGACGCCGGACGATTTCGTCGGGTTCGAAGACCTGATGGTCTTCGCAATGAACTACGGAGTTGTGAGCGCGCGCGTCGTTCCGCTTCTGAGTGAGCCGGTTGAGGGTCAGCTGGCGCTCTCGCTTGAGGAGATTAGCTCGGACGCCGGAGGGACCGTCGAGCTTGCACTTAGGCTGGAGGGGAACACGGGTGAGGTCAAAGGCGTGAGCGCCGTGCTCGAACTCGAGGGCATGGAACTCGTCTCGGTGTGCCTCGCCGATGAGATGAGCACGCCTCTCGCCCGAACCTTCCTCTGGTATGGGGCCGACCAGATTGACATCACCATCCTCGGCACGGGCGTGTCGATTGGCGGTTCCGGCGAGGTGGCAAGGCTCACGTTTCAGGCGACCACTGAGGATTACGGTGTCGACTTCGCGTCCGCTTCGCTGCGCGGTGTCGACAATGAGCAGATGGACGCCGGACTCGAAGGCTACGAGTCCGGTGGCGACATCCCGACGGTCTTCCGTCTCGTCCAGAACAGCCCGAACCCGTTCAACCCGGCCACAACCATCGCGTTCCGCGTTCCGCACGAGTCACGCGTCGCGGTTCGAGTGTACGACGTGTCGGGGCGCGTGGTCCGGACGCTGGTTGACGACACAAAGGAGCCCGGTCGTCATGCGGCTGTCTGGGACGGCCGGAACGACCAGGGTGAGCGATGCGGCAGCGGCGTGTACTTCTGCGTGATGGAGACGCCGGAGTACAGCGGCAGCAACAAGATGGTGCTTCTGAAGTGAGTGCCCAGCTAAGGGCACGTCTTTCTAGTCGGCTGCAATGTGCCGACCGGGGTAACTGCCTGTCAGCCCCGTAGCGAGGGATCGGGCGTCGGCGGTAACGCGTGCCCTGTCAGCCCCGTAGCGAGGGATCGGGCGTCGGCGGTAACGCGTGCGTCTAAGCGATCCGACAAAGCCTCTATAAGGGGGCGACGCGAACCGGCAGGTCGTAACGCGAGTGAACCTACGTGTAGCCTCGTAAAGACGAGATTGGGGAGGGCGACCGGCTACTTCACTTGGGAAGCCATCACCTCGGGATGTAGGACAGGTGTACCGCCCGAGGCTCCTCCGGGGTATCAGGGGCGACATGCCGGGACAGGGGACGTGTCAACTGGGGAGACCCTATCGAGCCCGCGTCGAGGTTGACGTGGAAGAGGCCGCCGGTATAAGGCCGAGCCGAAGTCCGGCGGAGTTCGTTAGGGAGTCGGATGGGGCCATAGTACTGCAGACCCCGGAGACAACATAACTCCGGGCGAGGGAAGGGCCCCTGCTGTGGGTGCTTTGGAAGCGGGTCTGGAGAAGCGCATTGCGAGAGCTAGTAAGCGCTGGTGGTAAGGTTCAGGACCTTCGGAAGAAGCTAGGGGAGAAGGCGAAGGCAGAGCCTGCGTTCCGGTTCTACGCTCTGTACGACAAGATCTATCGGATGGATGTTCTCCGGGAGGCTTGGCGTCGCGTGCGCGCGAACGGTGGGTCACCCGGCACGGACGGCGAGACCATCGGGGAGATCGAGGAGCGAGGAGTAGACGAGTTCCTGTGTGTGCTCGAAGGGGAGCTCCGTGCCGGGACGTATCGGCCACGAGCTGTGCGGCGGGAGCACATCCCGAAGCCTGATGGACGACTTCGGCCGTTGGGTATCCCCTGTGTACGTGACCGGGTGGTTCAGCAGGCGGCTCTGCTGGTGTTGGAGCCGATCTTTGAGGCTGACTTCCGTGACACGAGCTGGGGGTTCCGTCCGAAGCGGAACGCACAACAGGCAGCGGGTGAGGTGGTGAAGTATCTGAACTGGGGACTGACCCGGGTCTGCGATGTAGACATCCGATCCTACTTCGACTCGATCCCTCACGGGAAGCTGATGCAGCTGGTCTCACGCAGGATCGTTGACCGGCGGGTGCTGAAGCTGATCAAGAGGTGGCTGAAGTGCAGGGTCGAGGAGGATGGGCGGTGCTGGCATCCTGAGCGGGGTACGCCCCAGGGCGGAGTGATCTCACCGCTTCTGGCCAACATCTATCTGCACGCGCTGGATGCGACGTGGGAGAAGCGGGGTTACACGCGACGCAGCGGCCCGAACGTGCAGCTGGTGCGTTACGCTGACGATCTGGTGCTTCTGACGGACAAGGATGCCCGGTGGGCGATGGACCGCCTTCGGGAGATCCTGTCCCGGCTGGAACTCGAACTGAACGAAGAGAAGAGCCGGGTGGTGGATGCCGAGCAGGAGACGTTCGACTTCCTCGGGTTCACGTTCCGTCGGGTGTGGAACCGGGATCACACGAAGCGAGCGGCGCTCTACTCACCGTCGACGAGGTCGCAGCAGCGGCTCCGCGACCGTGTGAAGAAGACGCTGAACGCGCAGGCCCCGGTGTCGACGCAGGAACAGATCGAGCGCACGAACCGGTTGTTGCGAGGCTGGGTCAACTACTTCCGCGTGGGTAACTCCTCGCGAGTGTTCCACGACATCCGCTGGTACGTGGAGATGCGGTTACGGCGAGTGCTCCAGAGGAGAGCCGGACGCAGGGGACTGGGCTGGCAGCGGTACGGTTACGCCCATCTCTACGACACGCTCGGCCTCTACTCGGATTATCGAGTGCGCTGGCAGCCTTCGTGACCCTGAGTTCCCACAGGAGAGCCGTGTGAGGGAAAACCTCATGCACGGTTCGATGAGGGGAGGCTGGAAACCGGGTATGGACGTCGGGACTGAGGCCTGACCCGAAAGGAGTCAGGAACTCCCACCCGGGTCCTGAAGCCACGGCGCCTGCTTCCTACTCTACAG
>JALGZD010000212.1 GCA_025782395.1 bacterium
TCCACAGTTGCCTCCGAGCAACTGTAATGATAGAAACGGGACAGGAGGAAGGGAAGTCATAAAGATGCGCTTCCCTGATCCGAAAGTCCCCGGCGAAGCCGGGATAAGTTCAAAGGAATAGCCAGTACTGAGTTGTCACCGCGGCCATTGTTCCATGCCTGTTCAATACTGAGAGCATGCGCTCAACAAAGATCGTTGCGAGATCGGCCTTAGCCTCTTTGTGCTTCTCGTCGGCGAAATCTTTGAGTAGCTTTGTCTGCTGCCCGCGACCGAGATACGGGACATTCGTAATCGCGAGCGTGTACTCACCTGACAGCAGCTCCGCTGCCTTTGCCATCCCTTGCGCCGCCACCGCACGCTCCAGCTTCTCGTCGTCCTCCCGCTCCAGCGCCTTCTCCAATAGCGGTTGCAACTGGGCAAAATTGGCCACAAAAAGGTCGCTCTTGAGCGCCTTCGGATCGATCAGCGAACCGAGCACCGGAGCCTGCTCGAACAGGTCGTACAGCCGCCCCATGCCAGCACGAAGCCGCGGGTCGTCGCCAGCGAGTGTAATCCACTTCCCTTTCGTTGCCCCCACAGCCAATCCGGAGCACGCGATGTGCATGGACGGTAGCTCAATCGGCTTCCCGACCAGCTTCCATGCCGCGAGCGCCACGTTGAACGCCGCGATCTGCGTGCAACGGGGGTCGATCTCCAATCCGTGGAGGTTGTCCGTCAGAACTGCGTAGATCGCTTCATCGAGGCCCAATCCTTCCTCATCCATCCGCAGCCGAACGAGAAGCTGGAGCCCCTCGTTAAGGAAGTGGCCGCTGCCGCAGCAGGGATCGAGGACCTTGATCTCCTTTGTCGTTTTCGGCCAACCGTCGAACGTCCCGGCTGCCGGACGCCACGGATCTTCACCCTCACCCCGACCCCCTCCCGTCAAGGGAGAGGAGCGTACGAAGCGCAGGTACTCGAAGTCGTAGCCACCCTGCGATTTCAGGCGAACGGCATCGCGCAGCTCCTGCTCACTCTGGGCGGTCTCGGCAAGTCTCGGATTCTCCGCAAGCACCTTGCCGGCATGCCAAGCGCCGATCGTGTTGTGGTAGAGGAACTGTACCATGTAGTGCTCGGTGAACAGCTGCGTGACAGCTGGCAATTCATCCGCACCAATCTTGTTGCCGCTTTCGTTAACTTCTTTCTTCCTCTTGCTCTGCCAGAATTGGTAGGTCCAGCCCAGGCTGTCGGCGGCGGTGAACACCTCGGAAGGCAGGCTGTCGAGTAGCCGATCGAGGGCCTGCTGGGTTTCTGGGGGCAGCGCCAGTTCGAGCACCGGATCGCCTTCCCGGAAGATCTGAGGAAGCGAGTCTTGAGCGAAGCGGGCCGCCATCGCACGGGGATCTTCACCGGCCTCTCGTGCCAGCTCCTCGCACTCCTCCATGGTGATGGCGATCCCCATGTTTGGTTCAATCAGCAGGTCGTTCTCGGCAAGGAACTGGGCAAACAGCATCCGGTGCCAGTGCTCGTAAGCGACTTCGCGAATCAAGTGTCGGATCTCCAGCCGACCGACCGGCTCCTGCTGATCGCCAAGTTGTCGACCTCGTGCGCGGAGCCGATTGCGGAGCTTGCGCTGTGCTTCGTCCATGTGCGGATACGGCTCGTAGTGGTGAACGGCAAGGGACTCCAGCGCAACTCGTGCACCGGCCTCGGCCACGTCCCGCGCCTCGATGACGACCTTCTCCAGCTGATTTCTCAGTTCCGTACTCAAGACGGGCATCCATCTACCTCCATTCCACAGGCCGTGGCAATTCGAATTCGGCGCCATCCCTGCTGTATACTACGCTCAAGCTCCGCCATCGATAGTATCGCTGGCCTGGCGTCCCGCTCAGGCGGGACGTTTCTATTTCTTTTCATGGTTGGCCTCTTCCTGAGCCTAGCCGCAAGTTTCTGCTGCGCGTCGACAAGTCACACGTTGACGACCTACTGATCCCCAGGCTGCCGCGTAATTCGGTTGACGGGATGGACATGGTCAGTCATCCTGCCGGACGTAGCGAACGGGCCGCGTCAGTCTCTGGACCCT
>JALGZD010000168.1 GCA_025782395.1 bacterium
CATCCGTGAGCGATCATACCGGTCTTCAGGTTGCGGGTGGTTGCAAATTCCGCAATCAGCAACAGACCTGTATATACCCCCAAGTATTATAACCCCTGTATCAACAGTAATCCTCTTCCGTTGCATCCGTGTTACTATCAAGCCGCAAGGTATTTATACTATGATGGCTGACAATTATCTACGTGAGTGATGGAGTGTGTGTTAGATGATTACAACGATAACAACTGTGACAACGGTAACAACGGTTACGGCGGCGGCTGCAACCACGCTTGGTGCTGTAGGGACTGTATTATTGATCTGCCTCCTTATCGTCAAGGAACTATCAGATGCCCATGGTGGCGCCAGATCGCAGAAATTGGCGAGAAACACCGTGCTGGTGATTATACCTCTTCTCTTTGCATTTGCAATGATTGTGACTGTTGCGATCATGGGGGTGCTTAAATGAAACACTATATCCTTGCCATAGCGGTGCTATTCTCCTTAGCAGCGCCTGTGATGGCAGCGGCGAACCTGACGGCGAATCAGATGTCATACGAGGAGATGTGGGTAAACGGAACCGGATTTGATGATGCGAGTGCGACTGTATCGCTATCGACCGGGACGAGCATTCCGGTCACGCCATCAAGTGGTGCATATTCGTACGAGATAACCGGAATGTACCTGCCAGCAGATTCGGTTCTTGCACTCAATGCTTCGCCAGTAAATGATGACCTTAAGCTGTATGTGAAGAGGTACTGGCCTCTCGCGTGGACGTTTGACAAGAGCTACGGTAGCACAATAGGTTATTCATACAATTCTTCAACCGGGACTGTGCATGTGCACCGCAGCGTCCCATCAGTGGTTGCAGGCACATTCCAGACCATAAAGGTGTATGGAAAAACAGAGAACTCCAGTGTATGTCTGAATGTCACGGTGCAGCAGCCAGATGTGGATGTGAATCCAGACGACACATTCAACAAGACTGTCAATATAAACGCGATTCCGGCTGGCGACTACATGATAAGCGCGACCGATGGCACTAATACTGCCACAGCAAATATAACCATACTCGCGCCCGGACAACTGCACCACATCGAGATAACAAACCCGGAGAATATAGCATACCCGCAGACTGGCGAGCTGACACTGAATATGACCGAAAATTACACATTCGGGGCAACAGGATATGATCTCGAAAACGTCGTGGTGCAGAATGTAGCATTCGTCTGGTGGAGTAGCAGCACTTATGTTGGAACGATCATTTCGACCGGCTACTTCGAAGCGGATGAGGTAGGGCATACAGAGGTGTATGCGAAGAGCGGCGCGAAAGAGAGCAATCATGTAACGGTGTATGTGAACGCGCCAGCGAACAATACAACATTGAACACTGACATCAACTTCACGCTCGAGTCTGGCAATGTGAATGTGACTGGTAACTTCGATGACCCTGTGAATGGCAGTGCTACTGTTCAACCGATAGGAAACGTTACTGCTGCAACCACCGTTGGTTTGGGAGCCGGCTACGAGTTCACCAGTGGAGCCATCGTTAATGTGAGTGGTGATGCCCATACTGCACTGGTAGGAGGCAACGGCACAGTAACTATAACGCTGTGCGTGAGCGACTCCGAACTCACGGCTATGGGGCTTGCTCGGAGCAACGTGCGGATATATGTATACGACGGTAGTGCCTGGATTGAATTGACCACCACTCGGGTAGGAACCACTGACTGCTACACCGCTGACATAAGCGAGTACCTCAGCGAAGTCACAGTCGGAATTGGCAGCAAACCCGCACCAACACCGTCCAGAGGTGGTGGCGGTGGCGGTGGTGACGGCACATATCCACCAGGATGGTTCGGAACTCCGACACCAACGCCCGCTGTGACTCCAACCTCAACCCCGTCGTCCGGAGTGACGCCAGCACCAGCAGGATGGCGAGTGACGCCAACGCCCGCGAAACCTGCAGGAGCAGGTGCGACTCCAACTGCGTCGGCGGGAGAAGAGCCCACAAAGAAGGGCATACCCGGATTCACAGCGGTATTTGCGATCGCAGGGATGCTTGCAATCGCTTATGTG
>JALGZD010000001.1 GCA_025782395.1 bacterium
TGTGAAACAAGTGCTGCACGAATACGATGTTGACTGCCCGGTTGTCTTTCCTGGGAAGCAGGCACTGTTCACCGGGCCTCGTACCTTTGAGCGAGATGAGTATATAGATGCACTGACGGCATCCCAGGCTGCGGAGTGGGGCATTCGTGGCATTCCTGCATCCTTCCTCGTCAATCCCCAGGGCGTAATCGTAGCCAAACATTTGCGCGGTAAAGCTGTGCAAGCGACACTGGACTTCTGCTTGAACAACAGCGATGCCACCCCGTTGGCAGGGGTTCGTGTTTCAGCTCACACCAGTGGTGGTGGTAATCCCGCCGAGATGAGCGATGGCCAACCCATGACGCACCACCGGTTTGAACTCGATGTTGAGCTTTACAGCCCTCTGCGAAGGGAACTTACTATCCAGCTGAACTACTCACTAGTCTCTGCCACGAGAATGGAATACGAAGGTGTGGAAATACTGACAAAACGAAGGTTTACCAAACCTGATCCCGATGGGCCGGAGGAAGAGATACAGGTTCAGTTCAGGGAATCCTGCGAAGCCATCGCATCCTTCACAATTGATGCCAACGGTTATGATGGAGTACAGTACAGCATTCGTATACTACTGCCTGGCTCTGGCTCGTATTGCGACGGAGAGGGCATCTGGACCAAGCAAATCGGCAATTACTACTTCGATTTCCCATCATACACATACGAGTCATCATGAAAAGAATGTTGTTGCATATTCTTCACTTGCTCATACTTGCAGTGTTATTGTTGGGGAGTAGCATTTCAAATGCAGCCCAGCGGGATGCCGGGGATGGCGCATCACCGATGCGCCCAAACCCAGTATGTGCAGACTGGATGACACCTTTCTACGAGTTTGAGATCACCGAAATCCTACATGTGAGCCAAACCAGGCCAGAGATACCTACATGCTCAACGTGCAAGCCTTCCAGATAGAAATTTATGCTATGCACAGTGTTCCAGCTTCAACATAATCCTTCAATCACGCACTCTAATTGCCCGCCGCGCGAACACTGTGATGCGAAAAAAAGCGGTGGCGCTGGGGCCACCGCTGGTATTCTCGAAACTGCTCTAGCTGTTACTCTTCGGTTTCAGCTTCGGCTTCAGTTTCCTCGGGTGCTTCATTGAAGTGGTCCGCCAGGGCGGCTACTTCGTCGTCGTACACAAACTCCTTGAAGTTCGGGTTGCCTTCCTCAATGTGGCACTGCAGGCAATTGGCTTCATCCGCCTCGGACAACGTCGTCGCGCGCGCTTCCTTGTCGGTCATCGGCACCTTCATATGATCGCCGGCGGGACCATGGCAAGCCTCGCACTGGATACTGACTAATCCTGGTGTCTCCTTCTCACTGATAAAGCCGCCTTCCTCACCGTAGCCTGTGACGTGGCAGGAGACGCACTCTTCTTTTGCCTGCTCTTCATCGCTAAGCTTGTCCCAGGATGAGGCCATCGGCCATTTTTCCCAAGCCTCTACTTGAAGCTTGTGGCACAT
The DNA here is from genome assembly GCA_025782395.1 of bacterium. GTDB lineage: Bacteria > Joyebacterota > Joyebacteria > Joyebacterales > Joyebacteraceae > Joyebacterum. The sequence continues at coordinate 1,499 of JALGZD010000001.1, forward strand.
CTTGCACTTCTTCGCACTGTCACCGACGTAGGCGTTTACTGCATCCTCGGCGGTGAGAGCTGTGCCGACGGCAAGCAGCACAACCACCAGTGCAACCAATAAACCAAACCACTTCTTCATAATCTACCTCCGTGCCAGTTGGCTATAGGAAATTTTCACCCTGAGAGTATACATGGCTCCTAAAAACATGTCACCATGCACATACGAACACGCGTATTCTGGACGAGGCACAGCCCGCTGCGTTCACGCGCCAGCTGGAGCCGCTGCTACTTGCTTAAAAGCTCCCGGCCCGCCGCGATGTCTTGCTGGGCTTTCTCCAACAGCTTCAGCGAATAAGGGAAGTTATGGATTCCCTTGCCAAACTTCACGAAGTTGTAGTTGAACTGCGCATCTTCCATTAACTGCTGGGCTCCTTCAGTTGTGGGCAATGCCGGGTCGGCCCTACCGAGAAGCTTCTGCAAGTTAGCGATCTCCATCTCAGTTTCAGACAGCTGGGCTGCGAGGGATGCCTGCCACATATCGAAGACTTGCTGCCCCATCTCGCCAT
>JALGZD010000133.1 GCA_025782395.1 bacterium
TGGCGCAGTGCTGATGAAGATCTTTTAGATGACGATTACATCGGATTTTTCAGGCTGAATGCTTATGATGCCCTTGAGGGCGACTTCAAGCGATAGAGGGGCTTTATATGAAAACCATGAATACAGTGAGTGGATATTTAGCATTGCTTGTCTTGGCAACCATGGTTGTTCTTCAGCAGGGATGCAGCAGTAGTGTTTTTCATCAATGGGAGCCTCAGCTGCGAAGTTGGACAGCTGGTATATTGGACGATGAGGGGAAGCTGGGTGTAGCGCCACACTCCATAACCGTTTCCATACACATTAGCAGTGGCCAGGAAGATCCTGAAAGGAGATTTCCATGTGCCAGGATCGACTTGGACTATGGTGACGGTTCAGGATGGCATGATGTCACATCTTCTACCCAGAGCGAAGGAGATGGCCTACCGCTCCAAATTGGGGAAGTCACACACACGTACCCCGAGCCAGGGAAGTACATACTACGTAAACGTATCACCTGGTGGGACGGCGAGACAGAGATAAAGCCCACTGAGCAGAATATTGCATATTTACTTGCCACGGACAGAGATCCCTACATCACCATCACAGCGCCTCCGGCTGAACCCAGCGGCGGGGATGATCCCGAGCAGGACGAGTGGGTGATCGTCCCCTTCACCGACCCGCGGGACGATACCACTTATGACATCATCGACGGGCGCGCCATCGTCGCCTTCCGCCTGCCCCTCGACCGCCCGGCAGCCGACGCCTTCATCGCCGCCAAGGACCTTGAGGTCTACGCCGAGTGGTGGGAAGTGGCCGGCGTGGGGGTGCTGCTACCCGCCGGGGTGAGCGTCCTCGACGCCGTGACGGACTGGCCCCTGGACTACCCGGAGCTGATCGAGGCCGTCGACCCGGACGCCGCCGTGGGCGCGGAAACCTAGGCGCAGTATGGGCACTGCTTTCCTAGGTGGGGCAGGCGTCTCGCCTGCTATCCTGGTGGGGCGGGCATCTCTGCCCGCCATCCCCTGCTGACTGCTGCCCCCTGAATCCTGATTCCTTCCCTTCCCTTTCCTCACCGCCCCGACACTCCCATATGAGACTGTGTCGCAGTTAGGTGCTTTTTAAGCCCTGTCGAGGATAAGTGTGGCTAGGATCGGTTAAAGCGCCGCTTTCATGTTGCGGCGGGGCTGCCTGGCGGGTATGCTGTCCATGGTGGACATTGACAACCAGCCAGGCCAGTGTGGATCAGCGCTCAGCGCGCAGTGGCCAGCAGTCAGCAATCCTCTCCGGGTGGGGTGGGCATCTTGCCCGCCATTCCGGTGGGATCAGCACACAAATCGCGGGCAGGGATGCCCGCGCCACCGGGATCACGCCGCCGCGGAGGTGAACCGCGCGCGCGTACACACCCGCGCATGACGCGCACGCACACACCCCCGCGCGTACACCCGCGTGCACAGGCGCGTCACACGGGCGCGTGCACACAGGCGCGCAGTGGCGCAGACCCGCTGCCGAACCCGCGAGGCCACGGCGCAGCGCACAGCCGCCCAGCTATGGCGGGATGCCACCGCTCCCCCGTAACGACGTAATGAGACTGAGTCGCAAATAGCAGCGGGTGGAGGAAGCCGGCGCGCGTACCTTGGGGGCGGGATGCCGGCAGCCCGGCGCATCCACTACAATAAGCCCGCGAGCCCGGTGTATGAATAATCGCGGGTGAAAGTGGGCAATATAGCTGGTTGTGAAATGACAGTACGCAAGCTACAGGTGGGTGTCCTCAGCGGGGTGGCTCTCATCCTGGCGCTTTCTACTGGCGGCGCTTTCCCGGTGCTGGCCGAGGATGGAACCGAAGAGCAGGCAGCGGTGTCCACCAACGCCATCCTCGAGCTGGAGCCCGAGGTGCTGGACGGCGCCACGCGCTACCGCACCCGCGCCCAGCAGCTGGTGGCCGATCTGGTCGCCGCCGGCGAGACCGACCTCGACGAGCTGGTGCAGCTGATCGTCGCCGACCACCGCGAGGTGCTCGACCACATCGTGATCAATCTAAACGAGCAGCGCATCTACGAGTGCA
>JALGZD010000014.1 GCA_025782395.1 bacterium
ATGAACTCAGCCACCTCTCGCATGTCTCCCGTGCCGCTCGTGATAAACTTGCGCAATATGGCATGGCGGCGGTCATGTTGGGTAATAGAATCCTGAGCTACATCCCACGCGCTAAAAGTCGACCCTTCGCCGTCACGGACCACTTCGAGAGCTGCTCGCAGGGCGGAATCCGTTCCCTTCCAAAGCCGGCACAAGAAAGGCTTGTTGTGGGAGAGCACTATCACCTGGGCGGCGCGTTGAGCAATTTGTCTAATCAACTGAACAGTCGTCAAAGCCCGGTGTTCATCCAAGCTCGAGATCGGATCGTCAATAACGATGACTTTATTCGCCAAGCCGGCATCCTGGTCGAGCGAGGCGAAGAAGAAGGCCAAAGCCAGAGTGTTGCGATCACCTGAGCTGAGGGTATTGCGAAAGGTCGGTTCCCCCGGCGGGGGTTCGGCTCCTCCAATTGGCACTGGCGTGTTATTGATGAGCACGTTGTATGTGCAGATCGACCCGCCACGGGTGTTGGCGTACGTCACGCTGTCGAGCCGAAAGTCAGCGTAGAACCTCGAGAGGTAAAGGTTAATAGCGGTTTGGTACCCTGGGAAGACGATTGCCCTGTGCTGCTCCAGTTCAGCCCGAGCTTGGTCGCGTAATTGCTCTGTCGCCGCCTTGGCTTCTAGCTCCCGCAGGTAGTCGTCGCAGAGCGCGACGGTCTCTGGCAAGTGTCGGGCTTTGATGGCTTTGAGCCGGGCAAGGTCGGCAGCGAGCACTTTCGAGACGGCCTCTGCTGCTCGCTCCTTGGCGACGCCGATCGCCTGGTTGGCCTCCTGAAGCTGTTGGTTGATCGTGGCAATCGTCTCGCAGTGAGCTTCATAGGCCGACACGAGTGTCCGAGTCTCGTTCGAAAGTGCCATGGGTTCCAGAGGAGCGGCCTGTTTTGCAGCGAGCTGCGCAACGATGGCCTCCCGGGCAGCGCTCCAATCCTGAACAATCGCGGCTGTGTCAAGAGTGAATTCCGCGACTTCACAGAATCGTGACCAGAACTGACGGCGTTCAACGGTAACCCTCACGGCGCGCTCGAATCCCGCCAGTACATCCCCGTCGTGCACGCGTTTGACCGCCCCGATTGCGTCTGACACGGTTTGCTTCAAAGCAGTGTATGCTTCGCTGAAATACGCCCAGTAGTGCTGGATCACAGGCGACCCTTTGAGATCCTGTGCGCAGAATGGGCATGTCCCTGTGGATACACCGCCGTCCCCCTGCGGAATGCGGTGTATCCCGTCGGCCACCCATGCTTCGCCGCCGTGACCCAGTGTGGCCAGATGAGTCTGGACCCGCGCCAGGGTGGCAGCGTCAAGGGCCTCCAGGTCCTGCTGGAGAATATGCTCGATCGCATCGAGATTGAACTCAGGTACGCTCAGCGACTCGAAGGGTAACATAGTGCGAATTGCGTCCTGCTCTTGCGCCATGGCGAGCGCGCGTTCCGCATCCTGGATGGCCTTGTCAATGTCAGGCCTTGCAGGTAGTACACAGAAGTCATCCACCGAGAATGGGCCTCTGTCCGCCGTCGGGATGGCACTCCCCTTAACCCTCAATGCACTGTTGTGATTCTCGATTCTCTCCACGTGTTCCTGGAGTTGCTTGCTCAGGACCACGGCCTGCGCGCCGAGAATCAGCTCGTGAAGGTTCTGCCGGTGGTGCGCCTGCACGGCCAGACCGGAGTGCACATTCTGATCAATGAATACGTCGTCGAAAGCCACAAGATCCGTCAGCGTGCGGTTCCAGGCGTTGTTCTTGAAGACCGCCAGTGGTGGACCGCCGCTGCACTCAAGGACGACTTGGGGCGGATGCTGGGCGGCGAGGCGTCTTCGCTCCGCGATCGGGATGGGATTGCCCGTGGCCAACGATCGAAGCACTGCCGCGAGCGTCGTCTTGCCTCTGCCGTTCTCTGAGTAAATTAGAGTAAGCCGTGCGAGGGGGATGTTCGCGGCAGTATTCACTGAATCGAACTGCCCGATATTCCGGAGTAACAAAATCCGATTGATCATGCTAC
>JALGZD010000150.1 GCA_025782395.1 bacterium
CTGTTTACCGAAGAACCATCATCCGGTTTTCGTCGTGAAATCCAGAGTACTGGTGGTAAAAAATAATAAATAAAAATAAATTCCATTTGAGATAGTGTTATAAAAATTAGAAAGTATAAGGGGATAAGAGTGCCTTATTTTTAAGGTGCTTTTATCCCCGATAAACAGAAATTATAATAATTTTATTATTTTATAATTATAGATTTATTCTTTATACACTAAAGACTATTTTCAAGATACAATTTGTATAAGATTAGATTTTGAGTTAACTGGATCAAGAATTTGGGGGTTTAGAAGCTTTCTTTCAATATTAAGTGCCAAGTGTAGGCTTGACTAATTTATATACCTTGTCATCATATTAGGGAAGTATTACAAAAGAGCACAGTCTGGGAAATCTGGATACTGGGTTCTGTAAAGGGCATTAAGCCAAAGGAGGTTAAGAGAATGTCTATTAGAACAAAGATAGCTCTTATCGTATCATTTTTATTATTAGTATTAATTTTGTCATTTATGGTAGTCTCTGCACAAGTCGGATCTAATGTGGCTCTGTCGGGCATAGAGATAAAAAAACCAAATGGTGATATTTTGTCCTTAAGTCCATCTTTTTCGGCTACCACGCTCGAATATGACATTGCCGTGGCTTATGATGTTGAAACCATCACCGTAACTCCTACGGTGCCGGGCCCCTTATCCTTAACGGTTACGGTGAATGGTCAGACACCACCAACTGCTCCTATCGTTTTAGATCCCGGAGCAACTACGACAGTCATGGTGGAGGTGTCTTCACTGAGCACCTCGCGAACCTACACCATCAATGTGACCCGTGTGTCTTTGAGCGGTTTGAGTGTAAGTAGTGTAAGTACGGAGGATGTAAGTATGGAGGAGGACTTGTATCCCGCATTTGTAGCTACCACGCTCGAATATGACGTTGTTGTGGATTGTAATGTTGGAAACATCACCGTAACTCCTACGGTGCTAACGGATTCCTTAATAGTTATGGTGAATGAAACCAATATTAACTCCGAACATCCATCTTGTGACATACCCCTTTCCCCTGGCATAACTACGCCGGTCACGGTGACGGTGACGGTGTCGTTAGGGATCACCTCGCGAACCTACATTATTACAGTAACCATACAAGAAGATACCACTCCACCGGTGCTGACTCTACCGGACAATGTAACAATCGAGTGTGACGAATCAACAGAGCCTGATAGCACTGGTTGGGCAACAGCGACCGACAACTGCGATTCAGACCCAGAGATCACCTATAGTGATAGCGAAAGTGGAATTTGTCCCTTGATCATCACCCGTACCTGGACGGCGACCGATGATTGTGGAAAATCGGTTAGTGACGTCCAGACCATCACCATACAGGAAGATACCACTCCACCAACCCTGATCGTACCGCAGGCGTTTACGATACTATGTGGTGCATCCCGCGATCCCTCTAATACAGGAGGACAGGCAACAGCGACCGACATCTGCGATTCAGACCCAGAGATCACCTATAGTGACAGCGTTAGTGGGACCTGTCCCTCGATCATCACCCGCACCTGGACGGCGACCGATGATTGTGGGAACTTTGTTAGTTACTATCAGACGATCATGGTAGAGGATCAAACATTTCTGGACAGTCTTACATTGAGCCATGGAATGTTACAACCTGAATTTCAGAGGGGTGGAACACGCTATTATCGGGTCTATGTAGACTTTGAGGTAGAAAATATCACCGTGACACCCATTGCCGCGCATGCCGACCTGATAATCAAAGTCAATGGCGAAGTAGTCCAAAGCGGGTCTCCTTCCTCTCTGATACCACTTGAGGCAGGATGGAATACCTTGGATATCCAGGTTGCCACGCGCGATGAGACCTCGTCGAGAACTTACATCATATACGTGTTACGAAATGTAGGTACGGATACTTCTCAATCAGAAGCAGAATTCTACGATTATCTATTTAACTTGTTTTCCCATGTTCAATTAGATGGTCAATTGCGCAACCTTGTCGCTAATGACAATTTTTTAATTG
>JALGZD010000227.1 GCA_025782395.1 bacterium
ATATCTTTTCGATTACCTTCTTTCTCCTATTCAGCTAATCACCCGCAGCAGTTCACCTCGTACGCTCCAACATACGGATAGTCTGCGATGTCATACCACAGCGTCATCACGTCGGTCATGTCCAGCTCACCATCGCAGTTCACATCAGCAGCCCACGCATTCGAGATCGTGTATGCATCGACATACGGATAATCTGCGATGTCGTACCAGAGTGTCATCACGTCGGTCATGTCGACATCTCCATCGTCATTCACATCGCCGCAGATGCCTGCTTGAGTAACATTCCACCACCACGTCTGCATATCAGTGCCATTGGCATTTTCCGCGATCGCTGAGACGTTCCAGTAGCCAACAACAGCACTTCCATTCGTGTATGACGCCTCAGCCACGGTATCATTGAACTGCACCGGCGTTCCATCGATCAGCCAGCTAACGTTCACCATCTGGCTTACCGTGACGTTGAACGTCCGCACCGCACCCTCGGTGTCGCTTACCGGTGTTTCCGGAGCATAAGACACGATCTCCAGAGCTTCTGCCGGATGCTTGTACCCACAGAACAGACCGAACTTATCTCCTGCTATCAGATACCATGTTCCGTCCTTCTCAAACGCCGCAGGTGATGAACGCATACCGATCGCTCCAAGACCTGATACGATCGCATCATCTGTCTGCCAGCCCGTGCCGGTCCAGTTAAAGCCACCGAACTCACCATAGTACTCGCCAAAGATCAGATACCACGTCTCGCTTTCATAAAAGACCGTCGGCATCGGATGCGTATACGAACTGACGCTCTCCAGACCTGATGTCATCGAATCATCGGACTGCCACGCTGAACCGGTCCAGTTGTAGCCCTGAACATTTCCGTATCTCTCTCCTGCGATCATATACCAGGTTCCGTCCTTGCTGAATACCGCAGGTGCTGAGTTGGTGCCTATGCCGCTCAAGCCTGATACTATTCCCATATCTGACTGCCACTGCGAACCGGTCCAGTTGTAGCCGTTGAATTCGCCATCGAACTCTCCTGCTATCAGGTACCATGTTCCGTCCTTGTTAAACACCGCGGGCGTTGTGTCACCGCCAACATCGCCCAATCCTGCTACGATCCCGGTATCTGTCTGCCAGCCTGAACCATTCCAGTTGAAGCCGTTAAACATCCCGGTAGCGTTTCCTGATATCAGATACCATGTTCCGTCTTTGCTGAATACCGCAGGTGCTGCCCAGTCTCCGATGTAGCTCAAGCCGGATGCGATCTCTTCACACGACTCCCAGAACTCTGGCGGCGGCACATATTCGGTCCATGTGATGTTCTGCTCAAGCACGCCTGCATCCATCTCTGCCGGAACGACCTCATGCTCAAGTAACGTCCCACCGCAGGTGAATTGCAGCACATCTCCCGCATGAATACTCTTCGAGCCTGTCACGACCTGATAGAAACTTGAACCGACGTCGGTCTCCACTGTGAATGTCCCGCCGGTGTTCACGTTCTTCACTGTCACGTCAGGATCGTTCACAGGCGTACCTTCGGTATCGTTGACCTCGCCGTAGATCATAAACGGCGCCTGCGACATTCCCGCTCCATACTCCACGAGCAGGAACGCATTCGCGACCATCATCGAATCACCGTTATCGCCGAAGGTGACGGTGTTATTATCGCTTGCGATGTATGCGGTCACATCGCTCACGTTCGCACCCATCTGCGCATTGGTGCTCGCTCCAACGGACATTGCCATCCCGCCCACTGTTCTCTGGTATAGCGAGCCGTATCCACCCATTATCGAGCCATCACCGAGATAGCTGTCACTGAACCAGTAGTGACTGCTACCGCCTCCTGCACCGCCCCATGGCAGTACCATGCCGAGGGTTGCAGTGTTCACCTTATCCGCATCCATCTCTCCCGGGATTGCCGCATTGTTCGTGCATTCCTCGAGCGATAGGTATCCTGCACCGCCTCTTCGTCCTCCTTCGAGTATGTCCGCACCCTCAAGTATGAAGTACTCTCGCTCAGGTTCGGTAATATCCTC
>JALGZD010000156.1 GCA_025782395.1 bacterium
GTCCGAGCTTCTCAAGACAGACATCTGGGATCCGGAGGTCGTCCTGTGGCGCGACAGGCTGCAGAGACTGCTGGACGTCCACACGGGGTCCAGCCGCTACTTCCTGCGCTTCCTGGAGAGAGCCGGCGAGGACTACCCCGCGTGCCTGACGAACCTGGACAACCAGAGCGCGCTCCGCGACATCTCCCGGGGTGTCATTGCGGGCGTGGACTCCGAGACCGACCACGCCGCCAGAGTGAAGAAGCTGGGGGACTACTACGACCTCGAGTTCCTCCGTATCGGACTGGGCACGCTCTCCGGAGAGCCGGCGTCGCAGACCGACGCACAGTTCACGCGGGTCGCGGACACCTACCTCGAGAGCCTGTTCGACAACTGCAAGCGAGAGGTGGACAGGGACGAGCAGTTCCGGGTCACCACCCACGACCTGCTGGCGGTATATGCGACCGGCGGCTTGGGGCGCGAACAAGCTTACGACGACGACTTCGATCTCATGATACTCCTCAACTCCAACAACGAGGACGTCCGGATCTACGCCGACAGGATCGTGGCGAAGATGAACGCCGAGATCATCAAGAGGGGCACGCTGCCGCATTACAGGTTTGCCGACCATTTCGGGCACTACGTGACGACGCTGACGGAACTCCAGCAGTTCCTGGACACGGATCGAACCGATGCCTTCATTGACAGGTCCCAGATCCTCGAGGCCAGGATGATCGTGGGCACGAAGCGGTTTGCGGAGGCCTACTGGCGGCGCATCGTCCGCGGGCGCCTGTTCACCAAGCGGCTGGAGTACGTGACGAGTATGAGGAAGGAGATCGAGTCGCGTCACGCGGACGTGGCGGCGAGTGATCTCGGGGCCACCGACGTCAAGGAGGGCATCGGGGGCCTGAGGGACATCCTCATGATGCTTCTCATGTACAAGACCGCGTTCAAGATCAGGCATCCGGTCAACATGGGACTGCTTCCCATCATCGCCAGGCGGGATTCCACGCACTCGCCGGAGATGGCGTGTCTGAGCGGCGCGCTGGAGTTCCTGAAGAACCTGAGGAATGCCTACCGGCTCTCGGTCGGCGCCGAGGACACGCTTCGGCCCGAGTACTTCGATATCGTCGCGTCTGCCATGAACATGGACTACAAGGACGAGCCCGACGCCGGCGAGCAGCTGCTCGCGGAGTACGTGGAGCGCACAGCGAGGGTCGCCGAGGTCGTAGACACACTCTCGGCGGAGCTCGAGGGAGCGTTGGAGAGGGGGGACATGTGATGGGGGTCGTGGTCGTCTGTATTCTGGTGTCGGTTGCGGTGCTGGCGCAGCCGGTTGCTGTTCCGGTTGAGGCGGATGGAAGTGCGGTGGTCGAGGATCCTGGATTCGTGGGCTTCCGCATCGATGGGGAAGAGGTCGTGTTCACGTTCGACCGCACTGAGTATGAGTTCGCGACGCGCGGTGACAATGGGCAGCGGGTGGCGATGGCCGACGTCCCGCTCTCTGAGCTCGCCGGCGTTGCGGTGGCGGGGGAGTTCAACGGATGGTCGACGGGCGCGTGGATGATGGAACTGGTGGAGCCGGGCGTCTTTGAGCTTCGCCGACCCCTTGAGCAGTTCGGGGAGTACGGCTCGTGGGCGTTCAAGTTCGTGATAGACGGGATGCTCTGGGCCGAGCCGTCATCTTCTACGCCCAACGTTGTGCCGACTGGCCTCGGCTTCAACAGCTTCAACCTGTTGCTTGTGCTTGCGGAGCCTGCGGCCGGCAGGTTGCCGGTGTCGGGGCGAAAGCCCACGCTCGGTGGACACGTCACTCCAGGCGACCGTGCATCACCGGGATCCCGGGCTCGCATGCCCGAACTTGATCATATCGACTCACCTGCTCTCGAGCGCCTTACGTTGCTCGGGTCGCAACTGCCCCAGGGCTGTGCGCTCAAGCCGCTCGATCACATGATAGGCGCTGCGCCGATTCCCGTAGACTCGAATCCCATGATCACGTCGGATCGCCGTGTCATCGGCTTCGTGAGCCTCTTCGTGATG
>JALGZD010000198.1 GCA_025782395.1 bacterium
CCGTACCAACCGCGACAGAGATTGGTCCACGGCCGCCCGATTGCCCAAGTAGAGGAAGTCACGTGTCGGGACAGGTCCGCGTTGGGTACGCAGCCTCGCAAGGATCTTGTCAGCAATAGAATACGTAGTGTTCATAGTCTGTTATTGTCAGAAATATCGATCGTTATTTCTGACATTATACTTCCCGCTTCGCCCATTATCAACGGCCACCTTCCTTTGCCGCCTCCCGTGCCGCTTGCTTTGCAACATTCGTGTAGTGCAGATCGTTCCAGCGGTTACCATCGAACTCGTCGCTGCCGAGGAAGTCAGCGATCTGCTCGTCCCATTTCCAGAACCAAGGGAATTTATCCTTCGGTCGCAGACTGATCGGTTCCTTTCCGCGGTCTTTGCCCCATTTGATGTTCGGCTTCCAGCGGAAGACGCCGGCACCTTTCTTGCCGTTCGGCAGATCCGAAGCCATGAACGGGCGAGCGTTCAGGCGCACGCCGTCGTTGATATCGGGGTCCCAGCCGATGGCTTGTTCGGTGAGCGGTTTCCAGCGGATGAACAGATCGAGCGGCAGCTCACCTTCGAGGATCGCGACCAGGCGCTGCTGCAACTCCAGCGCCGCTGCGAGTCGGTCCTCCGCGCCGGCCACACCTCGTCGGACACCGTCTTTCTGGCGAGTGATCCAGTCGCCCAGGTAGCTGTAGGTCAGGTTCTCCAGCGTTCGACGGCCACCATCATCGCCTTCGGCCAGCTTGTGGTAGTTGACGAGCGCGTGGAAGCCATCGCGCTTGCGACCATCCCAGATGTGCCAGACAAACGGACGGTGATGGAACAGTTTGCAGTGCTGCTCGAAGAAGTCGTTGCGGAGCCATGTGTCGAGATCCGTTGCCTTGGATCCAGTCTCCGCAATCAATTCACGCTCCTTCTCCGGTGTCCAGTCTTCGCCGAACGAGGCGGCTAGGAGTGCACGCGCACGTTCGGCAGCCGGCGACTCGCCACGGATAGAGGGGATGCAGACAATGCCGTCTTCGTCGGCAAATTTGAGCAGGTCATCGCAGCGAGCCACCCACTTCCGGGCTTCGTCAGCGAGCCGCATCTCGGGATCAAGTTCTGGAGGCCATCGGTAGCCGAGCAGGCGTGCGACGGCGACCTGAAGGACAGTAGCCGGCTCGGCCTTGGCAGGATGGCCGTGGAATACGAACTGAGTAGGGTCATTCGAGAAAGGTTTTGGGAAACCAGATGAGAAGGTGCACTTGGCTATCTCGGCCCAGCGGTCTTGGTCGAATGGAACCTTCAAGAGAGTCCTATTAGTGACTTTCAGTGTTTGGTCGAGCGCACGAACCGAGCGCACGAATTCAGCAGAGATAGCAAAGGCAAGCAGGGCAGTTGCGGGTCCGTCGCTCTTCTTCGGGAACACAACAGCTACGTTGTTGTCGAAATGCTCGCCGTAGTAAGGGACAGCTTTCAGCTTACCAATTCGATTGACCGCAACCCCATATCTCCCCCAGGCGCGATTGCCGCTTTCGTGCATATCATGAAGCCGCACTCGTGCTTCTCGGGCGTAATCATGAAGCTGACCATTGCCAGCTTCCCAGTAAAGAACCTCAGATACGTCACCATAGATATCTGCCGTGTTATTGCTTCGCCGAAATGGAACCCACCCCCCGACTGGAAAGAGAACCTCCCACAGCTTCTTTGTGAACCGTTCAATATCTCCTGTAACAACGCCTTGATAACATTCGGAACTTTCCATCAATGGCGTACCGCTGTTATCGAGACCCCTAAATGAAATTCGCGCATCGGGATTCTTGATCTGCTCAGATTGAAGCACTATCTGAACTACACCGTCTGCTTCCCCTTTGTATAAGCCTGAGACTGATTCGCCGCGGAGGAGGGTGGCCTTGTCCGCGGGCGTTGTCCCAGACGTTGCATCAACGCCAGCCATGTTCGTAGTTTCCCTCGGGTTCAAACCGGAGATCACGGGCAATGCGACATTCACGACGTGTCCACTGATCGTCCCGAAA
>JALGZD010000048.1 GCA_025782395.1 bacterium
CCAGATGCTTTTGAGATAGCGCTCACGGAGAAGATAACCAGGATGTGCGTGGCGAAAGAAGGCGCGACAACGTATTACGTTGACGGGACTACGGGCAACGACGGTGCAAACGGGCTGACATGGGAAAGTGCGAAGAAGACGATCCAAGCAGCGGCAGATATAGCGGATTCATGGGCAGACATATACATAAAGGACGGATCTTACAATGAATCAGTACACATAGACAGCAAACATGCAATAGCGCTAATAGGTGCATCAAGAGCAGGCGTACACATAACAGCACCAACCGGCGGGACTGCAATCACTAGCTCGGCAATTTGTTTTGAAGACGCATTAAACGGCAGCATCCATAACATAAAACTAACATCAGCCGACTATTACGGTGCATACTTCCTGAATTCAGATTTAGGACTCGTGGAAAATTGTTACTGTTACGAGTGCAAAGGTGGCTTAAAAGCGTACAATGCAAAAGACATCATATTTCGTAGAAATGTAATAGACGGCAACAACAAGGATGTCACCTTAGCAAAAGGCGGCATAATTATAGATTCCACATCAGACCGCGCAGAGATAGCAGAGAACACCATTTCAAACTACATAGGATTTGGAGCCGGGATATGGGTTTTTGCAGACGATTGTAAAGTACACGACAATTCAATGCAATCACTAATTTACGGGATTTACATACACGCTGCGCTCACAGTTTCAACGATCTTCCATAATAATATCGTCACATGTTCCACCGGCTATATTAACGACCAGTCAACAAATGCAGACGTATTCGAGAACTTCTATTCAGCACACACAAATGTAGATAACGGGTTCGGGATAGCAAAAGCACCATACGCATACACAGGCGGCGCAGACCCACGCCCTGTAATAATAAGAAATGGCTGGCGCGGCTTGAGTTGGGCGGATGCAGATCTAGTAGCATTAGCAAGTGTATGCACAGAGACGAGATTAGCGGAACTAGCAGCAGCGAATATACCGGCGGACGTGGACACACTTCTAACCAGATTAAGTGCAACACGAGCGGGATACCTAGATGAACTAGCAGCAGCGAATCTACCGGCTGATATAGACTTAATTTTAACAGATACAAACGAACTGCAAACGGACTGGGTAAATGGCGGGAGACTAGACCTACTCATAGACGCAATCCTGGCAGATGTAACAGGGATAAACGGTGCCGCAATGCGTGGGACAGAAAGCGCGGCATTAGCAAGTGTATGCACAGAAGGACGGTTAGCAGAACTGGATGCTGCGAATATACCGGCGGATATAGCGGACTTAATAACACGCACAAAAGGTATGGACGATACACATGACGATCTTGCAACAGTAGACACGAAAGTAGATGCGTTGCTAACAAAAGAGGGAATCACAATTTTAACGGCCGCTTTATTCAGAACAAACGCAGGAACAGGAACGGCGATTCACTCTCAGAGGATAAATGACAACATAATACAAACAGGAGACAACCGAACACTTTACGATGCAGTAGAGGAATATTGCGAAATTGATCTTAGTGTAGACAGCTATGTTTCACAACATCGAATGTATGGATCATCCCTTTTAAACGGCAGCGGAAGGTGGAAAATTCAACACTGGGATGGTTCAGCATGGGTAGACAATACAACAGACATCCCAGTAGTAACAGGGAATGACTGGGGCTCATGGACGGCATTAACAACCGCAGTAATAACGACAAAAATACGTTTAGTTGCCACAACACTAGATACGGGATACGACGCAAACCAGCTCAGCGAATTAGAAATGAAAGGGTAATATCAAAACCCCACCCATTTATATGCAAACAATAACAACCATACTACATGGACGAAAGCATAAAGACGAAAAGGAAAGAGATAGAGGAATTACTAGCAGCCGGTAAAACGGCGCACTCGACGGTACGTTCTATTTCAATGTTTCTGGTCTCGACGTCTCGTATGAGGATCTTGGTGGGGGCTACACTTTGCATGCGCTACTACAGAACGTCAGCGCAACGT
>JALGZD010000070.1 GCA_025782395.1 bacterium
TCCAAGTCGGCGAGTCGTCCGTGACAATCCCAGAGGCGGGGCTACTCGCAAGATATCAGATGGTCATTGTTGATGAAGTATATTCAAAAGGGATATCGATCCTCCCTGTGTTGCGATCAACGCTCCGGGCAGCAACACTAAACAAAGAGGTTGCAAACAACCGCACATCAATTGCAAAGAACGCATGTGTTGTTGGCACGTCAAACCCAATGACTGATGTGCTTATATCTCAATCAAAATGGAAAGATGGGTGGCTTAAACGGTGGAAAGCCGATCAGGACCGGGCGAGCGTTGATAATACTGTGAATGAGTTTGTGCGTGCAGATGCGCAAGCTGCAATGGTTGAGGAGTGGGTTAAGCGCGACCTGGACTGGCACACCGGGCAACAGTTCCCAGACATGGATCGATGGGCGCTCATATTCTTTATCGAGCGCGCAGACACAAAACTACAGAAACATCACTTAAATTGGGAAGATATGAAGATTGACGACATTACATTATCCAAAATGTTGTATAACCAATCAATTCATGACTATTTCATAATGTGCAGCAAAATTAAAGTTGAGTATGATAAACACACCGACAGGATACTCGATTTCATAGAAAGCCTCCGAAAGCATGATGTCATTCACTCTGACCGTATTGGGCAGGACGTTACGCTCATTCTAACCCTGTCAGCGCAGATCAACGGCAGATCCGAATTGACAGATGAGGACTTTGATTTTGTGCGGGAGCTCTGGAGCAAAACGTGTGATTGGGTTGATGTGAAAGACCTCTCACGCGACCCACAACCAGAGTCGTATCATGTTTCTGAGTGGACGATCCAGACGATCAAAAAACAGATTCATGAGTTTATGAAGGGGCGCGTCGGAACGAAGCACTACGATACGGGGTTGGTTCTAATCGCAGACAAGCTTGAGGATGCCGGCGCCCCCGAGGGGCTGGTTAATGCCACGATAGAGCGGTATCGTCAAAATCAAAATCAGTAGTATCATAACTGAAACATAGGAGACATATAACATGACACACGAAACAACCGTAAACACTGGAGCACCGAAGAGCCGAACAATTGCCGTGCTTCTCGCACTGTTTTTGGGTGGGATAGGGGCGCATCGCTTTTATCTCGGCAAAACAAGATCAGGAATCCTGTATCTGGTGTTTTGCTGGACGTTCCTTCCCTCACTGATCGCGTTTTGCGAGGCGGTCCGCTGGCTGTGTATGGGCAACCAGGGCTTTGCAGACCGATACCGAGCGGCAGCATAATAGGAGATTGATTGTGAACCCACAAAGATTCCTCGCTCTTCAGAGCGGGGAGCACGTCAAGGATGTGCTTGGTAGGTGTACGCGATGAAACGGACGCGGCGGATCACAGTTGTCGTCCCCGACAAGCCCTGCCAGATATGCGGGGGACTGTTCACACCGATCATGGACCGGCATGTCAATTGCTCCCCTCGGTGTGCGTACATATCTCGGATGCTCGATCGAGATGCCGCAAAGCTGATGAGCAGAGACGCGGCGATCGAATACTATGGGCAGCGTTATGATGTGCCGTTCAGGAGCCTCGGGCGCTCAATATATCGTCCGCTCGTGCTTGCTATTGCAGAGTATTGTGATGTGCACGGCACAACGATATTCACGCACAAACAGATTGCCGGGGGATGCCACCTTAAATTGCATTCCCTATCGCTCGCGGGGTGCGCAAACAACGTCGCTGCGGTGCGCAAGACCGGCAAGCGAGTTAAAGTCGGCAATGGAAAATCGGTCATTGAGTGGGAGTTTAACCGCAGTATGTTATAGAACGGGGTGTAGGGGACCCTTCTTTTGTACTTCATAGCGTCTCTAATATCTTTCTGAGAGCATCAGCACGTATTGTTTGTCCGGCTTTTATCTGTGCGATGATCTCATTCTCGATTGCATCCTTGATCAAACGCCGCTCGATGGTGTCAAGCATCAGTGATTTTCCGTATGATTCTACAATCGTCGTTGGGTCAGAGACATTTTT
>JALGZD010000131.1 GCA_025782395.1 bacterium
CGGCTACCTCTGTCTTCAGGTGGACTTCCGCGGCTCCACGGGCTACGGCAAGGAGTTCCTGAACGCAGGGGACAAGGAGTGGGGCGGCAAGATGCAGGATGACCTCACCGACGCTGTGAACTGGGCGATCGATCAGGGCATGGCCGACCCCGAGCGTGTGGCCATCTACGGGGCATCGTACGGTGGGTATGCTGCGCTTGCAGGCGCTACCTTCACGCCGGATCTCTTCTGCTGCGCTGTCCCGGTGATGGGACCGAGCAA
Source organism: bacterium (assembly GCA_025782395.1). Lineage (GTDB taxonomy): Bacteria > Joyebacterota > Joyebacteria > Joyebacterales > Joyebacteraceae > Joyebacterum. The sequence continues at coordinate 262 of JALGZD010000131.1, forward strand.
TCTGATAACCTTCATCGAGACGATCCCGCCGTACTGGATCCCGATGATCCAGTCCATGTACAAGCGCGTCGGCAATCCCGAGACCGAGGCCGAGTTCCTGATGTCGCGGTCGCCGCTATTCAACGTCGACCAGATCAAGATCCCGTTGCTCGTCGCTCAGGGCGCCAACGATCCGAGGGTCAAGCAGGCCGAATCGGAACAGATCGTGCACGCGATGGAGGAGAAGGGACTCGAGGTCAACTACATCCTGTTTGAGGATGAGGGACACGGTTTCGCGATACCGGCGAACCGGCTCAGGTTCTATGGTGAGACCGAGGCGTTCCTGGCGAAGCACATGGGTGGACGTTCGGAGAGTGCTCTCGAAGATGTGTCGGAGTAGGGAAGCGCACGGACATCCGCGCATAGGGACCAGCTGATATGCATGACCACAAAGAGTGCACAGAGTGCAGGCAATTCCTCGAGATACTATCCGACTACCACGACGGAGAGCTCGACGAGGAATTGGTCGCCAGGTTCGAACTGCACATGAGCGAGTGTGAACGCTGCCAGGCGGTCGTGAGGACGTTCCGGCAGACCATCGTCTACTACAGAACGACGCGATGCAAAGCTGTGCCGCGAGACGTGCACAGCGGGCTCATCACCGCACTCCGAGCGTGCATAGATCCTGACGACTAGGCGTTCCTTCAAGCGTCGCCGCAATCGTGGCGACGCGCTCGGGGTGCAGAGGAACGGCATACCAGGCGGGGCTCGATCCGGGCCCCGCCTTTTCATCACCCCGCTTGCGAGGCGCCCCTCAGTGTGCTAACCATACTGAGAGACGAGATGTTCTTTCCCCAACACTACGCCACGACAGGAGGATAACACAGGTGCCCCCAGCCATGAGAGAAGGAGGACGACTCCTGGTAGTCGGAGGCGACGCCGCCGGTATGAGTGCGGCGAGCCGGGCGCGGAGACTCAGACCCGATGTGGAGATAGTTGTGCTGGAACGCGGACGGATAGTCTCATACGGCGCCTGTTCGCTTCCTTACTATGTATCCGGTGTGGTCGAGAAGAGAGACGATCTCATCGCTTACGACGCCGATTTCTTCAGGCGTGAACGGCACATCGATGTCCGTCTCGGATCGAACGCTCGTGTCCTTGATCCGAGAGCAAGGACCGTTACCTACGACCGTCCGGGTGCCACGGAGACGATCGAGTTCGACGCGCTCGTGATCGGAACGGGAGCGCGGGCGGCGATCCCGCCGCTATCGGGAATGGAACTCCCCGGTGTCTTCTCGGTGAGGACTGTCCCTGACGGTGACGCCATAAGGCAGTTCATCGAAGAGAAGAACGTCAAGAACGCCACTGTTCTGGGAGGCGGCTACATCGGCCTCGAGATGGCAGAGGCGCTTGTCGAGCGAGGCATTACGGTCACGATTCTCGAGCTCCTGCCGAGCGTGCTTTCCAACTACGACCCGGACATGAGCGAGATCATCAGCCGCGAACTAATGGATCGAGGTGTCACCGTCCGCACCAGGACGAAGGTTGAGGGCTTCGAGAAGGGCGCGGGCGAAGCTGTCGGGTACGTGGTTGCGGGAGAGCAGCGCCTTCCGTCCGAGATGGTCATCGTGTCTGCCGGGGTCAGACCGAACACGGAACTCGCCGAAAGCGGAGGTCTCGAACTTGGGAAGAGCGGCGCCATCCAAGTGGATGCACGCCAGGTCACGAGCGAGCCCTCGGTTCTCGCGGCCGGCGACTGCTCCGAAGCCACGCACATGGTGACGGGGCGGCCGACGTGGGTGCCGCTCGGGACGACGGCCAACAGACAGGGCAAGATAGCCGGAGAGAACGCCGTCGGCGGCAGCAGGAAATTCGCAGGTGTCGCGGGGACCAACGTCACTAAGATCTTCGGTCTCGAGGCTGCGCAGACCGGCCTCTCAACGAGAGCCGCGGAAAGCGCTGGGTTTGCCGTCGACTCGGTCAGGATCACGGCTCAGTCACGCTCGCACGCCTATCCAGGCGGGGGTCCGCTCACAGTCAAGATCATCTTTGAGAAGGCAACGGGGCGTCTGCTTGGCGCGCAGATCATCGGCGCTGAGGGTGCGGCGAAACGTATCGACACGGTTGCGACGGCCATCTATGGGCGTATGACCGTGTCCGACCTGGCGGCGATCGACATGAGCTACGCGCCGCCCTTCTCACCTGTGTGGGACCCGGTGCTCGTGGCGGCGGGGCAGGCTGTGAAGAAGCTCGAGAGCTGAAGCGTCTCTGGGTCATCACTTGCGGTTGCAGGACAGGAACTTGCAGGTTAGATCATCTTCACCGGCAAAGGCGGAAGACAAGGAAAATGATCATCCGGAAAACGTGGCTTCCAGCTGTTCTTGCCTGCTGCATTCTTCTTCCGTTGCAGGCGCAGGCGTCGTGGCGCGCGTCTGCGGACTCGCTCTATGCGCTTGCCGGCCTCCACTACGAGGACGGCGACTACCGAACTGCGTCGCAGATCTTTGGTGATGTCGCGGTGTTGATAGCGAGCCATGAGGCCGGCGGGGATGGCGCGTACTTTCGCAGGCTCGCCGCACGGTCGCGATTCATGGCGGGTCGCTCGTACGAAGGCGGGGAGGATTGGGAGAGGGCGCTCGACGCGTACGCGGCCTCGCTGCCGGAACTCGAAGATATCGGCGATGTGGTGCGGATCAGAATGGCGATCACGGCCAGGGAGGGTGGTGATCGAGAGATCGCAGTGGAGATGCTCCGGGAGGTGATAGACGACGACCAGGAGACAGCTCTCGATCTTCGGGCCATCGAGGAGCTCGCCGACACATACAGGGGGTCGTCCGACTGGGACATGGCTCTCCAGTGGTATCGCGTGCTTCTCACCAAATCCGGCAGCTACGATGTGACCGCAAGCGCTCACTACCAGATGGCTCTGACGCTCGAGAAGCGTGGGGACCATGAAGCTGCGAAGGCCGGCTACGCGGCGGCGGTCAACGACTACCCCAGATCGCGCCACTCCCATGAGGCCATGAAGAGAGGCCGTAGACTGTCGAGGTCGTTCACCGACCGCTATCACCAGGGATTGGTCCTCTATAATAGAAAGCTCTACCGTGATGCTGCGGAGTTCTTCAGCTACTACCTCAGGCATAATGACGAGAGGGAGTTCGCGGCGGAAGCCACCTACTTCCTCGGTCGGAGCTACCAACGAAAGCGAAGCTATGGAACGGCGGCCCACAGGTTCGAGGACGCCGTCGAGTTCGACCGTGACGGCGAGTACTACGATCTTGCCTGGCTCAAGCTGGCCTACTGTCGCAGAGCGACAGGCCGCGTCGAAGAGAGCCTCGCGACGTATGACGAGTACATCGAGCTTCACCCCGACCGACCGGAGGCGGCCGATGCCCAGTGGGAGAAGGCCCGTCTCCTTGAGGACGAGCGGAGGTGGGACGAGGCAGCCGACGAATACCAGAGGCTTGCCCGACTCTATCCTCGAAGCGAGCACGTAGCCGACGCGAGGTTCAGGGCGGGTCTGTGTCTGTTCAAGCGAGGCCTGTTGGATGAGGCCGAAGCGGCATTCGCTGACATCTACGCGGGAGGGAACGGCACGACTACGGCGCGCGCCCTCTACTGGATCGGCAAGGTGCGCGAGCGCCTTCTGCGTACGGATGAGGCGGTGGAGATCTATCAGGAAGCGGCCGAGGCGGATCGCGATTCCTACTACGGGCAAAGGTCACTTGAGCGCCTCGGGGCTCTCGACGCTTTGCGTCGATCCTCCCCGGCCACGGTTCCGACTGAGGACACCACGAGAGGTTTTGCGTCGCGTCTCTGGGGACGAGAGGCGGACGAGTTCGGGAGATGGGTCGGGGAGTGGTCCGGGCGGGCTCTGGCTCCGGTCGAGCGCATGGCTACCAGGCAGCGTCTCATGAATCTACCCGACCTGGTCCGGGCCGACCACATGCTCGCGCTCCACATGCGTGCGGAGGCGGAACGTGAGCTCGCTCTCCTTGAGAGGGAGATCAGTACCGATCCGGTCGCCCTTGACATACTCGCGACCTACTGTGAGAGGAGCAGCCTCAGCAAGCGGGCCATCCGTGTCGCCGAAAGAATCTTTGCGATGTCGCCGGCGGAAAGCCTGAGCGATGCTCCCATCTATCTGCGGAAGAAAATCTGCCCCAGGCATTTCTCAGAGACCGTGGAGACCGAGTGCGTGGAACAGGATCTCGAGCCACATATCGTGTACTCATTGATGCGTCAAGAGAGCCTGTTCGAGTCCGACGCGGTCTCCTGGGTTGGAGCGCGGGGGCTCACACAGATTATGCCGCCGACTGGACGCTGGATCGCGCGCCGGGTCGGCCACCGCGGCTTCCGGCTGTCACACCTGCTCGATCCCGAAACGAACGTCCACTTCGGTGTCTACTATCTAGCGCAGCAGCTTGACGATTTCGACGGGGACCTGTTGCGGGCGCTCGCCGCGTACAACGGAGGACCGGACAACGTGAAGCGCTGGTGGAAGTACGGTGGTATCTCCGACTCCGATGTCTTTGTAGAAGATATCGGCTTCTCGGAGACGTCGGACTACGTGCGCCGAGTCTATCGCTACTACCGGTTCTACGACGAGATCTACGGAGTGGGTGAGGAGTAGTGCGGGGTCGGGCACGTTCCTGTGTCAGAGCTGCGTTACCAGCACGTAGACCCAGTTGGCCACGACCACCGCCGCCACAGTCCACCAGAAAGCCGCACGCTCGGTCCTGCCGGTTGAGATCCTCACCGCCAAACCGAAGGTGAGATTCAGAAACCAGAACACAGCACCCACCGGGACGACGATGATGAGGAAGAATGCGTCGAACGGGTTTGTGCGGACGGCTTCCCCGATCCGGCCGTGGAGAAGAGCTCCTGTAGTTCTCGTGAGCCCACAGGTTGGACAAGGAAACCCCGTCACCGCCCTGAACGGGCAGATGACGGGGCCTTCGTGTGACGCCCCCAGCCAGGCCACAGTCAGTCCAAGCGCGACCAGTATGATCGCTGCAACGACTGCCGCACCGGGGGCGCGATATTCGGATGTTCCCCGAACCAGCTCAGCTCTCAACTGAACGATCCCTACATATGAGCAGCTTCCATGAAGCCGGCCGTGCCGATGACGAATACGGCAATGAGCCACCAGAGAATCCCGACCGCGGCCAGGGCCACTCCGATAATGCCGCATATCATGCCGGCGCGGGTCATGCCCTCACCTTCGGGGTCACGCAGTCCCTGTGCCATCTCCCGGAGATCGTTCTTACCCATCACCCAGGCGATGATGCCGGTGATGAAGCACAGAACAATGCCGATGATGCCGAGCGTCAGTACGACACCGCCGCGATGCGGTTTCATCTCCTGCGAGATGGTCATCTCTGGCTGGACCTGCGGGGTCTCATCCATAGCCAATCCCTCCATACGCCGCGCTTCCGAAAATAACCGCCGCTCCGAACGAGTCACCGGAACAGCCGTGACGCTACCCCCGTTGCCTCCCTACGAGCCGGGGTCTCCGCCCGCGCCCGCCTCCTGCTTCTTCAGATAGTCCTTGATGGCCTTGTGCAATGCATCTGCTGCCAGATTGGAGCAGTGCATCTTCTGGGGTGGGAGGCCGTCCAGGGCGCTCGCGACGCTGCTCCGGGTGATGCTGAGAGCCTCCTCGAGCGTCATGCCCTTGGCCATCTCCGTCACCATGCTGCTGGTGGCGATTGCGGAGCCGCATCCGAAGGTCTTGAATTTGATGTCCGTGATACGGTTGTCGTCAACCTTGATCTGGATTTCCATGAGATCCCCGCAGACGGGATTGCCTTCGATGCCTACCCCATCCGGGTTCTCAAGTTCGCCGACATTCCTCGGATTCCTGAAGTGATCCAGCACTTTGTCGGTGTAGATCGGTGTCATCTCGCTGAACTCCTTTCCCCATCGTGCACACTGATGATAGCTCTACGGCTCGTGTTCGTCAAGGCAGGTCGTCTGGTGGCGGCCTTGCCGAGTGGGAACGGGGATGCTAAGATGGCTGCCGTCGGACGATTCTGTACATATCCTTGGCTGTGGAGGTCACATGACAAGATTCCTCCTGCTCGCGATGGTTGCTTTCAGCGTGATCGCTGCCGGCCGGGCATCATCGCAGCTGTCTCAGGCGCTGCCGCTTGGTGCGACGGCTCCAGGACCCATGTCCGATCACATCCCGGCAGCTGTGGAGGAGCTCTTTGCTCTTGATGACGGCAGGATAGCCCGGAGCAAGCACCTTCTGGCCGCACAGGATGTGGAGCGATACGAGATTGACGTCTGTGTAAATCCCGGGCGGGGATGGCTGTCAGGTCAATGCCGCCTCATCGCGCGTGTAGAGAGTCCCACCATGGAGCTTGAGCTCAACGAAGCTCTCACGGTTCTCTCTATGCAGACCGCAGGCGGTGATTATCTGGACTTTGATCGCAGAGGACGCGAGCTGGAAGTGCTCCTGGCACCCGCAGGCGGAACCACAAGACCGCACGGAGATGAATCCGCCGTTGTCGAACTTCTGGTCAGATATGAAGGTCTGGTGCCTCTGGCCAGGGAGCCGAACGACGATGGCGGAGACCTCGTGATCCTCACCGGCGAGGATGCCTGGTATCCATCCTCGTGGGCCGGTGATGCTGCGCTGTTCCGCGCGACGGTGAGATATCCGGTCGGTCAGTCATGCCTTTTCACTGGAACGCTTTCAGGCATGGCGTCTTCACCGGCAACTCCTTCGGCCTCGTGCGCCGGTGGGGATGTCTGGCAGACCGAGATTCCTATCCGTTCCGCTGCCCTTGTCGTCGGTGCGCTTGACAGCTCGTGGGGGCTCGTGGGCAAGCTCTTTCTCGGCTATCACCAGTTCCGCGAGACCGATGATCCGGACGCGGAGCGCCACACTCAGCTCCTTGCTCCGACGGCTCAGGCCATGAAGGAACCGATCCGCTTCCTTGAAACCTGCTTCGGTCCGTATCCGTACGATTGGCTGAATGTGCTCACGGTCCCCGTCGGCGCGCTCGGCGTCCCTGCCATCTCGGGCCCGGGTCTGATCATTGTGGAGGAGGCGACGAGTGGAAACGGTGTGGTGGGGCCTCCGGCACCCGATAAGTACATCCTGGAGCTGGCCCGCTCCTGGTGGGGACACTCGGTCGCTGGAGGTGCACTCATCTCGGAAGGGATCGCGGCCCACGCGGAGATCCGGTGGCTGGAGGATGTCCGCGGGGAGGAGGAAGCGACGCTCAGGCGGGCGCTTCGTCACAGGCAGTTCGCTCGGGTGATTGCGGACTCGTCCGGACGAGCACTTCTGAGTCTCTGCACGGCCCCGGATGCGCACTGCGACCGGGGGATAGCCAGAGGACGCGGATCCGCCGTCATGGGCATGCTCGATGAGATGCTGGGTCACGATGCCTATTGTGAAGCGCTCACAACGCTCGCTCAGGACCACGCGGGAGAAATCACCGGCCTCCGCGATCTGGCCGGAGTTCTCTCCGATGCCTCCGGGAAGGATCTCGACTGGTTCTTCTATGAGTGGATCTACCGAGCTGAGCTTCCGGTGTATGTCCTTGAGTACGAGATAGTGCCTCACGGCGGAGGTTACCTCGTGCGGGGAACGATCACCCAGTCCGGGGAGTTCTTCAGAACCCCGGTTCCACTGACTCTGGATCTCGGCGGCTGGACGTATGACGAGTGGGTGACGATCGAGAGCGCGACACAGTCGTTCGAGTTCGAGGCGGAGCTCGAGCCTGTTCAGATAGGCATCGACGCGCGAAAGATCATCCCCCGGGTTGATCAGGTCGAGCGTGCGAAGCTGCATTTTGAACAGGGCGCTCGCGCCGCGAACGCCAATCGCTGGAGAGCCGCCGTCGACGAGTTCGGGGCGGCCGTGTCATTGAATCCCGGCAGAGCCGCATACGAGTATCGCTACGGCGAAGCGCTTGTGCGCTCAGGGAGATTCACCGATGGTCTCGCGGCGCTTCGAAGCGCGATCGAGCTCAAGCCCGGCAACGCATCATACGTCTTGTGGGTGGCACGGCTCGAGACCGCTGCAGGAGATGACGCAGCCGCTCTTGAGCACCTCTACCGCTACGTGGAACTCAGACCCCGTGACATCGTGGGACACAGCGATCGCGCAATCGTGTTGCTCAAGCTTGGTCGGACCGAAGAGGCGGTCCTGAGCCTCGAGACCGCATCGGAGCTCGTTTCCGAAGGCGTCGCATCACGAGGAGCCATGGAGCGCTTTCACATCGCGTCCGGGATGCTTCATGCCGCGAACGGTGCGAGCGAGGCGGCTCTCTTGTCGTACCGTGATGCTCTCAATGCCAATCCGGTTTGCGATGAGGCGAGAGGTCTCATCCTCGAGCTTGAGGCGGTAGAAGAGACGGAGCCTGAGTAGGAGAGGGATGTGGCAGAGAGGTGGCGGTCGGCTTGAAGGAGAGCACGGAGCCGTGATAGCATGTAGGAATACGACTTCCCGCCGCCTGATGGGCCGGCGGGTTCCTGGAACAGGACATCGTGGCGCAAGGGCGCAGGAGCGACGTGACACTCTTGCCTGCGCCCGGGAGATGAGATGAAGAAGCACTTCTTCAGCGGGATACAACCGAGCGGTCGGCTTCACATCGGGAACTACCTTGGTGCGATCAAGCAGTGGATAGATCTTCAGGATGAGTACGAGCCCGTGTTCGGCATCGTTGACTATCATGCGATAACGGCCCCGTACGATCCCAGCGAAATGCCCACGCGCATCCTGGATGCGGCGGCCGGCTATCTTGCGGCGGGGCTTGATCCGGACAAGAGCATTCTCATGATCCAGTCGCGCGTGAGCGAGCACACGGAGCTGGCGTGGATACTCAATTGCCAGACATCAATGGGGCGCCTGTCGCGCATTCCGACGTTCAAGGAGAAGGTGAGACAGACTCCCGGAGAGGTCGGCATGGGGCTCTTCGACTACCCGGTGCTGATGGCCGCCGACATCCTGCTCTACAAATCCCGCATAGTTCCCGTGGGGGAGGACCAGGTTCCGCATCTCGAGTTCACGAGAGAGATCGCAAGGAAGTTCAACGCAACGTTCGGCGACACCTTCCCGGAGCCTGCGGAGGTACTGGGTACGGGAGCAAAGGTGATGGGTCTCGACGGCGAGAACAAAATGAGCAAGAGCCTCGACAATTGTATCTATCTGGACGATTCCGATGAGGATCTACAGAGGAAAATAGCGACCGCCAAGACTGACCCGGCGCGGAAGCGACGCGACGATCCGGGGAACCCCGACGTCTGCAATATCTACGGCTATCACAAGATCTTCTCGACTCCCGAGGAGCTGGAGTACTGTGGGAAAGGATGCAGGAGCGCAGGCATCGGTTGTGTGGAGTGCAAGAAGATACTGGTCGCCCATCTTGAGGAGACCATCGCTCCACTCAGAGAGAAGCGGAACGAGCTTCTGGCGAAGCCCGATGCCATCACGGAGATATTGCTGGCCGGCTCTGACCGCGCGCAGAAGATAGCCAGGGAGACGATGGTGGAGGTCAAGAGCCGCATAGGGCTGACCTTCGGGTAGCGGGCACAGGGTGATCGTTCCGTGCGAGAAAAGTGACCCGGGCATCGCAATAGGGAGATACAACAATGGCCGAAGAGCGCAACGAGCAATGGGTGCTGTTTGTTCTTGCCGCAATTGCCATTGGCTACTTTGTCTACCTCAAGCACGATGTGATAAAGATAGACCGCAAGACAATCAACAAGCTGTCCTCCGCCATTCCGTACGTCGTGGCTCCGCTGTTCGCAATTCTGAGCGCGACATGGAAGAAGCGCAGGGCCGCGGCAGCGCGGAAACAGTGGAACGAGGGCGCGCTCCGAGAGGGCATCGTTCGCGAGGAGTCCGGAATCAGCGTTCGCTTCGTGGACGGAAGGAGCAGCCGACCCTTCAGGGCCGACGTCAGACTGACGCGTATGGCGTTCTACGTTTTCGACAGGTCCGGCAAGCGGAACCCGATGCGATTCCTCATTAATCTCGAATCTGTGAACGAACTCGGCATCTTCGACGCCAGGCTTGACAGGCAAGGCGGAGGTCCAATCACCGTGACGGTGCAGATCGTGGGCAGAGTCGAGATGGGGATAGAGCTGACCAGCGTCAATCCAGAGGGGTGGTGGGTGGATATCAGAAGGGCACTCCGCCTGAGTTCTGATTTGAGAGACAGCACTGGACGGCCTGGGCCGGAACAGCCGGAGCGCGACGGCCACAAGGTCTCCCCGCGGTCTACCGCACTCGGGACGCCGTAGTTACGGGGAAGCATAACCGCACAACGAGAGATGTTTTCTGCGACCACCGAGAGGAACGAGATGAAGAGCTACATCTTCAGGGAGTACGACATCCGCGGCGTCGTCGGCACAGATCTTACCGATGAAGTGGTGCGCGATATCGGTCGTGGCTTCGGTACGTATGTGAGGCGGCACGGCGGGAAGACAATCTCTCTGGGCGGGGACGTCCGGCACTCGACCAGACCGTTCATGGCGCTTGTCACCGAGGGCGCCAATTCGGTAGGAATAGACGTCGTGGACGTCGGTATGGTCCCTACGCCGGCTCTCTACTTCACGCTATACGAACTCCCCATCGATGGTTCCATGATGATCACAGGCAGCCACAATCCTCCCGACATGAACGGGTTCAAGATGAATCTCGGCAAGGACTCGGTCTTTGGTGAGGAGATCCAGAAGATCCGCAAGATCATCGAGGACGCCGACTACGAGGTGGGAGAGGGAAGCCGTTCGACCGCGGAGATACTCGACGCATATACGAACGCGGTGCGTCAGCGCATCCACCTCGAACGACCCCTCAAGGTCGTCGCGGACTGCGGAAACGGCTGTGCGAGTCTCGTCGCCAGGGACCTTTTGACCGGACTCGGATGCGAGGTGATCTCGCTCTTCTGCGAGCCGGACGGAGACTTCCCCGGCCATCATCCCGACCCGACCGTGATGGAGTACATCACCGACCTTATCGCCGCAGTCAAGGAGCACGGCGCCGATATCGGCATCGGCTACGACGGTGACGCCGACCGGGTTGGTGTGGTCGACGAGAACGGCGAGGTTGTCTTCGCCGACAAGATGCTTGCGCTTCTTGCCCGAGAGGTCCTCGCAAAGGGGCCGGCTGAGATCATCTTCGACGTGAAATGCTCGCAGGCGTTGATTGAGGATATCAAGGCTCACGGTGGGACACCGACGATGTGGAAGACAGGGCATTCGCTTCTCAAGCAGAAGATGCGGGAGACCGGGGCCCCGATCGGGGGAGAGATGAGTGGACACATGGTCCTGGCCGACGACTTCTACCCGATCGATGACGCCGTCTATGCATCCTGCAGGATCCTCCAGATGCTGTCACGGACAGAGGAGACGCTCTCCCGGATGGTGAGCACGATCCCGAAGTACCATGCGACGCCGGAGATACGCGGCGAGACTGTCGATGATGCGACTAAGTTTGAGATGGTCGGGAAGGCCGTGGAGTTCTTCAGGGCGAACTACGACGTCATAGACGTCGACGGCGTTCGAATTCTCTTCGGAGACGGCTGGGGCCTGGTGAGGGCGTCCAATACGCAGCCGGTCATTGTGATGCGTTTCGAGGCCAAGACCAAGGAACGCCTCGTTGAAATCCAGGAGATCGTGACCGCTAAGCTCCGTGAGTATGGGGAGATACGCTACTAGTAGCCGGTGTGAATACCCCCTGACTCTCTCCGTCTAAGGATGCTGCGAGGGATCATGCCTGAGCGCGACCCGAAGGAACTCGATCTTGAGAAGGTCCGAGCGAGCCAGGCTGGTGATCGCGAGGCGTTCGACTATCTCATAACGAAGCACAAGGATATCGTCTACGCCGTCGCATTCAGGTTCGCCAGAGATCAGGATCTCGCTCTGGATCTCGCGCAGGACGTTTTCATCAGGGCATTCAAAGGGATCAAGAGCTTCAAGGGACGTTCGAGGTTCTCAACTTGGCTCTACCGCATCGCGATCAACACCTGTATTGACTACACGAGGAAGCAGTCACGATCCGTTTCCTCACAGGCCGTTCCTGAAGAGGTAGCCGAGTACGCTGACAGTGAACCGATCGGGGTCAGGCCTCCCGGCGGGCCGGCGAAGGAGGCCCTGACCGCGGAGCTCGGAGAGCAGATCCAGAAGGCGATCGATGCGCTCCCCGAGTATCATAAGTCGGTCTTCGTTCTGTACGAGATAGAGGGAATGCCTTACAAGGAGATCGCCGACGTCGTGGGGTGCTCGATAGGAACGGTCATGTCGCGACTGCATTACGCCCGAAAAAAGCTCAGAACGATGCTCGAGCCGTACGTAGAGGCCGGGCTTGAGGTGACAACGGATCCAGGAAACGAGTAGACGATGAAGAGAGTATGCCGCATAGAGCGCTACCTGACGGCCTACGCCGATGGCGAGCTTTCCGTGAGGCTTCGCCGGAAGGTCGAGAAGCATCTGGCCTCTTGCAGAGAGTGCGCGAGGGAGCTTGACTCGATTCGCGGCTTTGATAGAATCCTCAATGAGGTGCCGACGGCGCCCCCGGTCAAAGACGAACAGTGGGCGCGGTTCGACCGCATCCTCTCCCAGGAGCTCGACAGGGTGGAGAGGAAGGCTTCGCGGCCCGTTCGGCTTCGTGAGGCCAGGCCCGTCTACGGAGATCCACGCCGGCGGGCTCTTGCTGCAGCCGGTGTCTGTGCCGTGGCTGTGTTCGCGTTTGTTGCCATTGGTCCATTTGGAATCATGAACGGTCCTGCTGGTTCCAGTGGCGGCAATTCCTGTATTGTTGAGTCGCTCGAGACGCTGTCGGTCGGCTACACGCCGATGGCTTTCACGTCGAACGACCCTGAGATGACAATCATCTGGGTGTTCGCCGAAGAAGTGGACGGGAATATCAGAGGAAACGGTCCCGGCGCGATGTAGTGAAAGGGCCGTTGATTCCGTCGGGTTGCTGACGCACACGCATGCCGAAGGAGATGTGTGAATTGTCACGTTGTGCGTGAATCCAGCGAAGGACACTATGCGCATCGTTGCTAAGACTCTCCTTACAAGTCTGATCGCTATCTTGGTTTCCTCTTCGCTTTCACTTGCGAAAGACGTGACCGTCGAGGTGACGTCGATCGCGGCCGCAGCGGTTTCCGCCGAGGCTCTCTCCAGATCCGGCGGCCCCGCCGTGGACTCCGAGATCGAAGCCTTGGCGCCGAAACTGCAATCGCTCTTTGCCTACAACAGCTACTCGTTCCTCGGGCTCGTCAGATCTGAGACCGAGTTCGGTGGTTCTGTCAGACTGGAACTCCCCGAGCACTTTGTGCTCGAGGTAAGGCCCGAGCGCTTCGAGAAAGAGGGGATCGGCCGGATCGAGATGATGGTTACCCTCTTGAAGGACATCCGAACAGAGGTAGCCGGAGCGGGACGCGGTCAGCCAAGAGAAGAAATCATCCTCAGGACGAAAATACGGCTTGAGAACGGCGGCACCGTGCTACTGGGTGGTCCCCCGATCAGTGGTGGAATACTCGTCCTGGCGCTTTCCGCAAGAGGGTAGAGCAGGGTCGCGCGTGGCGTGGCGGTGTGTGAGGCGCGCGGGCCGAAGAAGGATAGAGCAGGAGCAGTACAGGAGGCTCTGCAGCACGCGATGTGCGCCCGGCCGGACCAGCGATGGTGCGGCCGGTTCTGTTTGTGGACTATACTACAAGGCCACAAACTGTGCAATGTGCGCGGACAGCGGGGGGCAAGCCCGCGCACGGCCGACTTGCCCGTTCGTGAATACCCCTTTTGGGCTCGCGTCTAAGACTTCAGCAAGGGGAAGACGGGCACGGTCAGCGGGAAGACTCTCAGATCGTGACACACCGTTGAGGACCCCGGGGAGGTGATTCCGATGATGCGAGTGCTGGAGCTTTCGACATTCCGCCGGTTGGTTTACCGGCTTCTGGCCGCCGCACTTCTGGTGACGGTCCTGACTACATTGCCTGCGCACGCCGAAGTGACTGTCGGAGCGGCAAGACCCTCCAAACCCGCGGATCCACTGAAGGCTGCAATCGTTCCTGGAACAGATGTCGCAGAGCCGCTGAAGCCCGCTGTCATGCCGGGGACTGGCGTCGCAGAGCCGCCGAAGGCTGGCGTGCTTCCGGGGAGTGAGGCCGCCGAGCCTCAGCAAGTACCCCCATATTTCAAGCATCCAGATGTTGAGCACGTATGGGATCCGCCAGGGGCGCCGCACGGGGGCACTGTAATAGAAGGCGCTCAGGGACGCATCGTTGTCGATCCGAACCCCGACTGGGGCGATTGGCATGACACAGACGACATCTACTATTACTATCAGCCTGGTGGACTTCGCATCGATGTATGGATAGACCGTGGCGAGTGGGCGACGTATCGGCCGGGGGAGGAAATATGGGTCTACTTCCGGGTCAACCGCCCCTGCTACGTAACGATACTCGACTACACGACTGACGGAAGGGTGGAGGTTCTCTATCCAAACAGGTGGTCCAGCTCATCTGGAGTCTATCCGGGACGCGTCTACAGAGTTCCGGATGACTGGAGAAGCTCCCTCCGCATCGCTGGGCCGGGGGGCATGGAGACGCTGGTAGCCTGCGCTCACGAGCTCCCCTGGCCCAGTGGATCACACGGCCCCTGGCTTCCGTCGTATCGTTCATGGGTGTTCCGTGGCTCGGTCGGCGGCTGGGGCGGACGTGCGGGCGTAGTGATCGAGGGCGGACACGATCGTCCTTCCTTGCACCGTGGGCGCGTTGTTGTCGGTAAGCCCCGTGGCCGCGTCCTTGCCGGTGTGCCCAGCGGTCGCGTTGTTGCTGGTGGACCTCGCTGGAACTCCTGGCGCGACTGGTGGCCCGTGCACACCGAATGGCATAACTACCCGGGTAGATGGGCCTACGACTCCGTCAGCTTCAGGGTGGCATCGGACTGGTGGGACGATGACTACTGGGGAGGCTACTTGTGGGAGCGGGATGACTGGGACGACGATGACTGGGACGACGACTGGGACGGGGGTTCGTGGAACGGTCACGGCCAGGGGAAACCGCTTCTGGATGACCACTTCTGCATGAGTCGTCCGTCTGATGCGTTTCTCCACGAGATACACTGTCGCGGCGAGGCAGCATACGTGTCGATCGACTGTACCGAGAGCAGGCGCGGAGATCCGACGGAGATAGTCGGGCGACTGAGTTGGAATGACGGTTGGGGCACAGAGACGCTCTTCCGTCTCGATGTCGAAGGCAGGCACGGGGAGATCCCGAGGGAGGGACGGGTGTTCGTAACTACCGACGGACCACTGCGTGTCGAGATAGAGATAACCGATGTCAGACTGGTCAAGCCCAATCCCTGGAAACCTCATCGCATCAAATCGATCCGGTTCAGGGTCAGGGCGACCGGCTGCTGAAGAATTGTGCTCGATCGTTCCATGCCGCGCACGGCCGGCTCGGGAATGAAGAGTCGTGTTCGAGAGAGGCTGGACGAGAGGAGGTCTTGAAGATGAGACCGACAGTGCGCAAACTCTGGTTGCTTGCAGCGGTAGTGATTCTACCGGCGGCTATTTCCGGCTGCATAGTCTGTCCGTGGTGCTGGGACTACGAGTACTACCCACCGAGGATGGCGCAGATCCACGTTCACGCGCTCGATTACTACACGGGCACGCCGATCAACTGGGCGTCGGTCGACCTGCGTGAAAGCGAGTGGTGGGATTGGGACTACATAGGAACGTGGCCCGTGAACGGCGCCGGCTACACCTCGGTCTACGGCGGGTATCTCTACAGGCACGGTCATGGGGGTCCGGAGGACAGAGTCTTCAGAGTCACTGTCTACGCTTCGGGCTACCAGTCGGAGAGCTACACACTGGAGCTTGACTACTACCATCCGACGGAGAGTCTCTACTTCTACATCGTTCCGTTCCTCGCCCGTGAGGGTCAAGAGGAATTCGGAGATGAAGAATTTCCGTGCGGCAGGGTGTTTGAGAGTGAACCGCGGGAAGAAGAGCCACGCCAGGCAGGCTAGCCCGCGCGCTTGAGGCCGGACAGGACGCGGGTAAACTCCTCCGCCCGCCTATCCCAGCTGTTCGGAAGCGCAATCTTCTCGCGAATCGATCGGCGGCGTTCATCGTCGCCGATCGCCTTTTCTACTGCGGACGCGAACTCGCCGGGATCAGAAGCGATATAGACGTCGCCTTCGTGCCGCCGGATCTCGTCGGAGAAGGGGGTCGAGACAACGTTGAGATCCATCGCCGCGTACATGTAGAGCTTGTTCGGGTTGATGGCTTCCGTCAGCGGTGTCATCACGAACGGCGCGATTCCCACGACGGCGGGTGACATGAGGAACGAGAGCTCTTCGTACGCGACTCTTCCTGTGAAAAGCACGGAATCCGGGAACGCTCGTTCAAGAGCCGTCTTCTCGGATCTCACCGAGTCGAAGATCCTGCCGACAATAACAAGACCCGTCCGCCTGCGGCGCTCCGTAAGCACCTCGAGGATGCGTCGCAGGATCCCGACGTCGAGTCTGTCGTCGATCGATCCCACGTAGACCACCAGATCTTCGCAATCGGAGAGCCTGCTCCTGGCTATGACCTCTGGAATCGGAGTCTCCCGCTTCCCTTTGAATGTGCCGAGGTCCACACCGTTGCCGATAAGGTGCCCGCGCCCGCATTCGTCTCTCAGATGTTCCGATGAGGCGATGACCTCGTCCACGGACGATGCCATCATGCGGAACATCTCCTCCGCTTCCTCCCGGCAACACGGATAGAACTGAGGATGGAGATCGTTGCAGTCGTATACGACCGGAACGCCCATCTTCTGGATGTCGGAGATAAATGGCGCTGCCCATATATAGGAACATACAACGACATCAGGGTTGAACGTCTTCACTGCCCGAAGCACTGTGCGACGTCCGACAGCAGTGAGACACCGGGTGAGGAAGCGGATCGGCGGGATGTGGGAATCAGGCTTCGGAAGCGGAATCGAGACGTAGCGTACGCGAGCAGGAACTCTCTCTTCTCTCTCTCTGAAACTGTTCTCGTTTGCGCTCGAGTTGATCGGTGAGATGAACATGATTTCCCAGTCGCGCGGAAAGCACCGGATCATCTGGTGCTTCCGCGACACCTGCGACAGCCACTGGACCTCTGAGATGTAGAGAACCCGCACTCGTCCCTCCTGGGTGAGCCACACGTTGTCACAGTCTAGACGCATCTAACCCCGGCGGTCAACCGCAAGACACTTCACACTCTCTTCGAACCGCAGTATGATGACGAAGACGTGTGCGACTGTTGACGCATAACCTCATGCGGGACCGCTCATACGCGACGACGCTCTAGAAGACTGGAAACAAGGAGGAGCCTGTGGAGCTCAGGAGCATTCCCATAGAATTCCCCGAGGGGTCGAACATCATCCTTGGGCAGAGTCACTTCATCAAGACTGTAGAAGATCTATACGAGATCATGGTGACCTCTTCTCCGGTCGTGAAGTTCGGCATCGCGTTCGCCGAGGCGTCCGGGCCGTGTCTCATCCGTCACGACGGCAACGACGATCGGCTCGAGAGCGTGGCGGTCGCGATCATGGAGACCATTGGAGCCGGACATGCGTTCGTGATAGTCATGGAGGAAGCGTTTCCCATCAGTGTTCTCAACGCGGTCAAGGTGTGCCATGAGGTGTGTGGGATCTACTGCGCGACCGCGAATCCTGTCGAGGTGATCGTAGCTGAAAAGGCCGATGGCAAGGGTATTCTAGGGGTTATCGACGGTTCTGGTCCGAAGGGAGTGGAGGGAGTCGAGGAGACGGGCAAGCGCAGGGAGTTTCTCAGGATGATAGGTCACAAGCGATAGCGCCCACCGCGCCCTTGGCCGCCCGCGCGAGTGTGCACGAACGGACAGCACCTCTCTTTTCGAAACGAAAGAACGAGGCGGCACGTTCGTGATTCGCCTCGTTCCCTGTTTCTTTGAATTGAGCTTGCGCGCCGCCGCTGTCAGGAGAAGTAGTCTCTGATGAGTTTGCGTGCGTCGCTCTCCATCTCGCGCGGGATCATTACCATCTTCTCCGCCGGGATCGGTTCTTCCGTGAAGAGCTCGTCGCTCAGGAAACAGGGGATGCCGCCATCCTCGAGCAGCTCGCGCAAGAGGCCGATCCTGTCCTCGTCGTCTGTTGACTCAATAACGATGAGACCGTCCGACGGGAGGTTGCTGTCATCCTCTGCCGGCGCTGCGTCGGGTTCCTCG
Organism: bacterium; assembly: GCA_025782395.1. GTDB lineage: Bacteria > Joyebacterota > Joyebacteria > Joyebacterales > Joyebacteraceae > Joyebacterum. The sequence continues at coordinate 18,446 of JALGZD010000131.1, forward strand.
ACTTTGTCCATCAGTGGCACATCACAGTTTGGGCAGATCTCGATGCCCGGTTCTTCGTAGACGGTCTCGCACTCGGGACAGATGCGCACCCTGAAATCCTCCGCGCTGTAGTTGATGGGTGGCTCGAAGGCGAACGAGTAAGATACTAGCAACACGTTCGCCGGAGTCAAACACAAAGTTGAACTCTGCTTGTCGCGGGCGAATGCCAGGAGTGAGGCGCGGGAATCGGCCGAGAGTGACGCGCGGGAATTGGCACGGAATCCGCGCGAATCGATTCGGCGTCGGGTGCGGGTTGACAGCCAATGTCCGGCGAACTAGCATCAGTACAAGCAGCACCGGACCCTGTCTCAGGCCGGTTGGCAGGTTCCGATAGACTACAACCCGATAAGCTCCTGCGAGCTGGTACTGGAGTAACATGAGCGGGCGCTTCGATCTCATAGTGGCGGGTGCGGGGCCTGCAGGCAGCAGCTGCGCTGAGCGCGCCGCCGAGCTGGGTCTTCGCGTCGCAGTGTTTGAGAAAGAGACATTCCCACGCTCCAAGCCGTGCGCCGGCGGGCTCACGTCGAGAGCTCTTGGGCTTCTCGGTTCATCCGTCGACAGCGTCATTCACCACAGAATCAGAACCAGTGAGTTGTCGATCGGTCCGCGTGTGACCGTGACCTGGACCGGGCGCGATACCATTATCGCGACGACCACGCGGAAGGAACTCGATCAGTATCTCGCCGAGCGCGCGATATCCGCAGGCGCGCGGGTGGAGTTCGGCACTGCAGTTGATTCGGCGATCGATCTCGGCGGACATGTGGAGATTACGGCCGGTTCGCGCGGCCTGAGCGCGACGTATCTTGTCGCCGCAGATGGTGTCCGGGGCCGTCTCAGGGGCATGGTGGGCATTCCATCACTGAGGCTTTCGGGGGCGGCGTACGCGCGGGTATTCCCCGACACACCTTCCGCTCTCGAGCCGTTCCTCGACAGGGTGATCATCGATGTTGGTGTGGGCCGGAGAGGATACGGCTGGATCTTTCCGAAGAAGGACCACCTGAACGTAGGCGTCTGTGGGGAGGCTCCGCTCAGCTCGGACTACATCCGGGACGTCGATCGGTTCATCGAACAGCGCGGACTCAGTTCATGGATGGTGGAAGGCCACTTCGCGCGGTCCACGCCGGGGGCTGCTGCTCCTGGGAGTCTCGCGAAGGGGCGGATCCTCGTTGTGGGTGACGCGGCCGGTCTGGCGGATCCGATCACCGGGGAAGGGATCTCCCACTCGATAGCGACCGGTCGCCTGGCGGCGGAGGCGGTGAGACAGGCGCTGGAGGGTGGGGACGAGGCGTCGACGATCTACCGTGGGCGTGCCGTCGCGAAGATCCTGCCGGTGATCAACCATTCGAGGCGGTTTGGCGGACTTCTGCATACGCTCGGTCCTGGACCGCTGAGCGCGGGACTGCGGATCCCGGGGATGGCAGCGCTGCTGGAGTCGTGGCTGCCGCGTTTGGGCTATGCCTCCGAGGGCGGCAGACTGACGATCGACAGATCGGGCCGCGGGAGGCGCACGGCCCGGCACGCGAAGAGCCCCACCTGACAGGGTGGGGCTCTTTCGCAGCACAGACTGGTGCTCGACGCGCGATCGGGCGGGGGGACACCACGAAACGCAGGCCGTACGCTGGATCTACCTCTGGATCTACCTGTAAAGCGCCTTGATCGCGGACCAGGATCGTCCCTCAACGGGTACCGCGTTGTCGATCCAGATGTACATCCCGAAGTGCCATGTGTGCAGCGTCTCCGGGCAGTTCACGGTGAACGAGCCGTTGTAACTGCCGGTGCCGGCGTAGCCCTCGTAGATGCCAGTGCCCTGCCGGATGATGACGATGCATCCGCTGAAGCTCCCAGCGCAGAACTCATCGTCGTCGAGAACGCCGTCGTTGTCGTCGTCCGTCACGAGCATCTGGATGGTGCAGACGCCCGTCATCGTACCGCCGAACGTGTCGTCGACGATGTGGAGCGAGTTCTGTTCGGGGAGGCCGTGGTTGACGTCGATGTACCCGATCCAGTAGCCGGGCGTCCCGGGCGTGTAATTGCCGGCGAAGAACGTGTCCCAGAAGTACTGCGTTCGGGCGGCCGGCATCGAAGTATCCGGCCAGAGGAGATCCGGGACCGTGATGGTCCAGGAACCCTCGGTGATGTCGCCACCTGGGTCCATGGCACCCGTGAACGTCGGAGGGCTGTCGTTGATAAAGTCGCCGTAGCCGGTTCCGAAGAACCACACGAAGATCTGGTCGGCGGGGGCCGCTGCGGCCACGAGCAGGATCAGTGCGAGCGTAAGTAGCAGACGCATCTGCGACTCTCCTCTCTCGCCCGAAGGGCGCGTGAGGGACCTCTGTCTATGGAACACCATAGCTGACGGGGCTCGCAACCTCAGCAGTGGGGTCAGTATAGCGTACAGCAACTGGCATGTCAAGTGTTTGCGTGGGGAGTGTGTAAGCTAAGCACAAATGTCCTCTTTAACTGCAAAGCGAAAATGTCCTCTCTAGCTGCAAAGCTAGAATGACGTCTCTAACTGCAAAGCAGGAGTGTCGTCTGCAATTGCGCTGGTAGAATACCCTCCTCACGGAGGGGCACGCATGAGAGGGAAGATCATCTTGAGTCATGAGGAGGCCCACAGAGCCGTTGTCCTGGATGAGCTTCTTGAGCGTCGCCCTCGCTCCGGCATTGATTCTCTGCGTAAACTGTGGTATCATCGTAAGTTGAAACCGAAGAGATGATGCATCGGCAGTTTCACCATGAAGGGAGCCGACGAGCATGAGGTGTGTCTCGAAGTCCTTTGTTACAGTTCTGATGGCGGTCGGTCTTCTGCTTGGTCTTGCGGCGGGAGCTACGGCGACAAGCCCGGATGGACCGTACATTCAGGCCAGAGTTGAGTTCGCGTCCATGGCGGACTGGTATCGGTTTGTGAACATCGAGGGTATGGACATCATGAAGTCCAAGCCGGGGGTGATGGTCGAGATCGTCACCAACGACGCCCAGATCGAAGAACTCCGTGCGCTCGGCTTCGGCGTGGAGGTAGAGATCGAGGATATGGCGGCCTTCTATGCTTCCCGTCTGCGCGGTCGCAACTTCGGTGCGTTCCACACCTTCTCCGAAACGATCGATTTCATCGACAATCTGACCGCCACATATCCCTCGATCGTTGGGGAGAAGATAAGCATCGGTACGAGCATCGAGGGCCGCGACATCTGGGCGATCAAGATTTCAGACAACCCGGGCGTGGATGAGACCGAGCCCGAGATTCTCCTCGATGGCCTGCATCACGCGCGCGAGCCCATTTCGGTCGACGTCCTTCTTCACTACATGACCTGGCTGACCTCGAACTATGGAACCAATCCGGAGGCTACGTTCCTCGTAGAGAACCGGGAGATCTGGTTCATCCCGGTCGTGAACCCGGACGGGTACTGCTACAACGAGCTGACGGATCCTGGTGGTGGGGGGATGTGGCGGAAGAACCGACGCGACAACGCAAGTTCGTCCTGCTACGGAGTGGACCCAAACCGTAACTACGACTACGAGTGGGGAGGAATCGGAAGCTCCGGTGACCCGTGCAGCGAGACCTATCGTGGCACGGCCCCTCACTCCGAGCCCTGCATCCAGGCGTACACGAACTTCGTTGCAGAGCGGGAGTTTATCACCAACATCACGTTCCACTCGGTCGCGGGGATGGTTCTGCTGCCGTGGAGCTACACGAATGACCATACGCCCGACGACGCGATGTTCCGCGTGATTGCTAACAACATGGCGCAGTACAACGGCTACCAGGTGGGGCAGGCAGGCGAGATTCTCTACAACTGCAGCGGGACGACGTGCGACTGGGCATACGGTATTGAGGATGTCTGGTCTCTCTGCGTCGAGGTCTCGGGAACAGGATTCTGGCCGGCTGAGAGTGAGATCCCGAGCCTGAATGCCGAGAACCTCTGGCCGCAGCAATATATCTGTCGGATTGCGGGGAGCTACCTTGCAGTAGACGGAACCACGTTTTCCGGCGGCAACGGTGACCAGGAACCGGACGCCGGTGAGACTCTCGATCTCGTCGTTGCGATCGAGAACCAGGGAATCATCGCCGGTGCGGCCGACGTGACGGTAGCTATCACGACGGACGATCCGTACGTCCAGCTTCATGATGCAAGCACCACACTTGGTGCGATCCCGGCGGGGTCTACGGTGTCCAACTCAGGCGACCCGTTCTCCTTCACCGTTGATCCAGCCACGCCCGACGGACACGGGCTTGTCCTCACGCTCGAGATAACGGGCGACGGACTCTACATGGAAGAGACGCTCTCCTGGATGGTGGGTGAGCCGACGGTGGTCTTCTTCGACGACATGGAGAGCGGGACCGGGAACTGGGTTGAGAACGACGGCTACTGGGGGCTTACAGGTACGCAGTCACACTCGCCCTCGACCTCGTACACCGACAGCCCGAGCGGCGACTACGGTAACTACCGGAACACGTGGATCGAGCTGGCTACCGCGATCGATTTCTCATCGGCGACCGCGGCGGATCTGTCGTTCTGGCACAGAGTCGATACGGAAGAGGATTACGACTACTGCTACGTTGAGGTCTCGGATGACAACGGCGCGGCGTGGCATCAGATTGGTCCGAAGTACCACGGGAACAACTATGGATGGGAAGAGGTGGAACTGTCTCTGAACGATTTCGTCGGGACGGCGGATTTCCTGCTGAGGTTCCGGTTCACGTCCGACACGTACGTGCAGGAGGATGGATGGTACGTTGATGACGTGACGATCAGCGGCCCGCCGACCGGTAACGTGAAGCCGTCCGTTCCTATGCTCTCCGATCCTCCGGACGGCGGAACCGTGAGCAGTTCAACGCCGGAGCTCACTGTTGCCAACTCATCCGATCCGGACCCCGGAGACGTGCTGACATACGGCTTCCAGGTATACGACGACGCGCTCTGCACGGGTCTCGTCGCTTCCGTTAGCGGCGTGACCGAGGGTGCCGTCACGACGTCATGGACCGTGACATCGTCATTGGACAACGGCACATACTACTGGCGCGCCTATGCCGACGACGGCACCGAGCGCAGCGCGCTCATGGCGACGGCATCGTTCATCGTCGAGGACACCGGGGTTGAGAGCCCGAGCATTGCCGTACTGGTTCTCCACCCGTGCCGGCCGAATCCCTTCGGCAGGCAGGCGTCACTGTCGTTTGAACTCCCGACTCAGTCGGATGTGGCTTTCGCCATTTACAGCGTTGACGGTCGTCTGGTGAGGAGGCTCATAGACGCTGAGATGGATCCCGGTACGGTCGATGTGATGTGGGACGGTCGCGACGATCGTGGCCGGCGTGTGGGAAACGGTCTCTACTTCATGAAACTGGTGGCCGGAGACGATGTCCGCCGCGGCAAGGTTGTCGTCCTTAGATAGCGGCAGACAACAACTTACGCATTTTATTACCGGCTCTTCCCTAGAGGGGAGAGCCGGTCTTTCTGGAACACCCCTTGCAACGAAATGCACGTGCAGGCCCCTGCGGGGGTTCTTTCAGGCATGTGCAGACGTGAGGGGGTGTGTAATGAAGAGTGCTAAGATGTTGACCGCCGTCGTTCTTGGGCTCGTGCTCACCTCATGCTCAGGCACGGTCGGTCCCTCCGACCCCCAGGACGAGTGGGTCATACCGACCCGTTCCGTGAGCGGAACTGTCGAATTGCCGGAAGGGTCACGACTGGATCTCGCGGATCTGGGTATTCTGTCGTTCGCCGAGGGCGCGACCGTGTCGGCGGACGGAAGCTTCACCGTTCGCATCCCCGATACCGATGCCCACCAGGTTCTCGTGGTGACGGATTCAGGCGGGACGCCGTTCGTGCTTGCCTATGTGGGGCCGACCGATGATGCAATCACTGTCGACGCTTCATCGACCGCGACGGCACTCGCGATGCTCAACCCGTTCACTGTTCTGTTCTCAGCCGGTGACCGTGCGTCGCTGGCCGGCGCCGTTGTGGAGAAGAGCGACTGGGGTCGCCTTGTCACCTTGATAGAAACCGTTCTTGCGAGCTCGTCCGGTGGATCACTGACGAGCGAGCTTGTGCCGGAGATTATGCAGGCGGCGTGTGAAGTTGTCGTGGACGCGCTCGATGACGGAACAGTCAATCCGCTTCCGCTATTGGACCCATGGCTCGAGGACGGGACCGGTGACGGCGTTGCATGGGTGAACCGGGATCCGATCTACTACGCATCGGTTTTCAGGACCGTCGGGAGCCCGGATTCGCTCCTGGTTCTCGTGGATTCGGCGAGAGAGAAACTGAGAATTTCGACCGGCTGGCCGCCTGTCGTTGATGTTACAAGCGTGACGCGAAGCTATCCTGATCTGGGCGACGGTACATACGACGTCACGCTCATCTGGGCGACTTTCAGATCCTTCGATTCACAGACAGCGGATGGTCTGGCGACAAGGATGAATACGTGCCGGGCGATTGCGGAGATGGTCGCAGTGGGTTCAGGCGTGGCAGTCGACCACGGGCCGGCGGACCTCAATCTCTCCGGGTGGGACAACAGACTGGGAGCCTGCGCGGCCGCGCACGATACGTACGGCTTCATAGGAACGCTTCTTGAGAATATTTCCCAGGAGAGCGATGCGGTCGCATCCTGGTTCTGGGAGGGCGCCAACGCTGATTGCGCCGAGTATGTTGAGGTCATCAGTCGGCTCATCGCCGGCATGTCGTTCTCAACAGAGGTTATCGCGGCAGGCGAATCGCGCGTGCCGCTCTTCTCTCAGATGGTAGCGCAGTCTCCCCAAGAGCAGCAGCGGATCACCCAGCTCGATGGCGTGATGAGCCACGTAGATTCACACTCTCCCCCCACGGCCGTCTTCGTGGTGAGCCCACTGTTCGCTACGGCCGGATCCACCTTCTCGTTCAGTGCCGTGGCCTCAACCGATCCTGACGATGCGACCATCGATCTTCGGGTCCGCTGGGACTGGGACAACGACGGCGAGTGGGACACCGACTGGGACACTCAGAAGGTGATGCAGCACGTCTTCGAAGAGGCAGGCGCTCAGGATGTGGCGATGCAGGTGAAGGATCCCCTCAATCTCAATGATACTGTTGTGCACACGGTCAATGTCGGGGGGAGCCAGGAGAACGCGGTTCACATCATCATTTTCAGGGATGCGGTCCCTTGGGGTTCTGAAGTGCCGGCGGTGCTCGATCAGATGCTTGAGATCATGGAGTTCACCGAGGGCGTGGGTGCGAATGAATACGAAGTCCTTGGGTCTTCCGAGATGGCAACTGTCACGCTCACGCCGGGAGAGGATCTCGTCATCATCCAGAATGATCAGCCGCAGACGTTCTATGATGAGTATGCCGACAACCAGGTCCGCTTCCTTCAGTTCGTGTCGGGCGGCGGCACCATCTTCTGGGAGGCGTGCGATCTCGGATGGAACGGCGGGTCCATCACGGATGCGGGAATCGTCCTGCCCGGCGCCATAGAACTCGCGGAGTATGAGACCTGGTACAACTACGTCAGTCTTCCTGGTGCCCCGATCGTTGAGGGGCTTCCGGATGAGCTCTATGGGCAGTACGCAAGTCATGAGGGCATCAGTAATCTCCCCGACGGCGCGACGGTGTATACGGTCGACGACGCGGGGCATCCGACGTTGGTAGAGTACGACTACAGAGGTGGATGGGTCATAGTCACTACCCAGCCTCTGGAGCACAGCTTCTACAACAACTGGACGAGCGGTCATGTGATGCCGCGCGTTATCAGCTACGTGCTTGGGGTTCCCCTCGTTCACGATTTCGGCGACATCATCAAGCCTGAGTTGAGGGGGAGGCCCAGAGATGGTGGCGGGGTCAAGGGTCTGACCAGCGGGAAGCACTAGCCTGGACGGCGATTCCTCTCCTTTGGCTCGCCGCGCTGCGACCCCTGGCGGGCCCACCCCGCCCATTCGGACGGTCGATATCAGGGGCTTCCCCCTGGACAGTGACCGTCGTTCACTTCGGATTAGAACGTACTTGCCCTCGAGAGCGTTCTCATCTATCCTGTTGTTGAAGGGCATTCACACAGATCGGGTGGAGATCTGCGCACCGGCAGGCGGCCACTGGGGCGTGCGCGACAGACGCGGTGGCTCCGGATCTACCGGTCGGGGAAAGCATGTCTTCGCGAAAAGTGAACCGGGAATCAGTCAGTTCTCGACTGAGGCACCGACAGATCGTATCGAAGGTGAGCGGAGGTCAAGTCATGGCAAGGAAGCGGGTCGGAAACAAGAGGGAACGGATCATCAATGCCGCCGCCAAGTTCTTTGGCGAAAAGGGTTACCACGGAACAACGACATCCGAGATCGCAGATGCGGCGGGCGTCGCTGCAGGGACCATCTACATCTACTTCAAAAGCAAGGAGATGCTGATCGTGGCGGTCTTCGAGGAGTTCCTGGGTTTTCATATGGAACGCCTCAAGCAGGGAGTCGAGGCCGTTAGCGGGTCAGAGGCCAAGATGCGCCGCCTGCTCACGCTCGGGCTGGAGCTGATGGAGAGCAACCCGTCCAGCGCGAGGATATTCCTCTCGCAGCTCAGGCAGAGCCCAGAGATGATTAAGACCGTCGCGAAGAGGAGCAGCCGGGCGTACAAGGAGATCATCGAAGGTGTGGTCGAGGACGGGATCTCGGCGGGGGATTTTCGGGAGTCCGACCCGGTCGCCACAGCGGTCATGGTATTCGGGGCTTATCAGAACATGGTACTCGAGTGGGTGGCCGCCGACTGCTCGTATCCGCTCAGCGCGAAAGCATCCGAGCTGTCGGAGTTCATCCTTATAGGTGTGGCGTGCAAGGAGACTGCAGAGAGCTAGGGATGGGGCAGTAGGGAAGAGAGCCATGGCAGACAGCAGCCTGCAGAATCGAGAGGGCGCGACCGCGATGGTTGCGCCCTCTCTCTCTTTCGGTGGAAAGCCGGGTGGCCCGTGCCACACTATCTTCCCGGGTTGGCTCTCACCTGCAGGCTGTTCATGATGTCTCCTCGCGTCACGATGCCTACCAGCTCTCCGTCCTGAACCACCAGCAGTCTTCCGGGTGCGCCGCCCGACATTCTGCTGACTGCGCGAGCGATCGTGTCACTTGGAGAAAGAATGCTCTCAGGCGTGAGCTGTGTCGCTATCTCTTTGACCGTCGTGCTCATCCAGGCATCCCTGTCGACACGCGTCACATCCTTGATGCTGACAAGTCCCACCAGTCTTCCCATGCTTACCACCGGGTAGCAGATGAAGTGATGGTGAAGGAAATAGCGCTCGATGAGGTCTGTGAGCGTCACGTCGTCCGAAACAGTGACGACATCACGCGTCATAACGTCACGAACTCTGAGGTCGCGCACGGTCTGGCTGGTGATTGCCTGACGGTAGCTCGCATCGGCGGCCTGCCTGAGGAACATCGCGATCATGATGAGCCATAGTCCGTTGATGATCTGACGGGCGGCAAGGATGAGCACGAGTCCAACTGCAATCATGACCGCCGCGAGCGCTTTGCCCGCCATGCTTGCCACGTAGGTCGCACGACGCATGCTCCCGGTAGCGCGCCAGACGATGGCGCGGAGGATGCGTCCGCCATCGAGCGGGAGTCCGGGCAGGAGATTGAATAGGAGCAGGAACGTGTTGGCGATGGCGAGGTACAAAAACGAGCACTGCGCAGCAGGCCGTCCGGTCCTGATGCCAAGGAGGAGAACGATACTCCAGAATATCGCCGCGAGAAAGGCACTCATGATCGGTCCCGCAAGTGCAATCCTGAGTTCCGTCATAGGCTCCGACGGTTCCCTGCTTATCTCGGCAATGCCTCCGAAGAGGAAGAGGGTGATCCTTTTGACCGGGATGCCGTGGAGAACGGAGACAACACTGTGGGAAAGCTCATGCGCGAGGACGGAAGCGAAGAAGAAAAAGGCCGTGATGAGACCGAGCGAGACGTACTGGATAGTAGTGCGGCTCGGGAGGACGCTCGGGAACCAGCCCAGGCTCAGGCTGCCCGCGATCAGGGCCACTATCAGAAACCAGCTGTAGTCGGCAACCACACGGATTCCCATCACTGAAAAAAGGGAAATTCCGCGGTTCCGCCAGAAGCCGGCGACTGCCGGCCCACCGTTCAATGGTCTCATGATCCCCATTATGGGGCCGGGATCGTCGAGGGTCAAGCAGGGCCAGTGATTACTGGAGAAACGACGGCAGCCGGAGAGGACATTCTAGCTTTGCAGCTAGAGAGGACATTTACGCCTAGCTTACACAGGCGCGGCGCGAGTTCTTGCCTCACCGCCTATGTTGTGATAGAATAGAAACTTGGCGAGACACATGCATTGAACCCGGGTGAGCACCCCCAAACGGAGGGAGAACTATGCGCAGGCTGACTGCAGTGTTGGCGCTGGCAATCCTGGTCATCTTCGCCGCAGCAAGCTTCGCCAAGCTCGATGTGGAGCAGGTGACGACAGGCAAGGTGATCGAGGACGCTTTCGAGCGCGGTGTGATCGATCGTGGCGAGATGTACCTTCTGAAAGCCTACTCTGTCTACGAGCCGGAACTCGTTCCCGACGAGTACGTCGGCGGCGTGATAGAGAAGTGTGGTCTGCCCACGATCGAGGAGCTGGAGAGCGTTCTCTCCACGCTGCCGGAAGCGGTCGCTGAGGAGATCCGGGGGCTGAGAACGAGGCCGACGTGCATGACGTATGTCGAGACCACGCACTTCCGTATCCACTACGATACATCGGGAACGCACAAGATCTACGGCTGGCCGGACACGACCTTCCGTGACGACATCATGACAGCCGCAGAGTACTCGTGGACTCAGGAGGTCGACGTTGCCGGCTTCCGTCCACCTCCGCCAGACGGCAGCGATCCCGACGGTGGTGGTGGCAACGATCTCTACGACATCTACGTCCAGGATCTTGGCACGGGTCTTTTTGGCTACTGCCAGGCAACCTACTACCAGCCGGGCGGTCCGGCGAACGATGCCTCAAGCTTTGTCGTCATCAACCACGATTTCAGCGGATTCGGGCACACGCAGACAGAGTGCATCCAGATCACGGTGGCTCACGAGTTCTGCCACGGGTTGCAGGCGGCGCACGATGTCAACGAGCCTACTTGGTACAAGGAGTGCACATCGATGTGGGCTGAGGACTATGTGTACGATGACGTCAACGACTACAGGGGCTACATAAACTACTACTTCAACAGCCCGTATCAGTCGCTCGACTACAATCCTTCGGGTGGCATGCGCTGGTACGGAACAAGCGTTTGGAATTTCTTCCTCTGCGAGCACGTCGACCCGGATGTCGTCGTCGAGAACTGGTGGGAGATGGAGACGTCGGGCGAGTACAACGCTATGAACAACGTGCTCATGGCGCGTGGGACAACCCTCGAGGACCAATTCCACGAGTTCGCTATCTGGAATTTCTTCACGAACGCGCGGTATGACGGCGGTCACTACGAAGAGGGGCAGTTCTTCCCGCTCAACGCGACCTCCAGGACGTTCAGCATGTACCCGATCACGGACGTCGGTCCTTACACGGCAATGCGCCCGGACGCCATGGCGTATAATCTCATCAGGTTCAACAACCCGGCTAACGGCTGGACCGGTCTCCACCTCTCGTTCAACGGTCCGTCGCTTGCCATGCTCGACTACTGGGCCGACATCTGCACGCGGGACGACATCATCGGCGTCGGCGGAACGCACCATCTCGGCGAGATCAGCCTGAACCCGTGGGGTAACGGTGATACTACGATCGCGGGCTGGGACACGCTCGACTATGTCATGATGATCGTTGTCAATGGCAGCACGAACTACGATGACATGAATTACCTCTTCAGCGCCGAGCAGGTGGACACGGGTGTCGATGACATCGACGCTCATGTCTTTGCACTAAGGCCCGCGAGTCCGAACCCATTCGCTGCCGGGACGTCGATCTCCTACTCGATCCAGAACGGTGGCGGAGCCGTTGAGATGACCATCTACGATATCAACGGTCGCGAAGTGAGAACGCTCGTGAACGAACAGATGTCAGCGGGCGACAAGCTGGCCTACTGGGACGGCATGGACAGCAACGGGGAGAGGGTCGCGTCCGGCGTCTACTTTGCCAGACTGAATGTCGATGGCCTCACTGCCTTCGGCAAGCTCGTCGTACTGAAGTAGCTGATTCTGCAGGTCTTCCAGAGGAGACACGGTGTCTCCCCGGATCGAGAAAGAAGGGGGGTGGCGCACCTGCGCTGCCCCTCTTTTCTATTCCTGGCGGCGATCTGTGCTATGCTCCCCTTGAGGAGGTGTGAAGTTGAGCCAAAGGCTGAGGAACGAGATAGAGTGGGTCCGGCGGGTGCGGTCGGGATTCCGATACGTGGCGACGGTTCACAGCCAGGTCGGGACACTGGTCTACAAGGCCCTGAAGATCCGGGACAGCTACTCCTCGCGTTCGCTCAGGCTGCGTCACTGGGATACGACCGGCGGGCAGGTTACTCTGACCGACGACGAGTACAAGGCCGTCATCCCGGTCTACGACTTCGGTTTCATTCACAATCTCTACCACATGACCGGCACGGATCCGGAGACCGTCGTGCTGGCGGCCTGGCACCTCGTGGCGCACGAGTGGGGTCACTACTATCTCGCGAAGGCGGAGAAGCGGAACCAGGAGCGCGATGCCGATGCCTTTGCCGAGCGGGTGATGATACGAGTGGGTTTTGACGAAGACGAGGCCGGGACGGCTGAGGAGCACTACTGGACTGTTTTCAATGCCGACAAGAAGGTGAGAGCAGCGTAGCGGACAGACCTTCGGCACGGAGCGACCACGTCGGCGTCAGCGGTCGAGGAGGAGTTCGGAGGAAACAACCAGCACCCTCCCGCAGCGGTCGGTTCTCCGGCCACCGTTCTTGTCCACACCGTCGGAACCGGCGCTTCCATCAAGTCTCTCCACCAGCACATCCGGGGCCCCTATGATGAGCGCTGGGTGCCCGGATCCCGTCAGGTCGGCGGCCAGAAGCGCTCCACCGATCGAGTCGAGTGCAGATGCTCCGACAACGGTCACGTCAGCGTGTTCTGCACTGCCCGCCTTCGCCGTCATCACCGATCTGAGACTGCCGAAGTAGATGTAGATCTCACCACATCGTTTGCGGTTGGAACCGCGCCCGGCAAGCTGCGCCGCGACGATGAGATCCTGTGGGCCGTCTCCGTTCATGTCCGCCATGAACACGGGAAGGCCGAAGAGATTCCATCTGGATCGGGCGACGTATCGCGGCCAGTCATCGACCGTCAAGCCGTCCGTTTCCAAGTCCACAAGGTCGATCGCTCCTGTGAGGGTGTCGTCACCCCCGAAGATCAGATACGCCTCACCTGCTGCGGTCTCTTTGTCGCTCTCTCCCTGAGCGCCGTACGCGGACACGAATACGTCATCGTTGCCATCAAGATCGACGTCTCCGGCAGCGATAGAGCGGCCGAGGAAACCCCGTGGCACGGCGCCCGTGATGACCACGGTGGCGTGGTCGGGAAGCACGATCTCGGTCGCAGCCGGACCGGTCGTACCCGCGTCTGCAGACTCGGGTGAATCGAGCGAGTCCGAAGCAGGAGATTCCATTGAACTGAGCGAGTCCGAAGCCGGGGACTCGGGGGGAGCGAGGAGCTCGGCAGCCTCAACCACATAGAGTTTGCCGACATCGTAACGGTTCCGGCCTGGTCCATCGGCCAGGTATGCGCCGACAAGGAGTTCCACCACGCCATCGCCGTCGGTGTCAGCAACGGCGAGCCCGCGGACTCCGTCCTCCGCATTCTCGCCTGTTATCCTCACGCTGGTCAGTGTGTCAATTGAGACCTCGCCAGTCGCTGTGCTGAGCGCTGCGCTGTCGAGCACATAGACACGCCCGGAGTCCACCCCGCGAGGTCCGGGAGCTCTGAATGCCGACACGACGAGTTCGTCCCGTCCGTCGCCGTCCAGGTCCGCTGTCAGAAGCGAGCTTCCGAGACGCCCGCCGCGTGCGGTTCCTCTGATCACAAGACGGGCATCCGTCGGCGAGAGGCGGAGAGCGCTGGAACCATCAGGGATGTCGAAGAGGTAAAGCGCTCCGTTGAGCACGACGTTTGGAAGGCCATCATCAGGTGCGCCGACCACCAACTCATCAGAACCGTCTCCGTCCCAATCCCCGGCGGCGACGGTTGCGCCGAACCGCGAACCGCCTGCCGGGCCGACGATGGTGACCATTGCTGATCCAGGCGTATCGACGAGCTCTGTACCTCCCGCCGGCGGTAGCGTATCGACCAGCTCATTGCCGGCAGCAAGATCCACGTATGAGAATATGTAGACGCCGCCTGCGCTGGGGTCGCCGTCGTCGGAGTCGCGTCCTGGTGCACCCACAATGATCATCTTGTGTCCGTTGCCGCCCAGATCGCCGCTGGCCAGACTGTAGCCGAACTGCTCACCGGGGATAGTTCCTGACAGTACGGTGATGCCGGTCTCCGCGAGATCGATGATCCGTTCTGCAAGCGCGTCAGTGGGGGGAGAGACAGCCGAAAGGAGCACCGTGAGCCAGATCCGCCAGTGAACCGGCAATGGCAGGCATAGGGCTGTTCGACCCTGTGGCGCTCGTCTGTGCATAGGGGAGTATGATCGACCCGGTCTCATTATGCATCCATCCCGAAGGCGTTCTTGCGCACATTCACCAGTCGGAAGCAGCGGGTCGCCTGGAACATCAGTGCGAGTATGGTCCCGCTCCCTTTGTCAGACGCGGCAGGCTGCCTGAATCTTCAGCGCGAGTATGGTCCCGCGCACCAGGGCCGTCAAGGAAGGAGCACGGCTTGACACGTTCGGGCGCACTGATTAGAGTGCCAGGAGTCGCATCTTGATGGAGGTTCCCGTTGTCAGAGCGAGGATGGAAGTGGATCAGTGGAGTGCTTGTCGTCGCCTGTCTCGTGCCGTTGGGTTCCGCCGCGGCGGAGGCTGACTCCCTGCTGCAGATCGAGGCACTTGTCGAGCGGTACGACGCAGGCATTCTGCGCACGCGCTCACTCATAGAGAGCCTGAATGTGAACCAGGTCATGGTCGAGCCGCAGAAGAGCGGCGCCGGCAAGCGGGCTACCGCTGTGCTCAAGTATGTGGCAGGGGAGGGCATGACAAGGCAGGAGCTCTCCTCCGAGCTCTCCCATCCGGTCGGCGAATACACGCTGGAAAGCCTGACGGGACCAGAGCTTGGAGTTGGTGAGTATTCGCTGACGCTCAGTGGTATAGAGGAGATGGAAGAGACTCTGTGCTACCGCGTCGACGTGGAGGCCATCTCGCGGGACATGCGTCACTTCGACGGGACTATCTGGATATCCGTCGCAGACTGCGGCCCGGTCCGTATAGTCGGTGAAGTGGCCGATCCTCCCTTTCCAATCACGGAGATCACGCTCGACAAGTCCTTCGCTCCGTGTGGCGATGGGATGCGCTTGCTCACAAGGCACTCGGGAGAGGTTGAGGCGAACCTGATCCTCGGTCGGAAGCGGGGCCTCAGACACATCTTCTATGAGAATTACTCGATCAGACATAATACTGGGGTTTCCTGTATCTCTGCATGAAAGATGTTCAGGAAGGTTGCGGCTGACCATTCTTGGAGGCCTCGCGAGGGGCTGGGAGCTGCTGGAAGGCGATTCCCCATCGTGAAGCAGGAGGGATGCGCGGGGCCCGGAGAGGCTTCCGTCTCCCTCCTGTTCTTGACTGTCCCCGTTATCAGTGCTTCACTCTACAATGGCTTCATGAATCACAATGGCTTCATGAACCACGCAGCCGTTGCCATGACGGCTCGCAACAAGAGCTTCGCCCTCAGGGTCGTTGCCCCCACCTCCTCCGTTCGCCCGGACGGGGCTTGTCTCTCAGGACGGGCGTGACCACTGCGCCATAAGGAGGAAGCCATGTCCAGATTCGAGAATGTCGTTGTTCTGGCCATCGCCGTTGTGGCGGTCTCTTCAGCCGCCGCCAGTCCGGTAACGCTCATATGGGACTACACAGCCGGCGACCATATTCGCTGCGTCTCGCCGATCGAGGACATGAACGGCGACAACATGCCGGACGTGCTGATCGAGATCGACCACACGGGTCTTGCGAGCGGCCATCTCAAGCTTATGAGCGGCAGCGACGGCGCTGAGATCTGGGGCGTCTCCCCGGTCGGAGGCGTGAGTGGTGGCTGCGGCTACGGCGACATGTGCCTGAACACATCGCCCGACCTGAACGGTGACGGGAAGTTCGAGGCGCTCCTCGGGACCTCCTGGGGTGGTCGAACGGCCTACGCCATCCTGGCGGATGAGGATGGCGCCGTGATGTGGGATTTCGACACGTACACCGACGATCCCCCGTCCGGGTGGATCTACTCCATCGACTGGATCCCGGACGTGACTGGAGACGGGGTTCCGGACATCATCTTCGGCTGCGGCAGTGACAACAACAACGCCTACTGTGTCGACGGAACGGACGGGAGCATGATCTGGAAGCTCCAGACTCCCGATGCGGTCTACGCGGTGGCTCGGATCGGTGACGTCAACGGGAACGGGACGACCGATGTACTCGTGGCGACCGGGGACACGTACGGCGAGTACACGTACTGCGTGGATGGTGGAAGCAGTGGTATTGCAGGTTACATATGGCGCTATCACGTGGATGACTCGAGCTACTGTGTCACCGGCATAGAGGACGTGAATGGCGACCTCATCCCCGATGCCATCATCGGAGTATGGGACTCCGCCAGGAGTGTCATCTGCGCCAGCGGCGCTGATGGCAGCCAGATATGGACTCATGCAATCGGAACCTACGTGATGCGGGTTGTTCCAATCCAGGACCTTAACGATGATGGGAAGATGGAGGTGCTCGTCGCTTCCTGGGACAACGCCATCATCTGTCTCGATGGCCGAACGGGAAACGAGTACTGGAATGTCCCGACCGGGTCCACAAACGGTGGCGACGTATGGACGCTATGGACGCTCGACGACGTCGACTACGACGGCTACGATGACGTGATTGCCGGTTCATTCGATCTTAGGGCCTACTGCGTGAGCGGACGAACGGGCACCGTTCTCTGGGACTACACTGTAGGAAACCGCGTCTACTCAGTGCGTGGGATTCCCGACGTGAATGGCGACGGAATAGGCGATGCTATCGTTGGGACACAGTACTACGGAGGAACCGGCGGCAAAGTCTTCTGCCTCGACGCCGATGGAGACGGGACTGTTGTTCCCGAGATCGATGAGTTCGCCTGTCTGATGGATGGTCGCGCCGTCTCGCTCTCGTGGAGGGCATCGGCGATTGCGATAGAGGGATTCAATGTCTATCGTGCGGAGGTGGAATCATCTGTGCCCGCAGATGAGTTTCGTTCCGCACTGATGGAGGATGGCATCGAACGCATCCCTGAGATCCTCGCCGCCAGGGCCGGAGGTGATGAACGAGGAGGGTTTTCGCGGCTGAACGGGGTGCTTGTCACCGAACTCACATACCGGGATATGATGGTTGTGAACGGCACGCGGTATGCTTACCTCATCGGCGCTGTTCACGCTGATGGCTCAGAGACCCTGGCGGGGCCGATGGAGATACTGGTGGACTTCGTAGTACCGAAACTTCTGCTCTCGCCCACGATGCCGAACCCGGCTGTCTCGGGTCTGACTCTTGAGTTCACGGCTCCTGCCGGAGCGAGTATCGCGGCTCAAGTCTACGACCTCTCCGGGCGGCTCGTGGCTCAGATCCCTGTGTGTGTCGATCTGGAGGGGAGTGGGAAGGTCGCGTGGGACGGCCGCGCTGACGATGGCACCGATGTGGCTGCCGGTGTCTATATGCTCAGAGTTCAGGCCGGAGGCGAATCGTCGGGCAGGAAGGTCGTGCTCGTGCGCTGATACCATGCCGTCGGTGTCCTGCGAGCACAGTCTGACCAAGTGGCGCCGTACCGAGTACGTGCCGCTGTTCCGTGGCAGAAAGAGCCGCCCCATCCAGATGGATGGGGCGGCCGTTTATGCGTGATCCGGCAGCTCACACCGCTCACCGCGTTTATCTGTACAAGGCCTTGATAGCGCCCCAGGAGACATCCTCCACCGGATTACCTCCGCAGTCTCCGGCGAGAGGTTGCTTGCCCACACCGCCGTGGGAAAGGACGCAAAAAATCTGCACGCTGTCATCGCAGAACACGATCCAGCCCGGGAACTCCGGATGATAGGTGATCTCGATATCACCCGGTGTGCCCTGGTAGAAGCAATGCAGCACAGCGATAGCTATCGGTTGCATGTCGGGTGTTATGCATTCCGTCGAAGTCAGTGTGATGCCCGTCTCATAGTCACCGACTACCACATAGCCAGGCAGGAGGATCTCGAAACTCGTAGCAGAACTCATCCCCGGCGTTACCGCCAGCCCGAAGGATATGGCTGTGAATCCCGGCCCGCCGAGGAATGTCTCGACCATGACATAGGCATCAAAGGGCGTATACGGCTCCGGGTCAATTCGGTGATCGTACTGGGGCGGATCGAAGTCGATGTAGATGTTGTCCGCAATGATCGGGTTCGCAAGCGCCGTGCCGAAACCCAGCACCGCGACCAGTATCGAAACAATCACAGTACGCATCATTCGCACCTCCTTGTGAGCCTGATCCCAAACCACGCACTATCATTGTACCATAGAATACCCTGATTCTCCAGTCCGCGTTCGTCGGCCTCACCTGTTACCGTGGATTGGCCCGATAGAGGGCCTTTATCGCGCCCCAGGAGGCGTTCTCGACCGGACTGCCGCATGCGTCGCAGCCCATACCGTGAGCGCCTATCGATTCCTCCCAGTCATTGATGGCTGGAAGAGCCGGCGAGTCGGCACAAAGAGTGAAATCCAGGGCTCCGGAGTCGCAGAAGAGAGGAGGCTCCGACAGATTGTCGTAGTGATTGCCGCAGAGCACGTCGACGGGCAGGTTGCCGTAGAAGATACAGTGAGTGATCTCGGGCTCGCTGCTGAGGCAGTAGACCCCCCTGCCGCGCAGTCCGTAGGCCACGATCGTGTTCGTAATGAGCGGATTGGCGATCTGGCAGTAGATACCGCCTCCGTTGAAGGCATCGCCCCCATAGATCGTGCAGTAGGTGATCGTGGGATTGCCACCCTGGCAGTGGATGCTCCCCCCGACCATGTCGGCGGAGCAGTTCGAGATCGTGCATCCTGTGATCGTTGACTCCGAGTTCGAGCACCAGATGGCGCCGCCGGAGAAGCCCGCTTGGCCTCCTTCAAACATGCAGTCCTCTATGACAGAGTCTGCGAACCCGGCGCTGATGCCGGCGCCGTAGTCGGCGGTGCAGCCGGTGAACGTGCAGCCAAGAATATGGGCCGATGCCGAGGCTATGGCCACGGCTCCGCCGGTGCTCGCGTGACTGTTCTCAAAGATGCAGTTTCTGATGGTGATGCCGGAGCCTGCGGCACAGTAGATCGAACCACCGTTTCCGCCCGCGTAGCCGTTTCTGATCGTGAGGCCTTCGATGATGCTGGTCTGGTTCTCACCCGAGTGGAAGTAAAATGCGCGGTCGTAACCTTCGCAATCGATGATCACATCTCCGGCTCGGGGCATGAACGCGGAGATACACAGGTTTCTTCCTGCGAAATCGAGACCACGGTTGTTTTCGCCGGTGTAGATGCCCGGGGCGACCAGAATCGTGTCGGCTTGGCTGACATTGGTATCGGCTATGGCCTCGGCGATGGTCAGCCAGTCCCCGTTGCCTTCAAGATCCACCAGGAAAGTGTCTGCTACCGCGGGCAGAGCGATGATCGCGAACGCCAGTGTGGCTGCAAGCAGGCAAGCGCTGTTTTTCATGATATGTCCTCTCTGTTGACCGACATCAGTCTGTCTATGTCTTGGAACGTCAGCTTACGGTCGAGCGGTGGCGCTGTCAACGGGTGTTGCGGTCCCCCTGCGCGCCGTCAACGGGTCTCGCGGCCCCCTGCGCGCTGTGCTATGCTGGCGCAACTTGGCGGACTCAAGGTCCGCGTTTGCGTATTCAGTCGTGGAGAGGCTTCGCGTGGGTAATCTCAGGAGCATTCTCAAGCACTTCGCCCCGTACCGCCGGGCCGTCATCATCGGTCTCGCGAGCCTGCTCGTCGTCGACGGTCTCCAGCTTCTTATCCCACGCATCATCAAGCAGGCCGTGGATGGCCTCACGGCGGGCACGGCGACGGGCGGCGACCTCGCAGGGTACGGCATGATGATAGCGGCGCTCGCGGCCGTGATCGCCGCCTTGCGCTTCGTGTGGCGCTGCCTGATCATCGGTACATCGCGGCACATTGAGGAAGACATCAGGAACAGGATCTTCGAGCATCTGCTGAGGCTCTCGTCCCGCTATTTCGCCCTCACGAAGACCGGTGACCTGATGGCGCACGCTACGAACGATCTGAACGCCGTCCGCATGGCGTGCGGGTTTGGACTGGTGGCTACGACAGACGCCATCATTCTTGGCGTTGCGTCAATCGGGTTCATGCTTGTTTTGAACGTCAAGCTGACTCTCCTGGCGCTGATTCCGATGCCCATCATCGCCTTCTTCACCCTCAGGGCCGGGAAGCTTCTCCACCAGCGCTTCGAACGGGTCCAGGAGACGTTTTCCCATCTGATGGAGGGTGTGCGCGAGAGCATCGCGGGCATCCGTGTCGTGAAGGCCTACGTTCAGGAGGACCATCAGCAGGAACGACTGTCCGATCTCGGGCGACGCTACATTCGCCGGAACGTCGAACTCGTCCGGATCTGGGGCGTGTTCTTCCCGTTCGTGATATTGATGTCGAGCCTGAGCGTCGTGATCGTCCTCTTCGTCGGTGGGCGGCAGGTGATGCTCGGGACGATCTCGACCGGGGATCTGGTCGCGTTCGTGAGCTATCTCGGCATACTGACCTGGCCGATGATGGCCATGGGGTGGGTCGTCAACGTACTGCAGCGCGGTTCGGCCTCGATGGGGAGGATCAACAGGATTCTCGAGTCCGTTCCCGAGATCGTTGATTCCGAGAGGGCCGTGGACCTGGACGTGGTCCGCGGTGAGGTCGAGTTCAGGGATGTCACGTTTCAGTACGATGACGATGCCGCGCCTGCGCTCTCGGACGTGAGCTTCGTTGTTCCTGCAGGGAGCAGCCTGGGTGTGCTGGGAAGAACCGGATCCGGAAAGAGTACCATCTGTAATCTTCTCCTGAGGATCTTCGAGACCGGGGAGGGGCAAGTGCTCCTGGATGGTCACAATGTCAAGGGGCTCAGCCTTAGAAGCGTGAGGAGAGCGTTTGGGTACGTTCCACAGGACACGTTCCTCTTCTCCGACACGGTCGCTGAGAACATCCGGTTCGGATCGCCCGATGCCACCGACGATGACGTACGGCGGGCCGCGGAGGTTGCAAGCATTCTCGGCGAAATCGAGGAGTTGGCCGATGGCATGGACACGCTTGTGGGGGAGAGGGGCGTTACTCTCTCCGGAGGGCAGAAGCAGCGGATCGCCATTGCCAGGGCGATCGTCGCGTTGCCATCGGTGATCATCTTGGACGACGCTCTCTCGTCGGTTGATACGGCGACCGAGGAAAAGATCCAGAGGGGTCTCGCGACAGTGCTCCAGGGAAGGACGAGCATCATCGTGTCCCACAGAATCTCGTCTATCAGCGGCGCCGACGATATCATCGTGTTCGATGGCGGCCGCATCACAGAGCGCGGCACACACCAGGAGCTGCTGGCCGAAGGCGGCCTGTACGCCGACATCCATCAGAGACAGCTTCTGGAAGAAGAGATGGACGAATCGAATGCCGACCAGGCGTAGCGGGGAGCAGACGACCGTCGAGTCCAGCGGGACTCGGTCGGATCAGCGCAGCGCGGCGAGCAAGGCGCGTGGGGACACCCGGAGAAGCAGATGACGCCCGACTACCACGATGAGACTACCGGCAAACCGTACGATGCGCGGCTGGTGAAGCGGCTCCTCGTCTTCATCCGTCCATACCGGCGCACTGTGGCGGCGGCTGTGGCCATTCTGATACTCGTGGCCGGCTTCGAGCTGGCGTTTCCCTTTCTCATGCGATCAGCAATAGACGACTACATTGTCGCCACAACGCGGATTCTGCTCGCAGACGATTCGTCCGCGCCCGTCGAGGGCGCGGTCTCCGCTGTCACGCGGGGAGGTCCCGGGAGCGAGGCTGCCGCCCTCGTGGCGGGCTTCGTGTCAGAGCATCGGGACGATCTCCTGCCGGTCGACGATTTCGGCTCAAGGTGGGAAGGCACCCGCCCGGCGAAGGCGTATCTCGTCACTACGAAGGATCTCTCCGGATACGACCCGAGAGAGGTGGCGAGGGCGTCGGAGCTCGGCATCATTCTGGAGGACTCGTACTACTCCGCTGCGCGCGAGAGGACCGAACGTGCGGGACTTGCGCCGGATGAGTTCGTCGTGGCAGGCGACCGGATAGCACTCCCGGGAGACGTTCTCGCGGCGTTGTCGCCGGAGCAGATCCGCATCCTGCGCGAGGACGACTTCAGAGGTGTGGGACGGATAACGCTCATCATCCTGGTGATACTCGCCGTCTCCTTCGGATTCACCCTGCTTGAGATCAACATGATGGAGCTCACGTCTCAACGGGTGATGTATGACATCCGGATGAAAGTGCTCAAGCACATGATGAAGCTCTCGCTCTCGTTCTTTGACAAGAACCCCGTCGGGAGACTCGTGACACGCGCTACAAACGACGTTCAGGTTCTCCACGAGATGTTCACGTCCATTGTCACCACGTTGCTCCGGGATCTCTTCGTGCTTGTGGGAGTAGTGATCGTTCTTCTCAGGCTCAACTGGAGATTGGCGCTCGTGAGCCTGACGGTACTTCCCTTCATGGCCTGGGCGACCGCGGCCTTCAGCGTCAGGATACGCGACGCCTTCCGGGAGGTTCGCGTCAAGGTGGCGAAGATCAACGCCATGCTTCAGGAGAGCATCGGGGGGATGCGTGTCACCCAGATATTCGCCCACGAGGAGGAGAGTCTCAGGCGATTCTCGGGAATCAACCATGAGAATTTCCTCGCGGCGATGAAGCAGATACGGGCGTTCGCGATGTTCATGCCGCTCATGGATCTGGCCGGCTCGACGGCCATAGGGTTGGTCATCTGGTACGGAGGCGGGAGCGTCATCAGGAACACGCTATCGCTCGGAACCGTCGTTGCGTTCCTTGCGTACGTGCAGATGTTCTTTCGTCCCCTGCGAAACCTCGCTCAGCAATACGGTACGATGCAACAGGCCATGGCGTCGTCCGAACGCATCTTCATGCTTCTAGATAACGACCAGGTGATCCTCGATCCCGAGAAACCTGTCCGGCCGGACACTATCGAGGGGCGCATCTGCTTCGAGAATGTGAGCTTCTCGTATGTCGAGGGAGAGCAGGTTCTGAGAGACGTTTCGTTCACCGTCGAACCGGGGGAGACCGTCGCTATCGTAGGCGCCACCGGCGCAGGCAAGACCTCGATCATCAGTCTGATCGAGAGGTTCTACGATGTTGAGGAGGGGAGGATCAGTCTTGACGGGATCGATCTTCGTCGAATGGATCGGTCGTTCGTGCGCTCGCACATCGGCCTGGTCATGCAGGACGTCTTTCTCTTCGCGGGCGACATTGGGGGGAACATCCGGCTCGGCAACCAGGCGATCGACGACGATCGTCTGCGGGAGATGGCTCAGTACGTCAACGCAGACGCTTTCATTGAGAGACTCCCCGGCGGCTACGATGAGGAAGTTCACGAGAGGGGAGTGACCCTTTCGACAGGGCAGCGCCAGCTCCTTGCGTTCGCGAGAGCGCTCGCGTTCGATCCTACGATCCTGATTCTCGATGAGGCCACGTCCAACATCGACACGGAGACCGAGCACCTCATACAAGAGGCGCTGGTCAGACTGATGGAGGGCAGAACATCGATCGTCATCGCGCACCGACTATCTACCATTCAGCACGCCGACAAGATACTGGTCATGCATCACGGCAAGATTCGGGAGGTCGGTACGCACCACGACCTTCTCTCGCGGAGAGGGTACTACTACCGCCTCTACCAGCTTCAGTATGCGCAGTGAGGAGTTGTCGAAATGCCGTACGTCCTGGTCGGCACCATTGGAGACAAGCCGTTCCGGCACCTGCTGAAGGAAGGTGAGCAGTCCGTAGGCCGCACTGAGGGCGTCGATGTTCGCCTCGAGCACGACACTGTCTCGCGCAGTCACGCCCGGATCACGGTCGAAGGTTCCAGGATTGCACTTACCGATCTGGACAGCCGGAACGGCACCAGAGTGGACGGGCGTCCAGTGAGTGGTACAGTGGAACTCACGCACGGCTGCAGAATAGAGTTCGCCGGTCTGGTCCTGTCGCTGGTGGAAGAGGGACGAGAAGACGAACCGAAGCGCGAGGACAGAGTGTGTACCGGAGGTGGATCGAGCACGGACGGCAGACACGAGTATCGGCTGGACGATTCATCCATAGAATGCTCATCCATTTCCATCGGCGACATGTCGGCGACGGGCGTCCACATCGGGTCGGACACAAGCTACAATCTGTTCCGCGTTCTCGCGGATGCGGGTGAGTTCCTGACTACAGACCACCCGCTTGAGGAGATCTGTGAGCTGGTGCTGGATCTCGTCGGGCGAATGGTCAGTACGGATCGGACGCTGCTGCTTCTGATCGAGGACGACGGAGCAGAGCCGGTCGTCACGGCGTCGCGTTTCCGCGACGCCGGCGAGAGCGACGGAATAGTCCTCAGCAAAACGATGCTTCAGAAGGTCCTGAACGACGGCGAGGCGCTCCTGACCACGGACGCTCAGCAGGATTCCCGCTTCGGGGGCGCGAACAGCATCGTCCGACAGGCCATCAGGTCTGCAATGGTGGCTCCTCTCTTCGACAACGAGAATGTGATCGGAGTGCTCTATGCCGACACGAAAGACCCCGCGTCGCGGTACCGAGAGGACGAGCTCAGAACTTTCACCGCGCTCGCCAACATCATAGCAGTCAAGATCACACAGACACGACTCGCCGCTTTGGAAGAAGAGAGAAAGCGTCTCGAGCGGGAGCTGTCGACGGCAAGGGACATCATCAGCAACATCCTCCCCTCGGAGATTGAGTCGGTGCCCGGGTACGAGATGGCCGTCTACCACGAGCCGTGTATGGAGGTCGGCGGCGATCTGTATGACGTCCGGCCGCTCGAGGACGGGCGATGGGTGGTTCTCCTTGGTGATGTCGCGGGCAAGGGGCTGGGTGCAGCACTCCTGGTCTCCTGCATCGTACCCGTTGCCCAGGTGCTGATGAGTCTCCCCGGCGACCTTGCGGAGACGGCGGCACTCATCAACAGACAAGTCTGGCAATCGACCGATGCGGTGAAATACGCAACACTGTTCATCGGTGTTCTCGATCCGTCGACCGGGCGGCTCGACTACGTCAACGCCGGTCACAACCCGCCTTATCTTGCGGCGCCGGACGGGACATTGAGCGAACTTGCTTCCACGGGAATGCCGGTGGGAATGGTGGAGAGCGTCACGTACGGTGTCGAGTCGGTGATGCTCAACCCGGGTGCAGTGCTCGCGATCTTCAGCGACGGCATCACTGAAGCCGGGAACGAGAGCGATCAGTTCTATGGGAAGCAGCGCTTGATGGACGTCCTCGTTCGGGAGCATGCGGAAAAGGCCGATGCCATTCTCGAGCGTGTGTGCTCCGACGTAACCGCGTTCGCCGGCGAAAGACCGCAGTCGGACGACATAACCCTGCTCATCTTGCGCCGATCGCCATGACCGACGCCACGTGCGTGGCAGGAGCGCTGGGACCGTGAGCTATGTGGGCGGCGGCGTTCCACGATCGCGCAGCGCCCGCAGGTGATGGTGTATCGCCGCTGCGATGATCAGGGATCCCCCCACAAGACTAAGCCAGTCCGGCATCTCGCCCCAGAACACAAGACCGATGACAAGAGCGAAGATGACGTGGGCATAATTGTAGATGGACAGCCTCGACGCCGGTGACTGGTGATACCCGTACGTCAACGAGAACTGGCCAACGGTTGCGAATACTCCCGCGGCGATGAGGCATCCGAGCTGCTCGACCGTCGGCTGGACGTACCGGGCCAGCGTCAGTGGCGCGGTCACCGCTACGGCGACGAGTGCAAAGTAGAAGACGATTCTGTACGGTGGTTCCTTGCCTCTGAGGGAACGGACTATCGTGTACGCGGCTCCTGAGCAAGCTGCGGAGACGAGCCCGGCGACGGCAGGAACGGCCCGGAAATCGAGTTGCGGTTTGATCACAAAGGCGGCGCCGACGAAGGCGATGAACAGCGAGGGAACGATGTAGCGCAGCAATTTCTCCTTCAGGAATACGACCGCGAACACGGTGACGAAGAACGGCGACAGCTTGTTGAGAAGAGTAGCGTCCGCCAGAGTCAGGTGGTCGATGGCGTAGAAATACAGAATCATCGCGCCGGTTCCGAATGCGCCTCGCACGATGAGAGTGGGAATGTGAGGGTTCGCTCGAAACGGATTGTCGCGGTGCCGGAACGCTACCGCACCCGTTATCCCGAGTGAAACCAGACTCCTGATCAGCGCCTTCTCGTAGACCGGCAGTGATCCCGAGAGTTTCACCATCGTGCCGACGAGGGCGAACGAGAGCGCGGAGAGAAGAATGGCGAGCACCGCTCGCGTATGGTTGTCGTGAGTGACGGGATCACGGCCTCTGTGGAATCGGCGATCCGCGCCGGCTCCGCGCGCGCCCGTCATCCTCTTCCTCCCTGAACAAGTCTATCGAAAGAGCGAACAGCGAATTCAACCCTTCCGAACCACGTCCCCAGTCTGTCCGGCGATTCCGGGTAGTTGCGGTAGAGCCTGTGGATGGCCGAGACGTGGTGCCCGGACTCGAACAGGAGCTTCAGAAGCGCCGGCCTTCTTGCGGCCCTTCCTATTGTTCCGAGTATCTCACGGGCGCGAAGTCCGGGCGAAGAGCTGTAGAGCGACCGGAACGCGCGGCCGGCACTGGCCATCTCTCCTGCTACGAACGCCATGTCATCGGGTGTGAGGCCGCTCAAGAGGCGACGAATGAGATCCTGCGAAGCGTGTGGCGCGCCGAGCACGCGCATCGTCTCGACACCGTACTCCCATAGTCCGGCTGCCGAGCAGTCGCCCCTCCGCACGGCCGCTGCGGCTACCCGCCCGGCGACCGATCCGGCGATGATCGAGGGTGCGATCCCGCCGCCGTGGAGCGGGTTGGCTTGGCATGCGGCATCGCCTGCGGAGAGAAAGCCGTCGCCGACCAGGCCGGCGAGAGGACGCCTGAGCGGAATCATCCCGGAGCCGGACGAGAGTGAGCCTGCCCTGTGTCTGTTCTCAACCGCGGTCGTGACGTCTCCTCCGCCAGTCTGAGGAGCGTGGGCAACGATGAGATCTGAGCCGTCCAGATATGAGCGCAGGTGCTTCTTGAGGGATCGGTCCTCGGCGGCAAGCGATGCTCCGATGCCTGCGTTCACGAGGCGGCTTCCCATGGGAAATACCCAGGCGTAGCCATCGCAAGCGCCTTCAGGAGCGATCTGAACGACAGCTCTGTCGGGTCTGTCAAGGTCCTTGGCCAAGGGCAGTACCTCGAAGTAGCCGATGCCGATCTCCGAGCGTTTTGGAGCATCCGGGTGTGTAGGGCCGGCGGCCTTTGTCAGAACTGACCGGAAGCCTGTGGCATCCACGATGACGAGTCCGGTGGCGTCGGTCTCCGTTCCGTCCGGACGCCGGATGTGCACGGTGCAGTTGTGGCGATCGCTCCAGCCCACGCACGTGTGCCCGGTCATGAGCGTAGCCCCGCTCTCCAGAGCATCGGAGAAAAGACGCTGTCCGAGGACCGGACGATTGAGGATAACACCGGGCTCGTCGAGTTCAACCGCCGGTGAATCACCGGGGAGCCCAAGCAATCCGGACGTAATCGTGCCGGCGATCTCCGCGCCTGTCAACGGCCCGACGATCTCCGAGACCACCTGTACAGCGTCCGCCGAGAGGGCGCCTCCGCAAGCCTTGCGTCCGACGTCCTCGGCCGTTCTGCTCTCTATCAGCAGCACGGAGACCCCGGCGCGGGCAGCGACCGTCGCGGCCACGCACCCCGCGGTTCCACCGCCGACCACGATCACATCAGCATTACTTGAGTTCTGTCGGACCATAGTGGGGAAGAGGATACCAGCAGCTGTTATGAGGGTCAAATGCGGGAACCTCAGAGGAGTGCGTCGCGTGGGATCTGAGGACGCATGGACTGACCTGTTGAAATGCGGTACGAATCGTGCTATCATATTGTTTGTCAAGGATTTAGAGACCGGTTGCCCCCCTGCGAGCGGCAGCGGGGTTTCTTACCCATTTTGTGCTTCCACACGTGCGTCAGCAAGGAGCGGAAACAAATGCATTCTGGAATGCGGAGACCTTCACGCTTTCTCGTCGGCCTCTTGCTCGTGTCGGTCGCAGTTCTCGTCATGGCGAGCCTGCCTGCCGTCGCGAGCGTCGACCGGGAGGTTTCGATAGAGGAACAGGCAAGGATCGATGAGATCAACGCGCGAATCGCCGAGATGGGATACGACTGGATTGCGGGACCGACCGGCGTGTCGAACCTGTCGCCCGAAGAGATGGCCAAAAGGCTCGGTGGCGAGATCCCGGCGGACATCGCTGCGATCTTCGACACGTTGCAGCCACCACCCGAGGTCCGGGGGATGACATTTCGCAGCAGCTTTGACTGGCGTGACTACGATGGCGTGACCCCGGCCAAGGACCAGGCCGGCTGTGGGTCGTGCTGGGCGTTCGGCGCGTGCGGCGCCACTGAGGCTCATGTCAGGATCTACGAGGGCGTGCTGCTGGATGTCTCGGAGCAGCAGACGATCGACTGCAATGATCAGGGCGCCGGCTGTGATGGTGGGTGGGCAGGCGCCGCCTACGCCGTTCATCATAACCCGGGCGCGGTGAGCGAAGACGATATTCCCTATCTGGCTACCGACGGCAACTCCTGTCGCCAGAAGGCCTACGACAAGATCGCCATCATTGACGGAACCGGCAACGTCTCAAACTCGGTGGCGAGTCTGAAGTATGCCGTCGAGACCTACGGTCCTCTCTCGGTCGGCATGTGTGTGTACGACGACTTCTACAGCTACACAGGTGGGTGCTACGAGCACGCAGGCACCGACTGGACCAACCACGTAGTACTGATGCTGGGGTGGGACGACGACATGTGCGGCGGCGAGGGCGCATGGATATGTAAGAACAGCTGGGGCAGTGACTTCGGTGAGGGTGGGTTCTTCTACATCAAGTACGGGACATGCCGCATCGGCTCAGGCGCGATGCGACCCGTGAACGCGCACATCCCGAAGACCATACTCGTTCCCGACCAGTACGCATCGATCCAGACGGCGATCGATAATTCCAACAGAGGTGACGTTATCAAGGTCGCCGAAGGCACCTACGCCGAGAACATCGTAATAGGAGACTACAGGTCGCTTATCGGTGGCTACGATGCAACTTTCACATACCGGGATCCGGATGCCCATCCCGTGATCATCAACGCCGGAGGATCTGGTCACGGCATCTACGTGGAGAATGAAGAGAAGATCGTCATCGACGGAGTCAAGGTGACGAATTCAGGGTCGGGCTACACGGGCATCTACCTCAAGGACGTCGATGCGATCGTCAGGAATGTCGAGGTCTACGGCTGCTGGAAGGGTCTGGTAGCGACCTACGGAAGCGCGGGCACCGATGGGGATCTCTACATAGAGATGTCGAGCTTCCACGACAACGAGATGACCGGTATTGTCCTCAACGATCCTCCAAACACCAACATCAGCCTTGCCTATGTCGCGAGCTACGACAACGCCGGCGCCGGTATCTACTTATACTCGACGGATGCTGAGATCGTGAACTGCACGCTTGCAGGGAATGGCCTGGAGGGCGGCATAGATCTGCGTGTGTCATCGGGCAACGTCATCAAGAACAATATCATTGCATCGAACACCGGCTATGGGATTACGTGCACGAGCGCGACTCCGGACTTGAGCTACAACGATGTCTGGGACAACTCGAGCGGCAACTACAACGGCTGCAGCGCAGGCGTGGGCGACACATCCGTCGATCCCGTCTTCTGCGACGCGGCTGCCGGGTTCTACGCGGTGCACGCGACCTCACCGACCGTGACCGGAGGTGAGGGAGGCACAGCGCAGGGCGCTCTTGGCATCGGTTGCCCGGAGGGTCCGCAGGATCTCCTGCTGGCACAGGACGGTGCTTCGATGCTTCTTTCGTGGAGTCGGCCGCCGTGGCGGCGAGCCACGGTCGATTACTACATCGTATACCGTGATACGACGGCGCTTCCAGGCACGCAGATAGCGACCGTTGCTGCGCCGGACACGAGCTTCGTGGATATCACGATCCCGGCGTGCGAGCTTAACTACTACCGCGTGTCCGCTGTTGACGACAGCGGTCTTGAGGGCGCGCCGTCCAACAAGGTATTCGGGAGTCTCTGCTACGATGCACCTTCAGATCTCGACGTGCAGTTCACGGAGGGTGCGAACGAGATGTCGTGGGGGCCGGCAGAAGGCCCGATCGACTACTATGTCATCAATCGTGGCAACGTCATCGCTGAGCCGGAATCGCTGGCGTGGGTTTCGGGCGCAGACACCTCTTTTGTGGATATCTGGACGTCCCACTGCCCGAGGGACAATTTCTCATACGAGATCATCCCGGTCTACGATACCGGCTGGCACGGGCAGGCGTCTGACCTGATCTTCGTGGACCCCGCGCCATCTCCGCCGTCAGGCATAGTCGCGGAGTGGGTCGGAGACGACATCGTGCTCACATGGGATGAGAACTGCGAGAGCGATTTCAGACGATACTGGGTCTACCGCGACAGCATCCCGTTCTCTGATCCCATTGACTCGGAGCTGCTCGTCGGGTTCACCGCCGAACTCACGCACACTGACGAGGGCATGCTCCCGCACACCACGTGGTTCTACCGACTGGCGGGGAGCGATGCCAGCTCCCAGAAGAGCGTCTATTCCGAGATGCTCTGGCTCGGCACCGGCCAGAAGCTCGAAGTGCCGTCGCCGTACGCCACGATCCAGGCGGCTATCGATGCGGCATCGGCCATCGACACCGTCTGGGTGAGCCCTGGAACGTACGATGAGAACATCACTCTCAAGAACGGGGTTCTGGTGATGAGCTCGGACGGCGCGGCATCGACGACGATACGCTCATCAAGCGGAGCGGTCGTGTCCGAGACCGGTCTCGGTGATCTTACGCTTCTCGATGGCTTCACGGTTGACGGGCAAGGGACGGCTGTGAGTGGTCTGGATGCGACATCGGGTACAGTACGCGTTGCCGATTGTGTCTTCCAGAACTGCGACAACGGTGCGAGCTTTGACTTCGGGGCTCTGTTGACGATGACGGGAAACACGTTCACTCTCTGTTCGAACGGCGTGACAGTTGCTGATTCCGCAGCCCCCTTCTTCTCGGGCTGCACGTTCTCCGACAACTCGTTCACCGGCATCTACAACAACGGTGACCCCGGTCCTGAGGTTGGACGCTCACTGGCGGAGGCCAACGACTTTACGAACAACGCGTACTTCCAGGTGTTCAATCTGAACGCCGCGACCGTGGATGCGGACTACAACTACTGGGGCAATGTGTGCGTGGAGGCGAGCTGGTTCTACGGTCCTGTCGACTACATCCCATGGACTGACGCCGCGCACGAGAACACCTACACCGAGTGCCCGAACTCAGTGCCGGATGACGGAGTGCCCGAGAGAGCATTCTCGAGCTACAATTTCCCGAACCCGTTCAATCCGACTACCGCGATCAGGTACGCGATCCCGGCGCCGGGCGGGCGCGTTGTCCTCTCGATCTACGATCTTTCCGGGCGCAGGGTGAAGACACTTGTGAACGCCGATGTTGCGCCGGGCACGTACACGGCGACCTGGCGAGGTCTTGACGACAACGGTCGACAGCTCGGATCCGGCGTCTATTTCTACAAGCTTGAGGCGCCGGGGTTCAGCGAGCAGAGGAAAATGGTGATGTTGAAATAAGGGCGTATGTCCTCCCACTTTGGGTTGAGGGCAGGCGATGGCGGTTCTGGAGTGGTTGTCATCGCGCTGTTCGAAGGGCGAAGGAGAAGGAGAACAGGATGGTTCGACGGGAGGTGGAGTTCTGACGCAGGAGGATCGAGAACGGCCACTTCGCCTGGGAGCGCGACGAGGCATTCATACGGCGGGAAGAGGCACTGGACGGGATCTACGTGATCCGCACCGCCCGCTCACGTACTTCGCGTGAATACCTGTTTGGCTTTCCCATGATCCCATCCTCTCATGAAATGGAGCCTCCGGGAAACCCGGAACGGTTCAGTTCTTGATGGTCTCGGTTCGGAGCAGCATCTCCTCCGACGTTGCCCGCGGCCGGCCCGCGTGCTACGCTACGCGCCATGAAGGTTCTTGCCACATACCCGTGGCCCGAGTTCTGGTCGATGGGGGAAGGTCGCGGCGCGCCGTCGTTCTTCCTGTCGATCACGAGCTTTCCGAAGCATGGGCATGAACTCCACGTCCTGATGCCGGGGCCTCCCGGTAGTCCGCTCGAAGAGGACTATCACGGGGTCCATCTCCATCGCTTCCACACAACCGTCGACTACATGCCCGAGGTCGGGAGCAGCAAGCTCCTCCAGCACATCAGGCTTTTCACCTCCTACCGGCACTGGTTCTCCCACGCGACACCGCTCGCGCGCGAGCTCGCGGACAACCTTGAGCCCGACGCCATGTTCGGGATGGGAGCGCTTGGAGCACCAGTGGCCCGCATCATCGCTGAGGAGCGAGGAGTGCCGAATGTCACCCGCCTCTTCGGGACCTCGATCGGCGAAGTGATAAATCATCCCATCAAGTTCCGGCTTCGCTACCGTGAGATCCGCGCGTTTCAGACGCCCGCTGACTACATCATTCTTCACAACGACGGCTCAGGCGGTGACGAGATCGCCAGACGGCTTGGCGTCGACATGGACAGATTCCTCTTCTGGTCGAACGGTCTCGACAGGGCGCCGTACATGAAGAAACCGAACGCCGCCGACGTGCGGCGGCGGGTCGGCGTCTCCGACTCCGGCCCCGTGGTTCTCACCGTCACGCGCCTGCATCCCGAGAAACATGTTGAGAGACTTCTGAATGCGGCGCCGGGCGTGCTGGCCGAGCGGGGCGACGTCTCGTTTCTCGTCGTGGGGGACGGGGAGGAGCGCTCCGCCCTTGAGAGGCTGAGCGTGAAGCTGGGGCTCACGCCAAGCGTCGTATTCGCAGGTGCAATCGACAAGGACGAGCTGCCGAGCATCTATGGTATTGCCGACATCTTCGTCGCCCTCTCGGACAGGACAAACATGGGGAACCCAACAGACGAAGCGATGATGTCGGGGCTGGCCGTGGTCGCCCTTGATACCGGAAGCACGGCAGACATCGTGCGCGATGGAGAGAACGGGATCCTGCTGCCGGCCGATGGGCTCCCGAGACTTCCCGGCGTTCTGCTTGAGCTTCTGGCGGACGATGACGGGCGCCGACGGTTGGGCGAGGCCGCGCGCGTGGATGTGGACAGGTGGTTGCCCACGGTCGAGGAGCGTCAGGCGATGGAGGTCGAAGCTGTGGAGCGCGCCGTCTCAGAACGCATGGGGGAGAGGTCATGAGCGCGGACGGTCGGAACGTGGAGAGCCACGGCCGGATGGTGTTTCGCCACAGCCTGATGACGTTCGGAACGAGGATGAGCATCGTCCTCGTCAATATCCCCACGTCGATTCTCATCGCGCGTCTCCTGGGCACCGACGGCCAGGGCACATACGCGTCGGCCGTGATATTCCCCACGATGTTCGCGTTCATCGGGCTCCTGGGGATAGATTCGGCGCACACGTACCTGCTCTCGAGACGGCGCTACCCACTCTCCCAGATCAACAGCCAGAGCCTCATCCTCACGCTCGTCTTCTCCGCCATCATCGCGCCTATCTACCTCGTATTTCTCAAGTACTACGACGGCGCGTCCGACCCATCACTCCACGCCATTCTTGCGATGGGCGTTTTCCTCATACCGATTCTGCTGGCGAAGTATTTCGCGATCGCTCTCTTCCTTGGGCTTCAGCGCATCCGCTGGTTCAATGCGGCGAACTTCATCCAGGCAGCCGCGCTCCTCGGCTTCATGTGTGTGAATCTCTTCGTCGTCAAGGGAGGGGCCATGGGAGCCCTCACCGCCTACATGGGAAGCGAGGTGCTCGTGGTCGCCATAGGGGTAGGGGCGGTGGTGAGAAGTTCGCGGGGAGGGCATCTTGACGGCGAGGCAGGCAACGGCGAATTGCCTGGAGCGATCCTGTCGATGCCGTCACTCGGCCTCCTCAGGAAGTCGCTCATCTACGGCATCCAGGGGCATGTCGGCAACATCCTCACGCAGTTCACATATCGTTTCGACATGTTCCTCGTGCTTTCCATGGTCGGCCTCAAGGGCCAGGGGCTCTACTCCATCTCTGTACTCATGGCCGAGAAGCTGTCGCACATCCCCCAGTCGGTTCAGGTTGTCCTCTTCCCCAAGCTCTCATCGATGGAGGTTGAGGAAGCCAACGAGCTGACGCCGCGCGTCATGAGAAGCTCGCTTCTTCTCACTGCCCTGGCGGGCGTGATTCTGTATCTTCTCAGCAGGCCGTTGCTCGTTCTCTTCTACTCGACGGAGTTCGTCCCCGCTCTGAATGCCTTCAGAATCCTCATCCCCGGCATCGTGACCCTCTCCATCGCCAAGATCCTGTCCAGCGACTTCTCCGGCCGCGACAGGCGCATCTTCCAGACCATAGCGACCGCGATCGCCTTCGCAGTGAACGTGGTGCTGTGCTTCGTCTGGATTCCGAGATACGGGATTGAAGGGGCGGCGTGGGCATCGACGGCCGCGTACACGCTACAGAGCGGTATCATGATCGTCTTTTTCAGGAAGCTGTCGGGTCGCGGTGTGTTCGAGAGCCTGGTAGTCAGGGGTGAGGACTTCGCGCTCTACGGCAGGACGCTCCGGAGACTAGTGACGCGAGGCGATTGACGGTCTGGGAATCGATGGGGCGTGGGGCGACTGACGCTCTTGTGAATCCCTGCGGTGCCAGACGACTGGTGGCTACATCGGAGGCACATCTCCTCCTATTGGCAGTCTCACGGAAAATAGCGTCCCCTCCCCGAGTTTGCTCTCTACCCATATCTTTCCGTGGTGCCGCTCGATGATTCCGTATGCGATCGCCAGTCCGAGTCCGGTGCCGCGTCCTATCTCCTTTGTCGTGAAGAACGGCTCGAAGATCTTGTCTATGTTGTCGGGAGAGATGCCTGGCCCGGTATCGCGGATCTCGACCAGGATCGAGCCGTCGTCATCCATGAGCTGCGCCACGATCGTGAGCGTTCCCCTTCCGTCCATCGCCTGTGCAGCGTTCAGGATGAGGTTCATGAAGACCTCCTGTATCTGCGTGACGTCGAAGTCAAACAGAGGAATGCTGGGGTCGAAGTCCTTCACGATCTCGATGTTGTGGAAGATGGCCTGATGCTCCAGGAGAGCAATGACCTCGTTGATGACGAGGCTGATATTGGAAACCGTCCGCTCCGGCTTCGTCTGGCGCGCGAAGTCCAGCAGACCCTTCACGATCTTCTTGCAGCGATCGGCCTCACGACCGATCTTCTCTACGTTCTCCCTGTTTTCCTCCTTCTGGAGATCCTCGCGGAGCATGTGGCTGTACATGACGATGCCACCCAGAGGGTTGTTGATCTCATGAGCGATTCCGGCCGCGAGTTGTCCGAGCGTAGCGAGCTTCTTGCTCTCAGTCATCTTGCGTGCGTTCTCCTGTAACTGTGCGTCCCTCTCGGCGATCGACTCGGCCATCGTATTGAAGGCCTCGGCCACCTCCAGGAATTCATCGGCGGCGTTCGGACCCATGTCCACCCGCGTGTCGAGCTTGCCGTCAGCGATCTCTTGCGATGCCAACCTCAGACTTCTCAGCGGACGCAGGATGCCTGTGGCGAGCACGCTGGCGATGATGAGAGCCAGCACCATCCCGCCGATGCTCACTCCGGCGAACGTGAGAACCGTGCGTTCCCTGAGAGCGTCGAATTTCGCAGCCAGGACTCCGACGTAGATGATTCCGACTCTCTTCCCGTCAAGGTCGCAAATCGGTCCATACCCTGTAATGCACGAGTTGTTCACGACGAAGGCCCTGGCGATCCAGCGATCGCCGGCCTCGATCACTGTATCGTAGACCTCGGACGAGACACGCGTCCCGATCGCGCGGTTGCCGTCCTCGTCCATGACATTCGTGGCTATGCGCACGTCGTCCTGGAAAATGGTGGCCGTGCCGACATCTTTGCCGCGCCATGTCTCGCCCGCGTGTGCCGTCTCCTTGATGCGGTCGACCATCTCCTCTTGGCGATTCAGGAGGATGCCCCCGTAGAGAACACCAACGAACCTCCCTTGCGCGAGAATGGGCGCACCTGCGTTGAGGACCATTCCCTCATCGAGAATCGTCCGCTGTGATGGCCGCGCTCTTTCAGTTTTGCGAAGAGGAATGTGCGCTCTGGCTGCGAGCTCCGGCGATTCCGATGCGAGCCGGGCGGCGTCCAGAATCGATGTTCCGGAGACGTGGTCGTGGGATGCAAGGACTCTTGCGACTACCTGATCGGCGCTGATGTCGTCGCCCAAGGCGCCGGTCTTTGTGCCGCGCGCCAGAGCAACTCCGTCGGCATCCGTAACCGTCAGCATGTCGATGTTCCACTCGACCAACCGATTCCTGAGTATCTCGGAGAGGGATGCCGGGTTACCGGAGACGGTGTTCCGGATCAGAGAAGTCTCACCGGCCATCAGCTCGACGACCGACTCGAGGTCCCCGATGCGATCGTTGTACACGAGGTAGGCGGCGGAAAGATCCTGCTCTACGCCGCTCTGAGCCTGCTCGACGAGGCTGTCGCCGAAAAGGCGAGTCCCAACGATCGTGGAAACGATGCCCATCGCGAGGACGACAATGACGACACTTGCAGCGAGGCGGACCTTGAGGGAAAAGACCATAAGTCAGCTCCGGACCGAGGACGAGCCGAGACGAACACACGTTTACGTGCTCGAACAGACCGCGATTCACATGAGCCGGCCGACTACTACTCGCCGGTCTCGAGATACTCCTCGATCGCGCGCGCGGCCAGCTTGCCTGCGCCCATGGCGAGGATGACGGTGGCGGCGCCGGTCACGATGTCCCCACCGGCAAACACGCCCCTCTTGCTTGTCTTCCCGGTTTCCGCATCGGCCACGATGTTGCCCCACTTGTTCAGCTTGAGGTCCGGTGTCGTGTTCGTGAGAAGCGGGTTAGCACCTTGGCCGATAGCGACGATCACGACGTCAACGTCGATCGTGTGCTCCGAGCCCTCTATGGGAATCGGTCTGCGGCGTCCGGAATCATCGGGTTCACCGAGCTTCATTTCGAGGAGTTCCATCTTCTCGATCCAGCCATCGTTGTTGCCGATGAGACGTGTCGGATTGCGCAGGTTCTTGAAGATGACGCCTTCTTCGATGGCATTTTCTATCTCTTCATCCCTGGCAGGCATCTCCTTCAGGGATCGTCGGTAGATGATGTAGACGTTCTCGGACCCAAGCCTTAGCGCGCAGCGCGCCGCGTCCATCGCGACGTTGCCGCCGCCGATGACGGCTACATTCGTCCCGACCCTGACCGGGGTATCGTACTCCGGGAAGAGATAGGCCTTCATGAGGTTCGTTCTTGTGAGGAACTCGTTTGCCGAGTAGACGCCGTTCAGGTTCTCACCAGGTATGTTCATGAAGTAGGGGAGGCCGGCCCCGGTCGCGACGAAGATGGCCTCGTAACCCTGCTCGAGCAGCTCGTCAAGAGTGACCGTCCGTCCGACGACACAGCTTACTCTGAAATCGACGCCGAGCTTCATCACATAGTCGCACTCGGTCTGGACGATCGCCTTCGGGAGCCGGAACTCGGGGATGCCGTAGATCAGGACGCCGCCGGGCTTATGAAGCGCCTCGAAAATGGTGACCTTGTGTCCCCTGAGAGCGAGATCGCCGGCGACGGAGAGGCCTGCGGGCCCGGCACCGACAACGGCGATCCTGTGGCCGGTCGATCTGGGTATGGCCGGTGCCCTTATCTCACCCTGCTTGATCTCGTAGTCCGCGGCGAAACGTTCGAGCCTGCCGATCGCAATCGGCTGGCCTTTGTTCGCAAGAACACAGACGATCTCGCACTGCTCCTCCTGCGGACAGACGCGTCCGCAGATGCCGGGAAGACTGTTCTTCTCCTTGATCTTGCGGACCGATCCCAGGAAGTCGCCCTGCTGTATGAGCTTGATGAATGCGGGGATGTCGATCTCGACCGGGCATCCGGCGATGCAGGGGGCCTTCTTGCACTGCAGACACCTCATGGCCTCCTGCTGCGCCATCTTGCGCGTGTAACCGAGGGCCACTTCGTCGAAATTGTTGGCCCGGGCTCTGAAGTCCTGCTTCGGCATTTCGATGCGTTGCTTGACCTTCTCGAGTTCCTCGGCCGCCGCGGCCAGAAGACACTCGTGATGCCAGAGCGCGCGGTACTCCTCACGCCGGTACATCGTCTGCCGGCGAGTGAGTTCCTCGAAATCGACGAGGTGCGCGTCGAACTCGGGGCCATCCACGCAGGCGAACTTGGTCTCATCGCCGACCGTGACCCGGCAGCATCCACACATGCCGGTCGCATCGATCATGATCGAATTCAGGCTGGCTATGGTCGGTATCTTCCTCTCTCTCGTCGCATCTGCTACAGCCTTCATCATGATCACCGGGCCGATGGTGACGACGCGGTCTATTCTTTCACCTCGGTCGTACAGCTCCTGGAGTGCGTCGGTGACGAACCCCTTCTTCCCGTAGCTGCCATCGTCCGTTGTGACCAGAAGCTCGTCGGATGTGGCCGCCATCTCATTCTCGAGAATGAGCAGCTCCTTCGATCGGGCGCCGATGATGGAGATCACCCTGTTGCCGGCGTTCTTGAGTGCGCAGGCGATAGGATAGACGGGAGCTGCGCCGATGCCGCCGCCGATGCAGACGACCGTGCCGAAATTCCGGATATCGCTCTTCTCACCAAGCGGACCAACGATGTCCGCAACTCT
Source organism: bacterium (assembly GCA_025782395.1). Classification (GTDB taxonomy): domain Bacteria; phylum Joyebacterota; class Joyebacteria; order Joyebacterales; family Joyebacteraceae; genus Joyebacterum. Next base: position 57,539 of record JALGZD010000131.1, read on the forward strand.
GTCCGCGAGTCCGAGCTTCGCCATCTTCTTGGTTGATGCGCCGACGATCTGGAATATGAGGGTGATGAAGCCAGTGTCGGTGTCGAAGTCAGCCACGGTGAGGGGGATGCGTTCCGCGTAATCATCGGCTCTGAAGACGACGAACTGACCCGGCGAGACCGACGTGGCGATTTCCGGACAGTAGGCCTTGAAGAGCTTGACGTCCGGTGACAGGTTACGGACTTCGACGATCATGTTTTCGACCAGCGCAGTCTTTTCTACTGCCACGGTATCACCTTTCGTCTCAGGGGTGGCTTGGAACGGAGCCTCTAACGCAGGGGTGGGATCCCGCTCCTCTTGAGGAAGCGTCCTGGAACACCGGGAATTCCCCTATTCCGATCTGCTGATGAGTTCACCGATGCGCGTCACCAGGTCGTCGGCCTCGATCGGCTTGTCGGCGAAGTCGTCGGTGTTCATCCAGTAACCGTCTTTCTCCATGGAAAAACGGAAGCCGGTTGCGTCTCCCACGGCTGTCAGCATGAGAATAGGGATGCGCTTGTAGATCGGATGTGTCTTGATCCTCTTGGCGAGGGTGAAGCCGGAGTCGTGTCTCTCCATCATCAGGTCGAGGATGATGGCGTCGGGCTGACCGTACTCCACCTTGGTGAAACCCTCCTCCGAGTTGTACGCGACCTCCACCTCGTAGCCGGCCGCCTCCAGCGCGATCGTGTTCATCTTCACGAAGTGAATGTTGTCGTCAATGATGAGGACTTTTTTCTTTTCGGCCAAGGCTGATCCTCCCGTACCTAGGCGAGTATCTCGTTGATCTTCTTCAGCAGTTCCTCAGGACTGGATGCCTTGTCCAGGAAAGCGTCAGCGTGCATGAGATCGCGTTCCTCGTCGTTCTTCGGTCTGAAGTCCATCCCGGTCTCTTCCCCGATCGCCGTCATGAGAATGATCGGGAGTTCCGGGTGCTTCTCCTTGATGGTCTTGCTGACGTTGAAACCGGAGTCGAAATGCTCCATCATCACGTCGAGCACAACGATATCGGGAGATATCCTCTCGAGCGCCTCCAGCCCCTCGGCCGCGCTGTAGGCTGCCGAGATCTCCATACCTTTGTTCTTCAGGAAGAGGGAGTAAAGTTTCACAAATGCCATGTCGTCGTCGATAATCAGGACGTGTTTCCCAGCCACCGGACCCTCCTACTCGTGCTCCATGATCTTCTCGAGTATCTTCCTCAACATGTATTCATTCTCAACAGGCTGGATCGTTGTCGTGACTCGCTCGCCGTTCCTGTAGTAGTAGTACTGGATCGTGGTCCCACACTTCACATGGCATGTAAAGAGCTGCTTGAACACGGCCTCCGCGTCCGAGAGATCCAGCGCTCCACCTTCGAAATACGGGCACATCGCATACTCTCCGGGAGATATCATCTTCTGACACTCCGGACAGAAGACCTGCACATGCTTGAACCTTTCGCCTTCCGTCATATCAGTGTCTCCTCCTCTAGTTCTCTTCCTCTCCGGTGTGCAGCTCACACACGAGCGGGAGGAAAACGCTGAACTTGGTTCCCTCGTCGACCTTGGATTCTACCTCAACCGTACCGTGATGCCCTTCCAGAATCTTCTTGACGATCGAGAGTCCCAGACCGGTTCCGGGAATCGAGGCCATCTTCGAGTTCTTCACGCGGAAGAAGTCCTCGAAGATGAAAGGGATCTCGTGCTCCGGGATGCCCATTCCGGTGTCGATGATGTCGATTTGAAGCCTGCCGTCCGCGACCTCACCTCTCACCGTAACGGTTCCGCCCTTTCTGTTGTACTTGATAGCATTTGACATGATGTTCTTGAGCACGACTTCGAGCGATTCCGCATGCGCGCAGAGGGGACAGGGCTCACTCGGGCACGCGAGGATGAGCCGGACGTCCTTGCTCTCGGCGTACGACGTGAGGTCCCCGGTGGCTTTCTCGAGGATCGGTCGGGCGTCCGCGTCTACCATACCCCCGGCGATGTCGCCCGCGTTGATGCGTGCCAGCTTCAGCCAGTCGGCAATCAGCTGCAGAAGACCGGTAAGAGTGCTATGTGCTCCTTCGAGCATCTCGCTGGCCGTCTCATCCACCTTGCCCATCTTGCCGCCCACGATGAGATCGAGGTACTGCTTGACCAACAGGAGCGGTGAGCGGAGCTCGTGCGCGACGATCGTGATGAAGTACTGCTGCATCCGCTCCTTCTCTTCGCGGAGCGAGACCGTCTCCGCGAGCAGGCGATGCTGCTCAAGCCCGCGGACTACTTTCAGTCGGAGTTCCTCCGGCGTGAACGGTTTTGGAAGGAAATCGAACGCGCCGTGCTTCATTGCGTCGACGGCGGACTCGATCGTCGCGTATCCGGTGATGACGATACAAACGGTTTGCGGGTGGGTCTTGCGTATTTGAGTGAGCACCTCGAGCCCATCGATGCCGGGCATCATCAGATCGAGGAGAACAAGGTGCGGCTCTATCTGATGGGCGATATGCAGCCCCTCAATACCATCGGTGGCGGTGTGGCAGTCGTACCCCGCCTTGCTGAGCACCTGCTTGCAGGAGTCCCGGATCGGCTCCTCATCGTCAACGACGAGGATGGTCTTGGAATCGCTCATGCATCCTCCCAATGGTCGTTGTCCAGGAGGCAGACAAGGCTGACCTTGAATGGAAGCCAGATACCGAATCATACACCATTCAGGCCATCTGCTTCAAGCTGCAAGCGAGCGACGGACCTGACCGGTACTCACCGTCCTCCGGCCCGAGGTTGGGGGTGGAGCTTCCCCGTTTCCGGTGAGCGCGGTCGCGACTTGTGGAGCCGCTTTGCCTTGTTCCGCTGCCCCGCGTGGTGATAAACTCAAAGCTCGGTCTTGATCGGGTGTGTTCCACGCATCGGTATCGGTAGGATTGGGAACCCTCTTGTTCATCAAGAGCAGAGAACCGGCCGTTCACCTTGAACCGGCTGGAGCGGAGGGCATCAAGTGGCAAAGCCGAAGGTAGCTTTCTACTGGAACGCATCGTGCGGTGGCTGCGAGGAGGCCGTGATCGACCTTGCCGAGGATATTCTCAAGGTTGTCGATGCAGTAGATATCGTTCTCTGGCCCGTTGCCATGGACTTCAAGAAGAAGGACATTCTGGCTCTTGAGGATGGAGAGCTTGCTGTTGCCTTTCTGAACGGCGCCGTCAGGACGTCGGAGCAGGAAGAGTGGTCCCGGCTTCTCAGAAAGAAGGCCGGACTGATCGTCGCGTTCGGCGCGTGCGCGGGTCTTGGCGGTATTCCCGGGCTTGCGAACTTCTTCGACCGTGATTCGATCGTTGACTGGGTCTACAGAAAGCAGTGGGGAGTCGATAATCCGGAGGGCACTGAACCTCAGACTGCGACGAAGGTGCCCGAGGGAGAGCTCGAGCTTCCGACGCTCTACGACACTGTCTACCCGCTGGATCAGATCATCGATGTTGACTACTATCTTCCGGGATGCGCACCGCCTCCGGACCTCATCATGGACGCCGTGACGGCGATTCTCTCCGGTGACCCACCTCCGAAGGGCTCGGTGCTCGCGCCGTCGAAGTCGCTCTGTGACGAGTGCGCGAGGAACGACAGCAAGCCGGACAAGATCACGGATCTTAAGCGTCCGCACGAGGTGATCGCCGATCCTGAGAAGTGCTTTCTCGCGGAAGGCATCATCTGCATGGGTCCGGCGACGCGGGCCGGCTGCGGCGAACGCTGCATCAACGCGAACATGCCGTGCCGCGGCTGCTTCGGACCGACCGAGGAGGTCGGGGACCAGGGGGCCAAATTCCTTTCAGCACTCGGGTCGATCATAGATACCAAAGATCCTGATGAAATGGAGCGGATAACCGAGTCGCTTCCCGACCCGGCCGGCCTCTTCTACATGTACAGTCTGGCCGGCTCGCTTCTTAGGAGAAAGAAACTTGACAGCGAGGAGGGATCGCGAGGCTGTGCTGTCTGAACAGCCCGATACGCAGCACGGGGGCATCATGAAGAGAAGAGTAACGATCGATCCGATCACACGTCTTGAGGGGCACGGGAAGATCGAGATCTTTCTGGATGAGAACGGTGACGTCGAGAACGCGTATTTCCAGGTTCCCGAGCTTCGCGGTTTTGAGAAGTTCTCCGAGGGGCGGATGTGTGAGGAGATGCCCCGGATCACGCCCAAGATCTGCGGTGTCTGCCCGATGGCCCACCACATGGCGGCCACGAAGACGCTGGACGATCTGTACAAGGTCGAGCCGACATACACCGCCCGCCTGATCCGTGAACTCACGTACAACGCGTTCATGTTCGAAGATCACGCCCTCCATTTCTACTTCCTGGGCGGCCCCGACTTCGTCGTGGGCCCTGACGCACCAGCGGCCGAGCGGAATATCCTCGGCGTGATCGCCAAGGTCGGTGTCGAGATCGGCGGCCAGGTGATCGACATCAGGAAACGCGTGAGGAACATCATTGCGACCTTGGGGGGTCGCGTGATCCATCCCGTGAGTGGTCTTCCCGGTGGCGTCTCCCGAGGGCTCACGAAAGAGAACTACGATGAATTCGTGAAGACGACGGCGGACGCGGTAGAGTTTGTGAAGTTCAAGGCCCGGGACTACCTGAAGCACATATCGGAGCGCGTGGAGCCGTGGAGCTACATCAAGTTCCCGTTCCTCAAGAAGATAGGCTGGAAGGGGTCCGTCGATGGTGCGGACAGTGGCATCTACCGTGTCGCGCCTCTCGCTCGCCTGAATGCGTCGGAACGCATGCGGACTCCGGAGGCACAGGTGGCTCGCGAGGCCATGTTTGAGACACTGGGTTGGCCCGCACACAACACGCTCGCCTTCCATTGGGCTCGCCTTGTGGAAATCCTCCAGGCTGCGGAGCGCATGGTCGAGATCATGGCCGATCCGGAGATCATGGGCGACGACCTGAGGAACCTTCCGACGGAGACCCCGACCGAAGGTGTGGGAGTTGTCGAGGCGCCCCGCGGGACCCTGTTCCACCACTACAAGACCGACGAGCGCGGCGTCATTACACAGGCGAAGCTGACGGTAGCGACGGTTCACAACGCCGCTCCGATCTGCATGTCTGTGGAGCGCGCTGCCCGCGGTCTCATCAAGGGTGGAGTGGTGAACGACGGACTTCTCAACATGGTGGAGATGGCCTTCAGGGCATACGATCCATGCTTCGCTTCGGTTGCGCGACGCACTCACTTCCGGGCCGGATGCCGCTCGAGGTCCTCGTGAACGACAAGGACGGCAACGTCGTGAAGAGGCTCTCGCAGTTCATCCGTGAATAGTCGGAGCGCCTGATACACCACACCCGCACTCCGGCGTTGCTCGTGCGCGGCGCCGGGGTGTTTCTCTGATCTCCGAGGGAACCGGAGCTATGAAGACACTCATACTTGGACTGGGCAGCTCGATTCTCTCCGACGATTCGATCGGGCTCTTCGTGGCGAGGGCTCTGGTCAGTCGTCTCGGGGACCGAGACGATGTGGACGTGGCGGAGAACGAGGAGGGAGGTTTTTCCCTGCTCGAAGAATCCCTGGGATACGATCGGCTCGTCGTCATAGACTCGATAATGATCGGGGACAATCTCGGCACGATGACCCGGTTCGAACTCAAGGAGCTCGCGTGGACTATTCATGCATGCTCGCCACACGGCATGAACCTGGCCACGGTCATGGAGTTCGGGCGCAGACAGGGGCTCGACGTTCCCCAGGAGACGGTCATCTACGCCATCGAGGTGAGGGACGTGCTGACCTTCGGCGAGCGGCCGTGCCCGGAGCTTGAATTGAAGGTAGATGATTTCGCAGAGACGATAGCGAGCGAGATCTTCCCCGACTAGGCGCAGGTCAGCTATGAGCGAAGAACTCTACAGTCTTCCCCTCTACTACGACATCGCATTCACTTGGGACTTGAGTCCCGAGCTGGACTTCTTCGAGCGGCTCTACGAGAGACACGTGCCGTTCGACGTTCAGAGAATACTTGAGCCGGCGTGCGGGACCGGTCGCTTCCTGCGGGTGTTCCCGACGCGTGGGTATGTGATTACGGGCTACGACAGAAGCCCCGACATGCTGGCGTTCGCCTGCGAGAGAATCGCAGAAGCCGGCCTCGGGGAGATGGCGGAAGCGGTTCGGGGAGAGATGACGGGCGCAAGGTATGATCGCGAGTTCGATATGGCCTTGAATTCGATCAACAGCCTGGGCTACCTTCTGACCGACGAAGAGATCGTCTCGCACTTCAGGCTGACCGGGGAGGCACTGAGGCGGGGAGGCATCTACGTCGTCCACATCGCTTGCGCCCTTGACTGTGAGCCGGATCCTGCGGGCGACACGTGGACGATGGAACGCGATGGCATCTCCGTGACGACGACGTGGGGTGTCGTGCGCGAGGACAGGGATACGCGCCTGAGCCACCAACTCTGCCGGATGGAGATATGCGACCACGGGCGGGCGGTGACTCTGGTCGAGCCGCATGTGCTGAGGCTGTGGTTCTACGAGGAGTTCCGCGATCTCGTGGCCCGGTCGGGCACGCTTGAGCTAAAGGCCATCTACTCGGAGAAGTTCGACGAGATCCCCCTGGATTCACATATCACGGGCGAGATGGGGAACCTCTACTACGTACTCAAGGCTATCCAGCATTCTGACGACCGCCTGAGTGAGGATTCCGCACCCGGGCGGCAACAGACCAGGACGGATGGAGATTGGGGAGGACGGACATGAAGCGTGACGTGGACAGACTGATGAAAGAGCGTGGGATCGATGTCGCAATCATCGAGGGAGAGGTCAAGGGCAACGCGACCCTGTTCTACATGATTAACGGCGCGAAGCTCTCTCACGCCACCCTCATCAAGAAGTGCTGTGAGGAGCCGGTCCTTCTCTGTGGAACGATGGAGCGGGAGGAAGCCGAGGAGAGCGGGCTCAGAGTCGTCGATACATCGAAGTACGACTTCATGAAGATCCTCAAGGGGGTCGACGGTGACCGACTGAAGGCATCGGTCGAGTACTACCGGATCCTCTTCGATGAATTCGGCGTATCCGGGAACGTGGCCTTCTATGGCAAGGGCGACATCGGGGCCAACCTTGTGCGCTTGAGGACCCTCGACGAGGCTCTCCCGAACGTCAACGTGATGGGTGAGTACAGTGACAACATCTTCATCACGGCCCGAGCCACCAAGGAACCGTACGAGAGCGACAGAATCCGCGAAGTCGGCAGGCTGACGTGCGAGACCGTTCAGCACATCGTCGACTTCTGGAAATCGCACCGGCTTGATGGTGACACCCTGATGAAGTCGAACGGCACGCCGCTCACCGTCGGTGACTGCAAGACCGAGATACGAACCGCGCTGGCTGCGAGATCACTCGTGGAAGAGGTCGACACCATCTTCGCGATCGGCAGAGACGCCGGCATACCCCACAGCAGGGGCAACGACACGGATGCGATCGCGACGGGCAAGACGATCGTCTTCGATATCTTCCCGCAGGAGCAGGGTGCGGGCTACTTCTTCGACATGACGCGGACGTTTGTACTGGGGAAGGCCCCTTCTGAGATCCTCGACGCCTACGCTCAGCTTTCAGAGATCCACGAGCTGGTCCTCGGCGCCCTCAAGATCGGTGAGCGCGCGGGTCTGTACCAGGGAATGGTGTGCGACTTCTTCGAGAAGCACGGACACGAGACACCGAAGACCAATCCGCAGGTAAGAAACGGCTACGTGCACAGTCTAGGTCATGGAGTCGGACTCAACGTTCACGAGAACCCGCGCCTGTCGGATGCGCCCGGGATGGTGGACGTGCTCGAGCCGGGGCACGTCTTCACGGTCGAGCCGGGTCTCTACTACCCCGACAAGGGGTGGGGGATGCGGATAGAGGATGTGGTATACGTGCACGAGGACGGCACGATGGAGAATCTGACGAAGTTCCCGAAGGAACTCGTCGTCGAACTCTAGGAGCGCCGGTGGACTGCACGCAGCTGTCTGCCGGGGAACGTGAAGTCCCCGCTGACGCGTTGCGGTACGGCAAGGAGCGAGAGACAGAATGAGCACGGTAGTGAGAACCGTACAGCCGAAGGGCGAAGGACTTGCCGGTTGCACCATCATCGATTCAGCTTCGAAGATCATCGAGTCCTACGCCGATTACCTGACCGACGAATCAGGCTTCGGTCCGTCGTCGGCCGAGCGTCTGGTGTTCGCGAGAAGCGAGAAACAGATAGCCCTTGTGCTCAAGGACGTGTACGACCGCAGAGAGCCTGTGACGGTGTCTGCCGGGAGAACGGGCATCGTCGGCGGGGCAGTGCCGATGGGGGGGACGCTTCTCTCTCTTGCGGAAATGAACAGCATCATCGGTATTCGCAGACTGCCGGACGGAAGACTCGGCCTGACGGCCGAGCCCGGCATCACGATAGCGGAGCTCAACGAGCGCCTGGCGCGGAAGGAGCTCGGCATCGCGGCCGACCTCGTGACGCAGGAGCTGCGCTCAGAGCTTGAGGCCTTCGTGGCGGACGACCACGCCTACTTCTATCCTCCTGATCCGACGGAGGACACGGCGCATCTCGGAGCCACGGTGGCCACCAACGCATCGGGAGCCAGGAGCTTCTACTACGGTGCAACGCGCAAACACGTGCGCCGTCTGCGCGTCTGTCTGTCCGGCGGTGAGGTGATCGACGTCGAGCGCGGGGTTCACACAGCGGCTGACGGGAAGTTCGAGATCGTGCTCGGTGACGGGAGAAGCGTCACCGTCAAGGTCCCCAACTACTCGATGCCCGAGACCAAGAACGCCGCCGGCTATTTTGTCCATCCCGACGTAGACCTCATCGATCTTTTCATAGCTTCCGAGGGAACGCTGGGCGTGATCACGGAGGTTGAGATCATCCTCCGCAGGCGGCCGGCGGGGGTACTGAGCGCACTGGCTTTCTTCGGAAGCGACAGCGACGCGATCGAGTTTGTGCGGCAGGCACGCGGTGACCTGGATGAGCGGCCGCGACCGGGAGCCGTGGTTCCGATGGCGCTTGAGTTCTTCGATTCGAGGAGTTTTGACTTCCTTCGCCGGCAGAAAGAGGAAAAGGGTGCATCGTCGGAAATACCCGAGCTTCCCGAGGACGCATGCGCCGGCGTTCTCTTTGAGCAGGGGTTCGAGGACGAGAGTTCACTGATGGCGGCATACGAAGGGTGGGAGGAACTCCTGGATAGCCACGGCTCGTCCATGGAACAGACGTGGGGCGGAATGGAGGAGAGCGACATCACAAAGCTGAGGGCGCTCAGGCACAGCATCGCCGAGGAGGTCAACGGAGTCATCGCTCGGGCGAAGGCGAGATATCCTGAGATCCACAAGATCGGAACCGATATCGCCGTTCCGTGCGACAGGCTCGAGGAGATGTTTGCCTGCTACCGCGACGCGCTTGCCGGGACGGATCTTGAGTACGTCGTCTTCGGTCATATCGGCGACAGTCACCTCCACCTCAACATTATGCCTGCCGATCCTGATCAACTGAGAGTGGCCGAAGGTCTGGCGCTTCAGTTCGCGCGGCAGGCCGTCAAGATGGGTGGCACGGTCTCTGCAGAACACGGCATAGGCAAGCTCAAACACGAGTTTCTCGAGGCGCTCTATGGCGAGGACGCACTCAGGGAAATGGCCGCGCTCAAGAAGGCCTTCGACCCGAGCGGGATGCTCAACAGGGGCGTGATGTTCCCCGCCGATCTGCTCACATAGCTGGGACCGTGCACTCATGATCGAACTCCGGGAATACGATCGGTTTGATGACCAAGAACTGGTCGAGGCGTGGATAACGCTGGAGTCGTCCCGAGCCTGTCCGAATCTGTTTCTGAGCCGGGCCTGGATGGAGCCATGGGCAAAGCAATTCGGGGCTGAGTTCAGACCGTCGGTCCTCGTCGGATACGATGGCACTGGTCCGGTCGGGATCGCGCCGCTCTTCGCGACATCTCGCGAGACGTTCGAGCTGCCCGTCAACTTCCTTGCTCACAGGAGTGGGCTGATCGCGTTGGACGACGCGATGTGTGAATTCGCGACGGCCGTCGTCAGGCGATTGGATGAGTGGGGAAAGGGGGCCCTTCTGAGGGGGTTGCCAACGGACCGCCCCTCCTATGCCGCCATCACCGACGCGGCGAAGGCGACCGGTGTTCCCGTGCGCGAACGCCGGGGTCGCGTGTCGCCGCACGTCGACATCTCCTCGAGCTGGGACGAGTTCCTGAAGTCGAGACCGAGCAAGGTGAGCCACGAGTGGAGACGGAAGATGCGGAAGCTCGGGCGCGAGGGCTCGGTAGAAGTCAAGCGCATGACTCCCGGGAGCAGCCCACGCGATCTCATCGACGCGTTTGTGGAGATCGAGAGCAGGAGCTGGAAGGAAGAGACGGGCACTTCGATCTCCGCCCGGGGCGTAGAGGAGTTCTACTACGAGCTAGCCGAGAGCCTCACGCGGGCCGGGGCGTTCCGTCCTTTCTGGATCGAGCTCGACGGCCGGATGATCGGATTCCTGCTGGGGGCCGTCTACGGCGGGACTTACTACGCTCTCAAAACGTCTTTCGATGAGGCCTTCGGAAAGCTGTCGCCGGGTGTGACGCTTTTCGATCACGCCATAGGCGACGCCTTCAGTGAGGGACTCGACCGGTTCGATTTCACAGGCCGGCGCGCGCGATGGAAGGACGAGTGGGCGACCGGCCACACCGAACACGTGCATGTAAGGCTCTACCCGCGAGGGCCCCGGGGCGCGTTCGCGTGCTTCCTCGATTCACGCGCGAAGCCGGTGATCAAACGTCTTCTCAGGAGAAGCTCATGAGTGGCGCGCGTAAGACAGGTCCGAAGCTAGAAGCAGGCGAGCGGGGTCACCGCCGGTCGGCGGAGACGCGCGGCGAATACGAGGGCTACCTCTCCAAGCTGACGAAGGAAGCAGGCTTCACGTTCTTCGGTCGTATCTTCGCGCTCCTCTTTGGTTTCATCGCATCCGCCATCATCGCCCGCGTTCTCGGGCCGGACGTTCTCGGTGTCTATGTTCTCGCTTGGGCAGTCGTTCTGGCTGCCACCATCCTCACGACGTTCGGCTTCGAGGGGAGCTTCGTCAAGTACATCTCGATATACGTTGCACAGGGAAAGAGCCGTGAGGCACGGGCGGTCTACATGCGTGGAATCCACTTCGGAGTGATCGCGGCCCTAATCGCCACAGCCGCGATCGTGTTTCTCCGTAGACCGATCGCGTACACGTTTTTCAAGGAGCCCCGTCTTGAGCGCGCCCTCCTCTTCATGGCGCTTGCGATGGTTCCGTACACCCTGACAAGGCTTCAGGCCGCCGGCCTGAGGGCACTCAAGGATATGAAGCGCAGCATCATAGGTGCTGAGTTCGGGTTCCGGATCCCTCGGCTGACCGTGTTCCTCGTCCTCTACTACGTCGGTCTCAAGTACCACCGCCCAGACCTGGGGCTTCTCGGTGTTGTGCTCGCGAGCGTCGCGGCCTCCATCACCTCCGCTCTCGTGACGTTCGTCTACCTGAAGAAGAGCGGACCGTATCTCTTCGACCACAGCCGCAAGGCGGAGATCCCGACGGGCGAACTGGTCCGATACTCCGCGTCAATGCTCGCAGAGACGGCCACGGCGTTTGCACTCCTGGAGGGAAGCCGCCTGATCCTCGGTTTCTTCCTCGAGTCGACTGAGGTCGGTATCTACAACATCGTCGTTCTTCTCGCGATGATCGCCACGCTGTTCACGTTTTCCTTCAACGCCATATTCTCCCCGATAATCGCCGACATCTATCACAGGGGCCGTATTGAACTCATGAAATCGCTCCTGACGGCCATCACAAGGTGGATCGTGCTTCTCACGCTACCGGTCTACGGCTGGATTATCCTGTCGGGTGAGGCGGTGCTGGGGATCTTTGGAAATGAGTTTGTGAGAGGTTATCCGGCGCTTGTGATCCTGGCGACCGCACAGCTTCTCAACAGCACAGCGGGCTCGATCGCGAGCTGCCTCGCGATGACGAAGTATCAGCGCTACAACGTCTATAACACCATGATCATGGCCGTCGTGAGCGTAGGTCTCAATATCTGGCTGATCCCCCGCATGGGGATAGTCGGGGCAGCCATCGCTACGGCATGCTCGATCGTGCTCATCAACATCGCTCGCCTGGTCGAGGGTAGACTCCTGCTCGAGGTGATGCCGTACGATCGCTCGACGCTGAAGGTCGTCGCAACGGGCGCACTACTCGTCGCCGCGGCCCTTCTGCTCCGGGGAACCCCGCTCGCCCCGACGACCTGGTACTGGGCCGGTGCAGCGCTCGCAGCATCGTACGCGGTGGCGTTCGGCCTCACGGCAGTCATGGGGATAAGAGAAGAGGACCGCATGGTTATCCGCGCGGTCCTCCAGAAGGTGTTACATACTCGCTAGCCAAGTGCCACATGCTCGCCGGCTGCTGCCTCGTTCGCGGCACTTCCACTCTGTCGTTTCGATCACACCGGGGCGGCAGACATTCCCACTAGCTTTCGTCGAAGTAGTCGAGCTTGTGGAGAGGCATGACGACGCTCGACACGATGTTCGACAGGTGCAGGCAGATCCGCTTCAGATATCTCGCCGTCAGCGCGTAGAGTACAGCCTCCTTGCAGACCAGACTCTCTTCGATGAGATTGTTGATCAAGGCGTCGCACTCCTGTGCGAGATCGCGCCCCTTTCGCAGGGCATCGTGCCCCAGGTCCTGGTCGGACATCCGGACCGCCTCGACCGTGGGCTAAAAAAGCGACTCGGTCTCGACGAGAAGCTCGCGGAACCGACGGTCGTACTTGCCTTCTCTGAACGCCCCGCCCTGCGCCTCGGCCACTTCCAGAAGGTTCTTGGTGATGTCTCCCACGCGCTCGGCATCCTTGATGATGCTCATGAGAACGAGGCTTATCGGAACGTCCGTGCCGGGTGAGACGATGAGGTGCTGCACGAGCTGCTTGCGTATCTTCCGCTGAAGATGGTTGATACCTCTGTCTATCTCGTAGACCCGGTCGTGAGTCTCCTCGGTGAGCTTCTCCTTGCCGGTGAGCACCGCCGAGATCATGCGATACATCTCGACACCGGAGTCCAGCATCTGTTCCATTTCATCGAACATCTGCGTGAGGAGCGGTCGTTTTCTGAGCGCGTCTATGAATTCCCTGAACATCCGTGTCTCCTAGTGGAATAGCTTGCCTATCAGTATAAGCGCACCCGGCACTATATAGAAGAGCCCAATCACAAAGATGGCGACGTACAGTTTCGACCGAACGGCCGCATCCGCAAGCTTCCGCGCAAGAATCATTGGGATGTTCCGGATCGGGCGATAGGGATAGATGAGGAGGATGCCCGCGATGTTGAAGAGCAGATGAACGAGCGCGATCGTGAGGCCGCGCGAGTCACCGGCGAGTGAAGCAAGGAGCGCCGTGACCGTCGTACCGATGTTGGCGCCCAGCGCTATCGGGAAGATCTGCTCGAGCCTGACGATGCCGGCGCCCGCCAGCGGGACGAGAAGCGAAGTGGTGACCGAACTGCTCTGGATGACGGCCGTGACGCCCGCTCCCACTACGATGCCGGTCGCTCCGCTCCTACCCATCAGCCGGTCTATCACGATCTCGGCGCGGCCCAGCGCAAGGGCCTTCGTCTGACGGACCAACAGATAAAGCGACACGACCAGGAGCGCGAAAGCGACGATCACGATTAGGAGAGCCGCGTGTTCCCCAAGGAGTCTCTCAACGAAATCGACGATGATGTGAACGGCCGGAGCGACTGCGCGCTTGACCGGGCTCGCGAACGCCACGTTCTCGCTTCCCGTCAGGAATCGAGAGAGCGCTGTTGCCGTGTGTCGGAGGAACCCGGTTGCTACCTCAAGTGGAAACAGTATGATCACGGTGAGGACGTTGAAAAAATCGTGAACGCTGGCTGCTGCAAACGCTCTTCTGAACTCCTCACGACGACCGGCGTGTCCGAGCGACACGATGGCACACGTTACCGTCGTCCCGATGTTCGCGCCCATAATGATAGGAACGGCGTTCTCGATCGACAGCATACCCATCGCCACGAAGCCGACGACGGTCGACGTCGTCGTCGATGAGCTCTGGACTATGCTGGTTGCGAGTATGCCGATGAAGAGACCGACGAATGGATTCGATGTCGATGCGATGAGGCGTTCGGAGAAATCGCTTCCGAACATCTTGAAACCGGTGCCGAGTAGCTTGATACTGACAAGAAATACGTAGAGAATCACCGCGACGGCGAGCACGCGGATAATCCCCTGGAGGAGGGGCGGGATTGCTGAACCGGCGGGCGTCAGTTCGCCGGTGGCATCTCTGCGGCTGACCTCGTCGATCGTCGCTCTCCGGGTCGGTCGTCGTTCTCCGGTTGGGGGAGGCCCACTCTCGCGCGGCCCCGCTCTAGAGGGGGCCTTCGCCCGTTGTCGATCGGCTGTCCGGGAAGTGAACCGGGATTTCTGACGCGATTCTAGCACGGTCCGGAATCGTGTCAAGCAGCCATGAGAGGTGCGGTCATACGGCCGGTCGTGTCCCGATGAGAACCGAGAGGCTGGGGTTGTGAGACGGGTGATAGGCTTTGACGGCCGCGGCGGCCGGGAGTAAAATCCCAAGTGAGCCATCTTGGTGCCCGAAGCAGCTTCGGGCTGTCTTTACGTAGGAGGGGGACAGATGGAGCACGAGAAGCTCACTGCGCACTTCCTCGAACTCATCAGGCGGGCGTCCACATCGCTTCCGCCGGATGTTGTGGAGGCTCTTCGCAGGGGCATCGAGAATGAGGAGCCCGGCTCGACGGCGGCGTCCACGCTTGGCCTGCTTCTGGAGAATTCCCAGAAGGCCAAGGAGGCGGAGACGCCGATCTGTCAGGATACGGGTGCCCTCTACTTCTTCATTGAGTATGGTCCGGACTACCGCCAGAGCCAGCTCATTGAGGCGATAGAGGCCGCGACAGCGGAGGCGACGGCACGGTACTATCTGAGGCCGAACGCAGTCGATTCGATCACCGGGAAGAACTCCGGCAACAATCTGGGGGCCGGGGCGCCGAACTTCCAGTTCACAGAGAGAGACGAGAACGGACTTCGTGTCAAGCTTCTCCTCAAGGGCGGCGGTTCGGAGAATGTGTGCGCGCAGTACAAGCTCCCGGACGGACGGCTCAAAGCCGGGCGCGATCTCGACGGTGTGAGAAAATGCGTGGTGGATGCTGTCTTCCAGGCACAGGGCAAAGGTTGCTCGCCCGGAATCATGGGGGTCGGCATAGGTGGGAATCGCGATTCATCGTACGGTGTGGCCAAGAAGCAGCTTCTGCGCGATCTTGGCGACGTCAACGTTGATCCCGAACTCGCCGACCTGGAGAAGCGCCTCATGAGCGAGCTGAACTTGTTGGGGATCGGTCCTATGGGCCTGGGCGGCAAGACCACTGTGATCGGTGTGAAGGCAGGCCAGCTCCACAGGTTGCCTGCCTGCTTCTTCGTTTCCATTGCCTACCTGTGTTGGGCGGCCCGCAAGGCCTTCATGACGCTCGATGGAGAGGAGGTCGCGTATGATTGGGATTAAGCTACCAGTCTCCGCCGACGAAATTCGCAAACTCAAAGTGGGCGACGAGGTCTCGATTACGGGCGTCATGGTCACGGCCCGCGACGCGGCCCACAAGTACCTCGTGGAAACCAATGGCGAGGACGTCAGGGATCTGCTCAAGGGCAGCATGATCTACCACTGCGGTCCAGTCGTGAAGAAGGGCGATAATGGCAAGTACTCGTTCGTCGCCGCCGGTCCGACGACCAGTATTCGTGAGGAGCCATACGAGGCCAAGGTTTTCGAGAAGTACGATGTGAGAGCGGCAATCGGCAAGGGTGGTATGGGTGCCGACACGCTGGCTGCGTGCGGCAAGTTCGGGAGTGTCTATCTCTCCGCCATCGGCGGAATCGCCACGACGCTCGCGCAGTCGGTTGTGGAAGTCCTCGATGTCAAGAAGCTCGAGGAATTCGGCGTGCCCGAGGCCTTCTGGGTCATCCGGGTCGAGGATTTCCCGGCCATCGTGACAATGGATTCGCACGGGAATTCGCTCCATGACGAGATTCTGGAGAAATCGAGGGGCGAGTACGAGAAGCTGGTGGGGTAGGAACGGCCGGTGGATGTTCGAGGGCGAGCAGGGCCGCATTGTCGCTGGAAGCCCCAGCGGCTGGGGCTTCCCTGGTGCCTGGGGGTTCGTGGAACCACCTCGATGGCGGCAGGGAGAATGCTACACCGGCAATGCCCGCAGTCTCGTGTGGATTCAGCGATGCTGCATTCTTATGCTTGACACGTCTGACATGAGTCACTATAATACTAAGCGACGGAGGCGATGAGGCCTCCGCGTTGTAGAAGTCGCTGGGACGGGTGCAAGCCATCCGGTCTTCGGCAGGGCATAGTCGGTAAGAATGGCAATGCTGTTCCCCGGCTGGATCGAAAGAGGTAGGAAGCTGTGAGTACGACAGGCAGAGTGAAGTGGTTCAACGACAGTAAAGGCTTTGGATTCATCACACCTGACGACGGATCGAAGGATGTGTTCGTGCACTTCTCCGCCATCAAGGGTGATACGAGCTTCAAGAGCCTGAACGAAGGGGATCACGTGGAGTTCGACATCGTCGATGGTGAGAAGGGCCCGGCGGCAGAGAACGTCGTCATGGTCGAAGAATAGCTTCGGACGGATCTACAGGTAGTGCTTCAGAATGCGGGGTCGACCAGGTGAGCGGGCGGCCCTGCTTTCTTGTGGGGTATCGAAATCCCATTGCATCAATTTCCAAACTCGCCGCCGATAGAAACTAACCCCTCTTTCTCTGCCGGATCCTTCCCATCATCCGCCCTATCAGTATCCGATCGTCTTCCTCTATCCCCATAAGAGCAAGCACTCCCAGGAAGACCACGGATGTCGCGACAAGCAGAAGAACTGCAGGAACGAGCGGAAGTTCCGGCGTGTGCGCGCGCAGGTAGAGGTTGCCCCCCAGCGTGACGGCGGTGGCCGCCACAAGCTTGAGGTATGAGAGCCTGTAAGGCCAGATCCCGATCAGCAGTCTCACCTCAATGAGCCCGACCACATTGATCACCGCAAGCGAGATGGCTGTGGCAATCGCCGCGCCGAGCACGCCGTAGCGGGGGATCAGAAACAGGTTCAGTGCGATGTTTCCTGCCGTCACGGCGGCGATGTTGACGGCGTTGTAGACCTGGTGACCCGACAGCATGAGGAGTGTTCCGACCGAGCCCACTGCACAGCGTGTAAGAACGCCCACCCCGAGGATCACCATCGCAAGATAGCCGGCCCGGAAGTCCCTTCCGAAGAACAGAAGCAGGTCATCTCCGAATCCCACTATCCATATCAGCGCCGGGAGGACGATGATGAGAACCGTGCGCGTGAGAGAGGAATAGAGGTCGTGCAGCTCCTCTTTGCGGTCGTTGTGGTGGAGTTCCGAGATGAGTGGCGAGAACGCGTTGTTGAACCCCATGAACACGAGACTGAGCATGTTCGAGATGAGAAAGGCGATATTGTAGATGCCGACGTCTTCCGATGTGCTCAGGATTCCGAGCATCATCCGGTCTGTAATGCTCAGGCTGTAGTTCATGAACGCGACAAACGTCATCGCGACGCTGAACGTGAAGATCTGTCTGGTTGAGACCGTCGTCACGCGTGGCCCACGGGTCAGATAGCGGGCGTGGCGATCGATGATGAAGGCCATGACTGTTGTCGCCGCTGCGTACGAGGCCGCGAGCGCCCAGGCAAGTCCTGTCAGCCTGAGTCCCGCTGAGAGGAGGATGAGGAAGACCAGGAGTTTCACGCTCTTGGCCACGATCTCCACGCAGAACGTCTCACGGGCGGTCTGTTTGATCGCTCTGAGCGCGAAGCCGAGCAGCTTTATGAAGGCCGCCGGCAGAACCGCGATGGCGATGATGGGAGTCAGATCGAGAAGTCGGGGTTCATGAAAGATGCGGTCCGCCAGAACGTTGCGTCCCAGAAGCGTGATGGCTATCGTGATCGCGCTCGTGATAAGCACGATGCGTGCACCGACGGCGAAGACGGCTGCAGCGCCCTCTCGGTCTCCGTGGCTCAGCGCGACAGGCATGAACCGGAGCAGCATCGGACCGACACCGAATGAAGCAGCGAGCGAGAGAACCAGGAGTGTCGTCTGTGCCAGCACAAAGACACCCAGGAGTTCCGCTCCGAGGACACGAGCGAAGATGAGGTTCGATCCGAACCCGAGCGCGAGGCCTATGAACTGGTAGGTCATCACGCCCGTCGCCTGCTTCGCGACGTGGATCAGGTGGCCGTCGGAGTCGCTCTTGCTCACGCCGAGGCCTCCCGGTTGCCGTCAGAGACAATCTCACCCGAGTCAGCCGAATCGGCGCCTCCCTCAGCCGGCGCTGCTGCCGTCTGGAGCCCGGCCGCCTGCATCATCACGCGGAACGAGTCTCTGATGTGGGTCGGTTCAGGGTCTATCTTGAAGCTCGCCGCGAGCATCGCGTACGAGTCCTTGTGCTCGGGGCTGAAGCCGTGCATTCCTCGCGGGGCTTTTCCTCCCATGTAGCTCGGGACAATGAGCTTTGTCGGGTCCATCAGGAAGACGACTTCTCCGAAGCGCCTGTCGTCGAAGAAGACGCCCTCACGCTTAAGGTCGTCGTCCGAGAGGATGGTTCCGCAATCGAGTTCCCCCAGTGCGTCTGTGATCGTCTCGCGTGCACGGGAAGACCCGAACCAGAACCTTGCCATCGTCGAATCGTAGAACACCTGGTAGTCACTGCCCTGTCTGAGGTCGAGTCCCGCCACGGTCTTGATGACGTCGTGCTCACCCGTCGTCTCCGCCATGCCGTGATCGGAGAAGATGACGAGGTCCACATCGCCGCGGGTTCCGCGTGCGAGTTCGACCGTGTGCGCTATTTTCTTCTCGATGAGCGCGACAGCACCAGCCACAGCCTTGTCATCGCCGATGTGGCCATGGAGAAAGGCGTCTATGTAGGGAGTGTAGTGAAGAGCGAAGCGCATTTTGTGGTCGTCGCGAATCGCCGCCTCGAGTTCGGCGAAGCCCTCATGGAGTTCGTCCTTCCAGGTCCAGACCCGGTACGGAACACCACCATCAGCAAGGTGATCGAAGATCGACTTCGCGCCCGAATCGAACGCGCCGGGGGCGTAGATGTCCCTCTTTTCGATGAGGTCGAACTCGCTGAAGAGATGGAACGGGATCCGATAGAGGTTGTAATAACCAGTGAAGCCGGTGCGCTTCCGATGGTAGTTGAGTAGCGGTCTGCGGAATCTGCGGTGGCTCGAGACGGCCTTCGGAAGGAACCTGAGGCAGCGAAGCGCGCCGAGTTGAGAGTGCTCGGTGCGATAGAACATGCCCCAGTGTCCGTGCTCGTCCGGCATGAGTCCCGTGAGTATCGTTGGCTGCGCGGCACAGCTGTAGCCAAGGACCGTACGCTGGCGATAGGAGTACGGTGCAACGTCGCGGAAGCAGTCAAGCTCCCGCGCGATCTCCCATCCTAAGGCGTCCACGAAGAACACCAGCGTCAGCTTGTCGCCTGCCATCAGTCCTCCTTCACGTGCCTGCCGAGGAGCATCGCCTGGTGGAACAAGATAAGTTTCTGCATGAGAGCGTCTTCACGCTCTTGCTCATTCATAGCTCTGAACCTGGCCGGGAGCGAAAATGGAGCATACCGCACGATGGCGCGGCGCGTCCACTCGTGATCCGCGTTCTCCGAGTAGCCAAAGAACATGATGAGAGCCGTCAGATAAGCAAGTGCGAGGGGAGAGGCGAAGAACGAACGCCGCACGATCCCCACCGGCGAGAGCAGTCCCTTTGGAGCGGCGGCCGGCTTGAGCATCCTCAGGGTCCGCACGATGCTCTTTGGCAGACTCTCCAGTTGTCCGAAGCGCTTGGCGATAGCCGGCAGGGCCAGCCGTGAGGTGTCCGTGTCCAGGGTCGATCCGAGGACGCTCTTCCAGAGAGTCTCCGCGTACGGGACGTACTTGTACCATAGATCGACCGCGAGGACGTGAAGCGCCTCAGCGTCGGCGGACGTCCCGAAGTGTGACACCAGGCGTTCCAGATCGCCGGATGTCTTGAAGGCGGCCCAGACAGGCAGATCATCGAGGAACGGCTCGAGCGACGCCGCGAGCGGCGCGAACTCGTCGCGTTTGAGGTAGTCGTCGGTGAAGAGCCTGACTCTGGCCTCGTAGCCCAGCGGTGTGTTGCGCCTCGCGAAGAGGAAGGCGGTCACCAGATCGAGCGCGAGCTTGGTTGTCTTGTAGAGCAAGGACAGAGCAGCTGAGAAGTCCGCTGGAACCGCTTCAGGCAGCGGTCGTGCGAGCAGCTGTTCGAAGCAGCGGTTGTGAACGAATCTCAGCGCATCTGCGATCAGGATCTCATCGGCCGCGACCGTCGCGATGGATGAGAGAATGCTGTCGTCTCCGTACAGACAGACCGGTGAACGTGCAAGCTCGTAGTTCGAGATGAGAGGATAGGGAGAGGTGAGATGGACGTGTGTCTTGAACGACATGTCGACGCCGGCGCAATCGGCGGCGAGCTCCTCATTCAATCTCGCCATGAGGGGTCCCACACGGAGGCGTAGCTCCGAGCGATCCGTCGATGGTTTGGCGACACAGATGAGATCGATATCGCTCAGGCTATGGAAACCGGTTGGGGTTTCCACGATCGTGGCTTCGCCGCGAGCGGGAGCGCCAATCATGAGCAACGCCTCAATGTCGTCCCGGCAGACGGCATGTACGATCTCGCTCACACACCGCTCAAGGAGCTTGGCGAAGAACTCGTGTTTCTCTGGGATCGAAGAGTAGAGCATGTGTCGTCCTGATTTCGGTCGATCTGTGAATCTGACCTGAACTACCCTCGGTGCGCGGTCGGCCGCTCGCCCACGAGGCCGCGGGACGCAACTCACCACTTGTACTAGTGATAGCACTTCACGTTCCGAACCCCAAGCCTAGCGCATATTCTCTGCTACGCAACCCCCTGAATACCCGCGCCCCTGAATCGGGAGATGCCCGGAAGCCCAGAACACAGGGCTATTGCGAACCAACATGCCTATATGCTATAATCTATGTATGCTCTCCCAGAGATGCAATGTGTCTTGGGAGGGCCGGATTGTGTTGCCGGACGATAACGGGCGATTGGTTTACAAATCAGCCGCGTGGTGGGGTATATCTCCGCCATGCCCAGCCAAGAAGGAGGACACGCATGAGGTCCATGCGCGTACTTATCGTTCTTGCCCTCCTTGCTCTAGTGATGATACCAACATCGCTGTCAGCGAGGTGGATTGAATTCGGGACGGCAGAACCCTATGGAGCGCCGGAGGTGACGCTTCTTGCGTCGGATCTCTCAGGTGCGGCGCTTTCCATCGAGATCCCGGGCGTTGAGGTGGCCGATATGGCCACAGACCTCGGTCTCTTCACGCGACTGACCATTCCAGGCAGCGCGCATACGATCGACATCGGCGCACCGATGCTCCCAGTGATTCGCGAGTTCCTGGAGATACCTCAGGGTGCTATGCCCAGGCTCTCTATCGTGAGCGCGGACTATGTGGAGATGTCACTCGCGGATCTCGGTGTGGCGCACCGACTCGTTCCTGTGCAGCCGTCGATTGAGAAACTCCCGGGTGCCCGCGAAGCGGCCCGCTTCGTGATGGATGATGCCGCGTACGCCGCTCGCGGATTCTCACCCGACGTGGCAGCTGCGCTCGGTGAGATCGGCCAGTTGAGGGCTCACCGCTTTGTCGAGCTCGAGATCTTCCCCGTGCAGTACGACGCTTCGACCGGCACCGTTCGCTACCTTCAGAGCATAGAGCTCTCCGTGGAGTTCGAGGGAGGGGACTGGGCTGAGACGAGCAGGGTGCTGGAGCGCTTCGCATCGCAGGACTTCGACACCTTCGCGACGAAGCACTTCGTGAACGCCGACGCGTTCGCAGGCCGCGGTTTCCCAGCTCTTCCGATCGGCTACCTCATCATCACCTATGATGACTATTACGAGGAGATCGAGACGTTCGCCGGGCTGAGGCATCGCCTTGGCTATGAGACGACCGTGACGAAGATGTCGGAGATCCCGGGCGGCGCGACGACGACGAACATCCAGAACTACATCATCGATGCCTACAATACGTGGGACGTCCCGCCGACCTTCGTTCTTCTGGTCGGCGACACGCCGCAGCTCCCCGCGTTCACTGGTGTCGCGTCATCGTGCGCGACCGACCTCTACTACGTCTGCATGGATGGGGCGAGCGACTGGCTGCCCGACATGTACGTCGGCCGTTTCTCGTGCGACAGCGAAGCCGACGTGACGCTTCTCGCCGACAAGTCGATGAGCTACATGCGCTTTGCGCTCTCGAGTGGGACGGACTGGGTCAACAACGCTACGTTCATGGCGTCGAGCGACAACTACACGGTGTCAGAGGGCACGCACAACTACTGCATCGACACGTGGGTTGAGCCTGCCGGCTATACTGTCAACAAGCGCTACTCGGTCACGTACAGCGCGACGACCCAGCAGTGTCTCGATGACATCAACGGCGGCATCTCGATGCTGACCTACTCTGGGCACGGTGGGGTCAATAGCTGGGCCGACGGTCCGCCGATCTCAGCTTCGCAGGTGCAGGCGCTCACCAACGTCGACATGCTCCCGATGGTGCAGTCGTATGCGTGTGCCACGGGCTCGTTCGGCAGCGCCTGCTTCGGCGAAACCTGGACGCTTGCCCCGAACGGTGGCGTTCTCTTCCTGGGCGCTTCGAACAGCTCGTATTGGGACGAGGACGACATCATGGAGAAGGCCGTGTACGACGCGTGGTTCGGAAACGACATCACGTGGGTGCGCGGCATGTTCAACGATGGTCTCTGGGCGGTCTACGAGGCGTACTCGGGTGGTGGTCGCTCGCGGTACTACTACGAGGTATACACCGTCTTCGGCGATCCGGCGCTCGATCCGTGGGTGGCGGGTGGACCTCTGGAACTCGAGGCGACGTACAACGACATTCTGCCGCTCGGGCAGAACACGTTTGCCGTCGACGTCGGGACGCTTGCCGGACGCGACCCGATCGAGGGCGCGCTCGTCTGTCTCTACATGGACGGTGAGTTCTACGCGACCGGTCTGACCGATCTCAACGGCCACGTCGACATCATGATCGATACGCCGCCAACCGACGTAGGCTCGATGGACGTCTGGGTAAGCAAGCACAACTACAAGCCTGTCTCGGGGAGTGTGGACGTTATCGTTCCGGTGACGTACACGATCGTTCCGTCGACGATTCCGGTCAACGCGGCGACGGATCTGACGGTAACGGTGTGGGACAGTGCAGGAGTTGAGCTACCGGACGTTGAGATCACGATCGACGGCTGGGGCATTGACCCGG
>JALGZD010000228.1 GCA_025782395.1 bacterium
GCAGTACGAGAACGCCGAAATCGACATCGTTGTCGGCATCGAGGCACGGGGGTTCATCTTCGGAGGAGGCGTGGCCTACCAGTTGAACGCCGGATTCGTGCCGGCGAGGAAGCCGGGCAAGCTTCCTGCGGAGACCGTACGCGCAGAGTACAAGCTGGAGTACGGCACAGATGCGATCGAAATCCACCGGGATGCCATCAGCAAGGGACAGCGCGTCCTCATAGTGGACGATCTCCTCGCGACCGGTGGGACGGCAGCCGCCGCTGTGGAACTCGTTGAGAAGCTCGGTGGAGAGCTTGTCGGCATCGCGTTCCTGATCGATCTCACATTCCTGAATGGCCGGGAGAAGATGCCGGGCCGGAAGATCACGAGCCTCGTGAATTACGACGGGGAGTAGCATTGCCCTCACGCACCTCCGGTCCAGCACTCGCTCGTGTGGATGCGAGACGCGCTACATCTGGCGAAGCCGGCGAATAGATGCTAAAATAGTCAGAAGTGCGGATAGAGCATCGGTTTCCTAAACCGAGGGCCGCAGGTTCGAATCCTGCCGGGGGTACCAGATCTCAGAAAGGCCGTCGGGGAGAACCCCAGCGGCCTTTTGCATTCCCGTGCTGAACCATTTCCCCGCTTTCGCGGATTTCGCCATTGACCCTTGATAGGATCGGACTGAGTAGCTACGGTGGTGGATGCGAGCCACGGAAACGGGATGCGGTGAGGCTCGGACTGCGACTGATCTCCGTGCCAGACCCCGCCCACACTAGCGGGCTGGGTGCACAAGTCAAACACGGAGGCAAGCGGAGGTTGCGGGCGATCAGTGCTGCGTGCTTGGCTGGTCAACGGCGTGCGACCAGGACGCTTTCTGCGTTCTTGGCAGCACAAGGTTGCACGGATAGGCGGCGGAGTGTATTCCCAGATATCGAGTCGGTGTTAGGCGCGTCCGAGACGAGGACACAAGCCCAAGGAGTACACAACAATGGTAGTATGTTTCGTCGCACTGCTGTGTGTCGCAGGACAAGTCGGCGATGCGGCTGGCGCCTCCGAAGTCGGAGAGATGCTGCACGAGTTCGCCGCTGTCTATTCGGAGGCTGGGCCTGGCGATGTTGCCTTCGTGGTGCAGTTTGACATCTCTCCGCCTGGGGAGTCTTGGTACGTATCGGTCCGAGCTGATGGGGTTGCCGATCTGCAGCAGGGTAGGCATGACGTACCCGCGATGACGATCTCAATGTCGGAAGACACACTCGGTAGGATACATAGAGGCGGCATGACGGCTTTCACAGCGGGGGCCAAGGCTTCCGACACAGACGAGGTACCCCTCGAGCTGAAGTTCCACGCTGGTGCGGAGCAGCTTGTTGACCCGAAGGGGACGATGCTCGGTTTCATCCAGCACTTCTTCATGCGCAGCCGCCCGGAGCGGATCCTGCTGGGGGAGGAGCATTCGAGAGTAGTCCACGGTGCGCACGTCATTCCACTGTACTATGCCAGCGGTTTTCGGAGTGCATGGTACAAGGTGAGAGACGGACAGCGTCTGAACGAGCCGGGGGACACCAATCCCTTTCCCCAGGCATTTGTGATCATCTCCGGGCGCGGCCGAGCGAAGATCGGGGATATCGAGGTCGAAGTGCGCTCTGGGGAGAGCTACTACATCCCTGCGGACTCGGACCATGTGTTGTGGCCCGCTCCCGGCGAGTCTCTTGAGGTGATTTGGTTCGCCTGGGGTGAAGGCGCCCGTCGCGCCAGCCTTGACGCTCGCAGCTGATGCGCGGTTGTTAGGGAGCATCTTGCTTGGCGACCTGGACCCAAGAAAGGAGGTCATCCTCTTGAAGAAGCGCGGATTAGCCCCATTTTCTGCTTCTAATGAGGCGGAACAGAGAAGTGGCTAATCTTGCATATGCCCCCCAAATGAGGAGAAAAGGATGAAAATCAAGACAACAGCACTCCTTTCGGCGTTCATCACGCTCTTCTTAGCTTCTGAGGTTCTTGGCGGTTGGGTGACAGAAGAGGTGACTACGTATGGCGAAGGAGCGAGAGACACGACTATCAGTTATGTCCAGAAGAACAAGGTGATGGTTGTGAATTCAGAAACAATGGTCTTTGACTTCGAGAAAGGGATGTTGTACTTTCTTGTTCGCGAGCACAAGGTATATTGGAGTGGCACGCCTGAAGAATGGCTGCAGAGTATGGAAGAAGGGCAGAAGCAGATGGAGGAAGCCCAACTGAAAAAGATGACTCCTGAGCAAAGGGAAGCGTATAGCCAGTATACGAAGCAAATGAACCAGGAAGCCGAGAAACCTACCCCGAGAGAGGAAATCGAAGTAGAGGTGAAAAGGACCTCCGAGCAAGCCACCATAGCTGGCTACTCGGGCCGGAAATATCAGGTGTGGGTTGATGGAAAATTGAAAGAGGAGTTATGGGTCTGCGCAGAGATAGATCCACAAGATGAGATAGACCTCCATAAACTTGAACCACAAGATGAGATAGACCTCCATAAACTTGAAGAGTTCACCAAAGCGATGGGGGGACTCAGCGAAGAGGGTTCCTACGAATCTTCCCCCGAGTATATGAAGATAGCAACTTATATGGAACAAGGGCTTGTGCTCAGAAGCGTAACATACGATGAGGAAGGGACTAGAGAGCAGGTAAGCGAGACTACAAGACTAGAGAACAAGAATATCCCGGCTTCCGAGTTCAACGTACCCGAGGGCTACAAGAGGTTGAGTACTGCAGAATTCGTCGGCCTTATGATGCACAACTGAAGTATATGGGGAAATCTCGCTCTTGAATCTTGCTGAGCAACATGTGGTCTAACACCCGCTTGACCTGGCAGAAACGGTGGCGACACTTGAGTTTTTGGCTGAGACAGCATGGGAATGTTTACTTCTGTGATTGGGTCAGGCGGACTGAATGGACTTGGCGACAGCCTTCGGGCTGGCTCCAAGCGCGAGGAGGGAACGCACCAGGAGATCGATGGAGACAGAGGAGTCGCCTGCTTCCATCTTGGCTACTCGTGACTGACTGGACTTGAGCTGCTTGGCAGTCTGGACCTGAGTGAGCCTGTGTTTCTGCCTCTGTTCTCTGAGAGCCCGGCTCAAGGCGAGCTTCATCTCGATGTAGCAGGCCTCTTCTGGGGTAAGACCGAGGAGCTCCGCAGCGGAGCCGACCTTCCAACCCTTCTTCTCGAGCTTCTTGCGCGTGGCGGCTTTCATGGAGTCATCCTTTACGTCGTGGAGTCGTAGTCTTTGATTCGTGCTTTCTACGTGTCGATGACCCATTTCGGGGTTTTCTCAGCAGGAAGCCTGCTGGAGGCGGCCGCCCTTGGGGAGCGACGGACTCTTGACCTCGTTGCGTAGCCAGGCCAGTGGCTTGTCGTTCGGACTCATGTAGATGGTATATGTCGGATATGACATACCGTCAAGTGAAATCTGGTTACGCAACCTAACTAGCGCACGCAGCCGACGAGCTTGTCTGTCACGTCGGCTGCCAAGCGCGGCGGGGCCGCGGCGCGTGCTGCGCACGCGATAGCACCCGTCGCGCCAGCCTTAACGCTCGAAGCTGATGCGCGGTTACTAGACGACCATGCCTGCGAACCACTGAATTATCGAACCAGGAGGTCACGATGGCAGACGTGCGACAAAGCGGTGGGCTGCGGACAATCTTCTCCTTCTTCCTCGGTCTAATGGTGACTGCGTTTATTGGAGTGGGTGTATATACATTCCACCCGTCGCCCCAGACGGAGTTTGATCTCCAGATCCAGGACCTCAACCGCCAGGAACACACGATCAGAGACTCACGATCTCCAGACGAGCTGACGACTGCGGATCGAGACCAGATCCAAGAGCTCGACAATGAGCGAGACGAGCTGAGAGACGCTGCGCGGGTGGTTCAAGTAGCATGGGGCCGAAGCACGAGCATCGTTCTCATTATGTTCGCAACGCTCGCCATGGCCGTGTCTCTCTTGCGCGCCGATCAGTTGCCGGTGATCAGCAATGGCCTGTTGCTCGGCGGCGTTTTCACGATGGTCTACGGTGTCGGATGGATCATTGCCACCAACACATCTGTCGCCCGGTTCATTGTCATGACCGTCGCACTCGTGATCACGTTGGCACTCGGCTATGTCCGGTTCGTGCGCCGTCAGGCGATCCCGGCATTGCCGGGTGGACGGAGCCTTGGGAACGGCGAAGGGCTCGCGGACATCGAGCAACGCGTACGACAACTTGAAGAGCGGATGAACGAAGCCGCGAACGCACTCGGACGCAAAAGCGATCGTTCGCCGCTGCCCTGAGTCGCGAATACCCACGTCCACCCTCCGCCCTCCGGACTCAGTTTGCCCTTAAACCGAACCGCGCAACGCGACGCCGATTTGCGCTTCAGACCCATATGTGGTAAGCTGTGTAGTAGTGGCTTGTTACGACACCAGATGGACGCGAAACCGCTGGAGACACGAATGAGAAACACCATGACGAGAAAGCGCGCGACAGCGCTCGGACGTCTGGCCGGACTGGCCGTCATCATCTCAGTATGCGCTCTTAGCGCAGCCGTCGTTGCAGAGGCGGCTCCCATGAACGGCGAGTCGGTAGTCATAGGACAGCCTGACGGCTCGGTGCTGGAAGTCCGCGTGTGGGGCGACGAGTACTTCGCGCACGGCGAGACGATCGAGGGGTACACGGTAACGCGTGATGAGGAATCGGGATTCCTGTGCTACGCACGGCTGTCAGGAGATGAGTGCAGTCTCATCTCGACCGGCGTGCCTGCGAGCAATGAACCTCTTGTCGATCTGAAAAAGCACATCCGTATCGCGGAGGGTGCGGCGCGCGAACAGGCTTGCCGCACGCGCGAGGAGTTTGAGCGTCGGCAGCTCGAGACTCTGAGTTCACCCGTGCGCACGGGCCGACCGGGCACGACGTCCGCGTGACGGACACAGTCGGCACGACGGCCGGCGTGGCGCTGACGGCATTCACAGCCACAAGTCAGGGTGACGGAGACATCGAGGCAATCACGGCGTTTGCGACGTTCGTTGGCCTCCCGTCGATTCTCCTGCCTCGCTTCTCTCCTCCCACTGGGCCGTCCTCTGGACGACGGCCGACGGCGATGCGACCGGCATCGGAGCAGAAGACGAGCAGAACCTCATCGACTATCTGGACGGCGGAGGGAACCTCATGCTCTCGAGTATGCAGTACCTTTCGAGCCGTGCTTCCACCAACGATTTCATCCAGAACTACCTCCATATCGACTCGTGGACGTCCGACAGCGCGTGCTTCATTGTCACCGGTGTCGCCGGTGACCCGATTTCGGACGGAATGTCGCTTGGACTCCTGAGCGGACCATTCCCTCCGAGCCTGAGCGATGTCATCTCGGCCTCAAGTCCGGCGGAACTTATCTTCACAGCATCCGGTGGGACGAGAGGGATCAGACTTGAGGAGGGCGGTCACCGGATTGTTTTCCTCTCGTTCCCGTTCGAGACCGTCAAGGTGGAGAATGCAATCCCCAGCAACCAGCGAAGCCTGGCGGCTCGCATTCTCACCTGGTTCGGTGAAACAACCGCAGTCGCGAATGGTGGGGAGCTCGGCCGATTCGGCATTGCGCAGAACTACCCGAACCCGTTCAATCCCATCACGAAGATCGCGTTTGCGATCCCCGCGGATGCCGAGCGTGTCACACTCAGGATCTACGATGTCGCCGGGAGGACTGTCTCCACGCTTGTTGATAAACCGCTTGCGGCGGGATCTCACGTGGTTGTCTGGGACGGAACGAACCGGGATGGTAGGAGGGTCGCGTCCGGCGTCTACTTCGCGCATCTCGATACGGGCAGCAGCAGCGCAGTCAGGAAAATGACGCTCCTCAAGTAGAGGAGTTCGCTCCTCAATATAGAGGAGTACGCTGGATACGATGAGGAGTGATACCGCAGTGCCCAAGATCTTCGTCGATGCCGACGGGTGTCCAGTCAAACAAGAGGTCTACCGAGTGGCGCTCCGCTACGGCGTCCACGTCACGCTCGTCGCGAACACGTGGATGCGTATCCCCGAGGAGAACGGGTTTGAACTCGTCGTCGTAGAGAACGACTTTGACGCCGCGGACGACTGGATCGTCAAAGAAGTGAGTGAGGGCGATATCGTGGTCACCGGAGACATCCCACTTGCGGACCGCTGCCTCAGGCTGGGCGCACGTGTACTCGGTCTGCGCGGCCGCGAGTTCACCGAGGATTCGATCGGGGAAGCGATGGCGAGCCGCGAACTCTCCTCCGAGCTTCGTGACCTCGGGATCTTGACTGGAGGGCCCAAACCCTTCGACAAGCGGGACCGGTCACGATTCCTGCAGCGCCTCGATGCGATGTTCTGAGTTGGTCTTGACACGAGACTTGCCTCAAGCCTAGTATTGAAGTCGGATATATTCGTCTGTGGGAGTTGAATAAAATAGAGCTGATGATATCGGCCCACGGAAGCATCGTGGCGCCATCCGCTGGGAAATCCGGATGGCAGTCGTGGTGGCTACCGTGGGCGCATTCAGGAAGGGAGCATCGCATGGCCGGCGGAAGTGCCTACAACCCGTACGAAATGGCACGGGCACAGTTCGACAAGATCGCAGATATGATCGACCTCGATGCGGGAGCGCGGGACTTTCTGCGCACACCGAAGCGTGAGTATCACTTCACGATCCCGGTGCATATGGACGACGGAAGCGTAGAGGTGTTCCAGGGATTCCGGATTCAGCACAACGATGCGCGCGGACCGGGGAAGGGTGGAATCCGTTTCCATCCCCAGGAGACAGTCGACACTGTCCGCGCTCTCTCCATGTGGATGACGTGGAAGTGTGCGGCGGTCGACATCCCCCTGGGAGGCAGCAAGGGGGGAGTAATCTGTGATCCACACAATCTCAGTCCCCGCGAGCAGGAGGCCATTTGTCGTGGATTCATCAGGAATCTCGCGCGCAATATCGGACCTGAGATCGATGTGCCGGCGCCCGACGTGATGACGAACTCGCAGCACATGCTGTGGATGCTCGACGAATACGAGGAAATCCGCGGAGGCCGCTACCCCGGACTCATTACTGGGAAACCGGTCGGGATGGGTGGCTCATTGGGCAGGACACAGGCCACAGGCTACGGCGTCATCTACACGCTGCGTGAAGCTCTGAAGGATCTGGACATTCGTCCCGGTGACACGACCGCAAGCGTTCAGGGCTTCGGCAATGTGGCGCAGTACGCGATCGAGCTGTACAATCAGGTAGGCGGAACGGTGATCTGCATCTCAAGCTGGGATCAGACCGAACAGACCAGCTTCGCCTTCCGGAAGAAGGACGGCGTCGATCTTGCTGAGCTCCGCGAAATCACCGATCGCTTCGGTGGAATCGACAAGGCAAAGGCCGGGGATCTCGGCTACGAAGTGCTGCCCGGTGACGAGTGGCTTGAGCAGGACGTAGACGTGCTGATCCCGGCCGCCCTCGACAACGCGATTACGGTAGACAACGTAGAGACAATCAGCCGACGCGTGAAGGTGATTGCGGAAGGCGCCAATGGACCCACGACTCCCGAGGCAGACAAGGTGATCCATGAACGCGGGATATTCATGATTCCCGATTTTCTTGCCAATGCAGGCGGAGTTACCTGCAGCTACTTCGAGCAGGTCCAGAGCAACATGAACTACTACTGGGA
Source organism: bacterium (assembly GCA_025782395.1). Classification (GTDB taxonomy): domain Bacteria; phylum Joyebacterota; class Joyebacteria; order Joyebacterales; family Joyebacteraceae; genus Joyebacterum. The sequence continues at coordinate 7,646 of JALGZD010000228.1, forward strand.
AATGGACGAGGTCCTCGGTAAGCTCGACGTGAAGATGACTGCGGCCTACGTCGCCGTCAGCGACCTTGCCCGCAAGCAGAATCTCTATATGCGGGACGCCGCCTACGTTCTCTCGATCAACCGTGTCGCCACGGCTTGCCGTGACCGCGGCTGGATCTAGGTTCCCGGCCGGGGGCGCCTCCCAAGGGGGGCGTCCCCTGGAAACCCACAGGGATTCCCGACATGGCATCTGAACGATCGCAACTCCCACAGTTCGATCGTCACTTCTTCGAAGCAGACCAAACCTTCACCTGCATCGGATCGGGTGCGCTGGGCGGTAAGGCAACAGGGTTGAATCTGGTACGCGAGAGGATCCTCACTCGCTTGTCCCGGGACGATTTCCCCGGTATCGATGTCGACATTCCCACACTGACCGTTCTCACCACCGATCTCTTCCACAGCTTCATGGAACGGAACGATCTCTATGGGATCGCGCTGTCCGACAGCCCCGATGAGCGAATAGCTCTCGCGTTCCAGAAGGGTGAACTCCCAGCCGAATTCGTCGGAGATCTGCGCGCGCTCATTGCGAGTGTGCACATACCGCTCGCGATTCGCTCGTCGAGCCTCCTGGAAGATGCGCTGGCCCATCCTTTCGCCGGGGTCTACGGTACCAAGATGATCCCGAATAACCAGGCGGACACGGATACGCGCTTCCACAGGCTGACCGAAGCGATCAAGTTCGTCTTCGCCTCAACGTTCTTCCAGCAGCCGAAAAGCTACGTCCGTTCCATCAAGCAGGACCTCAAGTCCGAAAAGATGGCAGTCATCATCCAGGAGGTTGTCGGCACACGCAGAGATGATCGTTTCTACCCGGCCATTTCCGGTGTGGCGCGTTCGTACAGCTACTACCCAAGCGGCCACGCGACCCCTGAGGATGGAGTCGTCAACCTGGCCCTTGGACTCGGCAAGCAGATCGTAGATGGCGGGATATCCTGGACCTACTCTCCAGCCTATCCCAAGGCACCGCCTCCGTACGCCGGCGTCGGAGACATGCTCAAGAACTCGCAGACGCAGTTCTGGGCGGTCCACATGGGCCTCCCGCCGATGCCTGACCCCATCCGTGAAACGGAGTACCTTGTGCGGTGCGACCTGCCGGTTGCCGAGAAGGATGCGTGTCTTGATCATCTTGTGTCCACTTTCGATGCGCGCTCTGAACGTTTCCGCCCAGGACTCCACGGAGCGGGACCGCGGCTGCTTGACTTCGCCCCGGTACTCTCAATAGGCACGATCCCCTTGAACGACCTCATCCGGTCTCTTCTGGACCTTGCGGAGGAAGCGCTCGAGACGGCAGTGGAGATCGAATTCGCTGTGGCGCTTCCGCACGGCAAGAGGCGCAATCCACGGTTCGGGTTCCTGCAGGCCCGTCCAATGATGGTGGCCGGCGAAGCGGTCACTGTGGCGGAAGAGGAACTTCACGGACCTGCCGTGCTCCTTTCTTCGGACCGGGTGCTCGGCAACGGCACACGTCATGACATCTATGACGTCGTCTATCTGAAGCCGGATGTGTTCGAGGCTCGCTTCACAGACCGGATGGCAGCCGAGCTGGACGGTGTGAATCGCGGGCTGGAAGAGGCCGGACACCCATATCTGCTGATAGGATTCGGTCGATGGGGAAGCTCCGACCCGTGGCTGGGCGTGCCGGTAGACTGGGGGCAGATCAGCGGAGCGCGCGCGATCGTCGAGGCTACACTTCCGCAGATGACGCCGGACCTCAGCCAGGGCTCGCATTTCTTCCACAATCTGATCAGCTTTGACGTGCTATACCTGTCCGTGCGGCACATGAGCGACTTCAGCATTCAATGGGATTGGCTGGACAGACAGCCCACCGTCACAGAGACGCAGTTCGTCCGTCACATCCACCTGTCCGAACCTCTCGACATGAAGGTGGACGGCCGAAACGGCAGAGGAGTGATCCTGTATGCCCGATAAACACTCACAGACGCACGAGCAGCTTCTTGCGGCGCTGCAGGAACGCGCCAAGGAACTCGACTGCCTCTACCACGTGGAGGAGACGCTGCGAAAGCACGAGGGATCGCTGAAGGATGCTTTCGCGGCCGTTCTGGAGGTGATCGGTCCCGGGTGGCAGCACCCCGACATCTGCAGAGTTGCTGTGAAGTATGGTGACCTGCTCATGAAATCACAGGACTTCGAGCCGACCCCATGGGTTCTCAGTGCGGATATCGTGGTGCGGGGAAAGGTCGTCGGCAGACTTGAGGTCTACTACATGGAGGAGCGGCCTCAGGAGGACGTGGGTCCCTTCCTCAAGGAGGAGACCCAGCTCATTAGGACGATCGCAGGACTCCTTGGGCATTTCATCCTCCACCAGCGTCTGAGTGACATGCAGAAGAGCCTGAAAGCGGTGCGAAGCGGCGGTACCGGCGACGCGCCGGAGACATGGCGGGGACCGCTGAATCTGCTGCGCGAATCAGATCGCGTCCTCTATACGCGTATCAACCGCAAGATGCTCAATCATCTGTGTCAGATTGGGATTCCCGAAGCCCAGAAACTGCTTGCGAAAGCTGAGGACGCGAGTGGCGCCGATTCGAGAGGCGAAGCCAACGTTCCCAGTCATCGACAGCACGGATACGATGCACTGCTGCTCAGCGGCCATCCGTTTGAGCTGGCAGGTCATCACCTGAGCGACGAGGAGATCCTCTCCCGAGTCCAGAACTGGATGCAGGAAGACAAGGCCAGTAACTTCCTTCGGGTTCTCAACAATCCACGATCGCCGCTGCCGGAGATCGTCGACGCCATGCGACGCTTCCGACACGGGATCCCGGATACGTCGATGCTGAGATCCTCCACGATCAAGACACTGCGTGTATCTCTTACACAGCGTCTGCTCACCGAGCAGCTCGATTTCGTACGCGTCGCGAAGAACCACGTTGCAATCGCGGACTTCGATGAGTTGTGTGGGCGGATGATCATACCGGCCGACAGCCATGGACGACTGGGAGGCAAGAGCGCCGGGATGCTGCTGGCCCATCGAATCCTCACTGAGGCAGCCAAATCCGACAAGACAGTAGGCGAGATTCGCATTCCGAAGACCTGGTACCTTCCGTCCGATGGAGTGCTTGCCTTCGTGGGCCACAACGATCTCCAGGATGTCATTGAGCAGAAGTTCAAGGAGACCGCTGCCATACGGGAGGAGTACCCCGATATCATCCGGCTTTTCAAGAACTCCACATTCCCACCTCGCATGCTGGCCGGCCTATCGGTCGCACTCGACGATTTCGACGATACTCCCATCATCATCCGCAGCTCCAGCATCCTTGAGGATCGACTGGGCACCGCCTTTTCAGGAAAATACAAGAGCCTCTTTCTGGCAAACCAAGGCAGCAAGAGAGAGCGCCTGGAAGCTTTGGCGGATGCCATAGCGGAGGTCTATGCCTCGACGTTCGGTCCCGATCCGATCGAGTATCGGCGTGAGCGCGGATTGCTGGAATTCAACGAGGAGATGGGTATTCTCATCCAGGAGGTCGTCGGAACCAGAGTCGGCAAGTACTTCTTTCCCGCCTTCGCCGGCGTGGCATTCAGCAACAACGAGTTCCGCTGGTCTCCTCGCATCAAGCGGGAGGACGGACTCATCCGCATGGTTCCAGGCCTGGGAACACGCGCAGTAGACCGCGTGGGGGACGACTTCCCTGTTCTGCTCGTGCCCGGGCAGCCGAAGCTGCGGGTCAACGTGGCCATCGACGAGATCATCCGCTACTCGCCCAGGTGGATCGACGTCATCAACCTCGAGACAGGCACGCTGGAGACAAAGGATCTCTCCGAACTGCTGCGTGAGGTGGGAACCGACTTCCCAGCCATTGAGAAGATATTCTCAGTCCTGCAGGATGGGATGCTCCAGAAGGCAACGCGACTCATCGTCGATCCGGAGAAGGATGAGATGATCGCTACTTTCAACGGGCTGGTCGACAACACGCCCTTTGTGCGGCAGCTGCGTAGAATTCTCGAAATGTTGGAGAACGAGCTTGGAGTGCCGGTGGACATCGAGTTCGCGCACGATGGCAGTGCCTTCTATCTGCTGCAGTGCCGTCCTCAAGGTCGCGCGGACGAATCGGCGCCTGCCCCCATCCCCAAGGACGTTTCCGACGCGGACATCATCTTCACGGCCAGGCGCTTCGTTTCCAACGGCTCGCTACCGGACATAACTCACATAGTGTACGTGGATCCGGCCCGCTACGGCGAACTGTCCAGCCGGGAGGAGATGCTGGCGGTCGCCCGGGCGGTGGGCAAACTGAATGCACTTCTGCCAAAGCGCAGGTTCATCCTGATGGGTCCGGGACGGTGGGGAAGCCGTGGAGACATGAAGCTGGGAGTGAGCGTCACATATGCGGACATATCAAGCGCGGCCATGCTGATCGAGATCGCGCGTCGCAAGGACGGGTACGTTCCGGACCTTTCCTTCGGCACTCATTTCTTCCAGGATCTGGTCGAGTCACGGATTCGCTATCTGCCGCTCTACCCTGACGACGAGAACATACACTTCAATGAGCGTTTCCTCCTTGCAACACCTAACCTGTTGCCGGCGATGCTGCCGGAATTCGCTCACCTGGCAGACGTCATCCGAGTGATCGACGTACCGGCTGCATCCGATGGACGCATCTTGCGGGTCCTGCTCAATGCCGATCTTGACGAAGCACTGGCCCTTCTTTCGAACGCGGGAGAAGATGACACCCAACGGGCTCCGGCAAGTGACAAGTCACGGCAGAAACCTCTGCAGTACTGGCAGTGGCGCCTGCGGATGGCCGAGCAGATCGCTTCCGACCTCGACGCTGAACGCTTCGGAGTTGCAGCACTCTATGTCTTCGGCAGCACAAAGAACGCGACGGCCGGACCCGCCAGTGATATCGATCTACTGGTCCACTTCCGCGGGTCAGACGAGCAGCGCACGACGCTTCTGAGCTGGCTCGAGGGCTGGGGGCTGTGCCTGAGCGAGATAAACTACCTGCGGACCGGGTATGAGACCGAGAACCTGCTGGACATCCACCTCATCACCGATGAGGACATCGCAAACCGCACCAGTTACGCCGTGAGGATCGATGCCGTAACGGATGCAGCCAGAGAACTGCCATTGCGAAGTTCCTGAGGCGACCGTCAGCACAACTCCCTGGTCGCCAGCTCTGGCGCATCAGGATCGAATCGTACGAGCGCGAGCTCCGGTCCGTCGTGGGCCGCACTGAAGAGATGTGTCCTCCCGATGCGATCCTGCCAACTACCAGTCAGCCTCGCCGATTCGTGAATGTGCCCATGAAGGGTGATGAGCGGCTGTCGATCCGAGATGAACCGGCCTATGGCAATGCTGCCGACATTGACATCGAGCGGAACATGGTCGACATGCTGCCCGTCAAGGGCGGCCCGGTCCAGCTTGGTACGATAGGGAGGGGAGTGGAAGAGGAAGACGGCGCGTGTCAGGTCGTCCTCGCCAACAAGTCGATTCAGATCCGCCTCGATGGTTGCATGACGGATCTCCTCGTTCCGCCGTGGGACGGAACGGTATCCCTCTTCGGGCGATACGCAACCCGGGTCGACGTAGCGCGAGACGTCGTACCGCTCCCAGTCTTTCAGCTGAAACGGACTCGGGGGAACATGAGAGTAGCCGTACACCTTGAGATCCGACAGCGCGACACTGCGGTGGTGAATGTACTGCCAGTAACCGTCCGCGGCCAGCTTCAAGACGGAAGCCTCTTCGAAGCGCGGATCATCATTGCCGAGAATCATCAGCACCGCGGGATAGTCCGACCCGAGCGCAGCCCGCAGACGCTTGAGCTCGACCGCAATGAAACCTTCGAGGAAATCCGTATGAGGCGACTCGGAGGATCGGAGGGCGGCAAACGACGGCAGCAGATCTCCCCCAAGAAAAACCGCCTCCGGACGCTCTGCGGCAATTCGTGAGAAGAGCTTCCGGTAGCGATCGATCCCGCCGTGCAGATCAGATGCAAAGAAACAACGCAACGGTCAATCCTCCGCTTAGACGACTCGCGGCACGGTCATGCTGGCAGCCATCAGAAACAGTATGCTCGCATCGCTGCCCTTGATACCTATGGCCTCGTCGATCGCACTCTGGAGATTGGAGAAGGACCGAAGGAAAACGCTGTCGAGTGCGGTCGGAGCAAGGTCGCTCACGACCCACATCTCCGCCCATTTCGCCGTCTCGGCCAGTCTTGCCGCTTTGTGGTAGCCAAGCTTGTAGCGCTTGTCTATCTCCCTGAGCACGTCGGAGGGATCCGGAAATGCACTCAGGAGCTTGACGAATGTGTCCTCGCCGATGCCATCTCTGCACTGGGCAACCAGGATGAGAATTCCCCCGTCCTTGAGCGCCAGTTTCCCGTTCTCGATCGCCTTCTGTGACTGGTAGAGGTCGATGTCCATCGGACGGGGCGCAACGGCCACCACTATGTCCGCCTTCCCCTGAATCTCAACTGAGAAGACCTCCAGTGCCGGAGCGATCATTGCGTTGAACGACCCGTTGATATCACCGGCGGCCGCTGCGTAGATGCGGTGGTGCCTGTCGAGCACCGTCATGATGCAGAAGATGTCGCCGCCCCTGATGTGCTTGATTGCATCGACCATGTCCTCGTGAACCGGATTGCCGTCGAGAACCAGCGATTGGGCGTCTTTCAGAAGAGCAAGCTTGTGGTTCTGCTCGATGGTCTCATACGACGCGACACCCGGCAGGAGCGCTTTCCTGCCGCCCGTGTAGCCGGCAAAGTAGTGTGGCTCGACCGAACCGATAACGATAACCCTCTCAGCCTCGGTGACGCGGCCATTCACATACAGCTCGGTTCCGCTCTTTGATCTCCCAACGTGGACCATGTCCGTGGATCGTCGGGCATCGTGCGCGACGATCCTCTCCCGGTACTCCTCGTAGAGATCGCCCAGGATCTCTCGGTACTCACTCTCCGTCGGAGCCCGGTGGACACCTGTGGCCACGATGAACTCCAGACGGCGGACATCCTTGATCTGTGGATAGATGAGTTCCAGGATCCGAGCTGTGGGGGTGGGGCGCGTGCGATCGTTGACGATTACCATAACATTATCCACACCCGCCAGAAAGCTGCTGAATGATCCGGAATTGACGGGGTGTTCCAGAGCACGCGTGAGCGTCTCGTCCTCATCGACGATGTCTACTTCGTTGAGGCCGATCGCCCCCACGAAGCATGTCTCCTCTATGTCGACAGTGACGTGCCCCTTACCGTACGGTACATCGATACGCATCTCGCCACCCCCGTGACCTCGATTGCCCTCCTGTAGTCCACAGTTGATTGTCAGCTCTCCTACAGCTGAGGTCAAGCTCCAGTTCCTGAGATGCCTGCTGCTCCGCTGCGGTGAGGGAATGAGGGCAAGACGCCGGCTCTCAGAATCGGCTGGAGGCCGAATGCGGGATCTGGTAGACTGCAATTGAGATGAAGAGGACTTCAACTACGATCCCAGTGTCGGAACCGGTCTCCGAGAAACCTCTTCCACTTGCCGGACAGGAGCCCCCCGGTTGGAGGTACCCGTGGAAAACCAACGGTGTCGCGCGGCGGTGGCGTTGCTCTTGGCAGGTCTGTGTATCTCTCTGGCTGCCTGCGAGATGACTCCTGCCCACCCCGGCTCCATCAGCGGAACGGTGAGAAGCATAGGAACGAGAGCTCCTCTTCAAGGAGCGCACGTCGAGTGCGATGGCGTCATCAGGATAACTGATGAGTCGGGGTACTATATGCTCGCGGGTCTCGGAGAAGGCTGGCGCTCCTTGCATGTCGCGGCGTGGAACCACTGCAGTGTGTCTCAGGCGGTGTACGTGGCCGGCGCAACACGACACGATGTTCTTATGAGCGCCATCCCGGGAGTGACTCATCTGCACGGTACCGTGAGGCACTCTGTCGACGGTCCTCTCGAGGGAGCGCTCGTCGATGTGGATGGTCTCATCGAGATCACTGACGAGCACGGCGAGTACGAGTTCTGGGACCTGGCGCGGGACGCAGAACAGATATCGGTTTCACTGAACGGCTTCCTGACGTCCACCAGACAGCTCCATATCGAGGATGATGATGAGCTTCTGGATATCGAGTTGAAGAAACTGGCCACCGTGATCTTCTATCCGACGGCGGACGTTGCTGTGCGGTCCGATTTGCCGGACTCCAACTTCGGGGGATCCGAAACGCTCGAGCTGATCAACGGTCCCACAATGAGTTCCGAGTTCTACATCTTCTTGCCGGTCGAGGGACTTGAGGAAGCAGCCGCAGTCACAAGCTGCACGCTCAGGCTGTACAACACCTGGGATGGAAGCGGTGACGATCCGCTTCCCACGCTGGTCGGTCATCTCTCGAGCCACTGGAACGAGATGGAGGTCGTGTGGAACGATGACCTCCAGCACACGAGTGGTGCCACACACGCGCACGTGAGCTACGTTTCCAGACAGTACAGCATCGATATCACAGGTTTTGTAGACGACTGGATGACAGGTGCTTTCACAAACCTCGGTATCTCCATAGAGACTGACTACAGCGACACGCCGCTTCGATTTTCCTTTGCGTCCCGCGAACACCCGGATGAGGAGAAGCGGCCACGACTGGAGATCGAGTACGCCTGGTAGTGCAAGCATGGCCACCGGGAGCGTCGCGAAGCAACAGGAGAGGGTCGAAGGCGACTGCATCGAGCGGTGCGGCCGCCTTCCTTGTGCAAACGGATCCTTGACTTGAATCGTACTTCGGTCTAGAGATTTCTCACCAGCATTCGGCCCCCCCAAGGAGCAATCCACTCGATGACGGAGCGGGACTATTACAGAATGACGGTCGAAGAGGTTCTCGCCGCTCTCGAAACGAGTGAGAAAGGCCTCTCTCGGAAGGAGTCCGATGAGAGGCGGTCCACGCACGGCCCCAATGAGCTCACAGGAGAGTTCCACGTCTCGAAGCTCATGACTCTCCTTCACCAGTTTAAAGATGTGCTGGTCATCGTGCTTATTGTCGCCGCGGCGATCTCGTTCACCATCGGTAGCCACCGCGACGGCTCCGTCATGCTCATCATCGTCATCGTGAACGCCGCTATCGGCTTCATCCAGGAGTACAGGGCCGAGAAGGTCGTAGAAAGCCTCAGGAACCTCATACGCTCACCCACCAGGGTCATGGTGGATGGGAAACTCACCGAGGCGTCACAGGACAAGCTCGTCCCGGGCGACATCGTCCAGATCGAAGCGGGCGACAAGGTGCCGGCCGATGTTCGGATCATCGAGTCGTTCAACCTGAGAACGAACGACTTCTCACTCACGGGGGAATCGATTCCGCAGGGAAAGGGAAGCGACGCGATCACGAGCAACTGCGTCGTGGCGGACCGTGACAACATGGCGTACGTCGGAACATCGGTGGCGTCCGGTACGGCAACCGCCGTGGTCGTTAGAACCGGCATGAGCACTGAGATGGGACTCATCGCAAACATGACGCAGGAGACGCGCGCGGTGCGTTCCCCTCTTGAGAAGGAACTCGGTGCGCTTGCGAAGCGCCTGACGATGATCGTTGTGGTGATCGGAGCAGTACTCTTCGTTGTGGCCATCTGGCAGGGGTTCAGCCATCTCACAAGCATGATCTTCGCGCTCGGAATCGCCGTTGCGATGGTTCCGCAGGCTCTCCCGGCCCAGGTGACGGTCGCCCTTTCCGCGACGAGCAAACGCCTGGCCGACCGGAATGCGGTCGTCAAGAGCCTTCCGGCAGTCGAGACCCTGGGTTCCACCACGGTCATCTGCACCGACAAGACCGGCACGCTCACGAAGAACGAAATGACCGTCACGCGGGTCTGGTTCAACGGAAGGGAATACCGGCTCACCGGCACGGGGTACAAGCCCGAGGGAGGGATAGAAGACGAAAACGGCAATGCGCTCACGCAGGAGCAAGTAGACGAGATAGAGATCCTTATGGATGCTGCAACAATGGCGTCCAACGCCGAGATCCACAAACCCGACGAGGAACACGATGGCTGGTACGCGGTCGGAGATCCCACTGAGGCTGCTCTCGTCACGATGTCCACCAAGCTGGGGACGCGCTCGCCGACGGAGGATGAGGAAAATCCGGAGCTTCACGAGTTCCCGTTCGACTCGGAGCGGAAACGCATGAGTTCCATCAGGCAGTTTGGTGATCAGCTTCAGCTGGCGATGAAGGGTGCGCCCGACAGCGTTCTCTCGATCAGCAGATCGATCTACCGCGATGGGAAGGCCGTTCCGATTACGGATGAAGACCGGGAACGGATCACAGCCGTCAATGAGGAGTTCTCAGGCCAGGCTCTCCGCGTGCTTGCGATCGCGTTCCGTCCGCTCGACCACAATGGACACGACTACGTTTTGGAAGAAGTGGAACGAGACGTGATCTTCCTGGGACTGGTGGGCATGATGGATCCGCCCAAGGAGGGAGTCCGGGAGGCGATATGCGACTGCCACACGGCGAAGATCCGGACCTTCATCATGACGGGCGACCACGCCACTACTGCGCAGGCGGTCGGTCGCGAGATCGGGCTCTCGGAGACGGGAAGCGAAGCGCCCGTCGTTACGGGAAACGAGCTCGGACAGATGAGCGACGACGATCTCACCAGCTTGATGGGCAGGAACCAGGCTCTCATATTCTCGCGCGTGAGCCCGGAGGACAAACTCAGGATCGTGACGCTTCTGGAAAACGCCGGAGAGGTCGTAGCCGTCACCGGCGACGGCGTGAACGACGCCCCGGCTCTCAAGCGAGCCGATATCGGTGTTGCAATGGGAAGAATAGGAACCGACGTTGCGAAGGAGGCGTCCGAGCTGGTGCTTCTGGACGACAGCTTCCCGACTCTCGTTGCAGCCGTGCGGGAGGGGAGGACCATCTACGAAAACCTGCGTAAGACCGTTCTCGCCTCGATGACAACCAACGGTGCTGAGCTTGTCGTCGTGCTGCTCGCCCTCGCGGCGGTCTCACTCAAGAACTGGGCCATCGCGATGCTGGCCATACAGATACTTGCAATCGACCTTCTTGCCGAGGTCCTGCCACTGACGTCGCTGACGTTCGATCCTCCGTCAGAGGAGATCATGACTGCTCCGCCGCGCAATCTCGGTGATCACATCCTGAACCGCACGACGTCACCCGAGGTGGCATTTCTCGCCGTCCTGATGGGAGCGCTGGCCTTCGCGAACTACGCCCTTTTCATGCAGCGCGAGGGCGTGATCTTCCCCGTCGACACGGGCCGCACGTTGATGTACATGCGGGCAACGACCGTCAGCTACATGACGATAGCCTATTGCCAGTTCGCTAACATTCTCTCGCGGCGCTACGAGTTCCGCTCTGTCTTCGGCCACACATTCCGGACCAACAGGATCATCCTCTGGTCGATAGTGATCTCAGTGGGTCTGACATCGCTCGCCGCCTACGGCGCGCTCATCCGCGATTTCCTTTCCTTCAGAGGACCGTCACCGATCGACTGGCTATACATCCTGGGGGCAGCTGGGATCTACCTGGCGGCTTTCGAACTCCTCAAGCTCTCGAAGCGACGCCGCAGGGTTGCTCAGCCCGCAGTCGCCGGCCCCGCAGTCACCGGCGGGGAACGACGATCATAGCCGTCACAAGGCGCCCTGCCGAAGCGCGTTGGCTGTGGTATAACTCCCGTGACTCGGGCTCGCTTCTTGCAAAGTTTCACTCTGTATCCCATTGGTGAACGCCTCGACGGTGATGACTGCCGACCGTTCAAAAGCAGATGCACGGGAGGAAAAATGCGTTACGCACTGATCGTCGTTATGATCGTCGCGCTTGCTATCGGCGCCACGGCTGCGAAGAAGGACTGGACCGAGCCGGTCCAGGGATCTCGCGGTCTGCTCGACTGCACTGCCGCCATCAGCATTAACTGCGGCGACGTCGTCCAGGGCTCGAATGTCGGACTGCCCAACAATGTTGAGTACTACTCGTGCACCGGCTGGAACGAGGCTGGCGGCGAAGCGGTCTACGAGCTCGTGCTCGGCGGACCTGAGTGCTACATCGTCACTGCCTTTATCTCCGACATGGTAGCTGACCTGGACGTTTTCGTCCTTGGGAGCTGCGATGAGGACGACTGTATCGCGTACGGCAACAGCTCTGCGACAACCGCGTGTCTCGTACCCGGCACGTACTACGTTGTCGTCGACGGTTACGATGGCGCGGAGGACTCCTTCACGCTGACCATCGAGTGCGAGCAGTGCGAGTGCCCCGAGGAACCTTGCTGCCCGTCGCTCTACACCTGTTACGACATCGATTTCAACGAGTCGCCGCACGGCTACTGGACGCAGCCCTGCGAGGGCGACCCGATCTGGGACTGGGGCATTCCGGTCGGCATTCCGGAAGTCGCTTGTGACGACGTTCCTGTGACGAACATACTCGGCACCCTCGTCGGTGGCGACTACGTGCCTTGCGGTGAGCGCGCCATCATCGGTCCGTTCGAGATCAACGAGTACTGCTGGTGCATGGAGCTCTGTCACTTCTACGACACCGAGGCCGACTACGACGGCGGCAACGTTGTCGTATCGACGGACGGTGGCGCCACGTGGCAGCTGATCACACCGCAGCGCGGCTACGATGGTATCGGCTCCGCCTACGGCGCGGCCTGCATCGCAGGTCAGCCTGTCTTCACGGGCCACCAGTTCAACTCGGCCTTCTTGCGTGACTGCTTCAACCTCGAGCAGTACATCGGCCAGAGCATCCTTATCGGCTTCAACTTCGGCGCCGACAGTTCCATCTTCTACCCCGGTTGGTACATCAAGTGGGTGAAGATCGGTTCCGACGAGCCCTCGTCACCGGTTGAGAACACGAGCTGGGGCAGGGTAAAGTCAATGTACAGGTAGTTCGCTTCCAACTGCACCACAGCTGTATCAGGAGAGGGCGGGCCGGATGGCTCGCCCTTTCTCTTGTCGCAGTACCCTCTACACGAACCAGAAGCGCCGCTACCGACACTCCCGGCAGGGCAGACACTCGACGATCGGCTTGCTACACGACTCTTCTTCTGGTATACTGTTTCCGAGTCGGGAAATGGACAAGCTCTCCTGTGTATCGGATTTCCTGAGCGCATCGCGTTCAGCCCTGCGTTCAGCCCTCCCATGCAAGGTGTGTTGTTGTATCTATTCGCGCCACATCGAGTAGAAGTGAAGATGTGTGATGAGCAGGGTCGCCTTCTGCAAAGGGGGAGTGATCAATGAATAGCAGAACCATGGTCCTGCTGACCGTAGGTCTTATGCTCACTGCTCTGACCTCGGGCGCTGCTGCGCGCAGCCCCGAGCTGGACACCGGTGAGTGGGTCAGCCACGATTTGATGAGCCTGGAACCATCAGGGATCGCAGGTCAGGAGCTCCGCGGGGCACGTCTGGAGACCTTGTGGATCTTCAACGCGGATTTTGAGGATCTCGCGGGCGACAACGCGGGCTGGACATCGTACGATCTGTCCGGAACTCTCGGCCAGGAGAACTACTGGCACAAGGACACCATCAGGCTGACGCCGGGATCTCACGGCGACAGTACCTGGTGGTGCGGAACATACAACGAGTGCTGGATTCAGGATCGAGGCTACGGCAACAACTGGAGACAGCTGATGTCGCGCGACCTGCCGCTCGAGAGCTGGAGTAGCAGCGGTCAAAACGTAAGTATCGAGTTCGACCAGCGCTTCGCGATGGAGCACGACTACGATTACGGTTACGTCGAGGTCTCGGACAATGGTGGGTCGACCTGGACGACGCTGTACACCGTGAACAACCCCGGCTTCGCTACCAAGCCGGGCATGAGCCAGGACTGGGACTCCGCGACCTGGGGGCACCCGAGCATCAGTCTGAACACGTGGGCCGGTACGGACATCAAACTCCGCTTCCGGTTCGAGTCGGACGAGGCGTACTCGTCTCAGGACGAGTACAACAACGGCCCGCCCAACAACTCGGTGCTGGACGGCGCGTGGCAGCTGGATAACTTCGACGTGACCGTGGAGGGAGCCTCGGTCTGGTCGGATGATGTCGAGGCCGCCGGAGACAATGGCTGGATTCACGAGGACACGGAGCAGAGCGGAAACACGGGCATCCAGTATTTCCGCGGTCTCTTCGACACGGACTTCGAGACGGGCCGTCCATTCACCTGTGAGAACCGTTCCGGGTGGATGTACGCGTCGGTAGATGCATTCACGAGCAAGGTGGTCGATGGGATGATCAGCTACCTCGTCAGCCCGCCGATCGATATCAGTGGTGCGGCGAAGCTCGTCGGTATGTGGGACTACTGGCTCGATTGTCCCAGGGAATCCAACGACGTTTACGATGTCTGGTTGGCCTCCAATGACAATCAGGATTGCGTGACCGTTCTCGACGGTTTCAGGGATGAGAACCCGGGAGCCTGGTATGGCGGTCCCTACTGGAACACGAAGTACGACGACTGGGACGCCTTTGCCGGGAACGACTGGCTCGCCATAGAGTTTCGCTGCTACAACACCGATCCAGCGGCGCCGGGAACCCACATGGCCGGCTTCATAGTGAACCACGCCAAACTGGGGATTCCATCGGGCGATCCGGGCACAGCGTTCACCTACGGCACCTGGGACCGCTTCAACGACTGGTTTATCGAGCAGATGGCTGATGCACTCCTTGACTCGGCTGAGATCATGGTCAAGGACGACGACGACATCGCGACGCTCACGCTCATGGCATCTGAGGATGATGGCGCGACGTGGGAGGCCTACTCGTGCCGCCGACTGGATCCGGAGGGCAACGACTGGATATGCCCGCCGCCGGTCGGCCAGATGAACGCCGGCAGCGAGATCCACTACTACTTCGAGGCCCTGGACGGCGTCGGCAACATCGGAACGTATCCCCGCTCGGCCCCGAACGGCTACTTCGAGTTCTCGATTCTGCCGATCAACGCGACGCCCTCAGTCCCCGGTATCCTGCTTGTTGACAAGCACGGCCGCAGGACCCCGGGCGCCGAGCGCAACTACCGCCACAGCTCCGAGTACTACTTCGGCGAGGCCCTGGGCATCCTCGGCTACGAGTGGGAAACGTACGACGTGGAGGTTCCGTCAGGAAGCGCGAGTTCCGAAGGCCCGGATACGATGGGATACAAGTACTACGACACCATCATCTGGTTCACCGACGACTTCGACTCGTACACGTTCTGGGACGTCGACCAGCAGAACACCATCAGCTGGCTGAACCAGGCGGGCGCCGGCAAGGAGAGGAACTTCCTTGTCACTGGCAACGACTGGTGCTACGAGCTGATGGACGCTGGACTCGAGGTTCAGGACTTCGTGACGGTGTGGCTTGGCACAGACTACGTTGCGAACGCGGTAGGTGTGGTGATCGTCGACAGCATCCCGATCCTGCGTGAGTTTGCGGGCGGGAACACCTTCATGGACTACGACGATGGCGCGTGCATCGTGCGTGGCGGCTGTCCGGTTCTGAACTACTTCGACGTCATCCAGCCGTACCCCGGTACCCCCGGTACTGAGACGGCGGTCGAGTACGTCAAGACCGACATGACGCCTCTGTCGGCCGGTGTTGCCTACACGCACCAGACGCTCGGGTACCAGACGGTGGCGCTCGGCTTCGGCATGGAGTTCATGATGGACAGCCTCCTGCCGAGCGGCTACTACGAGTCGGGCGTCTACGACAGGGTCAATCTGATGCAGAACATCATGGACTACTTCGGAAAGACCCCGACGGTGAACGAGACGGATGTTCCTGTCGATCAT
>JALGZD010000148.1 GCA_025782395.1 bacterium
TGCACGAACGCGATCCCACACTTGACCCCAGGCTCTTCATGCTGTTACCGTGCGACCTCGATCGCACCTTCAGAGATGCCAAGGTGGGTCACCATCTACCGGGTTTGACCGAAATTCCCCGCCCGGAGGCCTCTCCTAGTCCCAGTAGCCTGAGGGCGTGGCAATCCGGATGCCGGGATAGTAGTGCTTGAGTATCTGCTCGTACGAGAAGCCCCGGCGCGCCATCCCGAGCGCTCCGTGCTGGCACATGCCGACGCCGTGGCCGTACCCGCGGCCCTTTGCTTGGGCGCGCGCCACCCGTCCGCCGCGCAGGGACACGTCGAGGTCGAACCACGAACTCCAGAGGATACTGTCAGAGCCCGGCCTCCTCAGGAGCCGGCGCACCCGGTCGCCGTGGACTCTATAGTCGCCGATATCGGTCTCAACTCTGAGCCACTTGATCCTGCCTGATGGCGCTCGATCAGTGATCGTCAGATCTCGCACTTCGCCGATCGAGCCTCGCACCGGTGTGGAAGCGACATCCGGAAGATAGCGGCGGACGACATTGAGGATCTCATCTCCGTCCCACTCTGCGCTCCACTTGAAGTTTCGCGATTCGTTGCAGTAGGCCCGGTCCAGGTCTGCCATTCCGCCAGGCGTGTCCAGCACGGAGATGAGATACGGCACAGGATCAAGCCCCCATACCTCCTGGCGCGCCTCGGTTCTTCCGCCGCAACACGATGAGAAATAGGCGTCGATCGGCTGTCCCCCGTGGAACGCCACGAGACCAGCCGTCTCAAGTATGGCCCTGTCGCTGGTGGGATCCTCAGCATCACGCCCGCCGTATGCCTGGTCTGCGATCGTTGAGTGAAGATCGAAGTCGCCTCTCTCTCTGCCTCCTCCGCGAGCCAGAACGTATGTGCGAGCTGCCACAGCCTGAGCCTTCACCGCCTCAAGCTCACGGTTCGACCTCGGTCCGATCTCCTTCGGCACCACGCCTCGCAGGTACGACTCCAGATCGATCACGTTGACCACGGAGAGCCCCCCTGAGCTGGAGATGAAAACCTCTATCTCTCCTCTGTAGGCCACACCGTCGTGAATCATCGCTCCCTCGCCATCAGGAGTGAGACGGACCGTCCCCCGAAGCACGATACTCTCCTCCGGTCCGACCATCTGAAAGCCGTTTCCCTCGGCCCGGAACAGCCACTCGACACCCTGGGCTGATGAGATGCGTCTCGTTGACTCGGCATACACGGTCACCGTGAAAGACCCCCGTCCCGAGATGACCGCCTCTCCCACGTCGTGCCCCAATCCCACCCTCAGCACTGAACCACCTGCTGCGAGATTTCTCTCCGGCCACACCGTCCGCTCGGCTCCACCGTACCCGGCCTCGACGTGAGCGGCTTCTCGTCCGCCGCTCGGGACCGCCTCAACGTCTGCCACCGGATCTGCGGACCGTGCATCAGGCTCAGAGACGGCGTTCGCGTCCATTCCCGGAAGTGAGCAGCCCGCGAGCATCACGCAAATGCAGAGGAGCAGTACCGGCACGTGGTGGACAAACGGAAGGGCGCCGGAAGCTCTCTCCGACGCCCTTCTGTATCTACTGCCGGTGTGCCGTCTTGAGGTCACACTCAGCCTTCCTTCTTCTCCAGGTCTTTCTCGGAGGGCACGTCCTCCGAGGAAGACACGTCTTCCGAGGGCACGTCGGACACTCCCTCACCACTTCCCGCTCCTTCTCCAGGTGCCTCCTCTGCCACACCATCCTTGGCGTCGGCCGCAGCCTCGGCACCGTCTGCCGGTGGCTGTTCGGCTCCAGCTCTGATGACCTCGTCCAGCTCCTCCTCGGGGCGCGGCTTGCGCTCCTTGAAGGTAACAGGCTCCATCACGAACTGCAGGATCGAAAGCGGAGCCGCGTCGCCGCGCCTGGTCTCCACCTTGACGATCCGCGTGTACCCACCCGGCCTGTCTGCATAGCGGGGGGCGATCTCATCGAAGAGCTTGGCAACGACCTTCTTACTCCGGACAACCCTCAGGACCTGACGTCTCGCCGCCAGATCATCACTGCCGCGTTTCGCGACTGTAACGAGTCTCTCGGCCAGCGAACGGAGTTCCTTCGCCTTGGCATCCGTTGTCTCAATCTGCCCGAGATCAAAGAACGTGGTCACCATGTTTCTCAGCGTGGCCTTCCTGTGACTCGACGTCCTGCCGAGCTTCCTTCCCTTTTTCCTGTGTCGCATCTACTGCTCTACCTTTCTCCCCTCAGCGGTGTCTGCAGCTTCCCGAGTGGAGCCCGTCCCTACGGTAGGGCTGGATCGGGTGGCCGAACCACGCCTACTCCTCCCCCGTCTCCTCAACTTCCTCGGTCTCCTCGGCTTCGGACAGCTCGGGTTCATCCTCAACGGCCGTATCAATGGCATCGTCGCCGTCGGGATTCGAGAGGTACTCCACGTCCATGCCGAAGTGCAATTCCATGTCGGACAGAATGTCGACCAGTTCCTGAAGCGACTTCCGGCCGAAATTCCTGTACTTCAACATCTCCACCTCGGCCTTTACAACCAGATCACCCAATGTGGCGATCCCTGCGTCGCGCAGGCAGTTCGACGACCTCACGGAGAGCTCGAGTTCCTCAACACTGTGCCGTAGGAGCTCCCCAAGACGCTGCTGCTCCGGATCTATCACTACCACGGCTTCCTCCTCCGGCTCCACGTCGAACGACATGAAGAGGAGCAGATGATCTTTCAGCATCTTCGCCGCGAACGACACGGCGTCCTCGGGCGTAACCGTTCCGCTCGTCCAGACCTCGACACAAAGCTTATCGTAGTCCGTACGCTGTCCGACTCGCGTGTTCTCAACCTCATAATGAACTCGTTTGACCGGCGAGAAGACCGAATCTATAGGAATGAACCCTACCGGCATGTCATCGAACACGTGTTCCTCAGCCTGGACGTATCCCCTCCCCCCATCGATCACGATGTCCATCTCCAGACTTGCATCCGGCCCCAGCGTCGCAATGTGGAGCTCGGGGTTCATGATCTCAATGTTGGGATTGGGCTCCAAATCGGACGCCTTTATCTTGCCTTCCGCGTCGGCCTTCAGGTACAACATCTCTGGACCATCGCTGAGAAGCCGCACGTCGAGCAGTTTCAGATTGAGAATCAGCTCCGTCACGTCCTCTGTAACGCCCGGCACAACCGAGAACTCGTGCAGAACTCCCTCGATCTTGACACCGGTCACCGCTGCGCCCTGAAGAGACGAGAGCAGCACGCGCCGGAGCGAGTTCCCGATCGTGACGCCATACCCGCGCTCAAGCGGCTCCGCCCTCAGCTTCCCGTATGACCCCGTTATCGTTTCTCTTTCCCAGACGATCTCGTCTGGCATCCTTAGATTCTTCCACTTCATTGTCCGCCGGCCTCCTCGATGCGTTGGCCACCGTCATCGCAGTCAAAAACTACCTTGAGTAGTAGTTGACGATGAGCTGCTCATTAACGGGTGTCGGAATTTGAGCTCTTGACGGGAGGTCGAGCACGCGCCCAATGAACTTCTTGGGATCGAGTTCGAGCCACTCTACCGTGCCCACGCCGGCCTTGCCGTCCACTGACTCTTTGATCTCCGGAATGTTCTTCGACCTGTCCCGCACAGTGATCTCGTCCCCAGCCCTGACCGTGTACGACGGGATGTCGACTTTCCGCCCATTGACCAGGAAATGCCCATGCACGACGAACTCGCGCGCTGCGGACCTCGAAGGGGCGAAACCGAGTCTGTAGATAACGTTGTTCAATCTCAGTTCCAGGAGACGCATTAGATTCGCGCCGGTTACGCCCTTCTGACGCTCCGCTTCCTTGTAGTAGTTCTTGAACTGTTTCTCGAGAACGCCGTAGATCCTCTTGGCCTTCTGCTTCTCCCTGAGCTGCAGGCCGTACTCTGTCGTCTTGCGCCTGCGTCTCGTGTTACCGTGCTCGCCCGGGCCGTACGCCCTCCTCTCAAAGGCGCACTTGTCGGTCGAACAGCGCTGCCCCTTCAGGAAAAGCTTCATGCCATGGCGGCGGCACTGCTTACACCGCGGACCGTGATACGTCGCCATCTGGTGATCCTCCGTCTCCTATACCCTTCGCTTCTTTGGCGGCCTGCAGCCGTTGTGAGGAATCGGCGTCAAGTCCCTGATCGCCGATATCTTAAGGCCTGCCGCCTGCAGAGCACGAATGGCGGCCTCGCGACCGGGCCCGGGTCCCTTCACCTCGACATCAACCCGCCTCAGACCCATCGGAATCGCCTGCTCCGCGGCGTTTGCCGCCACCAGCTGCGCGACGAAACCCGTGCTCTTCTTTGAACCTCTGAATCCGACCTTGCCCGCACTGGCCCACGAAATCGTGTTTCCTCTCGAATCAGTCAGAGTCACGATCGTGTTGTTGAAGCTGGCCCTGATGTGCGCGACACCATCGGGCTCAACCTGCTTCTTCTTGCGCTGAGCCAACTTGACCTCCTACACAGATGAGCTACTTCTTGCCCGGCGCCTTCCTCTTCCCGGCAACCGTTTTCTTCGGTCCCTTTCTGGTGCGAGCGTTGGTCTTCGTCCGCTGCCCACGAACAGGAAGACCACGCCTATGGCGCCAGCCTCTGTAACTGCCGATATCCTTCAGGCGCTTGATGCTCAGAGAGATCTCAGTTCTGAGACTACCCTCCACGCGGTAACTGCTCTCGATAATGTTCCTGATGCGCCCGATCTGGTCAGCCGTGAGATTCTTCACCCTCTCGTCCTGATCGATCCCCGCCTCTTGAAGAATCTTCACAGACGTCGCTGGTCCGATACCGTAGATATACGTGAGCGCAACAACGACCCTCTTATTGTCCGGTACGTCAACTCCTACAATGCGCGCCAATCGAAGTAACCTCCCTTTTCCGTTGCTACCCCTGGACCTGCTTGTGCCGCTTGTTCTCGCAGATGACACGGATCTTTCCGTGTCTCTTGATGATCTTGCAGTGTTCGCAGATCTTCTTCACTGAAGACCGCACCTTCATAATTCCTCCTGGTCGATCGTTCTATGCATGGATTCTACTTGTATCTGTACGTGATGCGTCCCCGTGACCAGTCGTAGGGAGAGATCTCTACCGTCACCCTGTCGCCGGGAAGGATCTTGATGTAGTGCATACGCATCTTCCCCGAAATGTGAGCCAGAACCTTGTGTCCGTTGTCCAGCTCCACTCTGAACATGGCGTTCGGTAGCGCCTCATTCACTACGCCCTCAACGGTGATGCCCTTCTGCTTAGCCATCCACTCTCCCAGATCGTTCCTTCATCCGTACTTCGCACATCGCCGGGCAAACTCTAGGCGATGGTCAGTATGTCGGCTCCTTCTGAGCTGACTGCCACTGTGTGCTCGAAGTGCGCCGACATCCGGCTGTCGGCCGTGACGACCGTCCAACCGTCCTCCAACGTCCTCACTCCGGGCCCGCCCGCATTGATCATCGGCTCGATCGCGAGCACCATACCGGCCTTGAGAATCGGCCCGAACCCGGGGGGACCGTAGTTGGGGACCTCGGGCGGCTCATGCAGCTCCGCTCCGACGCCGTGTCCCGCAAGCGCTCTGACCACGGAGTAGCCCCTCGACTCCGCGACCCGCTGAATTGCATTCGAGACGTCAGAGAGATGTACCCCCTCTCTGACAACCTCGAGTCCCGCCAGGAGAGCGTCAAGCGTGGTTCCAACCAGACTCAACACCTCCTCGGGCACCTCCCCCAGGACGAAGGTCCTCGCGCCGTCGCCGACATATCCGTTCTTCCGAACGCCGATGTCGATGCCGACAATGCTCTCTTCCTCAAGGACCCTCTTCCCCGGAATCCCGTGCACTACCTCCTCGTTCACCGAGGTGCAGATCGACGCCGGGTAGCCGTGGAAACCCTTGAATTCCGGGGTTCCTCCGTGACTTCTTATGAAATCCTCAATTTCTCTATCGAGCTCGCCCGTGGTCACGCCCGGCCCGATCAGCTCTGCCGCAAGGTCGAGGGACTGCGCAACCATTCTTGCACTCTCGCGTATCAGCTCGATTTCTTCGCCGCTTCGTATGTTGATCATCTTGCTGCCTGTGGTCCGCTGTTACGGTTGAAGACCATCTCTATCGCTTTCTGAACCTCTTCGATGGGACGGCCGGCGTCGACTGTCTCGAGCCTGCCCTCCGAACGGTAGTACTCGATCGTCGGCCGGGTCTCCCTCTGGAACTGCTCAAACCGATGTTCGATCTTCTCCGGTTCATCGTCCGGCCGGCGAACCAGCGGCCCGCCACAAGTGTCGCACAAGCCGTCGACCTTCGGTAGATCCGTCGTGAGATTGTGCACGCTTCCACAGTTCGGACATGAAACGCGACTCGACAATCTCTCGACCGCGTCCTCTTCCCCGATATCGAGAAAGATGACCCGATCGATGATCTCACCGCGGTCCTCAAGCAGCTGATCCAGCCCCTCCGCCTGAGGCACCGTCCGCGGGAAACCGTCCAGAATCACCCCTGTTCCTTGCCTCTTGCGATCGAGAAGCTCGCTGATAAGCCCCAGCATGACATCGTCGGGCACAAGGCTGCCGGCGTCCATGTACTCGACCGCGCGGATCCCGAGTTCGGTTCCGTCCTCAACCGCCTCCCTCAGGAGGTCACCGGTCGAGACATGCTTGAACCCCGTCGCTGATCCCATTCGCTTCGCCTGAGTACCCTTCCCAGCACCGGGCGGCCCCAACAGCACAACGATCACAACTGCCCCCTACTGCTCCTCATCTCCGCTCTGCCATGTCCGAAGTCCCGGCGGAAGCGGGAAGATGACTCCTAGCGCTTGCGCCCTCTTAGCTTCCCCTTTTTCATGAAGCCATCGTAGTGACGCATGAGGAGGTGCGATTCGACCTGCGACAGCGTGTCCAGTCCAACGCCGACGACGATGAGAAGACCTGTGCCGCCGAACATGAACGGCGCATTGAGCTTCAGCATCAGGAAGTACGGCAAGACCGCGACGAACGCCAGGAAGATGGCTCCGGGAAGTGTGATCCTGGTCAGAACGCTGTCGATATAGTCGGCGGTCTTCTTGCCCGGACGCTTGCCGGGGATGAAGCCTCCGTATTTCTTCATGTTGTCGGCCAGATCAACCGGATTGAACACGATCGCCGTGTAGAAATAGGCGAAGAATATGATGATCAACACGTACAGAGTTGTGTGGATCCACTGACCCGGCTGCAGAGCCGCCGCCATGTCCTGCATGAATGCGTTGCCGGTCATGAAACCGGCCAGCGTTGCCGGAAACATGATGAGAGCTTGCGCAAAGATGACCGGGATGACGCCTGCAGTGTTGAGTTTCAGTGGTATGTGCGTGCTCTGACCACCGTAGACTTTTCGCCCGACCACTCTTTTCGCATACTGAACCGGGATCCTGCGCTGCGCCTGCGTCATGATAACCACGCCGGCTATGATACCGACCATGACGGCGCCCAGGAAAAACAGGCCGAAGACGCTCAGTGTACCGAGCCTGACGGCGCGGAACGTATTCAGCCAATCGTTTGGATACCTCGCCACGATACCGATAAAGATGATGAGAGAAATACCGTTCCCGATACCTCTGTCGGTTATCTGCTCGCCGAGCCACATGATGAAGACGGTACCCGCAGTCATTGTGAGCATCGTAAGCAGCGTGAATCCGAGACCCGGCGACGGCACGATCGGCAGCCCCTCCACTGAAGGCAGATGCTGCAGGTACGTGCTCATCGCGAGAGATTGCACCAGCGCCAGCAACACGGTCCCGTAGCGCGTGTACTGCGTGATTTTCTTGCGCCCTTCCTCGCCCATCTTGCTCAGCTTCTCAAAGTACGGAATGACCGCTGAGAAGAGCTGCAGAATGATCGACGCACTGATGTACGGCATGATGCCCAGTGCGAAGATAGTAGCGTTCGAGAAGGCGCCCCCCACGAACATGTCGTAGAGGCCCAGGAAGGAACCTTGTTGTGACTTGAAGTAGACCGACAGCGCACTCCCGTTGATACCTGCAGTCGGCACGTGCCCGCCGACCCTGTAGACAACCAGGATCATGAGCGTGAAGAGCACACGCCGCTTCAGCTCGGGGATCTTGAAGATGCTCTTAAGGCTCTGAAACACGTTGGGCATGACTGGTGCCTTTCTCTACCTTACTTGATCAGTTCGACGGTGCCGCCGGCTGTCTCAACCTTCTCGCGCGCTTTCGCGCTGATTGCGTGAATCTTCAGATTGAGCGATCTTGAGATCTCACCGTTTGCCAGCACCTTCACGGGCTTCCTAGAACCCGAGATGATACCGCTTGCACGGAGCACATCGACCGTAACCTCACCCTCCAGACCCGACTGCTCGAGGTTACTGATATTAATAACCTCGTATGTCTTTCTCGTGGGATTTCTGAAACCCTTGATGGGCACCCGTCGCGTGAGCGGCATCTGTCCACCCTCAAACCAGGCAGGAATGCTCCCACCCGACCGCGACTTCTGGCCCTTGTGCCCGCGTCCGCTTGTCTTGCCACGCCCGGAGCCCGGGCCGCGACCCACGCGACGCTTGGACTTGTGAGCACCCTCAGCGGGCTTGAGCTCATTCAACCTCATCGTAGTTCCACCCTTGCTCGTTTGAGTTTGGATTCTGCTTCAGACCGACTGCCCACCGCCGATCCTACTCATCCAGCTCCTCCACATGCAGAAGATGCAGCACCTTGGTGATCATCCCTCGCACCTGAGGAGTGTCATTCAGCACGACCTCCTGGTGCATGCGCCTGATCCCGAGTGCCCGGATTGTCTTCTTCTGTTTCACACCACGCCCGATGGCGCTCTTGATCTGGCGGATCTTCACCCTACGCGGCACGGTCCGCCCCCTTGGTCGTGTCGAACATCTCCATGACGCTCAGCCCTCTTTCCTTCGCAACATCTGCGGCTGAACGCATCTCCTTCAAGGCCTCCATGGTGGCTTTGACGACATTGTGCGGAGTGTTGGAGCCCAGCGACTTGGCCAGCACATCCTTCACCCCCGCACACTCCATGACCGCGCGCACCTTGCCGCCGGCCACAATTCCGGTGCCTGGACTCGCCGGCTTCACAAGAACCCTGCCGGCTCCGAATCTGCCGAGCACCTCAAACGGGACGGTCGGGCCGATCATTGCCACCGTGATCATGTTCTTCTTCGCGACTTCTGTGCCCTTGCGGATCGACTCGGCGACATCGTTGGCCTTGCCGAGCCCGATACCGACCTTCCCCTTGCCGTCACCCACGGCCACCAGAGCGTTGAAACCAAACCTCCGACCACCCTTCACGACCTTGGCGACACGATTGATGTGGATGACGCGCTCTTCGAACTCAGGAACCCTGGAATCACGAGCGCGATCCCGGCCCCCCCTGCCTCGCGGCTGTCTCATAGCCATCGAACGTATACTCCCTCCCGAGGACGACCCGGCTAGAATTCCAATCCGCCCTCACGCGCTGCGTCCGCCAGTGCCTGGACACGGCCGTGGTACAGGTAGCCGCCCCTGTCGAAACAGACCAGCTTGATTCCCTTGTCGAGGGCTCTGCGTGCCAGAATGGTACCGACGACCTTGCTCTCTTCAGTACGCGTGTGATGGCCGCTGCCCAGCGCCTTCCTTACATCCTCACACAGCGTTGACGCCTCCACGAGCGTTACACCCTTCGTGTCATCAATGAGCTGGGCGTACGTGTGCTTCAGACTCCTGAACACGCTCAGCCTGGGGCGGGACGTCACACCAGTCACTCGCTTACGAATGCTGCGCCTCCGCCGGGCTCTGCCTACGCTTCTTGCGTTTGTCCTACCCTTCATTGCTTCTCACCAGCCCTATCGTGGTCTCAAGACCAATGTGGTCTATGCTCCTGTTGATACCGCCAGCTTACCCGCCTTCCGCTTCACTTGCTCGTCGTGGTACCTGATGCCCTTGCCCTTGTAGGGCTCCGGTGGGCGGAATGCCCTGATATCGGCTGCCGCCTGACCAACGAGCTGCTTGTCGATGCCCTTTACCACGATCCGAGTCGACGCGGGAACCTCAATCTCAATCCCTGCCGGCGGCGCGAACTCGCACAGGTGCGAGAACCCCAGTTTCAGAACCAGCCTCTTCCCCTTCATTTCGGCGCTGTATCCCACGCCGATGATATCCAGGTTCTTGACGAATCCAGCGGAGACTCCGGTCACCATGTTTGCGATTCTTGCGCGGATGGTCCCGTGCAAGGCTCGCGCCTCTTTCATATCAGAGAGGCGCCCGACGGTTACTGTGCTGCCGTCGACGCTCACCTTGATCGAGTCAGGCACATCCAGACCCAGTTCTCCCTTGGGTCCCTTCGCCTTGACCTCCCCATCGCCCACGGTTACCGTCACCCCGGCTGGGATCTTTATGGGTGACTTGCCTACTCTCGACATCCAGATTCTCCTTGCTTCGCGAGATGCCCATCCGGGTCGATCGCGCTGCCGTCTCCGACGACTACCAGACTGTGCAAAGCAGCTCGCCCCCGACGTGCTCTCTACGGGACTCTCTGCTCGTCAGGATCCCCTTGGGGGTCGAGATGATAGCGGTCCCGAAGTTGCTTCTCACTCGCGGGATTTCGTCAGCACCCACATAGCGCCTGAGTCCGGGCTTCGAGACCCGCTTGATCTCACTGATAATGCTCCTGCCCTCCGGCGTGTACTTCAGATAGATCCTCAGGGTACCCTGCGGTCCCTCTTCCCTCACCTTCAGGTCCTTGATGAACTTCTCTCTCAGAAGCGCCTCCGCAATCGCGATCTTGAACTTCGATGATGGGATGTCGACGCTTCTCTTGCTTGCTCTGCATGCGTTCCGTACGCGCGTCAGCATGTCGGCGACCGGATCGGTCATCATAGTTATTCTCTCCCCGGGCCCGTCCGCGTCACCTCTCGATCCGCGATGCGACGCGCGGCAGCCCTTCAGTCCGTTCTCTCTCGTTTCGGATGCTCAAGCACCGCCGGTCGGCTCGTCGGCTGCTACACCAGCTCATCTGCAAGCCCACCAAACGGTCTGCGAACGACTCACCAGCTCGACTTCACCACTCCCGGAATCTCCCCGTTCAGAGCGAGCTCCCGGAAACAGATACGGCAGAGCCCGAAGTCACGCATGTACGCACGGGACCGGCCACACCTGTGGCAGCGGTTGTAGGCGCGCACCTTGAACTTCGGTGCTTTCTTTTGTTTCTCAACCAGGCACTTCTTTGCCACTTCACACCCCTTTGCAGCACTACCGCACGAACGGCACGTTCATAAGCTTCAGAAGCTCGTGGGCTTCCTCGTCCGTATCCGCGGTGGTCACAATCGTGATGTCCATACCTTTCATCATACTCACACTGTCGTACTCGATCTCAGGAAAGACGACGTGCTCCTCAAGACCGAATGAATAGTTGCCACGACCATCAAAGGAATCCGCAGGCAGACCGCGGAAGTCACGGATTCGCGGCACGGCAATCGTGACCAGCCTGTCGAAGAACTCATACATACGAGCTCCTCGCAGCGTCACCTTGCAGCCGATCGGTGTGCCCGCTCTGAGCTTGAAATTCGCGATCGACTTCTTCGCCCTCGTCAGCTTGGGCTTCTGCCCGGTGATGGATGCGAGTTCCTTCATCGCACTGTCGAGGATCTTGATGTCGTCCTTGGCCTCAGACAGCCCCATGTTCACCACGATCTTGGACATGCGGGGCACCATCATCCGATTCGCATAGTTGAAACGCTTCACCAGCGCTTCCACTACTTCACTCCGATACTTCTCATCGAAACGTGTCATCGCTCTGACTCCGGTATCCTTCCCCAACCAGCCGGGTAGCACTTCCACCCCTATCTCCGTTCGATCATCTCACCGCACTGCGTACAGACCCGGGTCTTGCTGCAATCGGCCAGGATCTTCGTCCTGATCCGTACACCCTTGTTGCATTTCGAACAGACAAGCTTGACGTTGGAGACGTGGATCGGGGCTTCCTTCTCGATAATGCCGCCCTGATCGCCCTGACTCCGCGGCCTCGTATGCCTGTGGATGAAGTTCACGCCCTCCACGACGATGCGGTCCGATTTCGGGAGCACCCTGAGAACTTTGCCCCGCTTGCCGCGGTCGTTGCCGGCGATAACCTCAACTGTGTCGTTCTTTGCTATCAGCATCCTCATCCCTCGATCATGACGATCCCACTAGGACGTCGGCCTAGAGGACCTCAGGCGCGAGCGCGACGATCTTCATGAACTTCTTCTCACGAAGCTCCCGCGCAACCGGCCCGAATATGCGTGTGCCGACAGGCTCATTCTGAACACTGACGATCACGGCAGCGTTGTCGTCGAACCGGATGTAGGACCCGTCCTTGCGTCCCACCTCTTTCCTGGTCCTGACGATGACTGCCCTCACGATATCCTTCTTCTTCACGTTTCCGCCTGGTATCGCGGACCTCACGCTGGCGATGACAATGTCGCCCACTCGAGCGTACTTCCTTCTGGAGCCACCCAGCACTTTGAAACACCGTACTTCCTTGGCTCCTGAATTATCCGCCACCTTGAGTTTTGTGTATTCCTGGATCATAGCTCTGCCTCTTCCCAGGCAAGGGTCGCCGGTTATTCAGCCCGCTTGACTATTTCCGCCAGACGCCACCGCTTGTCCTTGCTGAGCGGCCGGGTCTCAACGATCCGGACGACATCACCGGTCCGACTCTCGTTCTGTTCATCGTGCACCTTGTACTTGGCCGTACGCTTTATGAAGCGGCCATAGAGAGGGTGCTTAACAAGTCTGGTCACCGCAACAACAACGGTTTTCTCCATCTTGTCGCTGACTACCTCGCCGATTCTCGCCTTGCGTCGACCCCTCGTCTCAGTCGAGGACATACTCTCCCACTCCGTTCTCAGATTCCGGCGCTGCGCCAAGTCCACGCGCACCTGTGATCCTGTTCGGTCTATTCAGCCTGTTCGGCACCGTCGCCGACGGGCCCTTCTCCGGACGTCTCGCGCTCCTTCAGAAGGGTCGTAAGCCGCGCGACATCCTTCCGTACCTCACGAATCCTGAGCGGATTGCTCAACTGACCGGTCTTCTGCTGGAACTTCAGGTTAAAGAGCTCTTCCCCGGCTTCGCGCAAGCGCTGCTCCAGCTCTGCCTGGGTCAGACTCCTCAGTTTTCTTGCCTTCACAACCGTCGCTCCTGATTCCTAGACTTCCCTGATTGTGAACTTCACCTTCAGGGGTAGCTTGTGGCTGGCCAGCGCCAAGCACTCACGCGCCAGCGCCTCGTCCACACCCTCGAGTTCGCAAATGATGCGACCCGGCTTCACGACGGCGACCCAATGATCGAACGCGCCCTTGCCCTTGCCCATCCTGGTCTCCGCCGGCTTCTTCGTGACCGGCTTGTCGGGAAAGACCCTGAACCAGAGCTTGCCCTGACGCTTCATGTGCCTCGTGATTGCGATACGCGCCGCCTCGATCTGCCTGGATGTGATCCACCCCGCTTCGAGAGCCCTCAGACCGTACTCGCCGAAGTCGATCGATGTCGCACCCTTCGACATGCCGGTGTTGCGGCCCTTCTGCTGCTTTCGGTACTTGGTTCTCTTAGGCTCGAGCATGACTGTGATCCTCGGTGTACTTCAACCTACTCCTTGTTACCGGCACCGGCTTTGGCCGCAGGGGCTCCGGACTTGCCGTGGGAGGCGGGCCTGCTGCGCCGCCCTCGGGAATCTCCGCGACTCCGCGTATCCCGTCCCGACCTGCCACTCCCGCTTTGATCCTTCCGACCCCCGCGATACGGCTTCCTGCCGTCGCGATCCCGGGCTTCAGCCTGCGTCTCTTCCTCAACCTGGTTGCCGAGCTTCTCACCCTTGAATATCCAGACCTTCACACCAACCGTGCCGTGCGAGGTCTTCGCGGTAGACCTGGCGAAATCGATATCTGCGCGCAGCGTGTGCAGCGGTACCCGCCCTTCGCGGTGCTCCATAACGCGCGCCATCTCGGCGCCACCCAGTCTCCCCGCGCATCTGATCTTGATGCCCTTGGCTCCGAGCCGCATTGCCGACTCCGACGCCTTTCGCATCGCGCGCCTGTATCCCATTCTCTGCTCCAGCTGCCTGCCGATGTGCTCGGCAACAAGCTGGGCGTCGAGCTCAATCCGCTTGACCTCAAGGATGTTGATCTTGATCTCCTTGCCGGTCAGATGCTCGAGCTCCTTGCTCAACCTCTCGACCTCGATACCCTTCCGCCCGATCACGATCCCCGGCCGCGCCGTTCTGACATTCACTACGACTTTCTCAGCCTTGCGCTCGATGACCACGTCGGAAATACCTGCACGGGAGAGTTTCATCCCGACGTATTTCCGGATGGTCAAGTCCTCTTTGAGAAGCTCTGCGTAGTTCTTCTTGGCGAACCAACGGGACTTCCAGGTCCTGTTGATGCCGAGCCTCATGCCGACTGGATGTACCTTCTGACCCACTCTCGTTCCTCCGGCTTACGCCTTCTTCTCGTTCTTTGCACCCACCACGATCGTAATGTGGCTCGTTCTCTTCCGGATCATCGTCGCCCTGCCCATGGCGCGTGGCCTGAATCTCTTCATCGTGGGACCTTCATCAACGAAGGCCGCCTTGACAAACAGGTCAGACGCTTCCAGATGCGCGCCTTCCTTCGTGTTGTTGAAGACGTTCGCCACCGCCGACCTCAGCACCTTTTCCACCGGCACTCTGGCGGCGCGCTTCAGGAACTGAAGCGTATGCAACGACTCCTCAACGCCTTTGCCCCGGATGAGGTCGACAACCAAGCGTACCTTCCGTGGGGCCATGCGTACGTGCATTGCTCTAGCGCGTGCTTCCATCGTCCGTGCTCTCCAGCGTTGCTCAGTCATTGCCGACCGGCGCACAACTGCCTACGCCGACCGGCAACACCTGGCGCAGGTTCAGCAATCTAGCGTCTTTTCGTCGTCGCTTCCCTGCTGCGATGGGACCTGAACGTCCTCGTAAAAGCAAACTCCCCGAGCTTGTGGCCGACCATGTTCTCCGTGATGTAGACCGGGATGAACTTGTTTCCGTTGTGCACGGCGATAGTGTGACCAACGAACTCCGGAGGTATCACGGAGCTTCTCGCCCAGGTCTGGACCACGCGCTTCTCACCCGTTCTGTCCAGTGAACGGATCTTCTTAAGAAGCTTCTCGTTGATGAACGGCCCCTTCTTTGTCGAACGACCCATTGGGCTCCAGCTCCTCCTTAGAATTCCCTCTATTCCGGCAAACGACCGCGATTCGCGCGCTCCCGCGCACTGAGACCGGCGGCGTCTACCTCCTCTTTTTCTTTCTTGAAGTGACGATCATGCGGTCGGACGATTTCTTCCTTCGCGTCTTCCCGCCCTTCGCCGGAACTCCCCACGGCGAGCAGGGGTGCCGTCCACCGGACGACTTCGACTCGCCACCACCCATCGGATGGTCAACCGGGTTCATCGCCACTCCGCGTACCGAAGGACGCCGGCCCAGCCACCTTGACCGCCCGGCTTTACCGAGGACGATGCTCTCGTGTTCAAGGTTGCCGACCTGCCCTATGGTCGCGTAACACTCCGCATCGACAAGCCTCACCTCACCCGAAGGAAGCCGCACGTGCGCGTACTTGCCTTCACGCGCCATGAGCTGGGCAGAGGTCCCTGCGCCACGCACAAGCCGCCCACCGGCGCCACGCCTGAGCTCGATATTGTGTATCGTCATGCCCAGAGGGATACGCCTGAGCGGAAGGGAATTGCCCGGCTTGACCTCCGCCTTCTCACCTGCGGAGATCACGTCCCCAACCGAGAGATTGTCAGGCGCCACGATGTAGCGCTTCTCCCCGTCCAGATAGTGCAGGAGCGCGATCCTCGCCGATCTGTTCGGGTCGTACTCGATCGACGCCACCTTTGCCGGCACATCGTGCTTGTTGCGCCGGAAGTCTATGATCCGATACATGCGCTTGTGTCCGCCGCCGCGGTGCCGACATGTGAGTCTGCCCTGATTGTTCCTGCCGCCCGTTCTCTTTATGGGCTCAAGAAGCGACTTCTCAGGCGTACTCTTCGTAATACCGGCAAACGAGGACACCGTCTTGTACCGGAGCGTTGGCGTGACCGGCCTGAATCTCTTGACAGCCATCTTGAGTAACTCCCAACTCTCACCGTTTTCTACGCGTGCTCAAAGAACTCGATCGAGTCGCCTTCCTTCAGGGTCACGATCGCCTTCTTCCATCCGGCACGCCGCCCCTCGAACCGACCGAGGCGTTTGAGCTTGCCGGACACCGACATCGTTCGCACACCGAGGACCGTAACACTGAAAAGCTCCTCGACGGCCTTTCCAATCTCAATCTTGTTGGCATCACGAGCAACGACGAAGACGACCTTGTTGTGCAAGTCCCGGTCGCGTGCCGACTTCTCCGTGATCACCGGCTCCAGGATTATGCTTCTGGGATCGCGCTTCATTCTCCGAAGACCTCCTCGACTGCGCCGAGGGCGCTTTCCGTCATCACCACGATCTCAGCGTGCAGGAGATCGTACGTGTTCAGCTCCCGGGCCAATCCGACCTTCAGATTCCTGATGTTCCGTGAGGACATGAGAACCATCTTATCGGTGTCCTTCATCACCATAAGTGTCTTCTCTCCGGTGATACCGATGCTCTTGAGGATGTCGGCCATCTCCTTCGTGCTCACGGAAGACAGCTCGAAGTCCTCGACGATCCGGATCTCGTCCATGGCGGCCTTCGTAGAGAGGGCCGATCTGAGAGCGAGTCTCCTGATCTTCTTCGGGAGCCGCATGCCGTGATCTCGCGGCCTGGGGCCGAAGGCGAGGCCTCCACCCCGCCAGTGTGCCACGCGGCTGGATCCGATTCGGGCCCGACCGGTTCCCTTCTGACGCCACGGTTTCCGTCCGCCGCCCCGAACCTCACTTCTGGTCTTCGTCTTCACGGTGCCGCTCCGCTGATTCGCAAGATACGTGCGGACAGCTTCGTGCATGACGTGCTCGTTGGGCTCGATTCCGAAAAGGGACGCTGAGAGCGCCACCTCTTTCTTCTTCTGCCCCTCTTTGGTTACCACTGTCAGTGCTTTCGACATCTTCCAACGCCTCACTCAGTGCCGGTCGTCCGTCTCCGAGAAACTACTTGCCGACGTCCGACTTGCTCACCAGTACAAAGCCATTACTGCCACCGGGAACAGCGCCTCGGATCAGCAGCAGGTTCTTGTCAACATCCACGGTGACCACATCCAGATGCCGCACAGTAACGCGGCTGTTGCCCATCCGTCCCGGCAGCTTCCTCCCCTTCCAGACCCTGGCCGGCGTGGCACTCTGCCCAATCGATCCGGGACGTCTGTGATTTCTGTTGCCGTGTGTCTTGCGCCCGACCGAGAACCCGTGACGCTTGACCACGCCCTGAAAACCTCGGCCCTTCGATTTGCCTGTAACGTCCACTACGTCACCCGGCTGAAAGACGTCGACCAGGATCTCCTGCCCGACCTTGTAGTCAGCTGGGTTCTCCACTCGGAACTCCGTCAGCTTCCGGCGTGGAGCAAGCTTATGCTTGGCGAAGTGCCCGCTGTAGGGCTTGTTGGCAGCCTTCCTGCGCATCCTGTCGAAACCGAGCTGGACTGCCTCGTAGCCGTCGGTCTCTATCGTCTTGACCTGGGTTACGACACAGGGTCCGGCCTCTATGACGGTGACGGGCACTGCCGTGCCGTCCTCGTCGAAGACGCGCGTCATGCCGAGTTTCTTTCCGATGATTCCCTTCATCATTCCTCTCCCTGCGCTACCGATGCAACCGATGTGGCCTCTTCAGGCGTACACCTACTCGACCTTGATCGCGATGTCCACTCCGCCTGGAAGATCCAGATCCATCAATGCGTCGAGGGTCTTCTGCGTCGAGTTCATGATCTCAATGAGCCGCTTGTGCGTGCGGATCTCAAACTGCTCGCGCGATTTCTTGTTGACATGCGGCGAGCGCAGAACCGTGTAGAGTTTCCTCCTGGTCGGAAGCGGGATGGGCCCCGATATCGACGCCCCGGTCTCCCGCACGACGCGGACGATCTCCGCCGCGGACTGGTCCAGCGTGGCGTGTTCGTAGGCCATAAGGCGAATGCGAATTCTCTGGCCAGCCACTACGTTCCCTCCTTTGATATCTTCTATTCAACAATGGCCGTAATCGTTCCGGCGCCCACAGTACGGCCGCCTTCACGGATCGCGAACCTCAGACCCTCTTCCATCGCTATCGGAGTCACAAGCCCGATCGTCAGCTCTACGTTGTCTACCATCTCAGTCCCTTCCGGAAGCGTTGCCACTCCCGTCACATCCGTCGTACGGAAGAAGAACTGTGGACGATAACCGTTGAAGAAAGCCGTGTGACGACCGCCCTCCGACTGCGTCAGAATGTAGGCCTTGCCCGTGAACTTCGTGTGAGGCGTCACGCTCTTCGGTGCGCAAACTACCATCCCACGCTCGAGATCCTTCTTCTCTACGCCGCGAAGAAGAAGACCTACGTTGTCGCCGGCCCGACCCTCATCCAGAATCTTCCTGAACATCTCGACACCCGTGCACACTGTGTCACGAGTCTCCCGAATACCAACCAGCTGAACCTTGTCTCCTGTGTGGATCACGCCGCGCTCGATACGACCGGTACCCACCGTTCCACGACCAGTGATCGAGAACACATCCTCGATCGGCAGAAGGAACGGCTTGTCGATCTCACGAACAGGCTCAGGAATGTACGTGTCAAGTGCGTTCAGAAGCTTGATGATCGAACCGCAGTTCTCGCACTCATCCTTGCCGCAACCGCACTCCATCGCCTTCAGTGCAGACCCCATGATCACTGGAATCTCGTCTCCAGGAAACTCGTACTCGCTCAGAAGCTCACGTATCTCCAACTCCACAAGCTCCAGAAGCTCCGGATCGTCCACCTGGTCGATCTTGTTCATGTACACAACGATGTGCGGAACTCCCACCTGACGAGCCAGAAGAATGTGCTCACGTGTCTGCGGCATCGGACCGTCCGCCGCGCTCACTACTACGATCGCCCCGTCCATCTGCGCAGCTCCCGTGATCATGTTCTTCACGTAGTCCGCATGCCCCGGACAGTCCACGTGCGCGTAGTGACGATTCTCGCTCTCGTACTCCACGTGACACGTAGCTATCGTGATACCGCGCTCACGCTCTTCAGGAGCCTTGTCGATCTGGTCAAACGGTATGTACTTCGCCAGACCACGCTTCTCAAGACAGAGTGTCATCGCTGCCGTCAGCGTCGACTTACCGTGATCCACGTGCCCGATCGTGCCCACGTTCACGTGGGGCTTCGTCCTCTCAAACTTCTCCTTCGCCATCTCCTCGTCCTCCAACCAGCTATCCGCTCTGTGATATCAATGTTACGAAGGCCCCCACTGATATAGGGATGGCCTGATCTATGTCCAACCCCAGCCCGCTGTCATCCTTTCCAACGTCGCTTGCGGGACCACCGCATAGTGCGAGAACTGAGTGGTGTAAACGGCTCTTCCCTGTGAGAGCGAACGAACCGCAGTAGCGTACCCGAAAGTCCGCCCCAACGGGACAGTAGCATTCACCGTGCGCCCGTCGCCCCTCGAACTTGTCCCCTCTATCCGGCCGCCCCGGGCGTTCAGATCGGCGATGATCTCGCCCACGAACTGCTCCGGAACGACAACCTCAAGCTTGACCACCGGTTCGAGGAGCACTGGATGCGCCTTCCGGGCGGCCTCCCGAATAGCCATCGTGCCGGCCGCCTTGAACGCCATGTCGGTCGAGTCGGCATCATCGGAACTCCCGCCAATGAGAGTGACCTTGACATCGATCAGCGGGTATCCCGCCAGAATGCCGTTCTCAAGCGCGCTCAGGATGCCGCTCTCCACGGAAGAGATGAACTGCGCCGGTATCTCTCCGTTCTTGATATCGTCGTGAAATTCGTTTCCGCTTTCGGCGTTCGGCTCCATGCGTATGATCACATCACCGTACCGCCCCTTGCCCTTGCCTGTGCCCTGGCGAATGAACTGCCCCCTGCCGTCAGCTGCCTCCGTGATGGTCTCCCTGAAGGCCACCATCGGGCGACCAACATTGGCACGAACGTTGAACTCGTGCACCATCCGATCCACCAGGACTTCGAGGTGCAGCTCACCCATTCCAGAGATGATGGTTTGACCCGTGTCCTCGTCCGTCCTCGTGACAAAGGTCGGGTCCTCCTCGCCCAGGCGCTCCAGCGCCTGCGTGAGTTTGTCCTCGTCCGCTTTAGTCTTGGGCTCAATGGCCACTGAGACGACCGGCTCCGGAAACGACATAGACTCCAGAACTATCGGCTTCTTCGGATCGCACAGCGTGTCCCCGGTCGCGGTCTGTTTGGGACCGACGACGGCGACTATCTCGCCCGCGTTCGCGACATCCAGATCTTCCTGCTTGTTCGCGTGCATGAGAAGGATACGGCCTATCCTCTCCTTCTTGTTCGTTCGCGGGTTCAGATACTGCGAGCTCTTTTTCATTGTGCCCGAGTAGAGCCTGAGATACGTGAGTCTTCCAACGTACGAATCGCTTGCTGTCTTGAAAGCGAGCGCAGTCAGCGGTGCATCATCATCGGCTTCCCGTGTCTCGTCCTTCTCCGTGAACGGGTTTGTGCCCGTCACGGCCGGCATGTCCTTCGGCGACGGCAGATAGTAGATGACGCCGTCGATAAGGGGCTGGGCACCGATGTTCCGAAGCGCCGCCCCACAGAACACCGGGACGATCGCGGTTGCCAGCGTCCCCGCACGTATTGCGCGCCTCAACTCAGCGACGGAGATATCCTCCCCATGGATGTACTTCTCAAGGAGCTCGTCGTCGTGCTCCACCGCAAGCTCAACCAGTCTCTCCCGCCCGGCCTTCGCCTCCGACTGCATATCCTCCGGGATGTCTGTCTCGGTGATGTCGACGCCGAGGTTTTCCGGACTGAACCGAAGCGCACGCATCCGCACGAGATCGATCACACCCGTGAAAGCGTCGCCGGAACCTATCGGCAACTCGACAGGTACCGGCGTGACACCCAGTCTCTCGACCATCATCTCGAGCACGTTCTCGAAATCCGAGCCGACGCGATCCATCTTGTTGATGAAAGCCAGCGTCGGCACTCCGTAGGCATCGGCCTGTCGCCAGACGGTCTCCGACTGGGGCTCCACGCCTCCGACAGCGCAGAAGACCGCGATGGCCCCATCCAGTACGCGGAGGGACCGTTCAACCTCCATCGTGAAGTCAACGTGCCCCGGCGTGTCTATGATGTTGATCCGGTGGTCGAGCCAGAAGCACGTCGTCGCAGCTGAAGTGATGGTAATGCCACGTTCGCGCTCCTGGGCCATCCAATCCATCACGGCAGCCCCGTCATGCACCTCCCCCATCCGACGGACCTTGCCCGTATAGAACAGGATCCGCTCGGTGAGCGTGGTCTTCCCGGCATCGATGTGAGCCATGATGCCGATGTTTCTCACCTTCTCAAGGGGGACTGCACGTGACATTTTTTTCCCACCGGTTCTCAGAACCTCACGCCCATGGACGCAGGTCCACATTGCTGTCGACTGCGGAACGACCGCCGGGATCCGATCAACACACCCACACATCTCTGCTCCTGGTCGTCTGGTCGAATCCGCTCCGTCTCAAAGCCCCGGGACCTACCACCTGTAGTGCGCCAGCGCCTTGTTTGCCTCAGCCATCCTATGAGTATCGTCGCGCTTCTTGACCGACGCGCCTTCCTTCTTGTACGCGGCGATCAGTTCGCCCGCCAGCTTCTCGGCCATCGTGTGCTCGGAACGCGCCTTGGCGAAACCGATGATCCAGCGAAGTGCCAGTGCCGTCCGCCTCTCGGGTCTCACCTCGATCGGCACCTGATAGGTACTTCCGCCGACCCTTCTCGACTTGACCTCCAGCATCGGCTTGACGTTGCTGATGGCCTTGTCGAAGACCATGACCGGGTCTTCCTTCGTTCTCTCGGCAATGATATCCATCGCGCCGTAGAGAATCCTCTCGGACGTGCTTCGCTTCCCGCCTTCCATCAGGCAGTTGATGAAGCGAGTCACGAGC
Organism: bacterium; assembly: GCA_025782395.1. GTDB lineage: Bacteria > Joyebacterota > Joyebacteria > Joyebacterales > Joyebacteraceae > Joyebacterum. Next base: position 22,007 of record JALGZD010000148.1, read on the forward strand.
GCGCTCCCGAATCTCGGATCGGGTTCCCTCAGTCTCTTCGGAACCTCGCGCCTTCTTGGCATCTCTAGTTCTACCTCCACCTGGTTCGCTGCGACACCTTCCACGCTTGCTGAAGGCATCTCCTCTTCAGAGAGCATCCTGTCTACTTGGGGCGCTTCGTTCCGTACTTGGACCGCGACACCTTCCGCCCTTCAACACCCATCGCGTCCAGCGGACCACGGATCACATGATAGCGCACGCCCGGCAGATCCTTCACCCTGCCGCCCCTGATAAGGACGACGGAGTGCTCCTGCAGATTGTGACCCTCACCCGGTATGTAGGCCGTGACCGAATCACCCTTCATGAGCCTCACCCTCGCGACCTTCCGCAGAGCGGAGTTCGGCTTCTTGGGTGTCGTCGTGTAGACCCTGGTACAGATGCCTCGCCTCTGCGGGTGACCTTCGAGCGCCCGCGCGGGCTTTTTCTTGGCCCTCGGCTTTCGACCCTTCCTGACAAGCTGACTGATTGTCGGCAAAACCTCTTCCTCCTCGATGGCTCTTCCTGCGATGCTGCCAGACCACTCGATTCCCCGCAGGCTACTCCGATGCCGAAGTGAGCGTGCCCACGTTGCTCTCCACGACCTCGTCGGGCTGCTCCACGATCCTCGGAGCCGGCACCGCGGGTTTCGTGACCCTGATGTTTGAGTACATATCCAGTCCCGTGCCCGCGGGGATGCGCCTCCCGATGATCACGTTCTCTTTGAGACCAACGAGGTTGTCCCTATCGCCACGAGTTGCGGCCATCATGAGCACCCGTGTCGTCTCCTGGAACGACGCCGCCGAGATGAAACTCTCCGTAGTCAGCGCCGCCTTGGTGATACCCAGAAGCAGTGCTTCGTGAGTGGCGGGCTGTTTTCTCTCACTCTTCTTCCTTACTCCCTTGTTCCCCTCGGCGATCCTGTGATTCTCATGCTCGAAGTCCGCACGCGGCACAACGTCTCCCTCAAGGAACTTCGTGTCGCCCGGTTCAAGTACCCTCACCCGCCTCAGCATCTGGCGCACGATCATCTCGATATGCTTGTCATTGATCCTGACGCCCTGCAGACGATAGACTTCCTGAATCTCATTGAGGAGATACTCCTGAACAGCCTTCTCGCCCTTGATAGCAAGGATGTCGTGCGGATTGACCGGACCCTCCGAGAGCCTGTCGCCAGCCTCCACGCTCTCCCCGTCGTGTACCCTGAGATGCGTGCCGTGGGGCAGCCGGTAGATTCTCTCGACTCCCTGCTCACCCGTAACGATGATATCTCTCAGGCCCTTCTTGACATCACCAAACCTGATGATGCCGTCGATCTCCGTGATCGTCGCCGGGCTCTTGGGCGGTCGCGCCTCGAAGAGCTCCTCAACTCGAGGCAGTCCGCCCGTGATGTCGCGCGTCTTGCCGAACTCCCGCTGGATCTTGCCTAGCGTGGTCCCGGGCTTCACGTCCTCTCCATCCTTGACGAGGATTCGCGCCCCGGTCGGCAGAATGTATCTGTCATGTGACTTGCCGGATCTTGATTCAATGACGATCGAAGGATGCAGTTCCCTTTCGTCGTCCTCCACGATCATCCTCTCTCTATGGCCGGTCGACTCATCGGCGACGCGCACCATCGTCCGGCCCAGCTCGATCTCATCAAACTGAACGGTACCGCCGGATCGGGTGATGATCGGATCATTGTATGGATCCCACTCGAAGAGAATGTCACCTTCCTCAACATGATCTCCATTCTCCACGCGCAGGATAGCGCCATACGGAATATTGTAGGCTCGTTCCCGACCGTCGTCGCCGTCCTTGATCAGTCTGGCACTCCTGCCGATGACAACGTGGTTGTCTTCCCCGTCGGTCCGAAGAACATTCTCTTTCTTGAAACCGAACCGAATCGTCCCCGACGCACTTGCCACGCGCTTTGATACCTCAGCGATACGACCCGACGTCCCACCGATGTGGAACGTCCGGAGCGTGAGCTGCGTTCCGGGCTCTCCGATGGACTGCGCGGCGACAATGCCGACAACTTCTCCTATATCCACTACCCGGCCGGTTGCCAGGTTTCGACCGTAGCAGCTGATACAGATACCGTGTTGCGCTTCACACGTCAACACTGAGCGGATGGTCACCTCTTCAACGTTGGCGTTCCGGATCCTGTCCGTTAACTCCTCGTCGATGAGCTCGTTCCGCTTCACAATGATCTCGCCGGTCGTCGGGTCTTTCACCGGCTCGGAAGCTACTCTGCCCAGCACTCGCTCGAAGAGCGGCTCGACCACCTTGCCGGCCTCGACGAGCGCCCTGGTCGGAATCCCACGACTCGTTCCGCAATCGGGCTCGGAAATCACGATCTCCTGAGACACGTCCACAAGACGCCGCGTGAGATAGCCCGCATCTGCTGTCTTGAGCGCCGTGTCGGCGAGACCCTTTCTTGCACCGTGCGTCGAAATGAAGTACTCGAGCGCTGTCAGCCCCTCGATGAAGTTCGATCGGATGGGCGATTCGATAATCTCACCCATCTGACCCGTCAACTTCTTCGCGGGCTTCGCCATGAGGCCTCGCATGCCGGCCAGCTGGCGGATCTGGTCCTTGGAACCTCTCGCGCCGGAGTCGGCCATCATATGAATCGGGTTGAAACCGCCGTCGGCTTTCATGAGGGACTCGGACATCGCATCGGCGATATCACTGGCAGCGTGTGTCCAGGCGTCGACGACGCGATTGTAGCGCTCAGTATCGGTGATAACACTGCTATCGTAGTAACCACAGATCCTGTCGACTTCCTTCTGCGTGGCTCTCAGGATCTCCTTCTTCTCATCCGGCACGATGACATCATCGACACCGATCGTGATCCCACCGATGGTGGCGTAGTGGAAGCCGATCTGCTTGAGCCGGTCCAGGATTTCTGCCGCCGCCGCCTGGCCAAAGGCACGATGACACTTGCCGACCAGTTCGCGGAGAGTCTTGTTGTTCATCAGCGCATTGACGAAATTGAGCTCTGGCGGGAACACCTCGTTGAAGATGACGCGCCCGGGGGTGGTGATCCTGGTCCGGCCATCTACTCTGATCCGTATCCACTCATGCAGATCGACGATCCCGTTGTCGAGCGCGAACACCATCTCGTCCGGACCGGCGAAGCCTCTCAAATTCTTCTCGTCGGGCTCGTCCCCCCGCGCCTTTGTCAGATAGTAGCAGCCCAGAACGATGTCCTGCGACGGTGTGGCAACCGGTTTTCCGTCAGCCGGCAGCAGGATGTTGTTCACGGACATCATCAGGATGCGGTTCTCAATCTGCGCCTCGAACGAAAGCGGGACGTGCACAGCCATCTGGTCACCATCGAAGTCGGCGTTGAACGCCGCGCAGACGAGCGGATGGATGCGGATAGCCTTGCCTTCGACCAGGACAGGCTCAAACGCCTGGATGCCCAGTCGGTGAAGCGTAGGCGCGCGGTTAAGGAAAACCGGGTGATCGGTAATCACGTCCTCAAGTGCATCCCAGACCTCCGGACTCCTACGCTCGATCAGGTTCTTTGCCGCCTTCACGGTCTGGGCGTGGTCGAGCTCCTGCAGTCTTCTGACGATGAACGGGCTGAAAAGCTCCAGCGCCATCGTTTTCGGGATGCCGCACTGGTGGAGCTTCAGCTCCGGACCTACGACGATCACCGAACGACCCGAGTAGTCGACGCGCTTGCCCAGGAGGTTCTGGCGGAAGCGTCCCTTCTTGCCCTTGAGAAGATGAGAGAGCGACTTCAGGATACGCCTGCCTCGGCCGCGCACCGCGCGTGAGCCTCTTCCGTTGTCAAAGAGCGCATCCACAGCCTGCTGAAGCATTCGCTTCTCATTCCGTAGGATGATCTCCGGCGCCTTGATCCTGAGAAGGCTCTTGAGCCTGTTGTTTCTGTAGATGACCCGACGATAGAGATCGTTCAGATCCGATGTCGCAAAGCGTCCACCCTCCAGAGGGACCAAGGGTCTCAGATCCGGAGGAAGAACGGGAATGGTATCCATGATCGTCCAGAGAGGCTCGCTACCGGAGCCACTGAACGCGTCAAAGACCTGCAGCCTCTTGAGGGCCGTCTTTCTTGCCTGTCTGGTTGCTTCCTCGTCGCGTACGAGGGCCCGGAGTTCGGTGTAGCTTGCCTCTACGTCGATCTTCCGCATGAGCTCCTGGATCGCCCCAGCACCCATCTCCGCTCTCAGTCCGGAATCAGGATCGGCCGCATACGCCAGCATGCCTTCGCCCGAGAGAAGCTCGCCTTCCACAAGATCCGTTGTACCCGGGTCGAGCACGACATACGACTCGTAGTAGAGAACCCTCTCAAGGTCCCGGCGCTTCATGTCCAGGAGCCTTCCGATGATGTTCGGGTTCCCTCTGAAGAACCAGACGTGAGCCACCGGTACTGCCAGCTCTATGTGTCCGAGCCGTTCTCGCCTGACCTTCGACTGCGTAACCTCCACGCCACAGTTCTCGCAGATCATGCCGCGATAGCGAATCCGGCGATACTTGCCACAGTTGCACTCCCAGTCCTTGACGGGACCGAAAATGCGCTCACAGAAGAGCCCGCCCTTCTCCGGCTTGAACGAACGGTAGTTGATGGTCTCGGGAAGAACGACCTCACCGTGCGACCAACTTCGTATCGCTTCGGGCGATGCGAGCTGGATGCTTATCGCCGAGAAATCCCGTGGCTCTTTGTGCTCATCAAAGATGCCGAAATACACGAAAACCACCCTCCTGGCCGAAGCCCCTAGTCTCTAACAAGCCTGATGTCGAGTCCGAGGCTCTGAAGCTCCCGGATGAGGACATCGAACGAAGCAGGCGTACCCGGCTTCGGCGGATCCTGTCCCTTGACAATCGCTTCGTACGTCTTTGAACGTCCAACGACGTCGTCTGACTTGACTGTCAAGAGCTCCTGCAACGTGTGCGAGGCTCCGTATGCCTCGAGAGCCCACACTTCCATCTCACCGAACCGCTGGCCTCCAAACTGAGCCTTGCCGCCCAACGGCTGCTGAGTCACGAGCGAGTACGGACCTATCGATCGAGCGTGAATCTTATCGTCCACAAGATGAAGAAGCTTCAGCGTGTAGATGAACCCGACAGTGACCTTGTTATCAAAAGGCTCCCCCGTCCGCCCATCGTAGAGTGTCGTTTTCCCCGACTCGGGGAGACCGGCTTTCGCGAGTTCTTTCTTGATTGTCTTGATGGCCGCGCCGTTGAAAACCGGCGTCGCGGCGTGGTATCCCAGCTTCTCGGCGGCCCAGCCCAAGTGAGTCTCGAGTATCTGTCCCAGGTTCATCCGGGACGGGACTCCCAGCGGATTCAGAACGATGTCGACTGGGGTGCCGTCAGGAAGGCACGGCATGTCCTCTTCCGCCATTATCCTCGCCACAACGCCCTTGTTGCCGTGCCGACCCGCCATCTTGTCGCCGACCGAGAGCTTGCGCTTGACAGCGACGTAGACCTTCGCCAGCTTCACAACGCCCCGGGGCAGATCCTCTCCCAGCTTCACCTTGTCTATCTTCCGGTCGCGCTCGGGTTCGACCATCTCAAGCTTGACCCTGTACTCTTCGTAGAGCGCCGCGACCTTTTCATTGATCTTCTCGTCTTGGACCACGCCGTCCGAGCAATCGAGTTTCTCCATGTTGAGGAGTCCCATGACGTCCTCATTGACCTTGCGACCAGCGCGGATCACGAGTTCATTCGTTCGTGAGTCCCTGAGCGATTTCGTCTGAAGACTCTCGATGAGACCGAAAATCCTCCGGTCCCGCTCGCGTCGGAGGCGCTTCGTGACCGTCCGGGAGTCACTCCGGATCTTGTCGATCTCCTTCTGCATGACCTTCTTGCTGCGCTCGTCGCGAGCCCTGCGAGAGAAGAGCTTCGTGTCGATAACGATACCGTTCATCCCCGGGGGCGCCTTCAGCGACGTGTCCCGGACATCACCCGCCCTGTCGCCGAAGATGGCTCTCAGCAGGTTCTCTTCCGGCGTCAGCTCGGTCTCTCCCTTGGGTGTGACCTTGCCGATAAGGATGTCGCCGGCCGTAACGCGTGCTCCCATTCTGACGAGACCGTTCTCGTCGAGGTTCTTCAGGCGCTCCTCGCTGACGTTAGGAATCTCCGGCGTGAACTCCTCGATTCCCCGCTTCGTCTCGCGCACTTGCGACTCGAACTCCTCGATGTGGATCGAGGTCAGCCGGTCGTTCTTGAGAATCCGCTCAGAGACAAGAATGGCGTCCTCAAAGTTGTAACCTTCCCACGGCATGAAGGCGACCAGGAGATTTGCGCCAAGAGCAAGATCGCCGTCCTTCGTCGCTGGACCGTCGGCGATGACGTCGCCTTTTTCTACCCTAGTGCCGACGACCACGAACGGTCGCTGGTTGATGCACGTGTTCTGGTTTGTCCGCTGGAACTTGCGGAGGACGTACTCATCCACGTCCTCGGTGCCGTCCAGCGTATCCGAGTGACGCACGGTCACGCGGTCGGACGAGACGGACTCGACCACACCGCTGTGTCTCGCGGTGATCACCGCGCCCGAGTCGACGGCGACCCGGTGCTCGATCCCCGTACCCACGAGCGGTGCTTCTGTCTTGAGAAGCGGAACGGCCTGGCGCTGCATGTTGGAACCCATCAGCGCCCGGTTAGCGTCGTCGTGCTCAAGAAACGGAATCAACGCCGCCGCTGCCGAAACGAGCTGCTTCGGGGAGACATCCATGAACTGGACCTCCTCGCGCATCACGGTCGGGAAGTCGTCCATGTGCCGCGCCAGCAGGGACTTCTCCGAAATCCTGCCGTCGGCGTCCAGCTGCTCGCCCGCCTGCACGATGACGTACTTGTCTTCTTCGGAGGCCGTCAGGTACTCAATCTTGTTCGTCACAACACCGTTCTCGACCCTGTAGTAAGGCGTCTCGATAAACCCGAACTCGTTAATCCTGCCATACGTAGAGAGCGAGCTGATGAGTCCGATGTTCGGACCTTCAGGCGTCTCAATCGGGCACATGCGACCGTAGTGACTGTAGTGAACGTCGCGCACCTCGAAGCCCGCGCGCTCCCGCGTGAGACCGCCCGGCCCGAGGGCCGAGAGCCTTCGCTTGTGCGTAAGCTCGGCCAGCGGATTAGTCTGCTCCATGAACTGCGAGAGCTGGTTCGAGCCGAAGAACGCACGTACGACCGCTGATATCGGACGGGAGTTTACGAGCGTCGCCAGATCGAACTCATTGCTATCGCCCGTCGACATCCTGTCCTTGATCACCCTCACCATCCGCGACAGACCCGCGGAGAGCTGGTTTTCCAGAAGCTCGCCGACGGAACGCACGCGCCGGTTGCCCAGGTGATCGATATCGTCTGTGTCTCGCTTCCCCTTGACCACATCCAGCACTGCACGGATCGTCTCAATAAAATCGGTACGTGTAAGACACGTGGTGTCAAGCGGGATCACGTCATCGCGAATGTCGAGCTGACGGTTGATTTTGTAGCGCCCCACGTCCTTGAGATCGTACCGGTTGGGGTCGAAGAACATCCTGTTGACCAGTTCGCGCCCCGCCTCGATGCTGGGAAGATTCCCGCCCTTCATGGTCTTGTATATTTCCTGAAGGGCCTCTTCTTCAGAGTGTGTTTTGTCGCGGGACAGCGTTGATTCCAGAATTCTGATATCGGCCGGGTCAGCGACGACCAGCTCAATCTCACGGATGTCGGCCTTCCTCAGGAGCTGGATCACCGTCATCGTAAGCTTCTCGTCGTTCGTGACGATGGTCTCCCGCGTAGCCGCGTTCTTGTACGTTCTGGCAACGATGCGCCCGGCCAGTTTCTCATCTCGCTCTTCATCCCTCTTCACGAGGATGCGAGCGGTCTCGGTGACGAGAACCAGAACCGAGGTTAGACCCATCTCTTTGAAGCGCTTGAGATGCTTCGGCGCGAGCTCCTCGCCCCGAAGCACTGTGACCTCGCCGGTCTCCGTGTCGACGACTTCCTCCGCCGCCAGGCGACCACACGGCTCCATCGCCCTTGTCGGCCTGCCGACCGGGAGTTCGACCTCCTCTGTCTTATAGAACAGGGCGCGTATGTTCTCGTCCTTCGAGTAACCAAGAGCTCTCAGGAAGGTCGTCATCCGGAACTGGTGTCTGCGGTCGGTACGGATGAACATCTCATCTTTGATGCCCATCCTGACCTCGACCCACGTACCACGGTACGGAATGATCTTGGCAAAGAAGAGCCTCGTACCGTTCGGATGAATCTTGTCTTGGAAGAAGACACCGGGCGACCTGTGAAGCTGACTCACGATGACGCGCTCGGCGCCGTTCACGAGGAACGTGCCTCGATCTGTAATGAGAGGGATGTCCCCGAGGTATATCTGGGCCTCCTCCGCCTCCAGCATCCGCTTCCTGCGCCCCTCCCCCGCCGGCGCCCACCGCACCAGCCTCAGCGTCGCCTTGAGAGGAGCCTCGAAGGTGAGATTCCGCTCACGGCACTCGTCGATAGAGTGCTTGGGCTGTCCGAGTCGGTAGCCGTTGTACTCGAGGGTGTAGGTCCCCTGATGCCCCTCCACTGGGAAGAACTTGTTGAAAACGTCGTCCAGTCCAGATCCCTCGGCCCCATCCGAACGACCACTCCCAAGACACGCCTTGTAGGACGCCAACTGGACGTCCAGCAGGTTCGGCATCGGAAGCTCACGCTCAGACGGGAACTTGGAGAAGGTCCTTCTCTCTATTCGCTGGGGTCCGCTCACTGATCGTCACCCTCCATCATCGCTTGCAATCGTGCTCTGCTTGATTCCAGCCACGGCAGATCCGACTCTCAAACCGACCTGCCGGGCTGGAGAAAAGCCCATCCCCCTGATCCACAAGAGGCGGACTGAAAAGCTACTTCAGCTCGATCTTGGCGCCTGCCTCTTCGAGCTTCTTCTTCATCTCATTGGCCTCGTTCTTCGAGACCTCCTTCCGGATCGCCTGGCCCGGGTTGTCGACCAGCTCCTTCGCCTCCTTGAGACCAAGGTCGGTCATCTGACGGATGACCTTCACGACCTGAAACTTCTTCTCGCCGGTCTCGACCAGAACGACATCGAATTCAGTCTTCTCCTCGGCAGCTTCGCCGCCGGCCGCAGGAGCCGCCGCCACAGCAACAGGAGCCGCTGCCGACACGCCAAATTTGTCTTCCATGGCCTTCACCAGCTCCGCCATCTCGAGCACTGTCATCTTCTCAACCATCTCGATGACCTTCTGCGCGCTCTTGCCCAGCGGCGCCTTCGCCTCCTCGACAACCGCCTCTGCGGTCTCGACTGTGTCTTTGGTCTCTTCTGCCATCGTCCACCTCCAACAAGGTCTTCAGTGTGCTTGCCCAATTGCTCTCAAACGGCCTGCTACGGTACTGCTATCGTCAAACAGTCGGGACCGGAGCCGCTCGGCTGCCTCGACTGGTCGGAAAGCGGCGGATTGCCTTGGAAGCAGATAGCTCCTAGGCGGCCGCCTTCTCCTTCGCCACTGCGTCGAGAGTGGCGACGAACTTCCTCAAGAGCTCTGAGAGAAGTCGTGCCATGCCAGCAACCGGCGCCTGGAACCCGCCGGCGATCTGCGCCAGAAGCATCTCGCGCGAAGGCAGGGTCGCCAGCTTGCGGATATCGGCCGCAGTCATGATTGCGGAGTCCACCCAGCCGATCTTGATCGTCGGCGTCTTCTTCTTCTTCTCGAACTCAACCAGGATCTTCGCAGGCGCGACCGGGTCGCTCTCTGAAAAAACCAGCGCGTTGGGTCCGGTCATGTGCTCGACCAGACTCCCCAACCCGACTCCATCGAACGCACGCTTGGCGAGCGTATTCTTGACAACACGGTACTGAACCGAAGCTCCTCTGAGACGGTCCCGTATCTCGGTCGCCGTCTCGACATCCATCCCGGTGAAATCGCTCAGAATGACGACGCCGATGCCGTCAAGCTGCTCGGTCAGTTCCTGGACGATGCTCTCTTTTTCGTCTCTTCGCATTGTTCGATGCCTCTTTAGGTAACCAGCTACTTCACCGCATCCATGATTGAGGCGGAGCTGATGTCGATACCGGGGCCCATCGTTGTGCTGATGGTCACATTTCTGATGTACGTTCCCTTGGCCGCCGCCGGCTTCGCGCGGATTACCTCGCGTGCCAGCTCTACCAGATTGTCTCTCAACTGTGACGCATCGAAGGACGCCTTGCCGATCGCGGCGTGGACGTTGCCTGTCTTGTCGGTTCTGTATTCGATCTTGCCGGCCTTCGCATCACTGACGGCCTTTGCGACATCCGGCGTAACCGTCCCGGTCTTTGGATTCGGCATAAGACCACGGGGGCCCAGAATCTTCCCCAGCTTGCCGACGTTCTTCATCATGTCCGGGGTGGCGATGATCGTGTCGACGTCCAGCCAACCTCCCTGGATCTTCGCGACGTAGTCCTCTCCCCCGACGAAATCGGCGCCCGCTTGCTCCGCCTCCTTGATTTTCTCACCGCTCGCCAGCACCAGAATCCGGACGGTTCGTCCCGTCCCGTGAGGCAGCACGACCGTTCCTCTGACCTGCTGGTCGGAGCGCTTCACATCGAGGCCAAGTCTGAACGCGATCTCTACGCTCTCGTCGAACTTTGCGCTCGCCGTCTCCTTGACGAGGCCGATCGCGGTATCGAGCTCGAACGGCGGCTCGGCCGTGATCTTGTCAAGCAGCTCTTTGTAGCGCTTGCTTCTTTTCATATCGTTTCCCTTCTCTGGCGGATCCCCTGGATCCTCCCACGGATGCCCTCCGTGGTCGGGTGCAATTCGCGCTTTCACCAGCAGTTCCCGACAGGAGTTCACGAAGTGAACTCCCAAGCTGATGCAAAGCATCAGCCGACTACCTCGATCCCCATGCTCCGTGCCGTCCCAGCGATAACCTTCATCGCCGCCTCATCATCCGCCGCGTTGAGATCCACAGCCTTGAGCTTCGCGATCTCAAGCAGCTGGGCACGGGTTACAGTGCCGACCTTGTCTCTGTTCGGCACGGCCGACCCCTTGGCAAGTCCGGCGGCCTTCTTGAGCAGAACGGAAGCCGGCGGCGTCTTGGTAATGAACGAGAAAGTCCGGTCCTTGTAGATCGACAGAACCACCGGGATGATCATTCCCGGCTGGTCCTTCGTCTTGTCATTGAACTGCTTACAGAATCCGCCGATGTCCATCCCGTACGGACCCAGAGCGGGACCGACTGGAGGTGCAGATGTCGCTGCCCCTGCTGCGATCTGAAGCTTCACGGTTCCGATAATCTTCTTAGCCATTCTGCTCTCACCCCTCGCATTGTTCGAATCAGATCAAGCTACGTCGCCTCAACCTGCAGGAAATCGAGCTCGACTGGAGTAGCCCGACCGAAGATCAAGACCATCACCTTCACCTTGCCGCGTTCCACGTCGATCTCGTCGATGAGACCGGTGAAATTCGAGAAAGGTCCATCGATGACCCTGACCGGCTCACCCACGCTGTACGGGATCTCCGGACGCTCCTTCGACGGCTTGCGTTCGATGCGTCCGAGTATCCGGTCTATGTCATCCTGCTCGAGAGGCTGCGGTCCGGACGTCGTTCCAATGAACTTCAGCACACCCGGCGTATTCGTAACCAGGTAGAAGGTCTGATCGTTCATCTCCATCTCCACAAGCAGATAGCCGGGAAAAAGCTTCCGCTCCGCTGTCCGACGCTTCCCGTCCTTCATCTCCACGACTTCTTCATTCGCGATGATGATCTGGCCGAAGCCGTCCGTCAGTCCCTCGTTCTCCATCCTGACGAGGAGCTTGTCGCGGACCTTCTGCTCGTGTCCCGAATATGTGTGTATGGCATACCAATGCTTCACTGGCGCTATACCTCGTCCAGTCAACCAACAGGCATGCAGTGTTCCGATGGTCTAGCCGAACGCGAGGCTGATGAGAAAAGTCAGCGCCCGGTCGACCAGGCCAATGAACACTGCAAGGATGAAAACGATGATGACGACGACCGTCGTAGAACTACGTACTTCGTCCCTGGAGGGCCATGCGACCCTCTTCATCTCGTTTCTCACCTCACGAATGAACTTGACCATTTTGTCGAACATGTTTTCACCTATCCGGACGCCAAGAAGCGTAAGAAGTGGCAGGCCTGGAGGGATTCGAACCCCCAACATCCGGTTTTGGAGACCGGCGCTCTAACCAATTGGAGCTACAGGCCTGCACAACCTGATGAGATGGACTACCCTTGGGCAACGTACACCGGCACGGTTCAGACAGACGGATACTGTTTCCTCACACCCGACAGCCGATCCCTACCTGCGGACGTGGATTCCCGGCGCGAGACCTGAAGCCCCGCTCTCCCGGTTCACCCTGCCTAGCGCGTCTGCTTGTGCACAGTGTGCTTATTGCAGAAGCGACAGTACTTCTTGTACTCCAGGCGGTCCGGATGAATCTGTTTGTTCTTCGTGTATGTGTAATTGCGCCGCTTGCACTCGGTGCAAGCCAGCACCACTATTTCACGCAAGACTGCTCTCCCTGCATTGCGTCACTCTTCACTGAGCGCCCGCGTTCCGCTTTTTCCGTGCCACGCAACTGCAGACAGTGCCATTGCGCTCACGTGTTTCGGCTTGAGGCCGGAACACACCTATTCGATAATGGCCGTAATCGTTCCGGCGCCCACAGTACGGCCGCCTTCACGGATCGCGAACCTCAGACCCTCTTCCATCGCTATCGGAGTCACAAGCCCGATCGTCAGCTCTACGTTGTC
>JALGZD010000214.1 GCA_025782395.1 bacterium
AGTTGTGGTATTGCAATACATCGGGACTCTGATGTCATCAGGCACGAAGAATACCTTGTGCGGAGCGCAGTCGGGGTCAGCGCCATCGATCAGCCCATCGCAGTCGTTATCGATTCCGTCGGTGCAGTTCTCCGCTGCTCCCGGGTTTATTGCTGCGTTAGTGTCGTCGCAGTCGTCGCCCATCTCCCAGCGACACACAGGCGGTGGTGTCGGAAGCTCTGTGCCAGTGCCTGTCGGGGTTGCGCTGAAGTATCCGTCGCTGTCAGAGTCGCAGTAGTATGATTGTTCTGCGGAGCATGGATAGGTGCAACCTGTGGTTCCGGTGTCATTGTAGTCGCTGGTCGTGTCGCAGGTGTTTTCATCGCCGAGAGTGTTTGATACAGCTCATTATCGAATGAACCATCACCTCTCGCCATGCTGATTCCATGCATGGTGTTGTTTGTCACGGTATTGTGCTCGATGGTGTTGTTGCTGCCACCGACATATATCCCGTAACCGAATCCTTCAGCAGTGTGGTCATGGATATTGTTGTATGACACATCGTTTCGATTCGAGTTCTTACACTTCAGTATGATTCCGCCTCGAATAGTATCGGTTATGCCTGCGCCATTGCCGTTGCCCCATACTTCGTTGTGAGTGATTTTGCTCTGGTCAAGCGCCTTCTTCGTCCAGAAGCCTGCTTTCGCATTGTTATACAGGTTGTTGTAGCTTATATTGCAGTACTCGTGCTTGGTTCCAGGGGTCGCATTGTTATACAGGTTGTTGTAGCTTATATTGCAGTACTCGTGCTTGGTTCCAGGGGTGCCGGCATAGATGAAGATACCATTGCCACCAGCTCCGCAGCCACTGCCTGTGCCCTCGTTGTTGTGGACATCGTTATTCGTTATCGTGAGCGCAGGCTCGTCTACAGCACCATCGATGTTGCAGGCGTGGATGCCGTGGGTTGTAATGTTTCCGGTATCAAACCCATTGTCATGGATCTCGCAGTTGTCGATCGTGTTGTTGCAAATCTTGTCCGTACCTGTGCCTGCAAGCGCAATACCAGTGCAGAAGTTCTTGATCTCAAGGTTCTTGATCACCACATCGTCAAATCCTGCATTGTAGATTCCGCTTACGGTGCAGGGTGCTGCTTCTGAGCAGCACGATTCACAGTCAGCCGGAGTTGCAGCTCCGGTTATCGTGTAGCCCGCGCCGTCAATGATGATGCCGTCTGCTCCGATGGTATATCCAGCCTGTCCTGCCGTAACAGTCCAGTTCGCATCGAGCTCGCAACTCGTCGTTATCACCGTATCTCCGGGTGCAGGGCACGCAGGTAGCTGAGCGCTCGCACCTCCAGCCACCACCAGCAGTACGATTCCTGCCAGTGTTAGCGTCGTTATACCAGACGAGAGTTTTCTCGTTACTGGTAGTCGTCTCGTAATCGATACCAGCATTGCTGCCAGTACCGTGATTATGCCCAATTGGGCTTTCTTAATTCCTTTCATTTACCCTCCTTTGGTATCCATTCCACACCATACACATCGATCCAACCAGCCATCTGGTTTTGATTTGTCTGGGGTGGGGTAATTCGTTACAGCGAGACCACGAATCTCGCGCAGAACCGTTATGATGTTAGGTATATATGAACCATGCCCTAACAATGTTCGGTTTTGGATTAAAACCCTAAAAAAATTAGATTTCCAGAAGAATCCCCCTGTAAAAGTTAGGTTAATTCCAAAAATCCGAAATATGTTAGGTTTGCCAAAAAAATCTTGCAGCAACTTCGTAGATCAAGAACATCATCCATGCACCCCTCGGTGGGGTAGTGCCAGCATAAGTAAAGTCCCACGATGGTATTTTATGTACCCGAGCAGTTTACCACCAAATAAAAGAAAAACAGGGAGACCTCGATCGTCTCCCTATTTCACTCATCCTACCATGCCACGTGTCTCCAGTTCGCACCTATGATCACGGCATCGAGGATGTTTATCTCGCAGTCGTTGTTCAGATCTGCTCCGTCTGCTCCATTCTCTGCCTGGGCGTCGTTCCAGTAATTGCCCTCGCAGTCATCGCATCCGCAGTAATCCGGAAGAGTTTCCGGATAATTATCCGGATACGGGTTGCATGGTTCGCACTCTGCTCGCCAGTTCTTACCCACCCACACCGCATCAAGGATGTTCACCTCGCCATCACCGTTCGCATCACCTGCGATGAACACATCGATTGTGATGTTGGTGTTGTTGGTGAGTTCAGGGTATCCGTCGTCCATCACGTCCAGCTGGACATCGAATGGTACGTAGTTTCCACCATCTTCAGGGTGCTCCGGGTCGTATGGAACGCCGAGCGGATGCCACTGCCATGACTCGTACCTGTGCTCCTTGCATGTGCAGTTGTTCTCATCTGGCAGACCCTCTGAGGTTCCGTACTGACCGTCACCAAACGCCCATCTGATGTAGGTGATGTTGCCACCATCGCCCGGATAGTCAGGGTCGTAGGAGCATGAGCACAGGATTGCAGTGCTCTGGTACTTCTGCGCAACGTTGTTTATCCGGTGCTTTGTTACGCTGATCGGGACTGGTGGAGTGTTCACGGTTATCTCAACATCGCCATCCATTATCTCAACACCCATCGCAGTTCCGTTGGGATCG
>JALGZD010000141.1 GCA_025782395.1 bacterium
CTCACGCTGTTTACGTCGCTTCTCTGTTGCTTTCTCACGATCCCGTTTTTCTTTCTCGGTTTGTTTGTATCGCTCTTTAGAAACCTTATCAGTAACCTTTCTTCTCTTAACAGCACGGCCCCTCATAATTTTATTGATAATATTCTTCCCATATCCTCCCAATCTGGTTGTCCCCCGCATACCACCAAATACATAAGGAGATCTATTATCCTTCCTAGCCTCATATTTATTATACACGCCAAGCAAAACCGAAATACCTATAAGCGCAACAAAGGCACCCATACTTAACTGCGGTGCAACCCACGTATTCTCTGTTGTTGTTTTTGGTCTTCCTGGTCCCTCTGTAGTGGTTATATCAACAACCGACCATGTCACATTCACCAAATTCGAAGACAATCCAGTAAGACTATATGTAGTCTCACTCCCGCTCGATGATGTATAATTAGCAATTGTCTCCGTTGCGGTATCATTGAATAAGGTCTTATTCGCATTTGTAAATTCAAACCAGTTTGTAGCATTTCTATCCACCATTAAAGTATAAGATGAACAAGTTATGCTATCATATTCGTAAGTAACCGTTAATACAAAATCCACCTGCACTCCGTTATCAGGTGTTATATTATCAACAGATATTGTTATAAGCATCCTATCCCAAATTACCAACTGCGACTTGCCATTCTGATTCTCTGATATTATACCATGCGTATTACCGATTTCTTGAACATTATTATAAGTTACTCCCAAAGCGGCTCCCCTCGTTGGCGTAATAGACCAGTTGCCCATTGCCAAGTATGCAGCAGACACTCCATTTATCGTAACCGTTCCATCTGTCAAATTCGTACTGTCATATTCATACTGAAGCCAAACTGTAATATTAAAGTAATTACCAATATCATCTCGATTATCAGTAGAATTCGTACCATATCCTAACACCTTAATCTGATCAAAAATACAATATTCATTATCATTTGCACTTATAAGAGTAATTCCGTATGTTCCACCGCTTACACTTGAAATCGTATAATAATAAATACCAACTACACTATGATCGTAAGTAGTATCATTAAGAACATAACTTCCATCAAATGCACTTGAATCATAAGCTCTAACAGCCGTTATAATGAGATCGGAACAATTCGTTCCAGTACTAATTCTTTGATCGGCTGGCGTCGTAATAGATATAGTCAAACTATCCCATATCATATAAGTTTCATCACTAACATCACTGATCGCCGTAATACCATAACTGTCATCTCCACTAGCAGAATTGACCTTGTATCCCCATCTAACCGCAGTCCCATCACCATCAAAGTCAGTATTGTTCAACACTAGAGTCCCATCATAAGTTCCACCAAGATCATAAACAGCCGACACAATCATTCCAGTAGCATTAGCATTCAAATTCTGCCTCTGATCCGTTGGATCCGTAATAACTATAGTTAGCGAATCCCAACTTACCGTCTGTGATTTACTATCCTGGTTCACACTTGTAATACCGTGAGTGTTTCCACTAGCAACCACTGTATTCCATGTTGCTGTACTTGCAGTCGCATTCGAAAATATAGCAGTCCAATTCCAACCAGCCAGGAATGAGAATGAGTCACTATTAATCACAATTGTGCCGTCAGTCACATTCGTACTATCATACGAGTATTGAACCCACACAGACACATTAAAAGCTTCGTTAATATTATCATGATTATCTGTCGAATTTGTGCTATATCCCTTTACTATCACCTGATCAAAAATACAATATGTATTAGCATTTGTATCTATCAATGTAATTCCGTGGGAATCACCACTAGCAGAAGCAACAGTATAATAGTATATCCCAACCGTGTCATGATCATAAGTAGTATCATTCAATGTCAAAGTACCATCAAATAGGGCACTATCATATGCATATGTAGCATTAAATAACACCAAGCAGTATCAAATGTACTAATCTTAGTAATTACATAACTATCATCACCGTTCGCGCTTGTAGCATTATAATAATAAATCCCCGCTATTCCATAATCATAGGTCGTATCATTCTAAGTAAAGGTTCCATCAAACAACGTACTATCATAATCATATGTTGCATTGAATACCATATTTGTCATATTCGTTCCTGTATTAATTCTAGTATCAGTTGGTTCATACGCCACTATCGTAAGACTATCCCAAATGTGATAAGTAGTATTATAAACTGTTGCAATTGATGTAATTCCGTAAGTATCATCCCCATTCGCAGATCCAACTTTATAATACCATCGAACTGCTGTACCATCACCATTGTAATCAGTATTATTACAGTTCAAAGTTCCATCATAGGATGTCGAATCGTAATCATAATCGGCCCATATGACCATTCCAGTCGCGTTACTATCTAAATTCTGTCTTTGATCAATCGGTGGTGAAATATAAACTGTCAATGAATCCCAAATACAATAAGTCTCATTAGTTGTTGAAACCACAGATATTCCATAAGTGTCATCGCCCGTGGCAGAACTAACCTTGTATCCCTGCCTTTGAGCCGTTGCATAGTTATAGTTTGTATTGTTCATAGTAAGACTGCCATCATAACTACCGCTATCAAAATCATATATTGCCCATATTACCATACCACTTGCATTAGCATT
>JALGZD010000016.1 GCA_025782395.1 bacterium
ACGCCACGCCAAACAGCACTGCTTCGAGGAACTTGCGGGAGTTGTGAATCGCGTCCGACCATCTTCCGTTCAGGTAGTGATCGTCACTCGTATCAAGGAAGCTGAAGGTACCTGCTTCATCATTGAGGGCCAGCTCTCTGAAGAGCGCACGGAGAACACCAGCTTCTTCCTGTGCGTCCAGTACGTCATGCTCCGGTGCGAGGAGCGTGCCATCCTTGAACTCGTAGCCATCCAGCTTCAGAGACCGCTCAATAGGCTCTACCTTCTCTTTCATGTACTGCTGTGCGTCGCCCCAGCGCTGAAGAGCATCCTCTGCAAGGTCTTCAAGATAGCGCTGCCCAAGCTTCTCGCGCTGTTTCCACGACCACTCCGGTGTGGCGTCCGCGAGGGACTCACCGGTGTGGAACCTCATGAGGAAATCCTTGAGCATGCGTGTTCCGCTAATGGTCTCCTGCCTGCGAGCGGAGTTGCAGAACCAGGCATCGTACCCGTGCTCGTACAGGAAGTCGTAGATCACGGCTCCATCCGTGATCTGGCGGGTGCCGGCCGGCCCGTGGTAGCGCTTCGTGAAGTGGGACGCGTAGAAATCGGCAATCAGCCTGGCTGTCCTCCTGCTTACCATGACCTCCCCTTGCCCAGCTGCGGCAGGCTAACGGACCGCATATCAGCCGCGAGCGTTAAGGCTGGCGCGGCGGCTGCATCCGCTAGTTAGGTGGCTCTCGACAGATTCAACGGGATTGCATGCGGCTCGCGCCGCACCCCAAGATCACTCATCTGGTTCGTCGTCACGTCGTTCCGGGCCCGCCAGTGGCCGCTTCGGAATAGGGAACTTCTCCCGCACGATTGGCATAGTCGGCTTGTAGTCGGGTTCGACAGTCAGGCGGAGCGCAGAAAAGCCTCTGTTAAGGCAGTGGCCGATGTAGCGTGGGCTCAGCAGTATCGTCGGCATGAGGAACTGCGCGAGGAATCTCAGCCACTCACGCTGAGTGAGCAAGGCATCGCCATAGAAGTGGTAGTACCTGCCAGTCTCAAGCAGGTACCCGGGCATGCCTCCGGTCACAGTCTCAAGCATGAGGACTAGATCTTCATACGATGCTCTGTCGTCTGGGTGGAGATTCATCATCGCCATGTGACGAAAGCTACCATCCAGCTGGACCTTCGAGGTAACCGAGATCGCGCGGTGAGGGCCGGAGATGAGCTGGGCAGGGCTAAACTCATCTGCCAAGACTTCGGAGCCCGAGAGCTCCCACGTGTTTATTGGGCTGTGCTGTACCAGGCCTTCTGACAGATGGGCAAGTTTGCCTTCTGTACTCGGATGCATGACACGCCAGTTGACGCCCACTGTGTGCTCAATCAGAAGCAGCCGAGCTGACTGCAGCTGGAGCCTGCTAACGAGAGCCCTCAGCACGTCGATGGAGGTCTGTGAGCCAGTCGCAGCGGTCATTCGAGTAATCCCCTCATGACTGCTATGAGGCCAGCCAAAATGGCGAGTGTCGGTATCAACCATACCTTGTGTTCAAGCACGAAATCTCGAACTCGGTGCAGACCACCCGCCGGTTCCACAACTCCGTCCAGGCTGCGTTGCAGCCCACGCAAACCCTCAGGTAGTTGGTGAAAGAGGAAGTCAAGATAGACAGGGTTGATCACGAGACCAGGGGCATGAGAACGGCGCATCTCTGAGAACTCGCTCTCAGTCAACCAGGTGTCTTTGGTTCTTGCCTTGAACTCTCCTCGGATTCGAGCCCAGTAGATCATGCACGGGTAATGACCGAGCGTCCCGTGGCCACCGCTCAGGCTGTAGCCTGTGAGGGGGTCGCGGGTGAGCGGAGTGAGCGAGACGTTGTCCCTTGGAATGCTCAGCTCTTCCTCGATCTCCCTGAGGCACCTATTCCAGTCCTTGTTGAGCTCCAGAAGATACACATCCTGCCGCCTCTTCTCCGAGTAGGCCTTGATGATCGCAAACGCAACGGGGACTTCTCTTATGATCTCAGGAGAAGTGCCGATGTTCTTCGCTGAGTCGATGCGCCTAAGTTCGAGGTAGTGAAGGAACTCTATCGCGGCCAGTCGATCGGGAGACGCGCGGTGTCGGCGAGTCCAGTCATCGAACGCATGGAACCCGTGGGTAAGGTACAGGGAGATCAGACGAGGCACATCCCTGCCTAGCGGCCCCCTGGAGGACACCTCAAACTTCGTTCCCCTCTTGAGTACCACGACCGGGCCGAGGAAGCGCAGGAGCGCCAAGAACCACAGAAGATGCGGCCGAGCGCTGAGTTCCTCTTCCTCAAACACTGTCGTTCCCCTGTCCTGGAGGACCTCGGCCAGCTTGTTGCACTCCTCGATCGCCTCGCGGGGGAGCAATTCAAAGGGAGCCGGGCTCGCCGTGCCCGTCGGCCTGAGTTGCTCCGCGGTGAAGTAGTGCGTCGGAAGCAAGTTCATAGATCCTCCTCGCTAGGAATCTCGCGACCGTCCCCCCAACTGGACCTGCGGCGGACGAACGGTAGAGGAAGCAACTCGGAAGCAAGAACTAGCCCAAGGCCGTCGACCCCGGGGAGTATGACCGATGAGTCGGGGCCGTACTCGAGAAGCAGCTGCCTACATGCTCCGCAAGGGGGTACGACTTCAGCGGTCCCATCGAGGTCGAACATGCATCGGAGTGAGACAAGCCGTTCAATCTCGCGGTGGTGTTCCAGCTGAGAGCAACCGATTGCCACCGCCTCGGCGCACACGGAGCCGACGCCGATGTTGGCAGAGAGGTGCAGACCGAAATACACCTCACCATCAGATGTCATGACTGCCGACGAGATGTGGTGCTTGCCGAACTCGCCCCTGCGTAGAATCAACGACTGGGCCTCTTCCACGAGATGCCAGTCGTTCTCTGCGAGCGGTCGGACAGCAGATTGAAGCACTCTCTCCGTCCTTTCTGCGCGAGTGCCAGGACCAGTGGCCGGCGTAGAGCGGCGTCCAGTTCGCCAGCGACAACCAGCGTGCAATCGAGAGCCACCTAACGGACCGGGTATCACACGCGAGCGTGAGGGGTGGCGCGGGGTGTGCTGGAGCGAAGCGACCCCCTTGCAGACTCCGTGACACCCGAGCTCGTCGGGTGCATACCCTAGTTAGCCACCAGCGCGTTCACACGACGTCCTACGTACGGTCGATCAGCCTGCCAAGAAAGCGATTCACTTGACCAAGGCACTTTTTCGCGGGTCTGGTCTCGCCGCGAGGCTGCAGCGTGTTTGATGTGATGCATGATCGCGTTCTGCAGGTTGTTGATCGATGCTGTGATAGACTTAGCCTGCTCCTCGTAGGTCAACTCACCGAACGTCCTGGTGTCACCCTTGTGTCGTCTTCTTGTCATACCTGCGAACCTCCAAACGTCCTCGCGCTGTGTGGCTAACTACACTCAGCCTGCCTAATCGCCGCGATCGGCGATACGAATCTTGTGGGAACCAATCTCAATGGGCCGAGTAAGCCCGCGTCACCCTGGGATCACTGGGCCGCCAGAGCACCCGCAGGCCCGGTTTCAACTCCGGATAGTCGTCGCACCAGCAAGCGGGATGCGCGTCCCTGATGGCACGACATGGAACGTGTGGCAGAGCACGCCCGCAGCCACCCAACCGTTTCCTGGTCCTCGGGGACATTTCAGTCCTTCGCTCCCTTTCCCCTGCGGACTTCCAGAATACCATCCTTCCACCTGATGCCGCTAGGGACAAGTCTGACAACCTCATAGGCACGCAGGCCGGCACGGCACATGACTTCCAGG
>JALGZD010000185.1 GCA_025782395.1 bacterium
TTTTATTTCCTCCTTTCGTTGCTGTAGCTCAGCAGATGGATTCAGTATGATCACGTGAAATATCGGCCCGGACACCGGCGGCCTTTGCTTGCAGCACGCCAACAGGACCGGGTTGTAAAAGATCCTGGATCAGGGTCGGCAGGTCCCGGTCCGGGGCAACCTGCCGGGCGGCTGATCCTGCTTTCTCTTTTTGGCAGCGCGGAGCCGGGGGCAGTGGGCCCTTACCCAGGGCAACCTGCCGGGCATTCTCAAAAAGACTCCCCTGGTAAATAATCGCTACATCATACATGGCCGGTCCAGATTGGCGGGCTGAGACTGCGATCTCGTTACCCCACGCGCCATTCTCATTGGCCTCTACCTTGATAAATCCGTCGAGCCCCTCCTCGGCCAGGTAGAGGCGGGCGGGTGCTTCTTCGGCACCCAGAGTAAGAAATTGCGGCTTCCGGAAAGGTATCGTGACAGCCTCCCAGCCAAGGGGCACACGCATAACAACATCCGCTTCAACCAACGTCGAATTTGCATTGATGCGGGCGATCAGATAGTCTGGGTCATCGGTCGACTCAGTGACCGCTTTTTCGTATAGCTCGGGTGTATCCTTTTTCTGACCGAAGCGTGCTTTGTTAAACCGCCCACCAAAGCGTGCCGCCAAGTCAGCAGGCAGGTTGACGCAGAAGGCACCCGGCTGGTGGCTCGGCCAGCGGAAGACGACCCCGACGGCCGGATCCGGCAACGGGTCTGCCGGGGCAAAGACAGCGGCCACCGGCTCCGGCGGTGCGTGAGCGAAGCGACTGATGTTGAACACGCCGCGGTCGTCGCAACGGCCACCGGCGAAACGAGTGGCATTAAAGTGGGCCTGATTGAAGCGGCTGCTGTGACAATCCCCGTAGATCCATTCCGATTGGCCTTGGGGCAGGGTCAACACTGTGCCTTTATTCAACTCTTCTGCCTTGACAAGTTGTGAAAACCGGGGGCCAGCGTTGATCTGCCAGACAAGGGAATCGGGCTCCGCAGTGCCCACGCCAATGGTTACGCCTCGGTATAGTTCCTCTAAGGGATCGCCCTCCCCGGGCGCGAAGTGCAGTGTCACGTCAAACAGGTAGACGATCTGATGGACGATCATCAACGCCGGCTCACCGGCATGCAGAGCTCCGGTGACGGCCACCACGCGGTCTTGATACGCCGCCAGGTCCACCTCTGGCCCTGCCCGCAGGCAGGCAATGATGGCCTCGTTGGCGTCCAGCAAACAGAACCCTTGCTCATCGGTACGGACGCGACTTACCAGGCGGGCCGGGCTGCCATCAGCGACGATGGGTTCCGGACTGACGGCGGCGAGATCGCTCTCTGTTACCGTCACGGCAATGGCGTGGGCTGTGGCTCCGGCCATCCTCGCGCGCAGTCTGACTAGGCTGGGGGCCAGCGGGTTGTTCAGCTGGAGGGCAGCCGGGTCCTCGTCATTTCCGGTCAGGGGCCAGGTGCCTTCGAAAGGCACCCAGACCTGCGCACCAATCGGGCCGGCGAGGATTTCCGAACCCGGTACAGAACGGGCCTCACCGTCTGAAGAGAGGATCGTCGCCTGGAGTCCGAGCCTTGGGTCACGCCACAGGCAGGCAGTTTCACCAATGTTCAGGATGGTGAGCAGGCGGACGCGCCAGCCCAGCGTGACGTTCACCAGTGTCGGCCCGACAACGCCCTGAGGTGCCGCGAGCTGAACCTCAGCAGACACATCGGCGGCTCCATCGTTGATGACCGGCCAGCTGTCGCCGTGCCGCACAGATCGCGAGGGCATCTCTGCTGGTTCGGGCGGATACTCGATGAGCTCCAGATAACGCAGTGGCAGCAAAGACAGGCGGCTTCCCTCGCCGACGGTGGGCGACTTGAACTGCAGGCGGTCGTCCTCAGTAGCTGCAGCCAGACCGGTACCTTGCCCAGCAGTATAGGACGAGCGTCGCCCGAGGTATAAGGCTCAAGTATTATCCGCCCGGCCAGGCCTGATGTAGGCGATTTCAGGATCAGACGCACCCCGTCGTGGGAAGCGATCTCAGACTCCAGGGCCATGTTGATCGCCGCCACAATCTCGTCTAGAGAGACCACCGTCGGGTCGGCGGCCTGGGCTGCACAGTCCACGTCTACGGCCGGTTGGCCATCTACAGCCAGACTCAGGAAGCGGGCGATCTGCAGGGCAGCGCCACTGCTCAGATCCCTTATTCCGGTAACATGGGCAGGGCAGGCGTCAGCGCCGTGATAAGCACGGGGCGGGGTGATGCCAAAGACGGCCGCCGTTGCGTCCGGGCCTTCGGGGGAACTGAAGACGATCTGGCTGTCAGCGCCAGTCGAGCCTGAAATCAGGATGATGTGTGTGCCGTCGTGGCTGGCAACGGTTTTTGG
>JALGZD010000075.1 GCA_025782395.1 bacterium
ACCATCGTGTCCTCCTTCTCCTTCGGCCTCCGAGCAGTGCCATGACCTTCACTCTAGAACCGTCACCGCACCCACTCAACCGAAAGTGGGAGGACATATGCCCTTATCTGAGCACGACGACCTTCCGTTCCAGCTCTGACACTCCTATGCGAGCCCTCACGAAGTAGACACCGCCGGCGACGTTCTCTCCACCGTTGTCCGTGCCGTCCCAGTACGCTGTGTAGCCTCCGGCCTCGCGCGGGCCTTCGAACAGGGATCTGACAAGGCGCCCGTCGAGAGAGAAGACGTCCACGGACGTCCACCTGTGGTCCGCGTCGACGACATATCGGATCACAGTCTCACGGGTCGTCGGGTTCGGGAAGGGCGGAAAAAGCCGGCAGACGGAGGTGTCGGACTGGAGCGCTATGTTCCATGGACCATGGATGGTGGTGGTTCCACATCGCTCGAGGACGCGCAGGCGGTAGCTGTAGTCGGTCCATCCTACGGGGGACGTATCTGTGTAGTGATACCATCCTGTTGCGTCCGGCGAGAGCGGCGATGTCGTGAGGAGTGCGTAGTCGTCGTCCGATCCGGTGAGCCGGCGCTCCATGTGGCATCCAAGGGGGTTGTCCGGAGGTGAGAGATACCACGTGAAGCTGACGGAGTCGAGCGTGTCTTCCCATCGAAAGCTGATGAGAGCGGCCGGTTGCTGCCACTCGATCATGTTTGTCAGAAGAGCCTCGATCACACTTTTGGCCGCGTCCGTCTCTATATAGTATAGAGGGAATCCGAGAACGGCGACGGAACCGGTGCCATCGTCGGGAAGCGTGAGCGTCGCGCACGGTTTCTCATCGAGACCCGCGTTGAGGTAGGCGTCGAACAGGTAAAGTCTCATCGTGGCCGGGGAAGGCCTGTAGACCTCACACGATGGCAGACCGCCATAGATGGCATAACCTTCCTGCCACTTCACCAGCGTGTCCACCGGGAGGTGAGAGTAGCTCCACGGGGCGATCGAGATCCCACCGAGGAATGCGTATCCATAAGAGCCCGGGTTCCCGGGGTCCGACAGCGAACCGGTGTTGTACATGCTGTCGATCCCCGCGTGGTCGTGAACGAACTCGCGGTCACCAAAGACTCGCCACTGCTGGTACTGGTCGTTCGCCGCGAGTGCCTCGATGGGCGAATGCCCCTCGATGATGAGATTGCCGCCGGCACGAACAAATCCCTCGATCGCGTGATAGCCGGATTCGGACTGCGCGGGGTGAAGCAAGGTCGCGCCCGCGCCGAGGCTCCACAGAACTGTCCGGTAGCCGGCGAGGTCCTGCATCGATGGCAGGTTGGGGTATATGCCGGAGATATGCTCGTAGGGATCCCACGTGTCGTGTTCCAACCCGGACAGAATCGAGTCGTAGAACGCGTCGTGCATCGCATCGGACACGGGCTGCCCGAACCAGTCGTCCACGTGGAGAAGGGGCAGATCCATTCCGGCGTGAGTAGTGGCGATCACCATCTTGCCCATGGTGCGTGAACCGTTCTCGTCCTCCGTCAGAAAGTGGATGGCTGTGTCACCCGGCTCCGGCACGACGACGAAATCATGCGGCACGTTCTCCCAGTCCGACCAGTCGACGGTGTCACCGATGGCAACGGCCACGGCATCGGCGACGCCACAGTAGGCGTCCGCGGTTGCCTCCAATCCAAAGACAAGGCGTTCCCCCTCGAAGACCCGAACTCTCGGTACGCTCCCCGGCGACCAGTGGCCGGAGAACTCCACCGTCTCCCGGGTGAAGTCCATCTCCATACTCAAAATCGGGCAGAGCGCGCCGGTTGCCGTGAACGTGTGTGATGCCGGCGAGGGGTCGGCGATCCCGCTATCGTCGACGGCCCGGACCTCGAACCTGTAGTCACCTTCCGTGAGACCGGGCGGCACGATCGACGTCTGGCCTAAGGGAAGTTCAATCCACGTGCGCTCGACGCAGACTGGAGCCGCATGCTCGAGAAGCTGCACCGACTCACGTTCGAGGCAGACTGGGGCCGCGGGCTCGGGAAGCGGAACGACGCGATACTCGTAGAGAGCGACGTGCCCATCGAAATCAACAGCGCTCCACTCGAAGAGGGGCCTAAGAGTGAGAAGCAAGTGCGTCGCGGCGCAGTTGTCCGTGAGCACGGTCTCCGGTGGCAGGTTGGGTTCCTCTCCGACGACCCCCGCGACAGCAGCCCCCGTGGCTACGTTGACGGCGGCAAGCGCGCGGCATATCGGCAGATCCACGTTCTCGATGACATCGTTCGGCGTGTGGTGGTACGGAGACCACCCCGCGCCCGCGCTCGTGTCCAGCACATTGTAGCCGGCCTCCCAGAAGCTGTTCTGGTCGCTTGCGCCTATCGGCTGCACTCTCGTGGCACAGCCGTAGTCCGTGTTCTCCGTGATGAGATCGCACATGAGGGCGGCCACGGCGAGCGATGACGAGTCCGAGTAGACGATGGCGGCGGGATCCGGTTCGTCGGGGTACCCCAGGCAGTCCATATTGAGATAGATGACGATGTCGAGTCCGGCGGCCACGGCGTCGTTCACCCAGGCCCGGCTTCCTCTCAGTCCAAGTTCCTCACCCGACCAGCAGGCGAAGATGACGCTTCGCTCCAGATCGAGCCCGGCCAGGAGCCGAGCGGCCTCGAGAACGCCGGCGATCCCGGTGCCGTTGTCATCAGCTCCGGGCGCAGGTGCATTGGGATCGGTGAAGTTGTCCGTTGTGACCGAGTCGTAGTGACCACCGATGACGACGTACTCGTCAGGACGCGAGATGCCTTCCTTCCAGGCGAGAACGTTCATCGCATCGACTGTGTCCTGGAAGGTCCAGCATCTGAATGTGTCGAGCTCGACCTCGGTGAGCCCGTACTCGATGAACTGGTCGCGAATCCAGTAGCCTGCGGCCCAGCATGAGTCGACGGCGACGTATCTGCTCCCATAGTCCTGCATGTGTTGTATGGTCGAAGTCACGTTACTGAGGCTGGTCGAGTCCATGAGAGCGACAAGGAGACTGTCGGGGGGCAGGCGGGTGAGGAGCACCGGCACCGCCGTCTGGTCCAGGAGGATGCCATTCGCGGCAGTACCGCGTGGAGCTGTTTCGGCTCGTACGTCATCGGGCCACGGCACCTCACCCGCAAGCATGGCGAGCGGCGCCCGCGATGTCCGGGTCTGTGAGTGCGCAGCCCACGGCGGGCCGACCACGACCAGTGTGACGGCGAACAGAACGCTGAGCGCGACGAATGAACGGAAATTCATTTCACCTCCATACGATGGCCTCTTGTCAGTTTCAGTATACACCCAGAAGGGTGTGAGAACGAGTGGGCACAGAGACCTGGACCCGCTCTGCGCAGTTCATTCAGACTCTTCGTACAAATAATACTGTGGAACCTTCGCCGTTGTGCTACGATGAGAATGCTACTTATGGGCGCGTGTGCCGTGCCGCACCGGGCGCGCCCCGAAAAGGAGGCTGGCATGCGATGCTTGAACATCATCGTCGTGCTTGCCATCGCTCTTCTTGCCGCAGGGTCCGCACAGGCCCAGATCTGCGATGAGCAAGTAATCTTCGAGACCGATCCCGGCACGATCATCTGCCGCCACACACAGACCGAGTTCAACTGCTGCGCCTGGATAGACTTCACCGTGGACGTCGAGGGGTTCTCGATCTCGATCGTGGAGGCGGAGGCCTACGAGTCCGGTCCCTGCTACTGCAACTGCTGCTTCGACAACGAAATCGTGATCGGCGGCCTTGAGCCGGGTCTCTATGCGGTGAGTATCTGCAAGATCCGCTTGGGCGGCCCGGAGTTCGTCGGGACCTGGGAGGTCCAGGTCGAGGGGCAGTCGGCGCCGTTCGTCGAGACGACGTACGAACCGTGCGTGCAGACGGATGTCGACGACGATCTCATCTGGAGCTGGGGCACCATGAAAGCGCTGTATAGATGATACGGAACAACCGGAGTCAGGCGTCTTCGTCCCCTCAACAGGAGGAAGCAAGTGAAGGTGAAGCTGTTTGGCAGAGAAGGCTCCAAGGCAGCCCTGGGGCTGGAAGACGAGATCAACGCTTGGCTGGCGCAACATCCGGGAATCAAGATCATTGACATAGCGCAATCCGCAAGCGCCGGGAGCCTGCGGGATACCAAGCTCTACATCTCGGTCTGGTACGAAGACGCCTAACTAGCGCATGCAGCCGACGAGCTTGGGTGTCACGGCGTCTGCAAGGGGGGCTGCCGCTTCGCGTCCGCCAGCACACCCGGCGCCACCCTTAACGCTCGCGGCTGATACCCGAGATGTTAGGCTGGTTGTTCAGGGCTCCGTGGGTCACCACGGGGCCCTGCTGATTACTAGCACTCAGGCTCGCCTGAAGGTTGCCTGCACGAGTTTGGGCTGCTAAACTCTTTGTTCAAGCTCGTGTCACAATGTAGGTGTGGCGGGGCGACATTGATTACTCATACCGCGGCGCGGGTCCTTGCCGGCGACCGGCGCGGCGGCTCGTTGCGTTTCACCGGAGCCGTGAGGAAAACTATGAATCCCAAGAGCAGACCAGCCGAGGGCGGAGACCTTGAAGCAGTAGAAATGCTCGTGAGCGCGAAAGAAAGGATCCTTGGAGAGATAAGAAAGGTAATCGTGGGGCAGGATCAGGTTGTCGAGGAGCTCCTGACCGGCATTCTGGCTGATGGGCACTGCCTTCTGATTGGTGTCCCCGGGCTTGCGAAAACCCTGATGGTCAGTACGCTGGCCGACGTCCTGGACCTTTCCTTCAAACGAATCCAGTTCACGCCCGACCTCATGCCATCCGACATCACCGGCACCGACATCATCGAGGAGGATCCGGGGACCCATGCGCGCGACTTCAAGTTCATCAGGGGACCGGTGTTTGCGAACATAGTTCTGGCGGATGAGATCAACAGAACGCCTCCGAAGACGCAGGCGGCTCTTCTTCAGGCGATGCAGGAGAAAGAGGTCTCGGCGGGTGGCAACACCCATCCGCTCGCGCTCCCGTTCTTCGTGCTCGCGACCCAGAACCCGATCGAACTTGAGGGAACATATCCTCTTCCCGAAGCGCAGCTCGATCGCTTCATGTTCAGTATCTACGTCGACTACCCGAGCGAGACCGAGGAGAAAGAGATCGTAGAGTCGACGACCAGCGCTTATGTCCCCGATCTTGAGAAGGTGCTGAGCGGGGATGATATTCAGCGACTGCAGAAGCTCATCCGTCGCGTGCCGGTTCCCGATCATACTCTCGACTTTGCGGTGAAGCTCGCGCGCAGCACTCGCCCGACCGATGGCTCGCCGGACTACATCCGGAACTGGGTGAGTTGGGGCGCAGGGCCAAGAGCTTCGCAGTATCTCATCCTCGGCGCCAAGACGCGCGCGGTGCTGCAGGGCAAGTACGCACCGGAGACGGAAGATGTGAGAGCGGTCGCCGGAGGCGTTCTCAGACACCGGATCGTAACGAACTTCAACGCGGAAGCGGACGGTATCTCGGCTGCGGACATCGTGGCCCGTCTCGTCGCCGGCGCAGCATAGACACCCAAGCATTCCCAGCGCAGAGACGCGGAGAGCCGCGATGTCCGAGGACTCATACAGGCGCTTTCTTGATCCAACCGTCGTCTCAAAGCTCGCGACGATGGAGCTAAGGGCGAGGCTTGTCGTGGAGGGCTTCGTCACCGGCCTCCATCGGAGCCCATACAAGGGATTCAGCGTAGAGTTCGCGGAGCACAGGCAGTACATGCCCGGAGATCCGCTGAAGCACATCGACTGGAAGGTCTTCGGCAAGACAGACCGTTTCTACATCAAGGAGTATGAGGAGGAGACAAACCTCCGGGGCTACATTCTGCTCGACGCGAGCGCGTCCATGGGATTCGGTGCGGACCGGATCACAAAGCTCGAGTACAGCAGCTACCTGGCTGCCGCGCTTATCTATCTCATGTTGAAACAGCAGGATTCCGCCGGTCTCCTGGTGTTCGATGAGAGCATCAGGGAGTTCGTGCCGCCTCGCTCCAATCCCAGGCAGCTCCACCTGCTTCTTTCGGAACTCGACAAGACCAAGGCATCTTCAAGGACAGGGATCGGTGAGGTGCTCCACGAGCTGGCCAAGCGGATGAGGAGACGCGGCCTGGTCATTCTCATCTCTGATCTTCTCGACGATCCCGACAAGGTGATTCCCGGACTTAAGCATTTTCGGCATCTGAAGCACGAGGTCATCGTCTTCCACGTTCTCGATCCTCGCGAGGTGGAGTTCAGGTTTGAGGCGGACGCGACATTCCGTGACATGGAAACGGGAGAGATGATGACGACCGAGCCTCTGGCTATTCGAGGCGACTATCTCGCTGCGGTCGATGAGTGGACGGCGCGATTGCGACGCGAGTGCGCCGAGAGTCGGATCGACTACGTGCAGGTGTTGACATCGACACCGTACGACCGGGCGCTCTTCTCCTATCTGGAGAAGCGGAAGCGATTGGGGTAGAAGGGCCGACGGATCACTCAACGTCGAAGGGCGCGTACAGCCGACGGACCGCTCAAAGTTCAGCGACGGGGATACATGTGGGATTGACATTCCTCAATACAGCATTCCTTTTCACCGCGTTCGCGGCCCTGCTCCCGCTGATCATCCACATGATCAGCAGGCGGCGCGTCGATACGATCGACTTCAGCTCGATCCGTTTCCTGAAGCAGCTCGAGAGAAAGAAGATACGCAGGGTCCGCATTCGGCAGATCCTGCTTCTCATCATACGGAGCCTGATCCTGCTTTTTGCAGCACTCGCGATGGCAAGGCCGACTCTGCGAGGAGCATTTGAAGGTGGGGTCTCCACTCACGCCCGAACATCGGTTGCGATCGTGATCGATGACAGCGCAAGCATGTCACGGCGAGCGAACGGGGGCGCTCTCTTCGATGAGGCGGTGGCGACGGTGCGAGCGATAGCGGGGCTTCTGTCAGGTGGAGACGAAGCGTTTCTCCTTACCGCATCCTCGCCGACCGGAATCGTGGTTGGGGACGGCACGTTCAGTCCCGACGTGCTCGCGGATGAGCTCGACGGACTGAGGCCGACTGAGGCCGGGACCGACTCCCGGCGCGCGGTGGCCACCGCGCTTGAGTATCTGGGAGCGTCGCGGAACCTGAATCGCGAGATGTACGTCATCGGCGACATGCAGCAATCGGGGTGGGAGAACGAGGTCGGGCCGTCGGTTGAGATGAGCGGGGAGACCGGACTGCCGGCCGAGACAGCGGGCGGCGATGTGCGCGCGTACCTTGTTCCCGTCACGGGGCCGACCGGCAACTGCGCAGTTACGGCGGTGCGCGTGGAGAGACGCTACGGCGGCACTCCCGGCATGTACGCAGTTATTGCAGAGATGCGAAACCTCGCTGCGAGATCATGTGAGATCCCGGTGCGGCTCTTCGTCGATGGTATCCAGGTTGGGCAGACTGGTGTGACGATGGAGGAGGGAGCAGGCGGCAGCGCCGTGTTCTCGACTGCGGTAGATGTGAACGAGTGGCACTCCGGCTGGGTTGAGATCCCTGCTGATATTCTGGATGTCGACAATCGACGCTATTTCGTCATCCGTCCCGAGGAGCGCATTGAAGTTCTCGTGGTGGGGAGTGATGGCGCGCCCCGAAGCGGTGGGCGCGTGGGCGCGCCCGAAGGGAGTGGGCGCGTGGGCGCGCCCGAAGGGAGTGGGCGCGTGGGCGCGCTTGACGACTCATACTATATCGAGCGCGCCCTCGATCCGACGCGCGCCGGCGTGCGATTCCGTCCTGTCATGTTGACGGCCGCCGCGCTGGCGCACCAGGAGCAGGGTCGGTTCCCCGTGGTTGTCCTCGCAGATATCGGCAGGCTCGACGACGCGGCTGAACGCTGGATCGAGCGACACCTCTCGGGTAGTGGGGGCCTTCTGGCCGTTCTTGGCGGCGGGACGGACATCCGGTACTGGAACGCCGAGCTCCTTCCCCTTCTTGGCGGCGGCTCTATCCTGGCGCCGGTGGAGAGGTGGAGTGGAGTGAGGCTGGCGCCGGTGTCCGCGGGGCATCCTCTTCTGGCGGGGCTCGTCTTCGGTGACGGCTTGATCGACGATGTGGCTGTCAGAAAGACGTTCAGGGTGGAGATCGACGGGGCAGACGAGATCATGGAGCTGCCGGGCATCGGTCCGGCGATGGTGGCGACGACACCGCCGGCGGGAGGCGCGGCGGCTCTCCTGTACACCGGAATCGATCCGGCGTGGAGCGACATACCCCGGAGCGGGCTACTGGTGCCCCTGCTTCATAGAATCACCGGGCGGCTCGCGGAGCCGGCCGTCCGCGAACTCCACTGTCTCGTTGGTGGCGATCTGGTGGTTCCGTACGATCCCTCGCACGCGGGCGCTCCCGTCGTCCTTCTCCCCGATGGGGGAGAGGAATCAGCAACCAGGATGAGCGGTTCCCGCGGCGGCGCTTCACTCCGGGGCGTGAGTCAGACGGGGATCTATGAGTTCATGGAGAACGGAGAACTCCTGGCGATGGGAGCCGTCAACCTGCCGGGGGAGGAATCAGAACTCGCTGCTGTGAGTGAAGCGGGGATGACCCAACTTCTCGATCCGCTCGAGGTCAGCATCGTTACGCCCGGAGCGGAGCTCAAAGAGGAGATCCTGGTTGCCAGGCACGGGCGAGAGCTGTGGCGCACATTTGTCTATATCGCGCTCGCGCTCCTGGCCCTCGAGATGTACGTCGCGCGGCCGAGGTTCGCGCGGCAATGATAGCTTCTCCGAGGTTGCGATTCTGTGATCCGGGGAACAGGGGGCGCCGTCCTTAAGGTGAGATCTGCGGTCGGTGGAGAGGGGAACCGATGCCGGGCAGAAAGATAGTCGAACTGGCGATGGAGGCCGAGCCGTTCGATCGGGTCGTCCGGAGGATCGCTGACGGGGAGAACCGGTTCTGGGTAGGCGGCCTCACAGGGTCGTCCAAGACCCTTCTTACAGCCGTGCTCAGAAGGCGATTCCCCCACGCATGGGTCGTCGTCGCGCCGGGCCTGTCCGACGCGGAGCACATCTACGATGATATGGTGACGTACCTCGGCAAGGAATCCGTGCAGCTCTTCAGCGAGTGGGAGACGCTCCCGTACGAGCGCCGCTCTCCGCTCTCAAGCATCACCGAGTCCAGACTTGTCACACTCAACAGACTCCTTCAGGGAGAGCCTCTTGTCGTCGTGACCACACCCAAGGCCATGATGCAGAGAAGTCTCTCTCGCCGTCTTCTCACCGACGCGACAATCCGGATCAAGCCGGGCGCAGCCCTGTCGACACAGGCGTTCGCGCGCGGCATGGCGGACATGGGATATCGGCGAGTGAAAATGGTGGAGGACTACGGAGACTTCAGCATCCGCGGAGGCATTATGGACGTGCTTCCGTTCGGCTACGACGACCCCATAAGGCTCGAGCTCGAGGGTGATGTTGTCGAATCCATTCGCCAGTTCGATGTCTATACGCAGCGGTCCGTGCGGGAGATCGAGGACGCCGTCATTCTGCCGCGCCGCGAGGTCGCTCTTCTCAGCGAAGGGGCGGGGGAGCTGGCGCAGAGTCTCAGGAAGGCGCACCCCATCGACTCTGAGGACAGGGACTACCTCCTCAACGGTCTGGAAGAACGGTTCTACTTCGAAGGAGTCGAGCAGTACATCCCAGCCATTCACCCTGACGCGGAGACGCTGGTCGACTACCTGCCGGATGATGCGGGCATCATCCTGATCAGAGAGGACGAGATATGGGACAGGGCGGAACAGACGTCGCTTGAGGCAGCCAGGATCTATATGGAAAAGCGGAGACAGGCGCCCCTCTGCGATCCCGAATCGCTGCTTGTCCCGTTCGACAGGCTCATCGCGCAGCGGGGCGGAAGGCCGCTCATTGCCATGGGGTTCATCAGAAGCAGGGTACTGGAAGCGCTTCCTCGTATCGATATCGAGTCGAAGCGGCAGGAATCGTTCGGTTCAAATCTGGAGGCTTTGAGGAAACACCTCAGCGATCTCTCAGGCCTGAATCGCGTCTCTATCATGTGCGACAACCAAGGCCAGGCCGCCAGACTGACGGAGCTCCTTGGTGATACGGCCACTGACGTGGCGCTGGAGCTGGGAAGCCTTGAGAGAGGCTTTTCGATGTACGGAGCCGGTCTGGTCGTCTACACGGACCACGACATCTTCGATCGATACAGACGGAGGCGCCGCAGGAAGTTCCGCGGCGGTGCGCGCATCGCGAGCTTCGAGGCGCTCGCAGAGGGGGACTACGTCGTTCACATCAACCACGGCATCGGGCGCTATGTGGGCATGACGCGTGTCGAGGCCGACGGGAGATTCATCGACTGTGTCGTCGTGGAATACGCCGATAGCGGGCGGCTCTACGTGCCGGCTGACGAGATCGACAGGTTGCAGAAGTACGTGGGGAAAGAGGAACACAGCCCTCGCCTGAACAAGCTGGGCGGGGTCGCGTGGCAGAAGACCAAGGCGCGCGTCAGGCGGGCAGTAGAGGAACTCGCCCGCGAGCTCCTCGAACTCTACGCTGCCAGGAAGGCGTGTCCCGGGATGGCGTTCCCCGAGGACACCGACTGGCAGCGGGAGCTGGAGGCGTCATTCATCTACGAGGAGACGGAGGACCAGCTCACCGCAACCGAGGAAATCAAGCGCGACATGGAGTCGCCGAAACCGATGGATCGGTTGATCTGCGGGGATGTCGGGTTCGGCAAGACCGAGGTCGCCATGCGTGCGACCTTCAAGGCAGTCATGTCCGGAAAGCAGGTCGCGATTCTGGTTCCCACCACGATCCTGGCGCAGCAGCATCTGACCACGTTTCTGGACCGGTTTGCTGAATACCCCGTGCTCGTGGACGTGCTGTCTCGCTTTCGCACCGCGAAGGAGCAGGAAGAGGTCCTCAAGCGACTGGCGGCGGGGACGACGGATGTGCTCATCGGAACACACAGGCTTATCCAGAAGGACGTCAAGTTCAAGAACCTGGGCCTTCTCGTCATCGATGAGGAACAGCAGTTCGGAGTTGTCCACAAGGAGTCGATTCAGCAGCTCCGGAAGACCGTAGATGTGCTGACGATGACGGCGACCCCCATACCGAGGACTCTCCACATGTCGATCATGGGCGCACGCGACATGTCGATAATTGCCACGCCGCCGAGGGACCGGCTCGCCGTCAGGACCGAGATCGCGGCCTTCGACGATGAGCTCATCGAGGAGGCCATCATGCGCGAGATAGACCGCGGTGGGCAGGTCTACTTTGTGCACAATCGCGTCCAGACGATCGAGGCTATGGCATCTTACCTGCGCCGGATGCTGCCCGACCTCATCATCGATGTGGGCCACGGTCAGATGCCGGAGCGGCAACTCGAGACAGTGATGCTCCGTTTCCTTGGAGGCAAGATCGACGTCCTCGTATGCAGTATGATCATCGAATCGGGGTTGGACATCCCCAACGTGAACACGATCATCGTGAATCGAGCCGACCGGTTCGGCCTGGCCCAGCTCTACCAGCTGCGAGGACGCGTCGGGCGATCCGACCACCGCGCGTACGCATACCTGCTCGTACCCAATGACAGGAAGATAACAGCGGTTGCAAGGAAGAGGCTCGCGGCTGTCCAGGAATTCACCGATCTCTCATCGGGCTATAGGCTCGCGATGCGCGACCTCGAGATCCGGGGAGCCGGAAACATCCTGGGGGCGGAGCAGCACGGTCACATGCTTGCCATCGGCTTCAATCTGTACGCCCGTCTCCTGCGCGAAGCGGTCAAAGAGCACAAGGGTGAGCCGAGAGAAGGGAGCCCGGAGCCCGCTATTCATATCAAGGTGGATGCATATATTCCAGACAGCTACATGGCGGACAACGACCTGAAGCTGGATGCCTACAAGAGGATACGCGACACGGAGGATGAGGAAGCTGTGGAGCGGCTTCGAGAGGAACTCGGCGACCGATTCGGGCGACCGCCGGTGGAGCTTGAAGCGCTGCTGGACGTGCAGGCGCTCAAGCTCGTGTGCGCGGCTGCGGGGGTTGAGCAGATCGGGACAATCAGGGGGCGAATAGAGGCGCGATTCGCTGCGTCGAAGGCACCGAAGCCGGGGCAGATCAGGCGGGTGCTGGAGACGTGCGATGAGCCACTGGAGTTCACGGCAACGTCGGGGCTGACGGTCTGCTTTGAATCGCCGAGCGACCGGCGTGAGGGTCTCAAGGTGGGGAGAAAGGTGTTGAAGGCCTTCATCGAGTGTGCTAGGTTGTGAAAAGCATAAGCGAGCCCGAGAGCGGGCTCTTTTGGTATTGCTAACTGTTGATAGCACAAGGGAATAGGCTCGAGGGACAGATGGTGCGAGGCCGTTCCGAAACAGAAAGGAGCAGGACGATGAGGAGATTGGCCGCAGTAGCTGTGATGTTGGCGGTCATCGCGCTTCTGGCAGGATGCGCAGGGCCGGGTGACAAGCCCGTGGTGACGCTGACCGACCAGAACGGCATCGTGGATACCCGCGTGATAACGGTTGGCTACATAAATGAGCGCATGGAGAGCATGCCGCCGATGCTTCTGCCTGGAATAGGTGGAGATGAGGGCAAGCTTGAGTTCCTGGATGAGATCATCAGGAAGGAACTTCTGGTGATCGGCGGCTACAGGATCAGCATAGACGAAGACCCGCGGCTCGCTGATGCAATGGACCACTTCAAGAGGACGAAGTGCGAGAACATGCTTCGCGATGAGCTCATAACGGGGCCCAGCGAAGTTACGACCGAGGAGATCGAGGAATACTACGAAGTGCGTGACGTGCTCTTCCAGATGCGACATATAGTCGTCAACGATGAAGCTCTGGCTCAGGAAACATACCGGCGGGTCACAGAAGGCGGGGAGGACTTCGCCGACGTTGCCAGGGAAGTATCCACGGCGAGCAGTGCGTCGGACGGAGGGATGAAGGGTGTGGAATCATGGCAGGATTTTCACCCGCTGATCCGTGTGGCTATCCGGGATATGCAGAAGGGCGACATCTCGGAGCCCATTGCGGTGGGCAACAGCTATCACATGTTTCTCGTGCTCTCCCGCAAGACACCCGTTGAGCGTGAGCCGCTCGAGGGCCGGCACCTCGGGGGGGTCACGATGGAAGCCAGAGGCTTCAAACGCGACCTGCTCGAATTCCATATCATTGAGGACTGGATGGCGGAAGCCAACACCATATACAACGACGAGGCGGTCGATCTGGTCGGAACCAGGATCGATGAAAAGGTCCTGGAATTGATTCCACCCAGCGACGAGCGCCTCGACAGTGCGGAGGCCATCGCACGCGCGCGGACGCAGATCGTCCCCGATTTCACCGACGAAGAGGGACAGATGGAATTCGCGCGCTTCAGGATCGGCGGCGAGGAGCACATCTGGACACTCGCGGACTACGCGAGGATCCTCAGCGAATCTCCGGGTGTGGAGACGCCGAAGAGCGGTAGCCGGCTCTACGTCACCGACTCCGTGATCAAGCGCGTGTTCAAAATGATCAAGGCCTACGAGATAGAGAAGCGGGGGTATCTCACGAGTCGTGAGATGCAGGACTACCTGGCGGAGCGCTTTGAAGAGGGGATCGTGGATCTCACCTATGAAGCAGAGGTTCTTCAGAAGACCGAATCGCCATCCGGGCAGGAAGTCAGAGACTACTTCCGGTCACATCGCGAGGACTTCGTGAAACCGCCGGGAGCCGACGTTCAGCAGATACTCGTCGGTACGGAGGCGGAGGCGAACCTTATCCTGCAGCGCATCAGAGAAGGCGAGGCTGAGTTCGCGGAGATGGTTCAGAAGCACTC
Source organism: bacterium (assembly GCA_025782395.1). Taxonomy (GTDB): domain Bacteria; phylum Joyebacterota; class Joyebacteria; order Joyebacterales; family Joyebacteraceae; genus Joyebacterum. The sequence continues at coordinate 13,781 of JALGZD010000075.1, forward strand.
CATGGACGAGTGGAGCAAGACCAAGGACGGTATCATCGAGAACGTTGTCCAGGGTGAGGGAAGACTTGCATACATCCAGGAGCCGGCGTTCTCCGTCGACATCGGCCGGATAAGTGAGCCGGTTCGTGCACCGGGCGGCTATGCGCTGGTGAAGGTGCTGAGACGCTATCCGGAGCAGCAGCTTGAGTTCAGCGAGGTTGGTGAAAGCGTACTGGCGACGATTCTTGGCCAGCGACGAGAGGAAGCCTTGATGGCGTTCCTCGACGACGTTCGGGCAACTGTCGACGTCGGGGTTCATGAAGAGAATCTCAAGCACGTGAGCGATCCGCTGGACGTGTATGAGGAGAAGGAGAAGCAGCGCGTCACTACGGTCAGTGGCTAGCCGGCGGTGAACGCCCAGGTACGCAGCGGAACGTCCACGAGCGGTCACAGGCCCGTGGACGTTCGCGCGAAAGTGGGAGGCATTCGCGGTCGTGCGGTCCACACCAACCGCCGCGCATGTGGACGGAGGACCAGGCGGCAGAAACTGCTGGAGGCAAGATTGAAAGATCTACGGTTGGCCGTGGCGCTGGCGGTGCTTCTGACGGCAGTCGCCGGATGTGGGGGGCGAGATGGGGGAGATGTCGCAGCGCGCGTGGGAGGATCGTCGCTTACGATAGATGATCTCTACGCGTCGATTCCGGAACAGCACCTCGCGATGATGAGCTTCGAGGATCAGGAGGAAGCGGTTGGGAATTGGGTAAAGACGGAGCTCTTCTATCAGGAGGGGCTTCGGGAGGGGATAGGGAAAGACGATGAGACAGCTCGGCGGCTCCGTGACATAGAGCGTCAGCTTGTCGCAGAGGAGTACATCAAGCGCCGGATGAGCGAGGTTCCCGACGCTACCGACGAGGATGCGGCCGCCTATTTCGGAGAGCACCAGAACGAGTACGCGATTCAGGTCCGCTTGGCTCATATCCTCGTCAGAAACCGGCCCGAAGCCGAGCGTGCACGCGAGGAGATTCTCAGAGGGACTCCGTTTGAGACTGTCGCCGCATCGTTCTCGATAGACCAGACAGCGCCAACAGGAGGTGACCTCGGCTACATGCGGCGGGGTGAGATGATTCACGAACTGGAGGAGGTAGCCTTCAGCCTGAAGGTGGGCGAGGTCAGCAACGTCATAGCAAGCGGGTACGGTTACCACATCCTGAAGGTGCTGGATCGCCATCCGGGCGCGGGGCAGCCGTCCTTCGAATCGAAGCGCTCGGCCGTCCTGAGCTTCCTTACGTCAAAGCGCCGGCGTGAGGCATTCGATGGCTGGCTTTGCGAGATTGAAGCCCGCTCGGTCGTGCACGTAGATACGTTGCTGATCCGACAGGCGGCGACCGAGAGAATGAAGGGGGCAGGAGATCCGTCGTTCGTGGATCAGCTCGACGAGCCGTCGGGCGACGATGCTGATGAGGGCGCTCCGTAGCGAACTGGAGAAACCTATGACGAAATCCCATGCTGGATCCGCAGTAGCACTGCTGCTCGTCGCCCTGTTTCTGTTTTCATCAACGGCCGTGGCCCAGGAACCGAATCGTCGGTTCGTCGATGGGATCGCCGCTGTGGTAGGGAACGAGATCATTCTCGAGAGCGATGTGGATGAAGAACTCTATCTCTTCAATGTGAGAACCGGTGGAACGACGCTCTCCGAGGAGAACATACTCGAGTTCCGGAGCGGCATCGTCAACGAGATGATAGATGAAATGCTACTCGTAGCAATGGCGAGGAGAGACAGTATCGTTCTTGCCCGGGGGCGTCTGGACGAGGAGATGGCGCAGCGGGTCGATGAGCTCAGAAACAGACACGGTTCTCAGGAGGCGCTCGACCAGGCTCTCGCCGAGGAGGGAATGACAATTGATGATCTCACGGCGATCTACCGGGACGACATCGAGCGGAGGCTGTTGGCTGAGACGGTCATTCGTCGGGAGGTTCACGCCAAGATCGACGTGACCTGGCGAGACGTCGAGAGCTACTATGAAGAGCACGGTGCGGAGTTGGGCCGAATACCTGAGTCGTACCGGCTTTCAGGAATTATGGTCACGGCGAAAGTCAGTGCGGAAGCGAAGCGCGCCGCGATCGAGAAGATGACGGAGGCCCGGGATTGCCTGGATGCGGGCGAGTCATTCATCGACATCGCCCGTGAGTATTCAGACGATCCGTCATCCGCCATGGGTGGGGATCTGGGCTGGTTCGATCGAGGCGCGATGGTCCCGGAGTTCGAGGCGGCGGCATTCGCCCTCGAACCGGGTGAGGTGAGCGGCATCGTACCATCGCGATTCGGGTTTCACATCATCCAGGTGATCGAGAAAGAGGACGATCGTGTCCACGCGCGCCACATCCTTGCGAAGGTGATGCCCGGTCCTGATGATGAAGAGCGCGCCGTGGCGCGGGCGGAGAGCCTTAGGCAGATGGTCCTCGACGGGGCCGATTTCGCAGCCGTGGCCGCTGGTTACTCGGAAGATTCAGTTTCGAGCGGGCGCGGTGGCGATTTGGGCTGGTTCTCTCCAGGGGATTTCGACCCGGCATTCGTTGCGTCCGTAGCCGCTCTCTCTGAGGGCGAGATCACGGACGTTCTCAAGGGTGCTACCGACTACTATGTTCTTCAGGTGACGGGATATGAGGCAGCGCGCACGGCTGAGCTCGACGAGATCCGCGAGCAACTCAAGGACTACATCTTCAACATCAGGGTGGAGGAGGCGTACGTCGCGTTCATGGAGCGTCTGAGAGATGAGATCTACGTCGACGTCCGGACAGAGGTAGTGTCGGACCAATGAGACTTGACCAGTTCCTCAAGGTGTCGCGTCTTGTGAAACAGCGCAGTGTGGCGAAGCGAGTGTGCGACGCTGGGCTGGTCTCGGTACTTGGCCGGAATGCCAGGGCCGGGCTGGTGGTGGGGGTCGGCGACGAGCTGACGCTGAACATGCGGGACAGGTTCTTGCGAGTCGTAATTCGCACGATCCCGACCGGCAATGTCCGTAAGGAGCAGGCACGAAGGCTCTACGAGATAATCGAGGAGAAAGATGTCTCTGCTTACTGAGGGCCGGCGACGGCCGGCCACCTCGGATCTTGTAAAAATTCGCCGGAGTGCGGCGGCGGACGCCGGCGGCGCGAGCCGCAGTGTGAACGCCGTGAGGCCCCGGCTTCTGGTGACCATGGGGGACCCATCCGGTATCGGCCCCGAGGTGGTGCTCAAAGCGTGTGCCGTCCGGAAGCTCAGAGAGCGATTCAGTATCCGAGTCGTCGGCAGGCGTTGTGCGCTCGAGCAGTGGAGCGCCCTTTTTGGCATACCGCTCGAGGTGGAGTTGATCGATCCGCTCGAGGACGCCACGGAAGCGACGGAATTCTCGCCGGGTGCGTCAACGCCGGAGGGAGCAGGGGAAGCGCTTGCCTGCATCAAGGCGGCGGCGGAGATGTGTCTCTCGGGCGCGGCGGACGCCATGGTGACGGCCCCGGTCTCGAAGGTCGCGATGGCATCGCGTGGGATTGACTTTCCGGGGCACACGGAGTATCTCGCGCGTCTGACGGGAGCATCTGAGTATGTCATGACCTTCGTGGTCGGAGGGAAACGAGTCGCCCTCGTGACGACACACCTCTCAATAGCAGACTTGCCCGCCGCGATAACGCGCTCGCTTGTACTCGGGAAGATCAGAGTTCTCGAGCGGGGTTTGAGGGAGTGGTTCGAAGTCACTGACCCGAGGATCGCCGTGACAGGTCTGAATCCCCACGCGGGGGAGGGGGGAATGTTCGGGAACGAAGAGACGATAGCGATCGCACCGGCGATAGCGGACGCCGTGGCGATGGGGATTCGGGCTGAAGGTCCGTTCCCGGCGGACTCGATCTACTGCGGGCTGGGTGGTACAGACGGTCCCGGGGCGGCTTTCGACGCTGTCCTGGCCATGTACCACGATCAAGCGACGATAGCGGCGAAGCTCTGGGGTTTTTCTGAGGGTGTGAACGTCACCCTTGGGCTTCCCATAGTGCGTACGTCGGCCGACCACGGTACTGCATTCGGACTCGCGGGGCGCGGTGAAGCCGACCCTGGGAGTATTATCGCGGCCGTGACCCTGGCGGGTGAGATCGCCGAAGTGAGAGCGCGGGCCAACAGAAGTGAATCGGTCAAACCCGGTAGATGGTGACCCACCTTGGCATCTCTGAAGGTGCGATCGAGGTCGCACGGTAACAGCATGAAGAGCCTGGGGTCAAGTGTGGGATCGCGTTCGTGCAGG
>JALGZD010000066.1 GCA_025782395.1 bacterium
GAGTGCGTCGACGACTCCGAGGTTATTGGTGAGCAGATGCACTTCCAGGTCCTGAGGGAGATCCGCACGGCCAAGATGGGCCAGCAACTCGAAGACGGGTGTGATGGTGGTTCCCGCATCGCAGAAGAGATTGAGCTCTCGGACGCGCGGTCTCGACTCCCGTATCTGAGAAATGAGATCGGGTAGTACTCCGTAGACGAAGGCCTCGGCAATGGCCACTTTCTCACGAGGGTAATGATGCAGGCGCTCCGCATACTGCGACCGCGGGCGCGGATTGGGCAGCAGACCCAGAACCTCGTTCACCGCCCTACTGGATTTCCACACAAGCCAAGCCAGAAGCACGATGATAGCGAACATTACGAACATCGCGATGACAACCGCGTTGGCGGGCCGGGAGCGGACCATCAGGACCGACACTGCGACGAGCGACAGACCTACTATCCACTGATCCCGAGTTCGCTTCAGAAAGGCTCTTGCCGTCCAATTCAAACGCCTCATGTCTGATCTCCTAGTTTGCCTGCGTTTCCCCACACGCCGCGCCGGAGTGAAGCCTAACAAACGCGTATCAGCTGCGAGCGTCAAGGCTGGCGCGATGGGTGCCAGCGGCGGAGCCGCGCCTGCAGCCAGTGTGACAGCCAAGCTCGACGGCTGCATGCGCTAGTTAGGCGCCGTGCAACGACACCGTCGGGGAATCACTCAGTCAACTCGAGGAACTGCTGCTCACGAGCCTCGAGATCTTGCCGTGCAGCCAGCCAGTCGTTGCTGTACATGTCGACCAAGTCTGATACGGCATCACGTATGCTCCTCGCTGGGTTCCTCTCGACACCAACATAGCCGGTTCTGCCAGCGGACCACGTACTGGCCACGCGGCTGGAGAACACGTCGATGAGATCGTCATGGAGGATCATGCCGCGAAGCCGTTCGATATCTCTAAGCAACAGCACTGGCTGAAGGAAAGATACGGACACGTGGAAGATGACGGCAAAGTCCGAAACCACTCCGTCGACCTGCACATAGAGGACGCTGTCGCTGTCATCCGTGATGGTGTAGCCTGCAGAGCGAAGCTTGAGTTCCACATCCGTCTTGAGCTGCTGGCATGACACCCCGTGCTCTTTGAAATCCTCGGGGAGATCCTCAACAAGGACACGGGCATCCCTCACTCGCTCGAGGCTCCAACGATCCCACTCAGCTCCATACCCTGGTGCGACGGCGAGGAACGCGAGAACGGCAAGCACGAGAGCTAACACCTTTCCCATTCTTCCTCCTTATCTGAAATGTGGCCGCACATAGACTGCGCGTGCGCCCGACGGACCTCTTTGTTAGAGGTTCATCACCTTCTTCCCATGCTCGTACTCCACCTCACCCCGCAGGAGCTCTGATCGTTTCTTGAACTTGAAGTCATTCTTGGCGATCGGATCGATGTCCCAGAGCATCACGAGCTCGCCACCAGCGTTCTCGTCCTTCATTTCGAACGCACGCAGATGAAACACGCCGGCCTTGCGAGCAGCCCCAACGAAGGCATCGAGCGAGGAGGCTGGTCCGTGGGGAAAGCTCTTGCAGAGAGTGAACTGGACGACCAGCTTCTGGAGTTCCTTTCCGGGCTTGTCGCCCTTTGTGGACTCCTCGATGTCACCGAATGCCTCCCGCAGGGACTGTCTATCCATCGATGGATAGAGATAGACAGAGTAGTCGCCGTTGTCCTCCAGTATGAACGAGAGCTTCACGTTGTCGTCGGAATCCACATCCTTGTCATAGTTCCAAGCACGGAGCAACTTGAAGAACGACACCGCGTACTCATGCGAACGGAAGCTCGGACCGGTCACAGGAGGTAGCTTGCCCCCAGGAGCCGGGTCGAAGGCAAAGCCCATCCCATTCCACTCCTGCGGTCTATACTGGAAGTCTGGAAACGAAACGGCTGCACGTAGAGCGCCGTGTACTGGATTACGGCGCGCTCGAGGAACAGCTCGACACCAGCAAGGAGAAGTGCCACCAGCAGTGCTTGAGCAAGAGAAGCGAAGACAACCAGACTGGTCAGAATGCCCACGATGGCAAGCAGGCGGAGCGCCCACTTGAGTCGCACCTCGTACTTCTCATGAACAACCAGTTTTGGGAACCACTTGGCTCTTCGCAGGCTCACGAGACTCCGCCAAGACACTTCCCATTCGCCTACTCTCAAGAGTCTCCCCCAAATCATCTAGCGGCGCCTAACAACCGCGCATCAGCTGCGGGCGCCAGCCTGGCACGACAGGTGCGGGCGCGGCATAGCC
>JALGZD010000072.1 GCA_025782395.1 bacterium
AGACTGTCTGCTGCGACATCGCTGTTTGCTCGCATAGGCGCGGGCCACTGGGTAGCGAGCTGCCACCTTGCGAGGGGACGGGCCTTGCTCAAGGCCGGGCAGCCCGACAGATGCAGGGTTTGCCTGCGAAAGGCGCGCCGCGAGTTCGAGAAGACGGGTGATGCAGAGCGCCTGGCCGAGATCGGCGATATGATGAGGGGTCTCGACGAGAGCCTGTCGGAAGTGGGGCTGGTGTCCGGAAGCCAGTACGCGCTGATCGCCAGAGGGTACGAGTCGCTCAAATCCCTGGTCTTTCGTTTGGAGGATTTTCGTGAGATCGCCGTGGAAGTGGCCGAAGCCGTGTCGGCAGGGCGTTTGGTCGTGGCTCTGGTGAGGGAGGATGCCGATCCGGTTGTTGCGATGTCGATCGGGCGAAACGGCGACGGCATCGGGTCGATTTCACGGTTTGTTAGAGTCGTGGGGGAGACCCATGGATGCAGGACTCCGTTTGTTGCGAGCGGATCCTCCCGCAAGACCGAGCTTCCGGACGGCGCCGGAGCCGTGGCTGTCATACCTGCTACGATTGAAGGACATGATGCAGGCGTGCACGTGCTCTATGTAGATCGTCCGTCGTCCGACAGTCCCACAGCCTTTGCCCGTAGCGACATTGAGTTCCTGGGAGCGGGAGCGAAGCTTCTTGCTGCCGCCCACATCGGAGTGGCGGATGCGGCTCAGCCGCGGGGTCCGGTGGAGGCGGATGGCGCACCGGGGGTTGTGGTGCGCTGCGGCGGCATCGTCGCACGAGATCCCGCGATGCTTCGGATCTTGGACACCATCGACCGCCTGAGGGACAGCCAAGTGCCCGTGTTGATACAGGGCGAATCCGGAGTCGGCAAGGAACTCGTAGCGCGAGGGATTCACGAAGGTGGGCGGAGCAAGACGGGGGAGTTTATTGCGCTGAACGCCGGGGCGATAGCGCCGGAGCTACAGGAGAGCGAACTCTTCGGTCACGTCAAGGGTGCGTTCACGGGTGCGGAGCGAGATCACGCCGGTCTGGTTGTGGCGGCGGCGGGCGGGACGCTCTTCCTCGATGAGATCGGCGAGATGAGTGAGGCGCTGCAGGTGAAGCTGCTAAGGTTTCTGCAGGACGGGGAGTACCGAAGAGTCGGTGAGAACAGAGCCCGCAGGAGCGACGCCAGGGTGATCTCAGCGACAAACAAGGACCTCATCGAGGAGATGAAAGCCGGTCGGTTCAGAAGAGACCTTCTCTACAGACTCCGGACGTTCACGATAGAGGTTCCGCCGCTGAGGGATCACGCGGGGGACGTGCCGCTCCTCATGACGTACTTCCTCGAGCTCCACTCTGAGCGCGAAGGGAAGCGAATCCAGAGCTTCAGTCACGATGTGAAGGAGCTTTTCTCCAGACACGAGTGGCGCGAGAACAACGTCCGGGAGTTGGAGAATGAAGTGCGCAGAGCCGTGGTCCTCTGCGCGGACGGTGATGCCATCACGCTCGACAAGATAAGCCCCGACCTCCGCAAGGGTCTCGAGCGCGGGCCGCGGTCAGGGAGCCGTGGGACGCTCAAGGACGAACTTGAGACAGTCGAGAAGGACCGCATTCTCGAGGCTCTCGAGAAAACGGGCTGGAACAAGAAGCAAGCCGCGGTCCTCCTCGGAATCTCACGAACAGGTCTGCTTACCAAATTGAAGAGATACGGCATTGGATAGGGCGCGGACGTGTTCTGACCGGTCTATGGGTGTCGGATCGCTGACAGGGTGTCGCAATCCCGACACCCCCGTATCATGCTGTCCTGCTTTGGATTAGCCTCACCTTGCCCGTCGCACCCGACGACGGGTGTCCGCTTCTCGACAGAAGCGACCTTTGGTGTTCCTTGAGTTCCCTCTAGAGTGATCCTCAACATGCGACTGCTGCGGAACTTAGGTCGTTTGCAGAGATGTGGCGGCAAGCCCGCTCGTGGCCGTACCTGGCACGGATAGTGCCTTGATAAGGCACGTAGGGCGAATGGAGATCGGCGGAAAAGCGCCCGCTTGTGCTAGGGGACTGCTATCGGAGGGAAAGGAGGAGCAGATGAGATCGCGAGCATTGTCCGCTGCGCTCGCCATGATCCTGCTGCTGTCGCCGCTACTCGCCGGGCCGGCTGTTTCGGACGAGTTCGTGCTGGGTGGCGGTGATGATCTAGGCGGTGGAGCTAGTGGAGGCGAGAGCGGTGGAGTCAGTGGAGGCGAGAGCGGTGGAGTCAGTGGAGGCGAGAGCGGTGGGGTGAGTGGCGGCATCGATGCTCCCGCGAGCGGCGTGGGGGATGAACTCGCCCAGGTTGGCCACGTGACCTCACAGTGGGGTGTGGCTGTGGCGTGCCCGTCGGGTGACGACGATGAATGGACGGGCAAAAATCCATGGGCGCATGCCATCGCTGTATTCGTCTTTGGTTTGTTGCACGTGACCAGCACCGGCACGCTGATACTGCCATGAGTCAGAGCTCGGAATCTGGATCGGCATGCCGATCCAGATGGAGGAATGTCGTGGTCGACGGAAGATCGAGGAACGACAACCCCAGCAAGAACCCGCCTGTGCTTCCGCGCCTTGTGCCAGAGCAGGCGAGCGTGCGTGGCAGCGCGTGCGAAGCGGCGCAGCAAGCCTTGGCACAGGGGGACCTCTATCTGGAATCGGACAGCTGGGAGGAGGCCCTGGAATGCTACCTGAGGATAGTGGTTGATCTTCCGGGGTCTGGGCTCAGCACGAGCGATATCGCGCGTCTGTATCTGAGGATGGCCCGTTCCTACTACGAACTCGGGAGACACGATGAGGGGAGGGCGTGCTGCCGGTCGGCAAGCGCTCTCGCTCCTGAACTGGACGATCCTCTCATTCTGGCCGAGAGCGATATCGTGTTGTCGAGGATTGAGAGCGACTGCGGGCGGTTCGAACTCGTTCTTGCGTCGGCACAGGCCGCCTACGATGTCCTCGTTACCCTCCCGGATTCGCCGCTCCTTGCTGCGGCCGGTGAGCGGCTCGGGATGGCGAACGCCGAGCTGGGCAAGGTCGAGAAGGCCCGTGACTACTTCATCGACTGCCTGGTTTGCCTGAAGCGGTTGGGGGATCAGGCGGGTCTGGCTCACGCGTACAACAACCTCGGAGTACTTGCCAAGAGAACGGGTGACCTGACCGGAGCCCTCAGATGTCTCCAGAAATCGCTCGATATCGATCGCCGGCTCGGACGTTCGGCAATGGTTGCGGCGAGGCTCAGGAATATCGGGAATGTTCTTTTCAGGTTGTCGCGCTGGGACGAGGCAGAGAGGAGCCTTGTGGAGGCCCGCGACATCTGTGTCAAGATAGGCGCAGCGAGGCGTCTTGTTGCGGTGCAGGGAGCGCTGGGCAGTATCGCGAGAGCTCGTGGGGATTGGGAAACAGCGCGTGCATGCTTCGCCGACGTCCTCGAACGGAGCAGGCGCGCCGGCTACCTGAAGGCAGAGGTTTTGGCCCTGGAGTTCCAGGCTGAGCTCGAGGCCGATCAAGGAGAGTACGAAGCTGCCCTTGAGATCCTTGATGATGCTCTGGAGGCTGCCGAACGACTCTCGTCCGATAGTGACGCCGTAGGAGATGTGCTGGTGCTCAGGGCTGAGGCATTGCTTGAGTTGGGGAAGGTGGACGAGGCCGAGGTCGACTGTCTGAGAGCGCTGGCCCTCAGTCGGAAGATTCACAATCAGCTACAGGAGGGTACTGTGCTGAGGGTGCTGGGCGGAATGCGCTACGCGACCGGAGAGGTTCGTGCCGCGGCCGAGCTCATCGGGCAGGCAGAGGACGTCCTTCGAACGACAGGTGAGTCCTTTGAACTTGCCAAGTGTGCTCTGACAGAGGGCGCCGGCCTGACCCGCCTTCGCAATGAGAGCGAGTTCCAGATCGACCGGGTCGAAGCGAGGCTATCGATCGCCGCATCGCTGTTTGGGCAACTCGGCGCAACACCTTGGATCGCGAGGTCCGAACTCGCGAGTGGGGAGGCATTCCTCCGAGCGGGGCAGTGGGAGAGATCCCGTCGATATCTCGAAAGGGCTCGCCTGAGGTTTGACACGACCGGCAGCAGGCATTGGGTGGCCGCTGCTGATAGAGCCCTCGGCGAGCTGGACGAGCGGCTTGCGGCATCCGGGACAGACATGCGCAGCGGACGGTACCGAGTCATCGCTGAAGGGCACAGACTCCTGAAGGTCACGGAGCCCAGCGCCGGCGATCTGTACCGAGTGGCGACAGATGTCGCGAGAGCTGTCTCCGCAGGCAGGCTTCTTCTGGCATCGGTATCGGATGACGGCGTTGTGGTGACGAGAACGGCGGTGGATTGCACCGGGCGGGGCGCCGGCAGTGTATCGCGGTTCGTCGCTTCTGCTGCGAAGAACTGTAATTGTGGGACACCTGTCGTGGTGAGCGGAAGATCTGGGGGAGCAGGCATGCCGGACGACACGGGTGCTGTGGCGCTGCTGCCTGTGGCGGTGGGAGATACCGAGGGGGGATCCTACGTGCTTTGCGTGGACCGCCCTTCATCTCAGACGTCAGTCGCCTTTACCCGGAGCGACATTGAGTTCCTTGGTGCGGCCGCGGGACTGCTCGCCGCAACGCACGCGCGGATGCACGAGGCGGTCTCAGGAAATGGCGATCGAGGCGCTCAAGACAACGGACATGGTGCTGCCTCGCACTGCGGCGTGATCGCTCAGGACCCTCACATGCTCGCGATCCTCGCCGAGGTAGATCGTCTCAGAGACAGCCGTGTGCCCGTGCTGATACAGGGTGAATCCGGCGTCGGCAAGGAGCTGGTCGCACGGGCGATCCACGAGGGCGGGACGAGCAGGACCGGGAGCTTCGTTGCATTGAATGCGGGGGCGATTGCGCCACATCTTCAGGAGAGCGAGCTCTTTGGTCACGTGAAGGGCGCATTCACAGGGGCTGAGGGGGACCGCGAAGGCCTTGTTGGTGCGGCGTCGGGTGGCACGCTCTTCCTCGATGAGATCGCTGAGATGAGTACGGCGCTGCAGGTGAAGCTCTTGAGATTCCTGCAGGATGGGGAGTATCGGAGAGTCGGCGAGAGCCGGACGCGCAAGAGCGACGCGAGAGTAATCTCGGCGACGAACAGAGACCTCGCGAATGAAGTGCGAGCCGGGAGATTCAGACGAGACATCTTCCACAGACTTCGCACATTCACAGTAGATGTTCCACCACTCAGAGATCACCCCGAGGATATCCCGCTCCTCATGGAGCATTTCGTCAGGCTCTGCTCCAAACGTGAGGGCAAGCGTATTCGCGGGTTCAGTCGTAAGGTGCGTGAGCTCTTCGCCGGGAGCGAGTGGAGAGAGAACAACGTGCGCGAGCTCGAGAACGAGGTGCGCAGGGCCGTCGTACTCTGCACGGACGGCGATGCGATAGACATGGACAAGATCAGCCCGGAACTCCGTGTGCGCAACAGGAGCGGGTCGCGTGCAAGCGGCCGCCCGACGCTCAAGGACGACCTTGAGGATATCGAGAAACGGCGCATTTTCGGGGCTCTCAACACGTCGGGCTGGAACAAGAAGAAGGCCGCCGACGAACTCGGGATTTCCAGAACAGGTCTTCTTACGAAGATGAGCAAGTACGGGATTCCGCTCAAGCGCTGAGTCCCGTGCTCCCTCCACTGATTCCGCAAGGGTAATCCCAACACCGGTTCCGCACGTGTCCTCGGTCCGCGAAGCCTGGAGGTTTCGCGGTTTCCCGCCGTCGCGCGTACGCCGTTGCGGCCGCTTCACCGAGTCGCAACTCCGACATCGCGTCGGAATCCTGACACACCCGTGTTTTTCCCACTGCATGGATCACTGAAGGTCACCCGCGGCGTGCTCGCTACCGCAGGCGTCGCATTCGGGTCTCCCTAGGTGAATGGCCGCGTCGAGCGCAATCCGAGCCAGTGCTGTAACCTCCTATGAGACACAATGTTAGACGGACAACGCCCGAAGGCGTTTGTCTCCTGTTTCTGCGTGTTTTGGCATGACGGATGCCCTGTAACGAGCTGGTGGGCAGAGCGGGATCACTTGCGGTGGGTGGTTATGGCGCAAGCGCAACTCAGAAGGGAGGTGGCTATGCTGCACACCCCACGAATGACGGTTCCGCGATCCCGGTCACGTGTGGATACT
>JALGZD010000024.1 GCA_025782395.1 bacterium
GTCTGCCCCACGAACGCGGGCGCACCCTCGTCGCTGCCCTCCCGCTCCCGGTACGCCTGCCTGACGATCCGGCGGGAGCGCATGTCTTGCCTTTCGCCTGCCCGCTTCGCTGTCTCGTATGCGTCCATGATCTCGCTGCTGTGCGGCGGTTCGGGCGGTCGCTCTTCGGTGCATGGGGCGGGTGGGGCTGCGTCTATGGTGCGCTTTAGGTCTGCGTCTGTGGGGCGGGATTCGAGGACGCTTCCGTGCCCGATGCCGCCGGGGACTGTGTGGGGGGTTGGGGTCATGGGTCGCCGCCTTCGAGTTTCGTGAAGAGTTTTTCGAGGAGGGAGTTGAAGGTTTGCACGCCGTTGCCAAGTTCTTCGAGCTTGTCGCCTATAGTATTGATAAGTTCAAGATGTGAGTCCGTGTTTGCAGCCATCGCCATCTGGTTATCGGTGCTGGATCTGATTGTTTCGAGTTCGTTCATGCCGTTTCCGTCTGCGTCTTTTGAATTATCAACTATGAGCCATAGCCCCTGCCCATCTCGGACTTCGAGCTTATCCCCTGCCTCGTTGTATAGATGCGCGATATGATCATGGATCAGGGCGTGGTGCTGGCGGGATACTTTGAATTTGTGATCATTGTGTATCAAGAATTCTACATGCAGGAGGCGTTCGATGTGCTTAATGATTGAGAGGTGCTTTCCGATGGCTGTGTTTTTAGACAGGCGGGCGGTCGCCGCGAAGTAGCTTGCCTTGTCATAGATGAGAATGGCTTTATTGAGGAGATGGACTTTGCACCCCATCACCATGATACGCTGCCCGCCTCCTGCGATGTTCAGGGACTTGAAGGGAATAGTATGAGATTCTAAGAATTTTATTCGTTGTTCGTTGTTCCAGTTCTCTAAATTATGTGGGATTTGCCAGCGTGTGGTGAAGGCGTGAGTCCTCACAGAATCCTGTTGGAAGCGGGTTAGATCAGACTGTGAAATAGATGGTGGCGAGGTGGGGGGGGTAGGGGTCTTGGGTGAACCTACGTACCTTGAGTGCGTACTTCTTTTTTTTGTCGATTCAGGCACATCGAGGACATCCCACACCCCATAGCCCGGACTGAAGATACGCCCCTGCTTCTTCAGAGCGTTTAAGTGACGTTGTAGGGTATTCTTATGTACGCCCGATTCAGCGGCGATCTCTGATGGACGTAACCCATAATTTAGAAGGGCAATCATAGACAAGTACGCAGTCGCGGTGTCGTGCGAGTGCGTACTTCTTTTATACTGTTCTAAGTGTTCCTGAATCTCCTTATCACGTTTCGGGGGGTCAGGTAGTGCGGATCGAGTGCGTACTTCTTTTTTGGTGCTCTGTTTTTTTGGTGTTTTTGTGCTTTTTTTGGGTGCTACTGATGGCGATATTGAGGCTTGAGTGCGTACTTCTTTTTTGGGGGTTGGTTTTTTCGGTGTTTTTGGGTCTTTTTTTGGGCGTGCTGCTACTGGTTTTGGGGGTTGAGTGCGTACTTCTTTTTTGGTGCTTGTTTTTGTGCCTACTGTTGCCGATATGGGGTCTTGAGTGCGTACTTCTTTTTTGGTGCTTGTTTTTTTCGCTTCGTTTTGTGCAAAATCCGGGTTAAAATTAGGGTCAAAATCAGTGAGTTTGTCGGCGGTCACGAACCCCATTTGATCCGGCGGAGGTGTAGCGTTTGAGGAGTTAGCAGCAGGTGATGATGGGGTCTTTTTTGACATATTCACACCGCCAGATAAAAACGTTGTCTTGGTGAAAAGTGTATGAGAGGAGCGACATAAAAAGTGATGGGATTATCCGCAGTCGTGAACCCTGTTTTTGTGGGTTGCGATGCGTCCTGAGAGTCGTTAGCCGAAGCTGCCTGCGATGCCTTTTTTAGCATTTTGTACCTCCACAGATGCGTTCGATGCCCCTTCAGAGATGAAAGGTACAGGACGGCACACCACGAGGGATGTACCGCCCTTTGGATCGCATGTTTGTTGTGGCGATTGGGTTGTGGTTAGAGTCGAAAGTATATAAAGTATCACTCGAAAAACGAAACGTTCAGAGAG
>JALGZD010000106.1 GCA_025782395.1 bacterium
AGAGGACCGAGGGGGTGTTTGACTACAGGGTGGTCTTTAAGGCTGAAGCGGTACAACCTACCAGTATAACCGCAAACGTACCGTGTTTGGAAACTTATGTAGACAAGACACTAGGTTATTCGATTTCAGTGCCTGCAGAATGGGAGCATTATGATATAGGTAGCCCGGGATCTCATCTTTGGTTACTGCCTGAAGAAGCATCTAAGCCAAACGCAACCTTTATAGAGGTTAAGGTGTACTGGTCGCCTTGGTCCGAACCCTTTACAGAAAAAGTAATTAGGAATTATTTTCAGTTCGGAAATCTTAAATCACTAGAAGTACAGATAGAGAGTGAATCACGTGCCCGAGCCTTACTATCTTTGCAAGATTGGCCTAAAGAAATGTGTCTCTTAGTTTCGCGTCTGGAGTATTACATAGAAGTACGTGCCCGGGGTTCTTCTGAGAAGCGGTTTGAGGAATATTGCGAAACGTTTGACTACTGCCTCAACAGCTTTCGTATCCAGAAGGTCAACATACCTGTCTTACCGCCGACACCTATCCCAGCTCCGGTACCTGTTCTTGGACTAATCCAAGTCGACGACGATTCAAAGGATTGCCCCAATGCTGGTTTCACCAAAATCCAAGATGCAGTGGATGCTGCAAGCGCTGGAGATACAATAATAGTTCACCCCGGCATCTACACTGAGAACCTAAACGTTGGAAAGGAACGCCTGGCAATTAAGTCACAGGGTGGCGCTGGTTCGACAATTGTCCAAGCATTGAACTCTGACGACCACGTCTTTGAGATAAAAGCCGACCATGTAAACATAAGTGGATTTACGATACGGGGAGCTATGGGAAATGATAAGGCGGGGATATACAGCTATGACAGTCCTCTTTCAGTCTCTGACTTAATTCTCTCAAACAACAACTACGGCATCTATGCTTATAGCACCCCCCGGAGTCCCCTACATGTGTCTTGCTCTGTTTTCTCCAGCAACAACCATGGCATCTATAGTCACAGCACCTTAGGGTCGCGCTATGGTGAAGTGAATGTCTCTGACTCTACCTTTTCTGACAATATACATGGTATTTATACCTCTGATTTTTGCGGTGTCCGTGTCACCAACTCCACCTTTTCCAGTAATGATTATGGGATAAGCGGTCATAACCGTATGGGCATCCACGCTGAACACTCTATTTTTTCCAACAATATCTATGGAATTTATGGCGATAGCATCTGGGGAATCAACTCCTTACACTCCAACTTTTACGACAACGACTATGGCGTCTATGCCGTCAATGGCTGGGACAACACGCTCTCGATCTCTTACTCGAACTTCCGGGATAGCAATTTGGCTATTTATTATAGAGCCTCCACCATTAGCTCTCACATCGTTTTCCTCAACAATTTTATAAATAACATCAGCGACGTTGACTCTTCTCCTTCAGAATACATCTGGAATTCCCTGGAACAAATAACCTACAAGTACAATGGTAAAACTTATATTAGCTACTTGGGCAACTACTGGAGTCGGCACATAGGACCTGACACTAATGGGGATGGCATCGTAGACACTCCCTACAGTGTAAATGGAAATAAGGATAATTACCCACTTATAGGGACATGGAAAGACGGAGCTATTAAGTAAAGCAATGACGGCCACAGACCGACAAGCAGGTGGTATAAATTTCGCGATTCCTGTCACAGATGATGCGTTAAGGAGGTGAAAGAAAGTGAAAAAGTGGATGTTGATGGGATTAGTAATAATGCTTCTATTTAGTCTTGGAGGTACGATTGGTTGCGGAACAGGCGGCATTGGTGGAACGTATGTCAACGAAGACGACTCGGGCGAGTTTAAAAGAGATGGGACTTGGTCTTGATGGAGAATGGGAAGTTAAAGGTAACGAATTAAGACTTCATTTCACGATGGGCCTGGTAGCTACAGCCGAGATAAAGGGAAACAAGTTATATGACGAAGATGGTAAAGTCTGGGTGAAAGAGGGAGAGGCGAGCCCAGCTTTGCCATCTCAGGGACCCACACTCACCATAGTCTTGCAAGCTGATTTGCCAAAACGTGGCCTTTCTGAAAACGACCGCGCTATGGAGAGAGCAATCAGTATCATTAATAGGCGGTTTGATGCTTATGGCGTTATTCGACCCATTGTTCAGCAACAAGACTCAAATCACATTCTAGTGCAACTTCCTGGATTTACTGATATTGAAGTGGCCAAGGCGCTGTTACAAACCGGCTTCCTTGAATTCCGGGAGGCAGAGCTGGATGAGGACGGTAGTCCCGTTTACCTCAGGGACTACCTGGATAATGACCGGTCCGACTTCTTTAATACCGACGAGCCGGGTTACCGTATCTTCGTGGCTACTACCGACCAGACCCCGCTGGCTTTTCTCATAAAAGACGAGGCCGGTAATCTGGTATTTACCGACCGGGAAGGGGTAGCCCTGGATACCGAAGAACTGAAAAAGGATATGGGCCAAATACCTCTCGAATTTCCGGGAGAGTACACGCTGCTGTCCTGGATTCCCGCCCGGGGGCAGGATGGCACCCGTCTCACCGGTGACTTGCTGGCCAACGCCCAGCCTGACATCAGAACCCAGACCACCGGGGCTGAGGCTCTGGTGGCTATCGAGTGGGACAAGAAAGGCGGTATTATTTTTAACGATATCGCCGAACGCCTTTACTATGCCGGACCCTCGTACTCACCCCAGCGTGCCCTAGGTATCTTCCTTGATAATACGCTGCTCTCGCACCCTAATATCAATTTTCCCAAATATTCAGGCCGCGGCGTCATAGAGGGTAATTTCACCATTGCCGAAGCAGAAGAACTGGCTAACCTGCTCAAGTCTGGTTCTTTACCAGTTCTGTTTAACATAGTTGAATGGCATACGGACTGACCTGTCCCCAAAAACTAGTCCAGTTACAATATTAGCCTGGAAACTAACGGGCATGGTTCCTTTATTGCACATCGTAGCGGTTTGTTTACTATCTCCAAGCTATAGTAGAATTGCATAAGGTAGCCCAATTCCAAATGTGGTATGGGGATGACTGATGGAAAAACTACGAAACGAGCCGGACACTTGGTAAAAATCAGGGCACTCGCACTTCTAGCCGTGATTGGCTTTGATCTGTTCTTGCACGCAGGCGTACTTTCCAGTTGGTATACTAAACCTAGCCCCTTCCTGCTGCCACCCGAGGAGGCATTTCGGTTGATGAATCTCCTGATAGGCCGAATTCTTTTCTAAGGGAAAGACCATGAAAAGACCCAGGGTATCTCGGATTTTATCACTTCACGCCAGTAT
>JALGZD010000052.1 GCA_025782395.1 bacterium
TCCGCTCTATTTCTTCCTGCCCGCACCAGTCGGGCCTGGTCTCTATGCACAGCCCGGTGCAGCGGTACTCCGCCGTTTCGTTAATCCGTTTTGCCTCTTCCAGGGTAGCTGACTCCTCGCCATTTAAGGCGTCAAAGCAGTCTTTAATAAACTGATATTGATAGTCTAAAGGATAGGCGAGGAAGGTGCCCCCCATCACTATCAGTTCGACCTTATCAGTGGGGTGGCCCATCCCGGATAGAATCTTCAGCCTGAGCTGGACCTGTTTTCTGGCGTCATAGTCGCAGCGCTTTGCCCGGAGCACTGCCGGCGACCCCGGGGTATAGCTCTGGGGCGTAGCCGGGTAGGTGGGACAATAGATACACTGTCCCGGGCATTTCAGGGGCATTGTCATCACCGCCACCGGGGTCACTCCGGATATAGTCCTTGAAAATTTCTTCATATTGTGTCATAAAAAGTGTAGCAGATTTAGGCGAGGAACAGCAAAAATGAGGACCAGGGATGTATTCGACCGGATAGCCCCGGGCTGGTATAACTTCAGACACTGGTCTATCTTCCGCCGCGAGCTGGAAGCACTGGCTGAGCGGTGGCAGGGGGGCAGGCTGCTTAACCTTGGCTGTGCCCACGGGGCTGACTTTTTACCCTTCAGGCAGCACTTTGACCTTTACGGCGTGGACTTCTCCGGTGAGATGCTGCGGTTTGCCCGCAAATACTCTCGCAAATTCAACTTTTCGGTCAGCCTGGCCCTGGCTGACATTAGCCGCCTTCCCTATGCTGACGGGAGCTTTGACCGGGCAATCTCGGTAGCTACCTATCATCATTTGAAGGGTGAGGGGAGGCAGGCGGGGCTGGCCGAGCTGAGGCGGGTATTAAAGCCGGGCGGTGAAGCCTTTATCACGGTGTGGAACCGCTGGCAGCCGGGGTTCTGGTTTAAGCCGAAGGAGATAGCGGTGCCGTGGCGGAAGAAGGGTGAGACCCTCTACCGTTACTACTACCTGTTCTCCTACCCCGAGCTGGAGAGCTTGGTAAGAAAGGCCGGCTTTGAAGTGCTGGAGTCCTTCCCCGAAAGCTCCTCCCGCTTCCCACTTAAGTTCTTTTCCCGGAATATATGTTTGCTGGTGAGGAAGGGGGATTAGGGGGTTTCTAACCATTCAATTCGTTCTCCTTGAAAAAAGGGCGGTTTGGGAGTATAGTATAGCTTTAGATTGCACCGGTAGATGAGACAGAATTTGAAGTTATCCATCAATCCCGAAATATCACTCTTACTGGCCAGGGTAAACGATTTTCTTACCGAGCAGGGCGTGGAGGCGTATCTTGTTGGCGGCTTCCTGCGCGACGTGCTGCTGGGCAGGGATACGGCTGATATTGATATTGCCCTCGCCGCTGATGCCCTTGAGGTTGCTCCCCGGTTAGCTGGCGCTGTTGGCGGTAAGTTTGTCCCGCTGGATAAGGTGAACCGGGTGGGCAGGGTGATTGTGGCTGATAAGGAAGCTCCCCGGACTGGAGGTCGGTGGGAGCTTGATTTTTCCTCGTTTAAAGATGGCATCGAGCACGACCTCTCCCGGCGTGATTTCACGGTGGATGCGATGGCAGTCGACCTCAAGCAGCTGGGGAAGGCTGAGGTTCAGCTCATCGACCCCGCTGATGGCTTGAGCGACCTTCACCGCGGTGTGATTCGGGCGACGTCTGAGACGACCTTTAACTCGGACGCGGTGCGCCTGCTGCGAGCGGTGCGCCTGGCAGGGGAGCTTACCTTTGGCATTGACGGTGAGACCGGGGCTCTAATTCAGCGTCACCATCATCTGGTGGCCGGTGTGGCCGGTGAGCGCAAGGAGCACTTCTGGAATGTCTTTGACCATTCGCTGATGACGGTGGCTGCCGTTGATTTTATCCTTCACCAGGGAGCCTGGGAGTATGCCAGCGATAAGGTCCGGGCTTCTGCGCCGTGGTCGGCAGAATTGAGTCACCACTTTGACCTGGAAGTCAGCAGTGGCAGCACCAGAAGGTCGCTCTTGAAGCTGGCGGCGCTGCTCC
>JALGZD010000205.1 GCA_025782395.1 bacterium
TCAACGAAGAGATCTACCGCACGACTAGCGGCCCTGACCTGTTGTCGACCCTGAACCAGAGCACTCCTTGGCTGATCTGCTCTCTCATTCACAAGTTCGGAGGATCCGAAGACGAAGAAGCCCGTGACGAGGCAGAGGCTGACTTCATCACCGAGTTGCGGGCCAAGCTTCCGAAGAACTTCCGAGCGAAGGGCAACCTGTTCGTCTTCGTGGATGAGGCCCACCGCACGCAGAGCGGAACTATGCACGACGCGATGAGAGAGCTCATTCCGGAGGCGATGTTCATCGGCTTCACGGGCACGCCACTTCTCAAGACGGACAAGGAAACGAGTATCGAGAAGTTCGGCTCGTTCATCCACACCTACAAATACGACGAAGCCGTTGCCGACGGGGTCGTTCTTGATCTGCGCTACGAGGCTCGCACCATTGATCAGGACCTTACGTCGCCTGCCAAGGTCGACGCATGGTTCGAAGCCAAGACCAAGGGTATGACCGACCTCTCCAAGGCCGAGTTGAAGAAACGCTGGGGCACCATCCAGAAGGTCGTCAGCTCCGAGCCCCGAGCTCGACAGATTGTCGACGACATCCTCTTTGATATGGAAACCAAGCCGCGCCTGATGGCCGGACGGGGAAACGCCATGCTCATCGGGTCGAGCATCTACCAGGCGTGCAAGTTCTACGAGCTGTTCTGCCAGGCCGGTTTCAAGGGTAAGTGCGCCATCATCACGTCCTATCAGCCGCAGGCTGGCGACATCTCCAAGGAGGACTCAGGCGAAGGAGCCACTGAGAAGCTCCGCCAGTACGAGATCTACCGGCAGATGCTTGCCGGCTACTTCGACGAACCGGCGGACAAAGCCGTGAGGAAGGTCGAGCTCTTTGAGACCGAAGTCAGGCAGAAGTTCATCGAGAACCCTGGCCAAATGCGACTTCTGATCGTTGTCGACAAGCTGCTGACCGGGTTTGATGCTCCGAGCGCCACGTATCTGTACATCGACAAGAAGATGCAGAACCACGGCCTTTTCCAAGCCATCTGCCGAGTCAACCGCCTCGACGGAGACGATAAGGACTACGGCTACATCATCGATTACCGAGACCTCTTCAACTCTCTCGAAACGGCCATTACCGACTACACCAGCGGAGCACTCGACGGCTACGACAAGAAGGACATCGAAGGCCTCCTTTCCAGCCGGATCGATAGGGCACGGGAAGACCTCGACGAGGCGCTCGAACGGATCCGGGCACTCTGCGAACCTGTCGAGCCTCCGAAGAACACCCTGCAGTACCAGCGCTACTTCTGCGCCACTGAGCCTGGCGATGCTGAGCAGATCAAGTCGAACGAGTCCAAGCGTGTGGAGTTGTACAAGTCAGTCGCCTCTCTAGCTCGCTCCTACGCCAACCTCGCCAACGAGATGAGCGCTGCGGGCTACACGGACTCCGAGGCAGTTGCCATCAAGGAAGAGGTGGCCCACTACGTCAACGTGCGCGAAGAGGTCAAGCTTGGCGCTGGAGAGAACGTCGACTTCAAGCAGTACGAGGCAGGCATGAGACACCTCCTCGACACCTACATCAGTGCCAAGCCATCCGAGACGATCTCCAACTTCCAGGACGCCGGACTGATCGAACTCATTGTCGAGCTTGGACCAGAAGCTGTCGACAAGCTGCCGGAGGGCATCAAGAAGGATCCGGAGGCGGTTGCCGAAACGATCACGAACAACATCCGAAAGGTGATCATCGACGAGCGCCCCTTGAACCCGAAGTACTACGACCGAATGTCAGAGCTTCTCGATGCGATCCTCGATGAACGTCGTAGGGGCGCCCTCGAGTACAAGGCATATCTGGAGAAGCTGCTTGAACACGCCGCCAAGCTCGGCAAAGGCGAATCAGACATCGCGTATCCAGTTTGGGCCGACAACGGAGCCCGCAAAGCCCTGGTCGACTTCTTCGATTCTGACGACGAGCTGGCGGAGACGATCGACCGCGTCATCATCACGACGAAGCCTGATTCATGGGTCGGCAACAGAATGAAGGAGCGGCTCGTCAAGCGGGCCATCCGAGCAGCCCTCCCGGACGAATTCGAACAACTTGATGAGCTCTTCGAGCTAGTGAAGGCACACCATGAGTACCACTAGTGCCTACCTCTCCGTTGCAGGGATCGATATCGACGTTGTCTACAAGGACATCAAGAACCTCCACATAGGTGTGTACCCACCCCTGGGGAGAGTCCGCGTCGCCGCACCATTGCAGCTGGACGACGACCAGGTGCGCCTCGCGTTGGTGCAGCGCCTGCCATGGATCAAGCGGAAACGCTCCGAGCTGGAAGCCGCGGATCGGCAGTCCGTCCGCGAGATGGTCACCGGTGAGTCCCACTACGTGTGGGGCGATCGACTCCGCCTCAAGGTCATTGAGCGACCAGGGAGAGTGCACCTCGAGATTGAAGGTGATCGGCTGCGCCTGTACGTGTCGGCCGAGACCACAGCCGACAAGCGCCGCGCGCTACTCGACCGTTGGTACCGAGAGCAACTTCGACTCGTCATCCCATCAGTGATCTCGGAGTTCGAACTCAGGGTCGGGGTGGAAGTCCCGAAGTGGAGCATCCGCCGCATGAAGACCAAATGGGGATCATGCAACCGGGAGACTGGCCACATCTGGTTCAACGTTGAGCTTGCCAGGAAGCATCCCGAGAGCCTCGAATACATCGCGGTTCACGAAATGACTCACCTGCTTGAGCGTGGCCACGGCGAGCGCTTCACCAAGCTGATGGACGAATTCATGCCGGACTGGCGAAGCCGCCGCGACCACCTCAATGGTTCGCCGCTGGCCCATGAGGACTGGAGCTACTGAGCATGCGTGAGCATCTGAGAAAGCGGTCCCCGGAATGCGATCAGCGCGTCACACCCCGATTTCACAGTGCCTTCCTGCAGGTCGTCGGCAGGACTCTCAGGAGGCGATTCGGGCATGAGTAGCGACAATCCTCGAGCAACCTTTGATCATGGTGCCGAGTACCTGAAGGTAGCGCTCCAGGTCAATCCGTATCAGTATCTCATCAAGAACGGGAAGCGCTCGAAATACCAAACTGAAGCCGCATACAACAAGGCGATCGTTGCCTCGTTGGTCGAGAACGATATCGACATGATCGCTGTGACGGATCACTGGTCGATTGCTGACAGCCTCGCGCTACTCGAAGAAGCGCGCGAGAACGGAATCGTGGCCTTGCCGGGGTTCGAGGTCGAGAGCTCAGATGGTGTCCATGTCCTGTGCATTTTCGATGACGCTACAACCCTCGAAGAGATCGAGAGATGTATCGGTGCGTGCCAGAAGCCACGGGACGGCGTAACTCTGAGTGCCCTTTTTGACATGGTTGATGACTGGAACGCCGTTTCGGTCACAGCTCACATAACAACACCGAAGAAGGGCCTCCTCGGGCATCTCAAAGGCCGACCGAGAAAGGAAGCCTGGACACACCCGAAGCACATCGCAGCTTCATTGAGTGTCTCTCGTGAACGTATTACCGATCAACACAGGCGGATCATCGATGGGACTCAGAGCGGATACCAACGCGATCACCCTGTCGCGATTGTTTACGCGAAAGACGTCATGAGCCCTGAGTCTGTTGCTCGGAAGACATCGTGGTCGTGGGCTCGAATGTCATCTGCAAGCCTTGAGGGCCTACGGCAAGCCTTCTTGGATCCCGAGTCAAGAATTCGTCTTCCGGAGGACTATGACGATAGGCCAGCGCGCCATATTCGAAGTGTCAGCTGGTCCGGAGGATTCCTCGACGGTGTGACCCTCCAGCTCAATCCAGCACTGAACGTTGCCATTGGCCCACGCGGTGCTGGCAAGAGCACGGTACTTGAGAGTATTCGTTTTGCCTTGGGCTTGGCTGCCATTGGCGATGAAGCGCAAGCAGCCCACGATGGATTCGTACAGAACGTTCTGGGGAGTGGAGCTGAGGTCACTCTCGAAGTACTCGATCCGTCAACCAGTTCAACGTCCCTGGTAGTTCGCTCTGTCGGTGGCGAACCGGTTGTCTTGACCAAGGGTGGAGTAGCTACGGGCCAGAGCCCAGCGGAGGCAGCCGGATTGATCCAAGTGCTAGGTCAGCACGAGATAGCTGAGCTAGCCAAGGGTGACACTGACCGCACGCAACTACTGAGACGATCCGTGCCGAGGGCAACAGAACCCACCAGAAGCCGGCGAGAAGTTGCGGCGCTTCTGGCGACTAATCGTGAGAAATTGATAAAGACTCTCGGAAACCATCGAAGGCTCGCTGAGAAGCTCGAGGAGAAGGCCAGTCTGGAGTCTCGTATCGATGCACTTAAGAAGGCAGGCGTTGAGGACACACTGGATCGAGACGCCAAATCCCGCGCAGAGGAGCCGCTCTTTGAACGCGTTGCGGAGTTGATTGATGACATCGGCGAGCAGCTCGGCGATCTAGCGCCGCTTGATGTTGTCTTCCTTGAAGAAGACGAAATATCGGAGCTACCGTCCGAATCGGAGCTCACAGACATCAGGCTTGCACTCGAGAAGATTGAAAGTGCCCGGTCCAAGGCGACGGAGGGCCTCGATGCTGCTATAGCAACTGCGCGAGAAGTTCTTGACAAGGCATCGAGGAGCCGTCAGAAGCGTGTTGACGCTGAGAGAAAAGAGTATCTGAGGAAGCTCAGGCAGCTGAAGCAGGAGCAGATCGATGGCGAGGAGTTCGTGCTACTCGTCGGGAAGGTCGCTTCTCTGGTTCAGAAGGCGAAGAAGCTGCCGCCGTTGGAGCAGCGCATTACCAAGCTCCGCGAAGAGCGAGATAGGCTGCTCGTGGAATGGCGGAAGCTACAAGAGCGCGACTACGAAGAATTGCGCGCGGCAACACGAGTCGTCAATGAGAAGCTCTCTCCTCACATACGTACATCTGCTTTCCTGCGCGGCCGTCGTGCCCCACTCAAGAACTTCTTGGAGCGAGGCGTCAAGGGTCATCTCAACAAGGTATTTGAGAGCATCGAGAATGCCGAAGAGATCGACCCCGTCGAATTTGCAGATGCAGTCCGAAGCGGATCCGACAACCTCAAGGACTATCTCGGATGGCATGGGAAGCAAGCCGAGAACGTTGCTGACGAGCTCTCAGAGAGTCAGATCTTTGAGCTAGAGGAATTGTGGCTCGAGCCCACGACATCGATTGACCTCAACGTGGGTAGCCCTGGCGAAAAGCATGTATGGAGGGCCCTAGGCCACCTCTCAACCGGCCAGAAAGCCACAGCGATTCTTCTCGTAATACTGCTCGACTCAGGAAGCAATGCTCCGCTAATCATTGACCAACTGGAAGATGATCTGGACAGCGACTTCATCGCGGACTCAATCGTTCCACAGCTGCGGTCTGAGAAAGCCAATCGCCAGTTCATCCTGTCAACGCACAACCCGAACATCCCAGTGCTTGGCGATGCTGAGCAAGTCGTGCGCCTAACCGCTGAGGGCGAAGCCGCGACAGGAGGTCGGGCAGTGATTCGGCCTGAACATACTGGGTCGATGGATGTTGAGTCGATCAAGGAGGCCGTAGCGTCGCTGGAAGGGGGTCATCACGCATTCGAGAGACGACGTCGTAGGTATGGCTACTAGTTGAGACTTCGAACCACCGGCGCGACACCTCTTGCTGATCGGTCGTGAGACTCTTGACCTCCGTCGCCTAGCTGCGCTTGATCTCATTCCAGAACCCCTGCACCTCTGGAGACAGGGCGTTGCATCGGTTCGCGTTCTGTCCTGCTAGGCCCACCAGACCTGACAGTTACGGGACTGTCAGTTTTTCGGTGTAAGTGGCTGTTGGCATTGTTCTAGTTGGTGGGGAAGATCCGGCCTTCGAATGTGATGGCGAAGGCGTTGAGGGCGGGTTTCCACCGGTTCA
>JALGZD010000084.1 GCA_025782395.1 bacterium
GTCGAGCTACCTCGGGGGGATAGGGGAGCTTTGGATCATATGTGCTTCGGCTCGGCTGGGGGAGCTCCACTTCCCCTTGTGAGGAGAACCTGACTGGCCGGGGTGCTGGCAGCAGATCGAAGCTGCCGGGGATATCGACCGTCCCGCTGAGGGAGGTTTCTATATCGCTGCAACTGGAACCGGGCGGAAGGAGGAGCCGGACGTAGAAGGCAGGCAGCATAGGCTCGGCGGGTTCGGTCGTGTGGACGGCGCCCTCGATCGATACAAGATCGTACCCCTGGTACTCCACGAATTCGAGCTGCGCAGAGTCCAGAACCAGGGTAGCCACCACCTCGGCGGTTGAGGCAGCAGCGGCAAGAGCAGGAATGGCAACGAGCAGCACCAGAGTTCCGATCAAAGGTCGGAGGTGCGCCGTCCGGGAGTCCCCACCGTTGGCGAGAGCCTTCGTGCAACGTGTCTGCGTCCAGCTTCCTCGCATCTTCCGGTTCCCAGTTGAGATGGACGAAAATAGGCCTTCGACAACCTCGTTGAGGTCGAAGGCCTTCCCATCCCCAGCACACTTATTATGATATCACAGGGTGTGCAGGTTGTCAACAGTTATTCGTAGCCGTGTCTCCTTTTTGCGCATCGGCGCTGTCACTGGGCGGTTTCTCGTCGGCCTGCGCTGTTCATTGCGTGAACACTGGCCCGGGACGTCCTCGAGTTCCCCCAGCACTGGCCGCCACGATACCGGAGCGAAGGCCGGTAAATCTTGACTGGCAGCCACTGGGGAGGGTAAACTCTGGGACGGGCTCGAGTGCCTTTCTGGCGGGAGTGGCCGGATCGCCAGCCAACGCGTGGCGCGACGGTTCTGGGGCGGGCGCGAGCGGAGAGCCCATCAGGACGCCCTCGCACTTGTGCCCCCGAAATCGCGGCGGGGTTGTCCTGCCTACAGGACGTGATACCCGCGCTTCCCATGTCGGGAGCATAGCTGTAGAGTTACGCACAGCGCGCCATCAGATACGAACGATAGAAAGCGTGACCGGAGAAGCTCCTCACAACGAGGAGGTGGGATCATGAGAGTTCGGATTCTCACGCCTGCCATCGCCGCGGTGCTGTTTGCTGTTCTTCTTGTCGTCGCGGTCGATGGGATGGGTGCACCAAGGAGTGAGATCGAGCTGTCGTGGGACGATGGTAGTGCCGAGGGTGAGATCACGAGTCACGTCGGAAGGATGCTCGCTGTGGGGTTCTACGCCCCCGAGGGTGCCCTGTCGCTCAGTGCAATGCTGATCTACGTAATGGACGATGGACTCCAGAACCCCATAGATCCCGAGCTACCGACGACGGAGCCGTTCATCGTCTGGGTGTGGACAGTCGGCAGCAGTGGGGAGCCGGGTCCGCAGGCCAACGACGGCTACGTGCCGTTCAGTGAGGCATACCAGTACCCCGAGGAAGCCTGGGTCGATGTGGTGTTCGCGGAGCCGATCGACCTCTCGAACGAGGAGCAGTTCCCGGGCGGCAAGTTCTATGTCGGACTTGAGTGGGAGTGCCGGGAGAATCCGGTCGTGGGGTTGGATCTCGACGCTCCGTTCTCCGGCGAGACGCGGTTCTGGGACTGGACCAGCTGGGCATTGGTGGACACGGCAGATGCTATGATACGCGCAGTCGTGCGCGATAGCTCCGCGGTCCCGGTAGAAGCGAGATCTTGGGGACGGATCAAGTCGGAGTATCGCTGAACGGGCGCGCGCGCCCGACTAGCGTATGCAGCCGACGAGCGTGGGCTTGACGCTCGCACCTGATGCGCGTTTGTTGGCGAGCATCTTACTTGGCGACCTGGATCCAAGAAAGGAGGTGATTCTCTTGAAGAACCGCAGGTTAGCCCTGCTTTTCTGCTCCTAGTGAGGCAGTATGGAGAAGTGGCTGGTCCTGCATGTCCCCCCAAATAAGGAGGAAAGCATGAAGATCAAGACAACAGGACTCCTTTCGGCGCTCATCACGCTCTTCTTAGCTTCTGAGGCTCTTGGCGGTTGGGTGACAGAAGAGGTGACTACGTATGGCGAAGGAGCAAGAGACACGACTGTCTGCTATTTGCAGAGCAACAAGGCAAAGACTGTAGGTTGAAAAACAATGATCTTTGACTTCGAGAAAGGGGTGATCTCGTTTCTTGTTCGCGAGCACAAGGTATATTGGAGTGGCACGCCTGATGAATGGCTGCAGGGCATGGAAGAAGGGCAGAAGCAGATGGAGGAAGCCCAACTGAAAAGGATGACTCCTGAGCAAAGGGAGGCGTATAGCCAGTATATGAAGCAACTGAACGAGGAAGCCGAGAAACCTACTCCCGAGGAGGAAATCGAGGTAGAGGTCAAAAGGACCTCCGAGCAAGCCACCATAGCCGGCCACTCAGCTCGGAAGTATCAGGTCTGGGTTGATGGAGAATTGAAAGAGGAGTTATGGGTCTGCGCAGAGATAGATCCACAAGGTGATGAGACAGACCGCCATAAAGTCGAGCAGTTCACCAAAGCGATGACGGCACTAGGCAAAGAGGATTCCTACGAATCTTCCCCCGAGTATATGAAGATAGCAACCTATATGGAACAAGGGTATGTGCTGCGGAGCGTAACATACGATGAGCAAGGGACTAGAAAGCGGGTAGGCGAGACTACAAGAGTAGAGAACAGGGATATCCCGGCTTCCGAGTTCAACGTACCCGAGGGCTACAAAAGGTTAAGTACTGCCGAATTCCTCAGCGTTATGATGCACGAGTGAGGTGCATGGGGGAATCTCACTCTTGAATCTTGCTCAGCAACATCTGGCCTAACACCCGCATGACCTGGCAGAAACGGTGGCGACAGCCTTCGTGCTGGCTCCAAGCGCGAGCAGGGAACGCACCAGGAAATCGATGGAGACAGAGGAGTCGCCTGCTTCCATCTTGGCCACTCGTGACTGAATGTCAACAACGCTGCGGGACGCCCCCTGGCACTGGCCCCCACGATACCTGAGCAAGAGGGGGTAAATCTTGACCACCAGCCACCGTGGGGCGTAGAGTTCAGGGTAGGCTTGAGCACCTTCTACGTGCCCGGAAGCGAGTTCCATCTGCAGGCAGGAGATCCTGAGGAGTTCGGTCAGGTGTCTCGGTCATCGCTGTCCGGCCCCTGACCGCGTCAGCGACAGTGCTGCACACAGGGGAGTTCGGGATCGTGGATCGAGCCGTCGAGGCTGCTGGAGCGTCCGAGCCGAGTCGTCGACTCAAGGAGTGGGTTGACCGTGATGCCACCTGAATAGCGCATGCAGCCGACGGACTTCGCTGTCACGACGACTCCTTGAGCGAGGGGCGACAATGCGATCATTCACGATCATGATTGCGCTTTCTCTGCTTGTGTCGTGCCAATCAGCCATATGCATGGAGCACTCCGGGCGCAATAGCCTCGGACCGGAAGAACGCATCCAGAACTTCGAGTACCTTTGGCAGGTCCTTGACAGGAATTACTGCTTTTTCGACCATGAGCGCATTGACTGGAACGACCTCTACGCCAGGTACCACCCTCAGGTAGAGAGATGCCGTTCCGACGACACGATCTTCCGCCTGCTCGAAACCATGACGGCCGAGCTGCAAGACGAGCACGTTTGGATCTTCAATCCACTCAGGGACCGTTTTCTTCATGGCAGTCTGGACTTCGACGTCGTCGTGATCGAAGGCAGATGCGTGGTAGCCTTCGTTCCCGAGACGTCCGAGTCGCCCAGGCTTGGGATTAGAGAAGGTATGGAGATCCTTTCCCTGGACGGGAGGACTCTAGGCGAGCACGAGCGGGAGCTGGACTTCCGGATTCCGGACCACCGGCGAATCAACAGACAACGTGCCGCACTGTGGCACGTCTGCCACAACAACCAGCCGGGCGATTCGCTACATGTCGAGTTACAGACGTGCGACGGGGAAACGCTCGACGTATTGTTGCCCCTCACAGAAAGACGTGTCCGGCCCTGGTGTGTCAAGCTCACCAACGAGTATCTGCTCTCGGTCGGAGACGACATGCAGTACGTCAAGTACGGCCGCCTCCGCAACGGTATCGGCTATGTGCACGTGTCTCAGTGGGAGTGGGAGGGGGACCCTGGAATTCCTTCAAGCTCTCGGTCCTCCGGATTCCCACCGGCATTGTGGCGAATGAATTGAAGAGAGCCCTTGAGGCTCTGAGGGATGCGCCCGGCCTTGTGTTCGATTTGCGAGGCAACGAGGGCGGCGGTGAGCCGCCCGCACGGTACGCAGCCTCGCGATTCCTGACGGGCAAGACGCTGGAGGGGTATTACGACTACCGAGACGGCCAATTCAATGGGAAGGAGGCTGTCTGGATCAAGCCAGGCCGGAAGTGGAAGCACAATAGGCCAGTTGCGCTCCTGACAAACCACAGGAACCTCAGCACGAGTCAGTCCTTCGTTGCTACCATGAAGCAGCTGAGCCACGTGACAGTCATCGGCGACACGACGGCGGGCGTGACCGGTGTGCCTCGCACCGACGAGCTGCCGTGCGGCGCAAGGTTCATCTACAGCACCGGGACGTACTATCTTCCTGACGGCACGATCCCGGAATGGACCGGGATCTCACCCGACATCGTTGTTCATCAGACGGTCGAGGATCCTAAGGAGGGCCGAGATACAGTTCTAGAGTACGCCATCAAACATATGGAGAAGAGGATGAGCCCTTGACTGCGTCGTGAATCCCGCTAGGATTTCGACCGATGCCATTGGTTGGTGCTCCCGATTGGTCACACCGGTTGGTGCTACAAGGAAGTTTCTTCAGCCGCTTAGCTAGCGTCTGAACCCGACCCGCCTCGCTGACCCGCGCAACGCACACGGCGCGGCTTCCGGTGATTCAAGACATGGCCATATGACGAACTACTACGCAGCGCGGCTGTCCGGTGGGCGCTTGCAGAGATGCTACGAACTCGCGCCGCCTCGGGTGCAGCAGTATCTCGAGAGCGAGATACTACACGTGCTTGAGCGGGTCGGGCCGGACGATGCCGTTCTCGAACTCGGATGTGGCTAGGGCCGCGTAACGATCCGTCTCGCCGAACGTGCCAGGAGCGTTGTCGGGGTCGACGTTGCAGAAGAGAGCCTGTCCCTGGCTCGAACACTCGCTGGATCGGACGCGCCATGCGAATTCGTGCTTATGGACGCGCTTCACATGGCGTTCGGCGACGGCTCGTTCGACGTCGTGGTTTGCATTCAGAATGGGATCTGCGCGTTCGGGGTTCCTCGGAACGAGCTTCTGCGGGAGGCGCTGCGCGTGGCCAGACCCGGGGGCCGTCTGATCTTCTCCACGTACTCGGACGCCTTCTGGGAAGATCGTCTGTCGTGGTTTGAGTTGCAGTCTTCCAAGGGATTGCTTGGTCCCATTGACCATCGCGCTACGGGAGACGGCGTCATCGTGTGCGAAGATGGATTCCGTTCTGGAGCGGCGACTCGCTGGGAGCTTGAGGAGCTGTGTGGGGAGTTGGGACTCACCCCAAACATCACGGAGGTGGATGAGTCCAGTCTCTTCTGTGAAGCTTCCAGGCCGTGTGCTACATAACTGCCGTATGCAGCCACCCGCTTGATCGGCGCTGGGGTGGTGGCAGAACCTGGATTCCTGGAGGTTGAATCGATGCCAAAGAACCCTGTTGGCGCTATCCTCGGTCTCGCTCTGTTCGCGCTCGGTGTCTTCATTCTCGTGCGGCACGGAGGCATCGGCGGTGTCATACCTGCGCTGATCGGAGCGTCGCTCGTGTACCTGGGGTACCGGCCGGGGCGCGTCTCGCTCCTCGTGTTCGGGCACACGTGCATTGTGGTGGGCTCGATCCTGGTCACATGGGGGATCTACCTCT